>CAVYIA010000011.1:0-128134 GCA_963768465.1 uncultured Thermoleophilaceae bacterium | reverse complement strand
GCGCACCTTCAGCGCGCCCATAAGGCCCCGGTAGGGCTTGATCCCCCATTCGCTCTGAGTCACGGTCAGCGTCCCGCTGACCCGATCGTCCGCCGCCGCATCGAGCTCGAACCTCGCCGGCCGCGTTGTGCCGGCAAGCTCGAGATCGCCACTGATGACCATCCGACCGTCAGCGGACTCGACCGCACTCGACCGAAAGACGATCGGCTCTCCCCGCAAGATCTTCTGCTCGATGGTCTTGCGTATATCCGCACGATCCTTATCGCTCAATGGCTTGACCCCGCGAGCCCCTCCCGCACCTGCAGCGACCGCGCATCGGCCTCGAGTTGGACAGCCGACAGGGAGCCGTCCTCGCCCACCTCCGCCGTCGCCTCCCACTGCCCGACATCGATGATCAGGTCATGGCCAACCTTCTGCGCCACGCCCTCTCGATAAGTGCGCACCTGCATCGTCCCGTCATCAGGGCCGACGTTGTGCGTGCCAGCGCGAAGCGCCACAAGCGCAATCTACCGCCAGCCACGCCCAGCGGCACTCGACGCATTGGGACCCCGCGAGATCCTCGAGTGCTGGTTCGACGGCCGCCCGATCCCGGACGAGTACCTGATCGTCGACGGCGGCAAGCTGGCCGGCACCGGCGCCCACTCCTACAGCGCCGGCGACGCCACGAGCCGCTCAGAGGATGCCGGCGGCTGATGGTGGCGCAGCGAAACGTGCCCTCAACCCGCGAGGGCTCGCTATCCGTCCGGGGCCGGCCGGCGGCCCTGGCTGGACTCGCCCGTCTCCGCGGCCTGCCCCCGCGCGGTGCGCTGACCCCTGACGACCGGTCGGGAGGCCAAGCCGGGGGGCCCAGCCAACCCACAGCTGTTGGTTCGCCCGAGCGCCGCTACGCCCGCTTGGCTGGCTCGGCAGGCCCCAGCGCGCCCGCCGCAGGTGTGTAGATGCTCTCGTGCCCGTCGTCCCAGCTGATGCGATAGCGAGGGGAAGGCGCCCCGTGCACCACCTCGTCTATGACACCGGTCCGAGGCGGCCGCTCGGTCGACTCGGTCTCAACCTGCACGCGATCTCCGGCCTTGAACTCCATGTCCTCTGCTCCTGACTCGCCTCACGGACCGTGATACCAGAAACCGTGTAGGCGTGACGGAGACGGTTCCTCGTAACTGGCAGGATCTGGCCGCCTTCTTCATGCGGCTGGCTCTGGGCCGGGGGTGCCGAGAGCCGCGGCGATTTCCTCGATCGCCGCGCGTTCGGCATCGCTCACCTGTTGACCGCCCTCGCGGTGAGCGGTAGCGACGCGCTCGGCGAGGGTGAGTACGAAGCGCCTGTAGTCGTCAACCTCCTCGGGGTTGGCCGTTGCCTCCAGCACAGCCACGGCGTCACCCAGTTTCTGGAGCCCGTGCTGCTTGAGCTCCTCGAAGGAGGCGTGGCGCGTGCGATCGACCTTGGGCTTGGTCGAGACGACCTCGTCGAGCAGCTCGCTCTCGCCGTGTTGCTTGCGCGCCTCGGTGTAGGTTGGGCGACGTTTGGATATACCCGGTTGGTACCCGGCGACCTCGGCCACCGGCTGAGGTGAGTTTCGCTCGGTTTGGCACCTCCCTTGGTACCTCGCCTGCTGCGGAGGCGGTCACGGCACCGCCCGCCTTTCGCTGGCAGCGGGAACGCAGTACGGTGCTCCAAGAGCCCTATGGACTTCCGCATTCTGGGGCCGCTCGAGGTGCGTGACGAGCGTGGCTCGGTGGCGTTGGGTGGACCTAAGCGGCGGGCGGTCTTGGCCGTTCTGTTGTTGCGAGCCAACCGCCCGGTGAGGGTCGACGTTCTCGTTCAGGCACTCTGGGGCGATGACGCGCCGCCAACGGGAGTCAAGGCCGTGCAGGTACACATTTCTCGGCTCCGGAACGCCCTTCGCGATCCGGCGATCTTGGCGACGACGCCCGCGGGCTATCGGTTACGGGTACAGCCCGGCGAACTCGACCGCGACCGCTTCGAGACCTTGGCCGAAGAAGGCAGGCGCCAGCTAACCGAGGGTAAGCCCACGAAGGCCGCCGCCTCTCTCCGGAAGGCGCTCGAGATGTGGCAGGGCGAGGCGCTTGCCGATCTCGCTTTCGACCCGTCCGTATCAGCGGAAGTTGCGCTGTTGGAGGATCAGAGACTGGCCGCTCTCGAGGCGCGCGTTGAGGCCGACCTGGCTGCCGGACGCGACGCCGCTCTCGTGGGGGAGCTACAGCGGCTGGTCGCGGCCTACCCCACACGAGAGGTGTTCACCGGCCAGCTGATGGTCGCGCTCTACCGCTGCGAAAGACAGAGCGCAGCCCTCGAGGCCTACCGGAAGACGCGCTCCAGGCTCATCGAAGAGATCGGCGTGGAGCCAGGCCCGAGCCTCAACAGCCTGCATGAGGCCATCCTGCGTCATGAGCTCGCTCCCTTCGACGGGCGCGCGCCGCCCGGTGTCGCGGCAGAAGGTTCCGTGACGACCGGGCGGGCCGACGTCGAGCATCGGCCGGGCCTCGAACGCGCGATACCTGAAGCCGATGAAGACACCCAAGCCCCCCCTCGAAGCCACGCTGCTGAAGGCCAGCGCCGGCAACTCGCCGTGCTCGTCTTCGACCTGGTGGATTCCACGCCGCTGGCACATCGGATGGATATCGATGACTTCAGCGAACTCATGTTGGCCGTGCAAAGGCTTGCCACAGCAGAGCTGGAGGCGCTAGGCGGAACGGTCGGCGTCTACTCAGGGGACGGCCTCCTGGCCTGGTTCGGATGGCCCGTGGCGCACGAGGACGACACCGCGCTCGCCGTCCACGCCGGCCTGAACATCCTCGCGCGGCTCGATGAGCTCAACGCAACGATGACGCCTCGCCAGGCGACGCCCCTTGCCGCGCGTGTGGGAGTCCATGTCGGTCCAGTGATTCTGCGGACCGATCGTTCCGACACTCCGGCGTTTGGCGAAACCCTGCACGTAGCCGCTCGCCTCGGGGCCTTCGCCGAGCCGGGCACTGTGGCAATGAGCTCCGCCGCGCACTCGATTGCCGGGGCGGAGTTCCACACGGAGTACCTGGGGGAGCCCGCGCTGAAGGGAGTGGACGAACCGCTAGGTGTCTTTCGGGCTGACCGGTCTCGTGGTTCGAATGAGGGCCCAGTACTTGAGGCAGCCTTTGCGGCGCCACTCGTCGGCCGCGACCGCGAGCTCGATCAGCTGCTGGTTGCCTGGAATGGAGCCAAGCAGGGGATCGGTCGCACAGTGGTGATGAGCGGTGAGCCCGGCGTCGGCAAGTCGCGTCTGCTCGCCACCCTGAGAGAGCAGGTCGAGAGCGATGAACTCCGCTGGCTGGAGCTGCGCTGCACCCAGCTTGCCGTCAACACGGCCTTCCGTCCGATCGCCGACATGGTCCGGCGAACAACAGGCATACCCGTCGACAGCGACCCGGACGAGCAGCGACGCAGGCTTCGCGACGTCATGCCTGAGGCGCTGGGGGAAGCGGGGCACCTGATCGCGGCCCTACTCGGTCTGCCTACGCCCGACCTCCCGCCCCCCGAGAAGTTCAGGCATGACCTCATGGGGGCGCTACACGCATGGCTTCTCGCCCTCGCCCGCGAGACGCCCATAGTGCTGGCTGGAGAAGATCTTCAGTGGAGCGACCCCTCGACTCTCGAGGTTCTGCGGGTTCTCCAGGATCGGCTCGTCACCGCTCCAGTGCTGATAGTGCTGACGAAGCGTCCGGACTGCGACCTCGGGTTCACGCCGCGCAGCGAGATGGTCCTTGACCGCCTCGATGCCTCCGACGCGAGATCGCTCGCCCGGCGACTCGCCGCCCGACGCTCCATCAAGCCGGAGATCGCCGACCGCGTCGCAGAGCGCTCGGACGGCGTGCCACTGTTCATCGAGGAGCTGTTGGCAGCGGTCACGCAGGACGCCAACGGCAACGGTCTCCCAAGCTCGTTACAGAGCTCCCTGCAAGCACGACTCGATGGACTGGGCGGGGCCTTGGAGATGGCACAGATCGCCTCCGTCGTCGGTCGAAGCTTCACCGAGCAGCTGATTCAGCGCGTGGCGGACACCTCGGCTGACTCCGTCGCCGATGCTCTCCGAAAGTTGACGGCTGCGGGGATCATCTCGAGCCATACCTCGCCCGATGGCCTGAGGTACGAGTTTCGGCACGCACTTATCCAAGACGCCGCCTATGAGTCCCTCTTGAAGCGCGACCGCGTGGCGCTTCACCTGAAAGTGGCGCGGCTTCTCGAAGAGCGCTTCCCCGAACATGTCGCGAGGGATCCCGAATTGCTGGGCCACCACCTCGCCAACGGCGGGGCGTCGCAGGATGCAGCCGGCTGCTTCGAGCGGGCCGGCAGCCAAGCGGCGCGGGCGGCTGCATTGGAGGAGGCAACGGCGCATTATCGCCGCGGCATCGAACTACTACGAGATGCAGAGCCGAGCCGCGAGTGCAGCCGCCTGGAGATGTGGCTCCAGATTCTGCTCGGGAACGCCCTCATGGGCCTGGTCGGCTATGGGGCGGAGAGCCTTCGGCCGGTCTGGATCCGGGCGATCGAGCTGGCCGAGGAGGTGGGAGACGCCGACGAGCTGACCGCGGCACTCAACGGGCTTGCAGTGCACGAGGCGGATAACGCAGACCTCGCTGCTGCGATCGCACTAGCGCAGAGGCAGCTCGATATCGCCGAACAGGTGGGCTCCCGGGTCGCGAGTGTCAGAGGGCACGGAACCATGGGCCTCGCTCTCTTCTACCGCGGCCATGGCGGAGAGGCGCTTCGACACCTCGAGGCCTCCATCGCGTCCTACCGAGACGGCGACTTTCAGTTGGTCACCTTCGGGCTCGGGCACGACCAGGGGATCTTCGCGCGGGCAATGAGCGCATGGGTGCTGTGGTGGCTGGGACGGCCTGACGAGGCACTGGCCGAGGCGCAGGCAGGCGTCACGCGCGCCCAGGAGCTTGGCTCCTTCCTGAGCCTCGCCATGGCGCGGCATTTTCTCGCCATGGTCCATCAACTGCGCCGGGAGAGCGAGGACGCTCTGCGCGAAGCGGAGGTCAACGCAACGCTCGCACACGAGCTCGGGTTCCCGTTTTGGGAAGGCGCGGCGCTCGTCACGGCCGGGGCCGAACGCGCAAAGACAGGAGAAAAGAGGGGTCTCGTTGATGTCCAGCGCGGTCTCGAGCTTCTAAGCGATGCCGGAAGTCGCTCGGTCACATCCAGCGGACTCGCGACGCTCGCCGAGGCTCACCACGCGACAGGGGACACTCGAGCCGCGCATGGAACCGTGGAGGCCGCCCTCGGGCTGAGCCGTGAGCGCGGCGAGCCGTACTGGGACCCGGAGCTCATGAGGCTCAAAGCGGAATACCTCACCGCGATGGATCCCAACGCCGGCACGCGCTCCGACACGCTCTTGCGCGAGGCGCTCGCAGAGGCGAACCAGTCTGGAGCCATGGGACTCGCCCTTCGCGTAGCGACCTCGCTCGGCCGGCGGCTTGCGGTTGAAGGAAGGACCTCCGAGGCGAAGGCGGTGGCGGCTGCCGCGATTGCTGCCGTCACGGGTGGGAACGAAACCGCCGACATGCACGACGCTCGTGCCCTCCTAAGAGAAGGAGCGCCGTAGACGCTCCCCGGAGAAAGGAGCCCGAATGCCCGCCAACGAGAAAGCAGGATCTCCCGTCTACTGCGCCGGCCCCATATTCAGCATGGGTGACAAGAATGAGCAGGAGGCCATAGCCGCGGCGCTCGCTGACGACGGTTACGTCGCTTATCTGCCACACCGCGACGGGATCGATCTCGGTTACATGCTGAAGCGCTTCGACACCGTGCTGCACGGGAGCGCCATCCCACCAGTGACGCTCCCCTTTCGCCAGTTGGTCTTTGCCCTGGACGTGTATCAGGTGCTCGAGCGCTGCAAGTCCGTCGTCTTCAACCTCGACGGACGCACGCCAGATGAGGGCAGCGTTGTGGAGGCTTCCGCGGCATACGTGGCCGGCAAGCCGATAGTTGTCTACAAGTCCAGCCCGATTACCATGGTCGGCGGCGTCGACAACCCGATGGTTGAAGGGCTCTCGTCAACCTGGACGTACGTCGACACCGTCGAGGCGATACCACCGGCGCTAGGTGAGGCGGTCACCACGTTCGAGAAGGATGCGGGTGAGCCCTACGCCGCCCCGCCAAACGTCGCATCGGTCATCGAGCAAGGCGAGCAGGTCTTTACGTGGCTCGTTGACAACAGGATGCCGAGGGACGATCTCGAGGAACTCACAAGATGGACGGCCGGGCTCGTGAAGGAGACGAAACTCGAGCTCATCAGTGACGAGGAAGTCACAGAATGGACGGCCAAGCTCATCGGGCTCCTCGGTAGGATCCGCTAGCACCCCCGGCTCCGAGCATTCCTACCGCCGCCGGCGCGCGTGTGCGCGGGGGACGAGACTTGAGCGTTCGAGGGCTGCATCTCCGACAGCCGCTATTGGCCGCGCGATCGCGAAGGCGATCATGCCCGGCGACGATCCGGGGGGCATCTTCGCGACGATGCTGATCGGGTTGCCGGCGCCCTCATCGGGGACTTCATCGCGAGCGCTCTCGACGGGTGACCTAGACGAGTTCTTCGACATCGGAACGTGGCTGATCGCCATCGCCGGATCGCCCCTACTGCTCGCGATCTACCGTGCCGTCGCCGGCCGCGGCGACCGGAACACGGCAGTGCGCAGGACCTAGCGCCAGACTCGGAGGGCCAGCGAAGCACGTAGTCGCGCGGCCTCCGACTCGCGCCCGCTCATCCTTGCCGGGCGGCCTTCGGGCCGAGCCCGGCCCCGGCGAACTGGCGGCCCCAGACGCCAGCCAGAGGCGGATTCCGAAAGGACTAGTGTCTGTCTGGATTGATCGCTCGTTAGGTCTCGCCTTCTCTCCTTTCGCGCGTCCCCCAGAGAGGGACCGAAAGGTGGAGGACGATGACAAGCGACGCACGTGAGAGCGGCGTACAGCGGTTAGCCGCAGCGGTTCTCGAGCAAGAGCGTCTTGATGAGCGCTACGAGGCTGCGCACGGCACATCGAGCGAGTTCGGGGCTTACGTCCGACTTCGCGGAGCGAACGACGAAGTCGCAGCGCGACAGGCCTGGCTCGACCTGATCGACGATGGTCCAGTTGGCGGACGGGCGTGGGTCAATGGCCGTGAGATCGGCGGGACTGACCCTCGCTTTCTACGGCTCGAGGAGTCGCACGACTGATGCCACCTTAGGGGTGGCCTTTGTGGCCGAGCCCCGGCCCCCGGCGAGCGACACGATGACTCAAATGCTGCGGCTCGGGAACCAACTGCATATGGACGCGTTCGTGGCCCCGATTCAGAACACCCGCACGGAAATGTTCTGGCGGGCAGTTGCGAGCGACCTCGACAGTGCCCCGCCCGCCATGAAACGCCTGGTGGCAGCGAAACGGCCGATTTGGATGACGGCGGATGACGCGGCTCGCCTGCTTGCTTGGTGCACGGGGCGTCGGGGGTGGACACCTCTGGCGAGCGATGCAACCAGCGGACGGCCCCCGGCCTGGCCGGTTCAGCGGTTGATCTAATACGCGGGCCATTCTCGCTCTCGCCGGCCCTCCCGGCTTCACGTTTGGTGGGGCAAGAGACGGGCACGAACGGACTGGAGGACCCGCCTCGGCCAGGACGGTCGAGCGGGGGTATCCCGGAGTGCGGGCACGTGGCGTCCGTGGCGGGCCGCGCGGGCTCGCACTCCAACTCTTCTTATGGGCCGGCGGCGGTGCCCGCTGTGGTTTCCGCATTTTGCGGGTTTTTGGCCTTGACAGACGTCCTTGCACGGCCTTTCTGGGGAATGGGATGCACATGCTCAGCCTGGATGCCTTGTGGGCGTCTCGGTCACAGATGTCGGTCATCGCGTGCCGGGCAGGTTCGGGACGAGTGACCCATCAGATAGGAGGTTTGCGATGCGCTACACAAATCGCGTGGCCCTGGCAGTTGCCGGGGCTCTCGTAACTTGGGCCCTGGGCGCCGGCACCGCGAGCGGCGCATATTCCGAAGTGCGTGGAGTCGGTCAACCCGCACGGCCAGAACACGCCGCCCGCGGGGAGCACGACTTTGCCCGGGCCGAACGGAGGCCAGAACGACGACGGCTTCTACAAGATCAGCTCGGACGTAGGGACCAACGTGTTCGTCGTTACCGGCGGAGTGACCTTCGGGCCGTTCCCGTCAGGCTCTGTCGTGAAGTACACGCAGGCCCCGGGGTCGACCCCGACGTCGAAGACGATCGGGTCGACAACGGACAGGCCGGTGCCGTGATTACCCACATCACGGGCCCGATGAGCTCGTGGTGCGCTCGATCGACGGCAGCACGACCACCTGCTTCGTCCCGCCGCCACCGAAGTAGCCACTCCAGGCTGAGGCGCTCGGCCGCGGACAAGGCTTCCGCGGCCGAGCGGCCAGCAGCCGGGACCACACCCACGAGACTGAACGGTCTGATCGCAGGTAGGAGCCAAGCGAACCGCTGCGCTAGGAGAGCGGCCGGTCGCCGAGCGCCGGTCGGCCGCCTTGACGAGTCGCGGGAGCAGCCCCATGCGCGCGGGCCGCGGGTGGATCGTGGGTCCCGGGGGGTGACAAGAACCGCTCCCGTCGCGAGAGAGGAGCGCGACGCGCCACCGGGCTCTTGGCCTAGAAGGGGATCGCGCCCTTGCCGCGCCAGTCGGCGAGCATGAGGAGTTCCGCGGGTCGTCACCGCCTTGCCGGAGAGCACGCACGTGTGGCCGCCGCGCTCCCAAGTGAGGACCGTTCGGTCGTCGTCGCGGAACCAGCGGTACTCGACGCCGCCGCGTGTGGTCGATCGCGCGTCCGACGGCGGGTCGAGTGCGTCGCCCGTGACGATCGTGTACCCGATCCTGCGGCCGCCCTTCTGGTAGTAGATCGTGGTCGCGCCGCGACCGGAGGGATCGTCCTGGCGGGCGCCGACGGGCTTCCAGCCGAACTTAGCCGCGTAGTCCGGGAAGGGCACGTCGTCGACCTCCGCGCGCAGGAGCGCCGGGGCACCCGGCACGCCGCTGGGCGCGGCCTGGGTCGGCGGCTTCTCCGCAAGCGCCGCGGCGTCGGCGACGCTCGGGCCGCCGGAGAGTGCGCCCGGCAGCACCAGGATCACGGCGAGGGCCACGGCCGCGGCGGCCGCGATCGCCCCGCCGAGGCGGACCCTGCTGCGCTCGCCCCGAGCCGCTCGGCCCGCGCCGCGGCCTGCGCTCGACCTGCGCGCGCAGGCGCGCCGGGGCGCCGGTGTCGGCCGTGCCGCGCAGCGCGTCCAGGGCGACGCCTTGGCGCTCGACGATGCTCGAGAGCTCCGGCGACGCGGCCACGCGCGCCTCTACCTCGGCGCGACGCTCGGCCGGCAGCGTGCCGTCGGCGAGGCGCGCGAGATCGGCGAGCTGCTCGTCGCTCAGCCCGTTGGTGGGTTCAGGTTCCATGTCCTCTTCCCTCAATGACCCCGCGCGGGCCGCTTCTCTGCCGCTTGCGGGTCATCCTTCCAGAGCCTCCGCGACCTTGAGCCGGGCCCGTGCGAGCCGGCTGGGGATGGTGTTCTCATGGACGCCGAGCGCCTTCCCGGCCTCGGCGTAGCTCAGCCCGATCACGTCCACCGCGACGAGCGCCTCCCGCATCGGCTGGGGCAGCGCCGCGACCGCCTCGAGTACCAGATTGGTCTCGGCCGCCTGCTCGGGCTGGACGTCGGCCCGCGAGGACGCCGCCTGAACGTCGTCGAGCTGCGCGGCGACCTGCGGTCGGCGCGAGGCCGTGCGCCGCGCGTTGAAGTAGGTGTGGCGCAGGGCCCGGTACAGGTAGCCGAGGTCGTCCTCGCGGCGCACGAAGCGCGGCCGGCGCAGCACGCGCTCATAGGTCTCCTGGACGAGGTCCTCGGCGTCCTCGCGGGAGCCGCACAGCGCCCACGCCGCCCTGAAGAGCCGGTCGAGGTGGTCGCCGAGCGTTTGTGGGTCGAGCGTCCGCGCCACCGGGTCTCGATGATCCCACGCCCACTCCCCGGGCGGCGGCGAGCTTACGGCCTGAGAGCCGGTTGGCAGAAACCCGGGCCTCGCGGGGTCTTCGATGGTGATGGCAACCCCGATCAGAAGGACTTGACATGAAACGGCCAACGATTCTCGCCGCGCTTGTTGCGGCGCTGGCCGCAAGCTTCGCAGCAACAGCGGCCCCCGCCGAAGCGGCGGTCGGCTCGGCGTCGATCAGCGGGAGGACGGCGACGCTCAACCTCGACGGCGCGGATGACAACGTGACGGTGTCGGTGTCCGGCGGCCTGCTCGTGCACGGCCAGACGACCGGCGGGCTCAACAGCGGCTCGGACTGGGACAGCGCCACGGCCGGCGACCAGACCGTGCCCGCCGACGGCACGTTCACCGTCGTCATCAACGGCGGCGACGGCAACGACGCGCTGACGGTGCTCGCGAAGACCACGGAGATCGGCGCCGTGAAGCTCATCGGCGAGGGTGGCGACGACGTCCTGACCGGCGCCGACAGCAACGACTCGCTGGGCGGCGGTGACGGCAACGACCGCCTCGTCGGGGCGAAGGGCGCCGACACGATGAGCGGCGGGGCCGGCAACGACACGCTGGTGTGGAACAACGGCGACGGCTCGGACACCATGGACGGCGACGCCGGCAACGACGGCGTCGAGGTCAACGGCGTCCCCGACCCTCGGCGACGTGTTCACCCTCGAGCCGAACGCCGGCCGGATCAAGTTCCAGCGGACGAACCTGGTGCCATTCACGCTCGACACCTCGACCGAGCGCTTCCAGGTCAACGGGCTCGGCGGCAATGACTCCGTCTCGGCGAACGCCGGCGTGGGCGCGCTCACGCTGCTGTCCGTCGACGGCGGCGCCGGCGTGGACACGGTCTCGGCTCCGACGGGCCGGACCTGATCCTCGGCGGCGAGGGCAACGACGTCCTTAGCGGCGGCGGCGGCGACGACCGCATCGTCGGCGACCGCGGCAACGACACGATGAACGGCGGCGCGGGCGACGACACGCTCGTGTGGAACAACGGCGACGGCACCGACGTCATGAACGGCGACGGCGGCCGCGACGACGTGGAGGTCAACGGCGCTCCGGCGGCGGGCGACATGTTCACGGTCCAGCCCAACGGCGCGCGCATCAAGTTCGACCGCACGAACCTCGTGCCGTTCTCGCTCGACATCGGCTCGAGCGAGACGATGCACGCCAACGGCCTCGGCGGGGACGACTCGATCACCGTCGGCGAGGTCGGCGCCTACGAGGTGACCGCCTCAGGCGGCCCGGGCAACGACACGCTGACCGGCGGCGGCTCGTCGGAGACGTTCCTCGGCGGGTCGGGCAACGACACGATCACCCCGGGCGGCGGTCTCGACGTCGTCTCCGGTGACGAGGGCGACGACCAGGTCAACGTCCGCGACCAGCACGGCCGACGTCGCCCGCGGCGGCGACGGCAACGACTCGGTCGTCGCCGACGCGGGCAGCTCGACATCCTCGACGGCTTCGAGACCGTCGACCGCACGCCGAACGTCACGCCTCCGCCCGTCGACACCCGACGCGCCCGGTGACCATCAGGGGCGGCACGGTGAAGGTGAAGAGGGGCATAGCGTCGATCAAGGTGAGCTGCCCCGGCGGGCGCGTCCGGCAACTCCACCGGCTCGCTCGCGGTGCGCACCGCCAAGGCGTCAAGCTCGCCGGGCTGAAGGTCGCCCTCCAGCTCGGCAGCGCGCGCTACAACATCGCCCCCGGCGCCTCGAAGACGCTGAAGGTGAAGCTCGCCAAGGGCAGCCAGCGCCTGGCCGACCGCAAGGGCCGCCTCAAGGTCCGCGCGATCGCCTCGACGGGCCCCTCGGGCAAGATCGCGACGAGCTCGCAGCGCCTGACGCTCGCGCTCGGCACGGCGACGAAGCAGGAAGTAGAGCAGGCAAACCGCCCTCACCGCGGACCGCAGCGGCCTCGCCCCCAACCGGGGGCGGGGCCGCTTGCGTGCGGCAGCGATCGCTCAGGCCGAGCGGATTCGAACCTCTGACCTTGTTCCACCGGGCGCGAGTCAGCCCACCAGTCGCGCTGACCCTCCATGTCGTCGCGCGGATGCGGACGACCGCGTCTTCGTGGAATACCTCGCGGCCCATCTTGTGCTGGGGAGGGGTCATCGTGTTCGAGGCACCAGCGGGACCGACCGCAGACATCCTCGCGCTCGGACGGGAACGCTTTCGGTCGGCCTCGCCCGGACTTCGTTCAGATCAGGAGCTACCGCAAGACGCGACTTGAGCCGCGTACGGGCAAGGCGTGTAAGGGCCTGAAGCACGTGACCGGCGCTGCCGCGTCCGCTGCTAGGCCACCTCAGACACCTAGTCCTGGTACCTCCGTGGTACCCCGGCCGTTGCAGCGAGGTCGTCGAGCAAAACGAAAGGCCCGCGCTTGCGGGCCTTTCGTGAGTAGCGGGGGCGGGATTCGAACCCGCGACCTTCGGGTTATGAGCCCGACGAGCTACCTGACTGCTCCACCCCGCGTCGCTACAGCGAGGGTACCAAGCTGAAAACGCCGCCTCAACGGGCGGTCTAGGGTTTTCCTCGCGAAATGCGGCGCGTCGGTGTCATAGACCAGGGGACCAACTCGACCCGGCTGCTGATCGCCGACGTCGACGGGGACCGTCTCGTCGAGATCGAGCGCCGCACGACGGTCACGCGCCTCGGCGAGGGGCTCGAGGCGAGCGGCCGGCTCAGCGACGAGGCGATCGCCCGTGTCGCGGACGCCGTCGCGGGCTACCGCGAGCTGCTCGACCGCCACGGCGCCGAGACGGTCGTCTGCGTGGCCACGAGCGCGATGCGCGACGCCGCGAACGGCGACGACTTGGCGAGCCTCCTGCGCGAGCGCTACGGCGTCGAGCCGGTGGTCATCTCGGGCGACGAGGAGGCGCGGCTCACCTTCCTCGGCGCCACCAGCGGCCGGCCGGGCGACGACCCGACGCTCGTGATCGACATCGGCGGCGGGAGCACCGAGTACGTCGTGGGCCACCCGGGCGAGGAGCCGTCCTTCCACGTCTCGACGCGGATGGGCTCGGTCCGTCACACCGAGCGCCACCTCCACTCGGACCCTCCGACCGGCGACGAGCTGGCCGCGCTCGCCGTGGACGCGGACGAGATCCTGAGGACGGACATCCCGGAGCCGATCCGCGCCGAGGTCGAGCGCGGGATCGCCGTGGCCGGCACCGCCACGTCGCTGGCGGCCATCGAGCAGCGCCTCGACCCGTACGACCCGGACAAGGTCCACGGCTACCGGCTGACGCGCGGCGCGTGCGAGGAGATGCAGCGGATGCTCGCCTCGCTCCCCGTGGAGGAGCGCCGCGAGGTCCCCGGGCTGCACCCCGACCGCGCCCCCACGATCGTCGCCGGAGTGGCGATCCTGGCCCGCTCGCTGCACGCATTCGGGCTCGATGAGGTCGAGGTCAGCGAGGCCGACATCCTCCACGGCGCGGCCCTCGACGCGGCCGCGAAGGCGCTGGAATGAAGGCGGAAACACCCCCTTTCGCGATCCACCCCGCTGCTCTATAGTGCGACTCGCTGGGTGGAGAAGCCGTGCGGCTTAACGCCGTCGGCCCTTGCCCGGTACATAGGTTCGGGCGAAGCCGCATCGTATCGGCGCCTCCCGCCGCTCGAACCGCAAGGCCCTTTCAAGGCACGTACCCCTGCCCGTCCTGATGGGGCCGTTTTAGGAGCCGCCCGGAATGATTCCGGGCGGCTCCCTTTTTATCTGAGGGAGCGCGATCCCGGACCTTGGCTGCGCGCGGAGGCGCGGCGCTAGGCCAGGTTCGACTTGCGCGGGTAGACGACGCTCGGGTCCGTGAGGACGTTCACGAGCGCCGGCTTGCCCGAGGCGAAGGCCCGCTCCAGCGCGGGCCGCAGCTCGTCCGGCCGCTCGACGAGCTCGCCGTGCCCGCCGAGCGCGGACACGACCTCGTCGTAGCGGCAGCCCGGCTGCAGGTCGGCGGCCACGGAGTACCCGTAGAGGAACTCCATCGGGTGCTTCTCGAGCGCCCAGATGCCGTTGTTGCCCATGACCCCGACCACCGGCACGCCGTGGCGCACCAGCGTGTCGAACTCCATGCCCGGCGAAGCCGAAGGCGCCGTCGCCGAGCAGCAGGCAGACCTGGCGGTCCGGGTTGGCGAGCTTGGCCGCCAGCGCGTAGCCCGGCCCGGTGCCCAGGCAGCCGTAGGGGCCGGGGTCCATCCAGCAGCCCGGCTCGTAGGTGTCGATCACGCGGCCGGCGAACGACACGAAGTCCCCGCCGTCGCCGATCACGACCGCGTCGCGGTCCAGCACCTGGCCGAGCTCCTTGTAGAGCCGCAGCGGGTGCAGCGGCGAGCGGTCGTCGTTCAGCTCCTCCTGCTCGCCCGCGCGGCGCTCGTCCTCGAGCTCGCGCAGCTGCGCGTTCCAGGCCGTGCGGTCGGGCCCGCCGGACGCGCCCTCGCGGAGCGCGTCGAGCGTCGCGGGCACGCCGCCGAACAGCTCGGCCGCGACCGCGCGCGGATGCGGGCGCTCGGGCGGCGCCGAGCCCACGACCACGATCTGGGTGTCGTCGCCGAACGAGCCGCCGAAGCCCAGCCGGAAGTCCATCGGCACGCCGACCACGATCGCCACGTCGGCGCCCTTCAGGCCGGTGCCGCGAGCGCGTGAGAAGAACTGCGGGTCGTCGGCGGGCACGCAGCCGCGGCCCAGGCCGTTGAGGAACACGGGGATCCGAAGCTCCGTGGCGAGCGCGCGCAGAGCCTCCTCGCCGCGGGCCCAGTAGAGGCCCGTGCCGGCCATGATCACCGGCCGCTCGGCCGAGCGCAGCAGCTCGGCGGCCCGCTCGATCGCGCCGGCGTCGGCCGCGGGAGCGGCGGCCGGGTCGGGCAGCTCGCCGGGCGCGTCGGCATCCACCTCGGCCTCCATGAACACGTGGTCGAGCGGGAAGTCGAGGAAGGTCGGGCCCGTGGGGGCCGCCGCGGCCTCCTGGAGCGCCTCGTCCACCAGGCCCGGGAATCTCGGCCGTGCTCTCGGCCGTCCGGGCGAGCTTGGTCAGGGGCGCCACGAAGGGCACGTGGTCGATCTCCTGGAGCGAGCCCTGGCCCCAGCGCAGCGCCGGGGCGCGCCCGCCGAGCGCCAGCAGCGGCGAGCCGTTCTGGAGCGCCGACGCCATCCCGCTCATCCCGTTCGTGACTCCGGGGCCCGCCGTGAGCGCGCAGACGCCGGGCTCGCGCGTGGCCTTGGCCCAGCCCTCCGCGGCGAACACGGCGGTCTGCTCGTGGCGGACGTCGACGATGTCGATGCCCTCCTCGCGGCAGCCGTCGTAGATCGAGAAGAGGTGGCCGCCGGAGAGCGTGAACAGCTTCGTGACGCCGTGCGCCTTGAGGCGCTTGGCCACCAGGCGGCCGCCGTGCAGCCCGACCCGCTGCTCCGTCTGGGCTTCGGTCGACACGGCCGCGAGGCTATCCGATTGCTATACGTCCGGAGCCATGAGCCACTCGCTCGACGGGGACTTCGCCGGAACGTTCCCGTTCGCGCCCGGCTACGTCCAGTCGGACTCGGTGCGCCTGCACTACGTCGACGAGGGGCCCAAGGACGGCCCGGTCGTCCTCCTCGTGCACGGCAATCCCACCTGGAGCTACCTCTGGCGCCACCAGCTGCGCGAGCTTCCGGCCGCCGGCCACCGCTGCGTGGCGTTCGACCACATGGGCTTCGGCCGCTCGGACAAGCCGCCGCACCTGTCCGCGTACTCCCTCCAGGCGCACATCGACAACGCGGTGGCGGTCATAGACGAGCTCGACCTCCGCGACGTGGTGCTCGTGGCCCACGACTGGGGCGGGCCGATCGGGCTCGGGGCGATCCTCGAGCGCGCCGACCGGCTGCGCGGCCTCGTGGTCATGAACACCTGGGCCTGGGAGCTGCCGAGCTTCCTGCCGCCGTTCGTGCGCGAGTTCCGCACCGAGGGGCTCGGCGAGATCCTCGCGCTGGGAGGCAACCTGTTCGTGGAGTCGATCCCGGGCGGGATGGCCCGCCGCGACACCGACCCGGTGATGATGGACGCCTACCGGGCGCCGTTCCCCGACTACTGGTCGCGCGTCGGGACGCTCGCCTTCCAGCGCGACATCCCGCTGAGCGAGCGCGACCGCAGCGCCTCGCTGATCGCCTCGATCCAGGAGCGCCTGACGGACCTCGACGTGCCGGTGCAGCTCGTCTGGGGCATGCGCGACCGCGTGTTCCAGCCGGTCTTCCTCGATCAGTGGCGCGAGCTGTTCCCGGAGGCCCGCTCGGTCGAGCTGGACGATGCGGGGCACTTCCTCGTCGAGGACCGCCCCGACGCCGTCACCCGGTCGATCGGCGAGTTCCTTCGGGAGCTCTGAGCCAGCTCCGCTCGATCTTCCGCGCCATCGACTCGGCGCGGGCCTGCTTCGCGCGGTACAGCGCGGCGTCGGCCTCGGAGTGGAGGGCGCGCGGGTCGAGCGAGCGCGCCTCGGCGGCGCCCATGGAGAGCGTCACCTGACCGGCGATCTGCACGCTCTCCGCCACGGCGTCGCACACGCGCCGGCCCACCAGCTCGGCGTTGTCGAGCCCGGTCTCGCCCAGGACGAGCGCGAACTCGTCGCTCCCGATCCGGTAGCCCTGATCGGAGGTGCGGCCGCTCGCGACGAGCCTGCCGACCTCGGCGAGGATGGCATCGCCGCGCTGGTGCCCGAGGCTCTCGTTGACACCCTTGAAGCCGTCGACGTCGAAGAGCACCAGCGACAGCAGCGAGCCGTAGCGGGCCGCGCGCGCCGCCTCGCGGATCAGCGTCTCGTCGTAGGCGCGCCGGTTGCCCAGCCCGGTCAGCGAGTCCCGCCGGCTCTCGTCGCGCAGCAGCGCCTGCTCGTGCGCGTTGCCGAGACCTGCCGCGATCAGCCCGCTGAGAAGCTCGAGGGTCTCCTCGTCGCCCGTCGTCGAAGGCCTCCGCGGTCGGCGAGTGCACCTTGAGGACCCCGGCGATGTCGCCGTCGTCGAGCTGGAGCGGGACGCAGATCATCGAGACCGCCCCGACCGCGAGGCAGGCCTCCCGATCGGCTCGCGGGTCCGAGAGCGCGTCGTCGGTGCGCAGCACGTGCCCGGTCTCCACCGACAGGCCCGACATGCTCGTCGCGGCGGCCAGCCGCAGGCCGAGGGACTGCTCCGCCGAGCCCGAGGTGGCCCTTACGACCAGCTCGTCGCCCTCGGCCATCTCGACGACCGCGGCCGCGGCGCCGGTGATCCGCCGCGCTCCCTCGAGGACGTGGTGCATCACGCCCTCCAGGTCCAGGTGGGACCGCGCGATCTCGGTCTGCGTCTCGATGACCAGCCGCAGCCGGTCGGCCTCGGAAAGCTTGCCCATACGTCCCTATCGGACGCTCAGGGATTTTTTTGACGGCCGAGCGTCAGCGCGCGGCGGCGCGGCGCGAGGCCGACTCGATGCTCTCCACGTTGCGCGGGAGCACCTCCACGCGCCTGCGGTTGCCGAAGACCACGTGGAGAACGACTCCGCCGAAGCGGGCGGCGATCGCGCGCGCCTCCTGCTCGGCCGCGTCGACCTCGTCCTCAGGCAGGTCGCAGGACTCGAGGAAGCGGCGTGCGATCGGGCCTCTCGAGCTCGCGCGCCGAGAGCTCGAGCTGCTCGGTGCGGAAGAGGCCGGCGGTGGCGGCCGCGGTCGGCGAGATCACGACGGCCGCGATGTCGTCGGCGCTGACGCGCGACTCGGCCGCCACGCGCTTGATGAGGCCGTCCGCCGAGGCGTCGGGTCCCAGCTCGTCCAGCAGCTCGGTCAGGCGCTCGCGCCCGAGCGTGCCCTCCTCGGTCCGCGCCTCGATCAGGCCGTCGGTGAAGAGGCAGGCCACGGAGCCGGGCACGAGCGGCACGGTCGTCTGGCGCAGGCCGGTGCGCTCGCCCACGCCGATCGGCGGCGAGGAGCTGGCCGTGACCGGGTCGTGCGGCTGGGGGCCGACGACGATCGGAGCGGGATGGCCGGCGGTCGCGTACGTGAGCGAGCCGGTCTCGGGATCGTGCACGGCGAGCAGCACGGTGGCGAAGTCGCCGCCGAGGTTCTCGTCGATCACCCGGCCGGCCACCTGGAGCGCCACGCGCGGCTCGAGGCCGGCCTCGAGGTAGGCGCGCAGCGTGTAGCGCATGAAGGCGGTCCGGGCGAGCGCGCCGCGGCCGTGGCCGGACACGTCGCCGAGGATGAAGCCCACGCGGCCGCCGGAGAGCGGAAGGGCGTCGTAGAAGTCGCCGCCCGCGCCCACGCCCTCCGCCGGCCGGTACGCGACCGAGGTGCGCAGCGCGCCGAGCCGCTCGGGCACCGGCGGGAGGAGCGCGGTCTGGAGGAGGCCCACCTCCTGGAGGAGGTCACGGCGCTGCCGCGCGAGCCGGCGGGCGCGCATGCTCGAGAAGAAGTAGCCGGCGCCGAGCAGCAGGGACAGCGCGGCGAGTGCGGCCAGCGCGACCTTCAGGGAGTCGGGCACCACCTCGACGATGTCGCGCACGGTGGTCACGAGCGGCGCCGAGTCGTCGGCCGGCCCGGTGTTCGTCACGCCGCCGTCGCCGCCGCGCTCGTTGGCGCCCACGCGCGTGAAGCCGCCCGAGCCCGCCGCCGGGGCCGGGTCGGCGCCGGGCACGGCGTCGCCGGCGCCGAGGACGACCGCGGCGAGCGGGGCGCCGGTGGAGCGCGCGAAGCGGATCGTCCGCTGCTGGGCGGTCTGGCCGGCGGCGTCCGCCGCTCGCCGCTGAGCGACTGGCTCGGAGGCTCCTGGAGCCCCTCGAGCGCCGAGCGCTGCTCGGGCGTCAGCTGGGCGGGCGTGGAAGGCGTCCCGGCCGCGCCGGGAGTGTCGGTGCCTGGAAGCCGGCGGGCCGCCCGCGGCGTTGTTGGGATCGGGGAGCCCCGGCTTGGCGGGATCGGAGGGCGGCTCCGCGGGGGCCGGCTGCTCCATCGGCGGCTCGGGCTCGCTCACCGGCGGCTCGGGGCCCAGGTCGTCCGGCGGTACGGTCGGCTCGCCGGGCTCGGCCGGCACGTCCGGGTCGGGGCCCGGCTCCTCCACCGGCGGCTCGTTCGGCTGCTCGGCGGGCGGCTCGGCGTCCGGGTCGGTGCCGACCGGGGGCTCCTCGACCACGGGCTCGCCCACCGGGTCCGCCGGGGGCGGCTCCTGCGTCCCCAGGTCCGGCGCGACCGGAGCCTCGAGGACGGGCTCGTCCGCGATGCCCGCCGGAGGCAGGTCGGCGCTGCCGAGCACGGGCTCGGGCTGCGACCGCCGGATCGGCTGTGCCGGCCCCTGAGTCGCCGCTCGCGCTGGCGCTCGCCAGGGGGCCGTGAGAGCCGCTCGCCAGCAGCGCCGCGGCCAGCCCGAGGAACACCGCGAACGCCGCTGCCCACGGGCCCAGCTGGGCACGCGCGAGATCACGCAGCGGTCGAGGTGTCTGCATGGTTTATCTCTCGGTTGTTCACACCCCCGCGACAAGCGCGGGCGCGAAGCGTGTAGGACGTTCGTCTACAGCTGAAGGAGCCGTCGCCGAGACGGCGACGGACAGTGCGGAATCGGTTGTGCCCTGCAAGTGGAGGGCTCCTCTCGGGACGTTCTGCAGCCGCGCGTGAGGAGCGCGCGGGCGACGCCTGGGGCGGGCGCCACGATGTCCAGTATCTCCGCGTTTTGCGCTCAGCGCGAACGAAAATGTTCGTTACGACCGGAAACTGTCCGCGGAGACCGGCTCTACTCGGGCTCTGGGCGCTCCTCGCCGGGCCATGTTCCGGTCGTGCGCGCGAAGGCTTGGCGGCTGTAATGGTCCGTCGCCGCCTTCACTCCGCGGAAGATCGCGCCCTGGATCGCGGCGGCCGCGAGCATCTTGCCCCAGGGCACCTCACGGTGCTTGCTCTCAGGCGGCTCATCCTCGTCGACGAGACCCCAGATCTGGTCGAAGAGCTTGCGCGAGACGGCCCCGGCCGCGAGCCCGGCGAGGATGCTCACGGGGGTGAAGAGGAGCTTGGCCATGGGGATCGCTGTATACCGACTATGCCCGGGGTGGGAGTCGAACCCACACCTGAGCCGGGTTTAAGCCGGCCGCCTCTACCGTTGGGCTACCCGGGCAAACACCAGTCTACGACCGGCCGACCGCCGAGCGCAACTTTCGCATTGCTACGGTGTCTCTAGAGGGGACGGATCCCCCGTACGGGTCAAGTACTTGGAAGCCTCGGCAATACAACAGGCGGCACGCCTGCCTGCGCTCGCAGGGCGATCGCCCCTGCTCCGCCTCCAGACCGACGAGAAGCTCGTCGCGCTCATCCGGCGCGGCCACCACGGCGCCTTCGAGGCGCTCGTGCAGCGCTACCAGCCGCGGCTGCTGGCGTTCTGCCGGCACATGCTCAGCTCCCGCGAGGACGCGGAGGACGTGCTGCAGGAGGTCTTCGCGGCCGCGTTCAACGCGATCTGCGCCGACGACCGCCCGATCAACGCGCGGCCGTGGCTCTACCGCATCGCGCGCAACCGCTGCCTGAACCACCTCCGCCGCCCCCAGCCCTCGGGCCAGGACTCGATGGACGTGTTCGAGCGCGACGGCGGCACGACCACCGCGGACACGGTCCACCAGCGCGAGGAGTTCCGCCACATCGTGGCCGACGTGCAGGAGCTCCCGGAGACGCAGCGCACCGCGCTCCTCCTGCGCGAGATCGACGCCCTCACCTACGAGCAGATCGCCGAGGCGATGGACACCACGGTCCCGAGCGTCAAGTCGCTGCTCGTACGCGCGCGCGTGGCGCTCGCCGAGGCCGCCGAGGCCCGCCTCCTCACATGCGACGAGGTGCGCCTCGAGCTGGGCAGCGTGGCCGAGGGCATCGCCCGCACCTCGGCCCCGATCCGCCGCCATCTCAAGACCTGCGAGCGCTGCCGCACGTTCCGCTCGGAGCTGCGCCGCACCTCCAAGGCGCTGGCCGCGATCTACCCGATCGGCCCGTTCCTCATCTTCAAGAAGCTCTGGATCGCCAAGCTCGGCTTCGGCGGCGCCGCGGGCGCCGGCGCCGCCGTGTCCTCGTCCGGGGGCGCCGCCGCGGGCGGCATGGCCGGCGCGGCGGCCGGCGCGGCCGGAGGCATCACCGCCGGCGGCGCGATGTCGGCCGGCGTGTCCACGCTCGCGACCAAGGCCGCCGCCGGGATGGCCGCCGCGGTGATCGTCACCGCCGGCGCCGTCGAGGTGAAGCACGTGAACGACCGCCCGGCCGCCCCGCCCGCTCAGGTCGCCGCTGGCCCAGCCGGCCGCGGTGCCCGCGGTCGCCGCTCCCGCCGCGCCGCTCGCGAAGGACGAAGGCCGCGGTGACCGAGACCAGCAAGCAGATGACCGCCCGGCCGGCCGAGGAGGAGAAGGCCGAGGACCCGGTCGCCGCAGAGCCCACCACGACCACGCCCGAGGATGCCGCGGCCGTGCCGCCGCCCGTCGCGCCCGTGCAGGAGGACGGCTCGACCGTCACGCTCCCGCCGCCCGACCGCGAGGTGCTGACGCCAGCCCGAGACGATGCCGGTGGCGGAGTCCCCCGGCGACCACGCAGCTCCCGCGACCGGAGCAGCCGGCCACGCACGCCCGAGGACACGAGCGACGACACGCTCCCCGCCCCGCCGGTGGGCCAGAGCGTGCCCGGCTCGACCACGCCGCTCCCGAAGGACACGCTCGAGCCGCCGCCCGCCGAGGAGCCGGCTCCCGTCGAGGAGCCCGCAGCGCCCGCAGCCGAGACGCCGGCCCCGTAGCGCTGGCCAGCTTCGAACAGTTCCTCGAGATCGACATGCGCGTGGGGCGCGTGGTCTCGGTGGACGAGTTCCCCGAGGCGCGCAAGCCGGCCTGGAAGCTGAGGATCGACTTCGGCCCGGAGATCGGGGAGAAGCGCTCCTCGGCGCAGATCAGCCACTACGCGCGCGAGGACCTCGAGGGCCGGCTGGTGGTGGCCGTCGTGAACTTCCCGCCGCGCCAGATCGGGCCGTTCATGTCCGAGGTGCTCGTGCTGGGGCTCCCGGACGAGGAGGGCCGCGTGACCCTGCTCCGGCCGGACGCCGACGTGCCCGTCGGCGGGCGCGTGTATCTAGCGCGCTAGGCGGTGGCGGGCGCCAGCCCGATGACCTTGAGCCGGCGCTCGAGGCCTTCATCGCGAACGCCCGGGTCTCCTCCATCGTGTAGCCGAAGACCTCCGGCTCGTCCTCCTCGTCGTACCAGGGCGGCGTGAGCACGCCGTCGGCCGCGGGCCCGCACTCCACGAGCGTCCGCTGGATGGCGTCGCGGTAGCGCGTGTCCTCCTGCGCCATGTCGCGCAGGAAGCGCGCCCCGAACGCCACGTGGCGGTGCTCGTCGCGGGCGATGTTCGTGAAGCCCTCCACGAAGCCCGGCAGCGTGCCCTGCTCCTCGTTGTACTCGATGATGAAGTGCTGCCCGGTCAGGGCCAGCATCCCCTCGATGATCATGTGGTAGAGCGTGATCGCCTCCACGAGCACCTCGAGGTCCTCGGGCTTGCGCGCCAGCCGGTCCACCCGGCTCTTGAGGTGCTCGTCGAAGAGCACGTTGAACTGCGGGTTCAGGTGCTCGCTCGTCTCCGCCAGGCGGTCCTGGAGGTTGTCCGACTCGAGCACGCCGACCTCGTCGTAGAAGCGGTTGAAGAAGCGCACGTGGCGCGCCTCGTCGGCGATCTGGGTGCAGAGGAAGATGCGCATCTCCTCCGTGGGAGCGGCGCGCATCATCGGGCCGAGCTCCTCGGCCACCTTCTGCTCGCCGATGAAGAACGAGCTGAGGCCGTACATGCGCTGGAAGCGCTCCTCGGCGGGGATGCGCTCGTGCCAGTCCACGCGGTCCTGGGTGAAGTCGAGGTCCTGCGTGGCCCACTGCTGGCGCTCCCAGAGGTTGTAGAGCTGCGCGTAGTCGAGCAGGTGCACCTCGCCGCGGTCGGCGGATTCCAGGACGGCGGGGTCGCTCGTCGCCTGGAAGTCCGCGCGCTCGGTCCGCTGCATGAGGGGTTCGGTCACGGCTCTCTCTCCTGGGTCGCTTGCCTCGCGGCCAGCCTAGCGTAAGTTGGCTGGCCAGCCAAAGGGTCTTGGCGCCGCTTATGGGCCGGGCTCCGCCGTGGCCTCGATGCGCACCGGGTTCCCCGCTCCGGTGGCGGACTTCCCGACCAGCGCCGAGCCCGGGCGCAGGCCGTCGAAGCGGTGCGAGACCGAGCGCACCTCGTCCCTCACCGCGAGCGTGCGGCGGCCGAAGCGGAGCACGTACGGAGCGCCGTCGTCCGAGCGCAGCTCGACCCGGATCGAGATGAACGCGGGCACGCGCACCACGCGCGGCGTGATCTGGCCGCCGCGGCCCGTGAGCAGCGCGAGCGACTGCGCCGGCACCTCGTCGCCCGCGCCGCCCTCCTGCTCCTCGGGCGACGTGGCCGGCGCCGTCTCGGGCGGCGTCGTGGCCTCCGTCTCCGGCGTCTCCGGGACGGTCGGGGTCTCGTTGGCCGTGGGGGTGGTGGCAGCCGGCGGCGTGACCGTCTCCTCGTCGTCGCCGCCACAGCCCGCGAGCGCCAGCGCGAGCGCCGCCGCGCATGTGGCGCAGCGCCGCGCGAACGGGGTTACGGTGGTACGGCGGTATGTCAGGGCGGCCATGGACACACGGTAATCGCCTAGTCGGGCTCGACCTGCCGCGCCGCCGCGTGTGGATCGCGGGGCAGCGCGTCCATCACGGCGCGACCGGCGTGATCCTGGCGCTCCTCGGCACGGTGCTGATGGCGCACGACCGCAAGGACCTGCCGCTCTGGTTCCGCCGCGGCGCCGGCCTTAGCGACTAGCGCTAGAGCGTCAGGGTCGAGCCGGGGTCGAGCACCTCGACGGTGGTGCTGCCGCCGGTGCGCGACTCCACGTCCTGCTTGAACGCCTGGGCGTCGGTCTCGATCGGCGGGAACGTGTCGTAGTGGCACGGGACCACGGTCTTCGCGCCCACCCACTCGGCCGCGATCGCCGCGTCCTGGCGGTCCATCGTGAAGTGGCCTCCGATGCACACGAGCGCCACGTCGATCGGGTCGCGCTCCTTCACGAGCTTCAGGTCGGAGAACAGGCAGGTGTCGCCAAGGTGGTAGACGACCTTGCCGCCGAGGTTGATCACGAGCCCGGCGGGCGTGTTGACCGTGCCGTTCGGGGTGGTCGAGGTGTGCCACGCCGGGACGAGCCTGACCCAGCCCCAGTCGAACTCCACGGTGCCGCCGAGGTTCGGGTTCGACACGTTCTCGACGCCCTGCTCCTCGAGCTCGCCCGCGATCTCCACGATCGCCACGGTCGGCGCGCCGGTGCGCTTGGCGATGTCCACGACGTCGCCGTAGTGGTCGGCGTGGCCGTGCGTCAGAAGGATGTGCGTCGGGTCGAGCTCCGACGCCTCGGCCGCGGCCTTCGGATTGCCGCTGAGGAAGGGGTCGATCAGCACGCGCGTGTCGCCCTCGGTCAACTCGAAGCAGGCGTGCCCCAGATAGCGGATGTCCACGTTTCAGTCTCCTCCGTCGTCGTTGTTCGTTGGCTCGAGCTCGAAGGGCGAGTTCCCAGCCCACGGCCACGCCAATCAGCATGCCCATGCGCGTCTCCTCGGCGAGGAGCGTGCGCACCCGGCTCGCCTGCTCGCCCGGGTCGGGCTCGGCGAGGGCCTGGCGCAGCTGCGACTCGTGTGCCTCGCCGAACCAGCCGCCCTCGTCGAGGGCGTGGACCAGGATGCGCTGGAGCTGGGGGGCGATGGCCGCCACGCGCCGCTCGGCGCCGGCGAAGCGCTCGGGGTCGGAGAGGGCCTGCACGGCCGCCTCCACCTGCTCGTCCGAGAACACCGGCCGGATACTAGAACGCGCTCTTGCGCGTGAAGAGCGGCAGCGCCAGGCCCAGCAGGGCGCCGGCCACGGCGCCGCCGAGCGCGGCGCCCACGTTCGCCTCGACCACGGCCAGCGACAGCAGCACCAGCACCGCGGCGCACACGTAGACGCCGATCAGGTCGTTGTCGCGCTCGTCGCCGCGACGGGCCGCGAGGCGGTCGTCCACCAGCCACGCGAACAGCAGGCCCAGCGCCGCGCCGTTGGCGCCGAGCACCGGGTAGACCGCGCGGTCGTCGAGCAGCGGCGGCACGTCGAGCGTGACGGCCACGGCCGCGCCCGCCGCGCCGGACAGCAGGAAGACGAGCACCACCGGCACCGGGCCGAAGCGGCGCTCCAGCAGCGTGCCGAAGATCCCCACGGCGAGCAGCACGGCGAACTGGTAGCCGAGGCTGTCGTGCACGAACGGCGTGGTGAACCAGCGCCAGACGTCGTCGTCCACGGGGACGATCACGCCGCCCACGTCGTTCAGGAAGACCTCTCCGGTCGCGACCACCACCGAGATGACGAGCGACACGGCGATGATCGCCAGCGTGGCGTAGGGGCGCACGTCGGGCGCGATCCCCACGATCTCCTCGGCCCGCAGGCGCGGAAGCCGGGCGCGGCCGCGGCGGCGGCCCTCGGCGCGCGTCTCGCCGCGGTCGATCTTCGGCGCCCGCTTGCGGATCCGCTGCCCGCAGTACGGGCACTCGGTCACGTACGGGCTGACCTCCGACCCGCAGTTCTTGCAGACGACGAAGAGGTCAGGCTGTGACACTTCAGGGAGGGTACCCGGCGGCCCGCGGCTACTCCTGAGGTATGTCGGCCTCCTCCGGAACCGTCGCCGCGACGATCTCGGCCACCACCTCGCGCAGGTCGTGGTTCGCCTCGTAGACCACGGCCTGGCGCGACGCCCCGTTGCCGTTCTCGAGGATGTCCTCCACGTACTCCAGGTCCTCGGTCGAGCCGAGCTCCTCGGCGTGCGGCGCGAGCCGGTCGAGCAGGCGCCGCGCAAGCTCGGGCACCGGCACGCGGCCGATGTCCGGCAGGTCCACCAGCGAGCCGCTCAGCCCGTGGCGCGCCGCCAGCCACTTGTTCTCGTCGAGCATCTCGTACGGGTAGCGCGACAGGTCGTTGCCGGCCTCGTAGTGCTCGGCCAGCTCCTTGACCATCGCCTGGATCAGCGCCGCCAGCGCGATCGTGTGCTCCACGCGCGTCTGCGAGTCCATCACCCGCACCTCCACGGTCCCGAAGTTCGGGTGCGGGCGCACGTCGTACCAGAGGTAGGTGTAGTCGCGGATCACGCGGCTGCCGGTCATGAAGTCGATGCGCGCGGACCAGTCCTCGAAGTCGTCGTAGCGGGGCGGGATGCCCACGCGCGGGAACGCGCGGAAGATCGGCGTGCGCGTGGAGTCGAGCCCGGTCTGGTCGCCGCGCCAGAACGGCGAGTTCGCGGAGAGCGCGAGCAGCAGCGGGAGGTGCACGCGCATCCCGTTCGTCACGTGGATCGCCTTGTCGGGATCGTCCACGCCGACGTGCACGTGGATGCCGAAGATGATCTCCTGGCGCGCCACGAACTGGAGCCCCGCGATCAGGTCGCGGTAGCGCGGGCGCGACACGATCCGCTGGTCCTCCCAGAGCGCGAACGGATGCGTGCCGGCGGAGCCCACGCGCAGCCCGCGCCCGGAGGCCACCTGCTGGACCGTCCGGCGCAGCGTTCGCAGCTGCTCGCCCACCTCGCGCGTGTCACGGCACGGGGTCGTCGCGATCTCGCAGACCGACTCCATCAGCTCCGGCTTCACCTCGCCCACGGTGGTGACCTCGCGGAGGTCGGCGAGCAGCCCCTCGATCGAGTTCGACAGGTC
Source organism: uncultured Thermoleophilaceae bacterium (assembly GCA_963768465.1). GTDB lineage: Bacteria > Actinomycetota > Thermoleophilia > Solirubrobacterales > Thermoleophilaceae > JACVRW01. Next base: position 101,415 of record CAVYIA010000011.1, on the reverse strand, counting down.
GAGCGTCTCCGCGTCGACGATCATGAGCTCCTCCTCCACGCCGAGCGTGTAGGAGGGGCCGGAGAAGCGGTGCTCCACGCGCGCATCGTAACCACGGGACCAGTAGCCTTCCCCCGCAATGCGGATGCGGCAGTCACTCGCGCAGTTCGAGCGCGAGTTCATGGAAGAGGCGGAGCAGTCCGTCGTACGCCGGGAGCGGCTCCGGAAGACGGCGGCTCAGCGCTCGCGCGTCCGCCGCGTGGAGCGCAGCCGCAAGGCCGGCAAGCTCCGCTTCCTGCTGCTCGCGCTGACGATCGTGCTCACCGCCGTGGTGGTCACGATCGCGATGTTCGAGACGCTCGCCCGCATCGCGGGCTGAGCACCGCCAGCTAGGCGCTGCCGGAGTCCGGCGAGCTCAGCTGGCCGAGCGCCTCGTCGACCTTCTTGCGGTCCTCGTTGGGGTCGCGACCCTGCTGGATCTCGACGTAGACCTCCTTGCGGAAGACCGGCACGGACCGCGGGGCCTCGATGCCTATCCGCACCTTCTCACCCATGATCGCGAGCACGGAGATCTCGATGTCGTCTCCGACCATGATGCTCTGGTTTGACTTACGGGTGAGAACGAGCACGTCGGGGTGCCTCCCCTGCCTAGGGTGAAGGACGGAATACGTCACTAAAGCAGGCATTCACTACGCGGCGCAAGCGGGTACCGCGGCGGCCCTGGAGCGCGGGGAGAGGGCAACCCTTGTTGGTAGTCTCCGGCCCCCTTGGCACGGCGATCGCTCAAGCCACAGCTGAACCAGATCCGCACGTGGGTGCGGCAGGGCCGCACCGACGCGTGGATCGCGCATCAGCTCGACGTCTCCGTCGGTGACATCCGCTCCTTCAAGCGCGACCACGAGCTCGCGCCCGAGACCGGCGACGCCGAGGGCGACGCGGCCGGCGTCGGCGAGTTCGACGAGCCCGATCTGCGCGCCGAGGACGACGCGCTGGTGGCCGCCGCGCTCGAGGCCGAGGCCGAGGAGGTCGACGACGAGCCCGAGGACGACGCCGGCGGCGAGGGCGAGGGCGACGACGACAACGGCGACAAGCCGCGCAAGCGCCGCCGCGGCCGTCGCGGCGGGCGCGGGCGGCGCAAGCGCCCGAGCGCGCTCGAGGGCACCTTCGACCACGGCGACGAGGGCTACGGGCTCTGGCTCGACCCCGCGGTGCAGGACGACCCCGTCTACGCCGAGCACTGGGCCGGCCACCGGCCCGTCAACGTCGTCGTCGAGCCGGAGCGGATCGTGATCACGCGCTCCGGCGAAGAGCCCGACTCCGACGAGGAGTACGACCTCGGGCCGCCGCTACGGCCTGGCGTGCGTCTCGCGCGGACGGCCGCCCGCGTAGTCGGAGGCCTCGCGGGCGTAGCGGCTGAACGCCGCGTCCACCACGGATGCGGCATCGGTGCCGGCCGCGTGGCGGCGGGCCAGCTCGGTGGCCCAGTCCGTGTCCGCGGCGTACAGGCTCACCAGCTCGCCGAGCACGAACGAGGAGCCCAGGCGGCGGCGCAGCTCCTCCACCACGGCGTCGGCGGCGCGGTCGAGGTCGGCGCGAGCGGGCTCGCCCATCTCGCGGAGGCGGCGCTCCCCCTCACGCCACTGGAAGAGCGCGTTCTCCTGCGCGTAGCTCACGCGCCCGAGGCTAGCGGGGCAGTCCCTGGATCACGTAGGGGCGCTCGCCCTGGCGGACCATGCCGAGGCGGCGCGCCTCGCGCTCGAGCGCGCTCGGGTCCCGGAGCGCGTGGACGCGCTTCTTGAGCGCGTGGTTGTCGGCCTTCAGCGACTCGAGCTCCCGGGTCTGCTCGCCGGCCGTGCGCGACTGCTCCAGCCAATGGCGCGCCGGCGAGACGTACAGGCCCAGGATCACGATCAGCGTCGCGAGCAGCGCGATCCGCCCCACCCGGTCCCAGCGGATCCCCGCGGACCGGCGCGGGCGTGCTGCTGCGTAGGAGGCCATTCGGGCACCCCTTCGGCGCCCGGCGGCGAACTCCTCCTACCGAAATGCGGAGCGCCCGGGGTAGGTCGCGTCCGCCCCCAGCGCCTCCTCGATGCGCAGCAGCTGGTTGTACTTGGCCACGCGGTCCGAGCGCGACGGGGCGCCCGTCTTGATCTGCCCGCAGCCGGTGGCCACGGCGAGGTCGGCGATCGTGGTGTCCTCGGTCTCGCCCGAGCGGTGCGACATCACCGCGGTGTAGCCGGCCTCGGCCGCCGTCCGCACGGCGTCGAGCGTCTCGGTGAGCGTCCCGATCTGGTTGACCTTCACGAGGATCGAGTTGGCCACGCCCGAGTCGATCCCGCGGCGCAGGCGCTCGGTGTTGGTCACGAACAGGTCGTCGCCGACGAGCTGGACGCGCTCGCCGATGCGCTCCGTGAGCGCGCGCCAGCCGTCCCAGTCCTCCTCGTCCATGCCGTCCTCGATCGAGAGCACCGGGTAGCGCGACGAGATGTCGTCCCAGTAGGCGGCCAGGTCCTCGGAGGCGAGCGTGCGGCCCTCGTGCTCGAGCACGTAGCCGTCGTCGCCGAAGAGCTCGCTCGTGGCCGGGTCGAGCGCGATCGCCACGTCGTCGCCGGGCCGGTACCCGGCCGCCTCGATGCCGGCCACCAGCGCCTCGAGCGCCGCCTCGTTCGATTCGAGGTCGGGTGCGAAGCCGCCCTCGTCGCCCACGGCCGTGCCCGAGGCCGCGGTCGTGGAGGATCGCCTTGAGCGCGTGGAAGACCTCGGCGCCGGTGCGCAGCCCCTCGGAGAAGCTGGCCGCGCCCACGGGCACGACCATGAACTCCTGGAAGTCCACCTTGTTGTCCGCGTGCGCGCCGCCGTTCAGCACGTTCATCATCGGCACCGGCAGCACGTGGGCCGCCTCGCCGCCGAGGTAGCGCCACAGCGGCGTGCCGGACTCGGCCGCCGCGGCCTTGGCCGCGGCGAGCGACACGCCCAGGATCGCGTTGGCGCCCAGCCTGCCCTTGTTCGGGGTGCCGTCGAGCTCGATCATCGCGGCGTCCAGCGCCGCGCTGGTCGGTCGCGTCGAGGCCGCGCACGCGCTCGGCGATCTCGCCGTTCACGTTCGACACCGCCTGGCCCACGCCCTTGCCGTTCCAGCGCTCGCCGCCGTCGCGCAGCTCCACCGCCTCGAACTCGCCGGTGGACGCGCCCGAGGGCACCGCCGCGCGGCCGGCCGCGCCGGAGGCCAGCACCACGTCGACCTCGACCGTCGGGTTGCCGCGGCTGTCCAAGATCTGCCGCGCGTGCACCGCCTGGATGTCGCTCAACTGTGCCTCCTCGACCCGTCGCTTGTACTCTGTCCGCCGCCGCGCGCAGGCTCAGCTCCGGGTCCGCGCCCGCCTCCACCGCGTCCCGCACCGCGGCGAGCAGCTCGCCACCCGGCGTCGTCCTCGGGCAGCGGCAGCTCGTGCCCCGCGCTGCGCTTCAGCACCTTCTTCGCGTAGATCGTCGCGGGCAGCGTCTCGGGCAGGTGGCCGAACGGGTCGCCGCCCTGCTCCTCGTCGCGCTTGATCTGGCTCCAGTTGCGAACCACGTCGGCCGCCGTCTCGGCCTCGCGCTCGCCGAACACGTGCGGGTGCCGGCGGATCAGCTTCAGCGCGGCAGTGGTCGGCCACCGCCGCGAGGTCGCCCTTGCCGCGCTCCTCGAGGAGCAGCGACAGGAACACGACCTGGAAGAGCACGTCGCCCAGCTCGTCGAGCATCTTCTCGTCGTCGCCCGACTGGGCGGCGTCGGCCAGCTCGTAGGCCTCCTCGACCGTGTGCGGCACGATCGAGCGCTCGTCCTGCTCGCGGTCCCACGGGCACTCGCGGCGGAGCAGCCGCGTGATCTCGTCGAGCCGGACGAGCGCGGCTGGAAGTCCGCCCTCCTCAGCCGTCAGGGCGCCACCTAGGGCTGGCTCTGGGGCTGCGGCGTGCGGCGTGGGCGTGGGCTGCGGCTGCTGGGCCTGGCCCTGGCCCTGAGGCGCGCCGCCCGATGCCGCGCCGGTGTCGGTCTCGTCCGGACCGTTCCTGCACTCGGCGACCTCGTAGTCGTCGGCGCAGGTGTGTCCGCGCGGTAGTCCTCGCGGAAGTCCTTGATGAAGTCGTCGAGGGCCTTCTGCTGGCGCTGCGAGCGGAGCAGGTTCTTGATCGTCTCCGTGGCCTCCTGCGAGCGACTGCTGGGAGGCCGGGGTGATCTTGTTCACCTCGAAGACGTACCAGCCGAACTGCGTCTTGACCGGGCCCTCGAGCGTGCCCTTCTTGGCGGTGAACACGGCCTCGTCGAGCGACTTCTCCTGCTGGCCCTTGGCCACGGCCGGCAGCTTGCCGCCCTGCGCCTTCGAGGCCTCGTCGATCGAGTACTGCTTCGCGACGGTCTTGAAGTCCTGGCCGCTCTCGAGCGCCGCCTTCGCCTCGTTGGCCTTGGCCTCCGTCTTCGTCAGGACGATGCGCAGGTCGCGCCGCTCCGGCTGGGCGAAGCGCTTCTTGTTCTTGTCGTAGTACTCCTTGACGTCCTCCTCGGAGATCTTCGTGGCGCTCTTCGTGATCTTCTGCGTGAGCTTCTCCTGGAGCTCGTTGAGCTTGACGCGGAAGAGGATGTCCTCCTCGCTCATGCCGGACGTCTTGAGGAACTCGCTGGTAGGCCTTGTCCGTCGGGAACGAGGCCTTCTTCTGGTCCGCGAACGAGCGCTTGACCTCGGCGTCGGAGACCTTGATGTCCTGCTTCTCGGCCTCCTGCTGGACCCACTCCGCCTGGATCAGGAACTGCATGACCTCGCGCTTGAGCGTGTCGTACTCCGTCTTGCACTGCTTCTTGAGCGCGGCCGTCGGTGGGCTTCGTCTGGCCCTTCGGGCACCGGGGTCTTCTCCTTGGCCGCCACGCACTCCGTGAAGTCGGGCGGATCGGGCACGGCGGCCTGCCGCCGGCCTGCGCCTGGCCGCTCGCCGCGGTCTTGAGCCACTTGTCGAACTCGGCCTGGCTGATCGTCGAGTCGCCGACCTTGGCGACGGCGCCGGTGGGCACGTCGTTACCGCAGCCGGCGAACGGCGGCGACGCCGAGACCGGCCAGCGCGAGGGCGGCGAGGATCCTGAGGAGGCGTGAGTCATCCGAGAGCATGTCTAGAGACGTGTTCGTAAAGCTCGCGCTAAGCGGGTGAGAGCGCAAGCAGAGCGCGAGCCAGGCGCCCTGCGCGGTGGGGAAGGGTAGCAATGCTGCCTCCACCGTCCTCCGGCAGGCTCGGGCCGGCGTGGCCACCTCGAGGATCGCCTCGGCCGCCGCCACCACGGCCGGGAAGCGCTCGGCGGCCTCCTCGGGCACGCGCACCCGCACCGTGCTGCGGCCCGGACTCGTACACCGCCTCCGGGATCGCCTCGCGCAGCGCCTTGCGCCCCGCGTCGAGTCGAGCTCGATCGGCGCCACCGCGAGCCGCCCGCCCTGGAAGTCCACCGTCCGCGCGCCCGCGCGGCCGAGCTTGATGCGCGCGTCCTGGAGCTTGATCAGGTTGTCGAGCGGCTCGGGCACCGGCCCGAAGCGGTCCTCGAGCTCCTCGCGCAGCAGGATCAGGTCGGCGATCTCGCGCGCGCCCGCCACGCGCCGGTGCAGCTCGATCTTCGCCGCCTCGTACGGGCACGTAGTCGCCGGGCACGTAGGCGTCCACGGGGAGGTCCATGCGCACCGGCTCGGCCGCCTCCTCGGCGGAGTCGGCGCTCAGCAGCCGCACGGCCTCGTCGAGCATCCCCATGTAGAGCTCGAAGCCCACCGCGGCCACGTGCCCCGACTGGTCCGCGCCGAGCAGGTTGCCGGCGCCGCGGATCTCGAGGTCGCGCATCGCGATCTTGAAGCCGGAGCCGAGCTCCGTGTAGTCGGAGAGCGTGGAGAGCCGCTGCGCCGCCTCCTCGGAGAGCGCGGCCGCGGAGGGGTAGAGCAGGTAGGCGTAGGCGCGCTCGCGCGACCGGCCCGACGCGCCCGCGGATCTGGTAGAGCTGGGCCAGGCCGAGCTCGTCGGCGCGCTCCACGATCAGCGTGTTCGCGCTCGGGATGTCGAGGCCCGACTCCACGATCGTGGTGCAGACGAGCACGTCGGCCCCGCCGCGCAGGAAGCTCGAGCATCACCTGCTCGAGCTCGCCCTCCGCCATCTGGCCGTGCGCCACCAGCACGCGCGCCTTCGGCACCATCGCGCGCACGCGCTCGGCGGTCTCGTCGATCGTGTCCACGCGGTTGTGGAGGAAGAAGGCCTGCCCCTTGCGCTCGAGCTCGCGCTCGATCGCGCGCGTGACGAGCTCCTCGTCGTAGTCGCCGACGTAGGTCTTCACCGGCCGGCGGCCCTCCGGCGGCGTCTCGATCACCGAGATGTCGCGCAGGCCGGCCAGCGACATCTGGAGCGTGCGCGGGATCGGCGTGGCCGACAGCGAGAGCACGTCCACGCGCAGCCGCAGCTGGCGCAGCAGCTCCTTCTGCTTCACGCCGAAGCGCTGCTCCTCGTCCACGATCAGGAGGCCGAGGTCCTTCGGCCGCACGTCGCGCGAGAGCAGCCGGTGGGTGCCGATCATCATGTCCACCTGCCCCGCGGCGAAGCCCGTCGAGCGCCTCGCGCACCTCCGTCGGCGGAGCGGAAGCGCGAGGCCACCTCGATCCGCACCGGGTAGTCGCGCATGCGCTCGGTGAAGGTGCCGAAGTGCTGCTGGGCGAGCACCGTCGTCGGGCACGAGGAACATCACCTGCTTGCCGTCCTCCACCGCCTTGAAGGCGGCGCGCAGCGCCACCTCGGTCTTGCCGTAGCCCACGTCGCCGCAGATCAGCCGGTCCATCGGGCGCGCCTCCTCCATGTCCGCGCGCACGGCCTCGATCGCGTCCATCTGGTCGGGCGTCTCGCGGTAGGGGAAGCTCTCCTCGAACTCCATCAGCCACTCGCCGTCGCGCGGCGAAGGCGTGGCCGGCGCGGCGGCGGCGCTCGGCGTAGAGGTTGATCAGCTCGCCCGCGAGCGCCTCGGCGGCGCGCCGGGCGCGCAGCTTCATCTGCTCCCACTGCTTGCCGCCGAGCTTCGACAGCGGCGGGTCCCCGGCGTCCGCGCCCACGTAGCGGGCCACCTTGTGCAGCTGGTCGCTCGGGACGAAGACGCGGTCGCCGTCCTTGAACTCGAGCTCGAGGTAGTCGCGCGTGATCCCGCCGACCGTCTTGGTCTCGAAGCCCACGAACTTCGCGATGCCGTGGTCCTCGTGGACCACCGCGCCGCCCGCGCGCAGCTCGGTGAACGAGGCGATCGCCGCGCCGCCGGCCTGCGGGCGCGACGGGCTCTCGGAGCGCCGGTTGCGCAGCAGCCGGTGCTCGGGCAGGATCGCGAGCTTCAGCCGCGGGGCGAGGAAGCCCTCGCGCAGCACGGCGTGCGCGAACGTGACGCCCGGCTCGGCGGACGCCGGCCTGCCGTCGAGGAAGTCGGCGTGGACCCGGGTGAGGTTGTAGCGCGCGCGCTCGGCCTCGCCGCGCCGCGCCCAGGCCACGAACGTCCGGTAGCCGGAGCGCACCAGCTTCTCGAGCTCGGGCTCCGCCTCGCGCAGCGAGCGGGCGGCCGTGTCGGCGCTCTGGGCGCGGAACTCGTGCGGCTGGTCCTGGGAGATGCTCGACAGGCGCAGCTCGGCGCGCTCGTGCGAGCGCCGCGTCGAGGCGGTCCGGCGGCACGTACAGGTGGTGCGCGTCCTCGTCGTGGAAGCTCGTGGTCACGTCCTCCCAGTAGTCGCGCAGCGACGGCGCCAGCTCCTCCTCGGCCGCCACCGCGATCAGCGCGTCGGCCGGCACGAGGTCGAGCAGCTCGCGGAAGCGGTCCACGGGCAGCACGTCGGCCACGTCGGGGCGCTCGGACTCGTCGCTCGTGGCCGCGATCTCGGCCAGCTCGCGCTGCTCCGGCGCGAGCTCCGCCGCCGGGGCGATCTCCACCCGCTCGGCCTCCTCCAGCGAGCGCTGGGTGAAGGTCGAGAACCACGTGAGCCGCTCCACCTCCACGTCGAAGAGCTCGCAGCGCACGGCGCGCTCCTCCGTGGCCGGGTAGACGTCGAGGATGTCCCCGCGCGTGGCGAACTGGCCGCGGTTCTCCACCTGGTCCACGCGCTCGTAGCCGCAGGCCACGAGCTGGTCGGCGGCCTCCTCGAGGTCGAGCAGGCCGCCCTTCTCGATCTCGAAGCCGTGCGGGCGGAGCTCCGGGTCGGGCACCTTCTCGGCCAGGGCGACCGCGGAGGTCACGAGCACGGCCGGCTGCTCGCCGAGCAGCGCGTCGAGCGCGGCCACGCGCAGCCCCACGAGGTGCGGCGGCGGCGCCAGGTGCGACTCGTAGCGCACGCCGCGCGCCGGGTAGAAGCGGACCTGCCGGGGCGCCAGGAAGGCGCGCAGGTCGGCCGCCAGGTCGCGGGCGGCGCGGTCGTCCCCGGCCACCACGAGCGCCGGCCGCTCGGGGTCGAGGTCGATCAGCGACGAGAGCAGGTAGGGCCGCAGGCTCGACGACACGAACGCGCGCTGCGGCTCGCGGCGCGCGGCCTCGGCGAGGGCGGTGACCTCGGGCGATTCCTCGGCGTATGAGAGAAGCGAGCGGAGCATGCAGGACGATCGGCCGCCCGGGCCTCCCGCGCGGCTCGCCCCGATTCTAGGCGTCGGCTTCGCTGTCCTGGAGGAGCCGCTCGAGCGCGTCCGTGGCGCGCTCCACCAGCGCGCGAACCTCGTCGGGCGGCTCGCGGAAGCGGCCCAGCACCCAGGCGGACACGATCTCGGGATCGGTGGAGTCGGGCCGGCCCACGCCCACGCGGATGCGCCTGAAGTCCGGGCCGCCCAGCTCGCGCTTGAGCGACTTGAGGCCGTTGTGCCCCGCCAGGCCGCCGCCGAGCCGCGCCTCCACCCGCCCGAACGGGCAGGTCGATCTCGTCGTGGATCGCCACCACGTGGTCGAGCGGCACGCCGAGCGCGCCGCGCGCGGGGCCGGCGGCGCGGCCGGAGTCGTTCATGTGCGTCTGCGGGAGCAGCACGCCCACGCGCGGGCCGCCCGGCCCCACGCGGCCGTCCGAGTAGAGGCCGGCGTACTTCTGCTTCGCCTTGGGCAGCGCCCAGCGCTGGGCCGCCTCGGCGGCAACCTCGAAGCCCACGTTGTGGCGGGTGCGTGCGTAGCGGTCGCCCGGGTTCCCGAGCCCGACCACCAGCCAGTCGACCTTGCCGCCGCCGTCGCCGCCCGAGCGGCGCCGAAACAGGCTCACGGCCTACTCCTCGGAGTCGCCGCCGCCCTCGTCGCCGCCCTCGGAGCCCTCCGCGGCGCCCTCGTCGCCCTCGCCCTCGCCCTCGGCCTCGATCGGCTCGCCGTCCTCGCCCACGAGCTCGGTCTCCTCCTCGATCTCCTCGGGCTCCTCGACCTCGGTCGGCACGACGACCGTGGCGATGATCGTCTCCTCCGGGTCGTCGAGGTAGACCACGCCCTCGGGCGGGTCGATCTCCGAGAGGTGCATGGTGGCGGCGATCTCCATCCCGGACACGTCGACGGTGATGAAGTCGGGGATGTCGGTGGGGAGCGCCTCGATGTTGAGCTGGTGCGTGACCTGCTCCATCACGCCGCCCTCCTTGACGCCGGGGGCCTCCTCGGCGCCCTCGATGTGCACCGCCACGGGCGCCTGGATCTTCTCGTCGAGGCGGACCTCGAGCAGGTCGATGTGCATGACCTCGCCGCGGACCGGGTGGAGCTGCTGGTCCTTGACGATCACCGGGCGCGTCTTGCCGCCCGCGATCTCGAGGTCGATCAGCGCGGAGCCGTCCACGAGGACCTGCCGCAGGGTGCGGGAGTCGACCTTGAACGAGGTGCAGTCGCCGTCGGTCCCGCCGTAGACCACGCCGGGCACGACGCCCTCGCGGCGAAGCCGGCGCACGGCGCGGCTGCCGCGCTCCGTCGCGCTGCTCGACGGCAAGGGTGGGTCGCTTGGAGTCCGCCATCCGGCGCGCCAGTGTAGCGGGGGGTCGTGGCCCGACCCTTTGCGGAAGCACCCGGCTCGGACCGGGTGCGCACCGATGCCGTAGCCGGCATTCGTGGCTTGGCAAGGCGCGACGACAGCTCGATCCCGGCAGGACGCGTCCGCAGGACGGCGGAGGTGGGATCGGCGCTCGGCACGCAGGGCGCCCGCTACGCCGGCACGCGCGCCGCCAACCTCGCGCGCTCGCCCGAGGCCGCGGCGGAGGCGCTCGAGCGGCGCCACCTCGAGGCCGCCGAGCGGATGGTCGAGACGCTCGGCCGGATGAAGGGCGCGGCCATGAAGATCGGCCAGCTCGCGTCCTTCATCGACACCGAGTTCCTGCCGCCGGAGTACCGCGAGCTCTACCAGGAGCAGCTCGCCTCGCTGCGCACGTCGGCGCCGCCGATGCCCTGGAAGAAGGTGGAGCGCGTCCTGCGCGAGGAGTGGGACGAGCCCGTGTCGGAGCTGTTCGAGGAGTTCGACCACGAGGCCGCGGCGGCCGCGTCGATCGGCCAGGTGCACCGCGCCGTCCTCTGCGACGGGCGGCAGGTGGCGGTGAAGATCCAGTACCCCGGCGTGGCCGAGGCGATCGCCGCCGACATGCAGAACGCCGGGCTGATCATGCGGATGGCGAAGGCGCTCGCCCCCGGGCTCGACGCCAAGGCCGCCGCCGAGGAGCTGAAGGAGCGCGTGCTGGAGGAGCTCGACTACGAGCTCGAGGCCCAGAGCCAGCGCTCGTTCGCGCGCGGCTACCGCGACCACCCCTTCGTCTTCGTGCCCGAGGTGGTCACGCGGCTCTCCACCACGCGCGTGCTCGTGAGCGAGTGGGTGGACGGCGTGGGCTTCGACGAGGTGTCGGCCCTGCCCCAGGAGGAGCGCGACCGCTTCGGCGAGATCGTGTTCCGCTTCTGCTTCGGCTCGATCTACCACCTCCAGCACTTCAACGCCGACGCCCATCCGGGCAACTACCTGCTGATGCCCGACGGGCGCGTGGCGTTCCTCGACTTCGGGATGACCAAGCATCTCGACGCCGACCAGATCGAGCTCGAGATCGCCGCGCTGGCCGCGATCTTCGACGACGACCCCGAGCGCCTGCGCGTGGCGCTGCACGACCTCGGCTTCCTGCGCGACCCGCGCAAGGTGGACGCCGAGCAGCTGATGCAGCACGTGCGCGCGATCGGCGGCTGGTACATGGAGGACCGCGAGGTCACGATCGACTCGGCGCGCGTGATGGACGCGATCGCGGCGGTGTCCGACCCCCGCTCCGAGTTCTACCGGCTGGTGCGCCGCGAGAACCTGCCCGCGAACGAGCTGATGGGGCGGCGCATGGAGACCGGCGTGCTGGCGGTGCTCGCCCAGCTGCGGGCCACGCGCAACTGGCACCGGATCGGCCGCGAGTGGTGGTTCGGCGACGCGCCCGCCACCGAGCTGGGCGAGCGTGAGTGGGAGTACTTCGAGTCGCGCGGCGAGCGCCGCGGCGTGACAGCGGGCGGCCAGGCGGGGTGCGCCGGGCCAGGACGTGCTCCGATGCGGCAACGCTCGAACAACAGGTCCTTTGCGTGCGCGGTGGCGATGGCGTGACGTTCACCCGGCTCCGATGCCCGCACGGCCGACGGTGTCCGCTAGAACAGCTGGTTCTCGCCGGCGAAGATCTCCGAGACCGAGTCGTCCAGGAAGATCCGCCGGATCGAGTCGGTGAGGATGTCCGCCGAGGTGAGCTGCTGGACCATGGCCGGCGCGCCGCTGCGGAGCGGCACCGTGTCGGTGACGACGATGCCCTCCAGCGGCGAGGCCACGAGGTTCGCGAAGGCGTCTCCGGCGAAGAGGCCGTGGGTGGCCACCGCGTAGACGCTGCTCGCGCCCTCGTCCATGACCGTCTGGGCCGCGGCCGCGAGCGTGCCGCCCGTGCCGATGATGTCGTCGACGATGACGGCGGTCTTGCCCGAGACGTCGCCGATCACGTGCCCGATCTCGGCCACGCCCTGGGCGGGCCGCTCCTTCTCGAGCAGCGCGTAGGGCGCGCCCACCTTGCGCGCGAAGTTCTTCACGAGCTTCACGCGGCCGGCGTCCGGCGCGATGATCACCAGGTCCTGGTCGCCGATGCGGTCCTGCACGTACTGCGTGAGGATCGGCATGGCCGTCATGTGGTCGACGGTCTTCGAGAAGAAGCCCTGCATCTGGCCGGCGTGGAGGTCCATCGTCACGAGCCGGTCGATGCCCGCCACCTCGAGCAGCTCGGCCACGAGCCGCGCGGAGATCGGCTCGCGCGGGGCCGACTTCTTGTCCTGGCGCGAGTACCCGTACCAGGGGCAGACGGCGATGATCCGGTGCGCCGAGGCGTGCTTGGCGGCGTGGATCATGAGCAGCAGCTCCATGAGCGAGTCGTTCGGAGTGAGCCCCTCGCGCTCGGAGGCGCAGATCGACTGGATGATGAAGAGGTCGGCGCCGCGGATCGACTCGCCGTAGCGGCAGTAGACCTCGCCGTCGGCGAACGTCTTGAGGCCGGGGTCGACCGGCTCGAGGCCCAGCCGGCTGGTGATCTTCGCGCCGAGCTCCTGGCTCGCGCGGCCGGCGGTGACCATCAGCCGCTTCTCGTACCCGGCGGTGATCGCCGTGCCGAGGCTGGGCGCGGTGGCGGTGTCGAGGGCCTTGCTCATCTGGCTAGTCCTTGTGGTCCACCCGGTCTGCGTACCCCTCGACGTTCCTCTGCTTCGCGCGACCGATCCCGAGCGCCCCCTTCGGGCACATCCCCGGTGATCACCGAACCGGCCCCAGTGTACGCCCGATCCCCGACGTCGACGGGGGCCACCAGGGAGGTGTGGATGCCGGTCTTCACGCTCTCTCCGATGCTCGTGCGGTGCTTCTTGCGGCCGTCGTAGTTGGCGGTGATCGTGCTGGCGCCGAGGTTGCTGCCCGCCCCCACGTCGGCGTCGCCGATGTAGGAGAGGTGCGGGATCTTGGCGCCCGCGCCCACGTCCGAGTTCTTCACCTCGACGAAGGTGCCGACCTTCGAGCCCTCGCCCAGCACCGTGCCGGGCCGCAGGTAGGCGAACGGGCCCACGGTGGCGCGCTCCCCGACGCGCGACTCGACCACGTAGGAGTGCAGCACCCGGGCGCCGTCGCCGACCTCGCGAGTCGATCAGGGTGGCGTGCGGGCCCAGCTCGGCGCCCGCGCCGACCGCGGTCGAGCCCAGCAGGCTGACCCCGGGGCCGACGACGGTGTCCTCGCCGATCGCGACACCGGCCTCCACGCGGGTGGTCTCCGGCTGGAGGAAGGTCACGCCGGCCTGCGGCATGGGCCTCGAGCAGGCGCGCCTGGGCCACCGCCTCGGCGCGCATCAGGTCGGCCCGGTCGTTCACGCCGAGCGCGCCGCTCGGGTCGTCGGTCAGGAAGGTCACGATGGCCCGGTCGCGCTCGCGCAGCACGCTGATGGCGCCGGTCAGGTAGCGCTCGCCGCCCGGACTCGCCGACCGCGTCGAGCGCCGACACGAGCGCCTCCGGCTCGAACGCATAGGTCCCGAGGTTGATCTCGCGGATCGCGAGCTCCTCCTCGGGGACGCCCTCGGGATGCTTGGTCTCCACGATCCGCTCGACGCCGCCGTCGCCGTTGCGCACGATGCGGCCGTAGCCGCTCGGGTCGAGCTTGTCGGTGGTGAGGATGGTGGCCGCGGCGCCGTCCGAGCGGTGGGCCTCCAGCAGGCCGGTCAGGTGCTCGGCCGACACGAGCGGGTGGTCGCCCGAGAGCACGACCACGGGGCCGCCGGCCGACTCGATCGCGGCGCGCGCCGCGAGGACCGCGGAGCCGGTGCCCTCGCCCTCGGTCTGCTCGGCGAGCTCGACGCCCTCGGGCAGGCCCTCGGCCACGCCGTCGCCCGGCCGCACCACGCAGACGATGCGATCGGCGCCGGCCTCGCGACCGGCGTCCACGACCCACTCGAGCATGGGCTTGCCGCAGACGCGGTGGAGCACCTTCGGAAGCTCCGACCGCATGCGAGTCCCCCGCCCGGCGGCCATGATCAGGACCGTGAAGGGCTCAGCCATTCAGACCTGAGCGTACCGGCGAAGTCGAATCGAGGGGCGACTGGGGAGGGAGGAATCGGACCCCCATTTCGTGGACCAAAACCACGCGTCTTGCCATTAGACCACTCCCCATCGACGCGGCGGCGAAGGTACCACCGGCCGCGCCCGGCTCAGCGGTCCTTGCGCTCGCGCGGCACGCGGCCGGCCTCGGCGCCCGCCTCTTGGGCGGGGCCGCCGGGCGGGTGGATGCCGAGCACGCGCATCGCCTTCAGGCCGAGCGACAGCCGCTCGCGGCCGTCGGTGGAGGACACGTCGAGGCCGCGACAGCTCGCGCACGCGCTCCAGCCGGTAGCGGATGGTGTGGCGGTGGGTGAAGAGGCGCTCGGCCGTGCGGGCCACGTTGCCGTCCGCGTCCAGGAAGCTCTCGACCGTGCGCACCAGCTCGGTCTCGTACTGCTCGTCGTAGTCCACGAGCGGGGCCACGGTCTCGTCGAAGAAGCCCTGGAGCTCGCTCGGGTCCTCGCTCATCGCCGGCAGCAGCAGCCGGTAGGCGCCGGTCTCCTCGAACGAGAGCTGCTCGAGCCCGCGCGCCTCGGCCACGTTCGCGGCCAGCAGCGCCTCGGTGCCCGCACGGTGCAGGTCGGCCGGATCGGCGGCGTGGCGGCTGATGGCCACCGTCAGCACGTGGCCGGGGAGGCCCGCCTCGAGCTCGCCGTGCACCGCGGCGGCCACGCGGCGTCCCGCCGCGGCGTCGGGGCCGGGAGCCACGATCACGAGCTCGCGGCCGCCCATCGGGCCGCCGTCGCCGTTGGACGCGCGCGCGTGGCGGGTCACCCAGCCCGCCGAGGCGAGCGCCGTGAGGGCGGTGCGCTCCACGGCCCGGGCGCCGCGCTCGGCGACGGTGAGGACCCGCGCCCTCCAGTCGCCCTCCTCCGGATGCTGCGGGCGCGCCCGCGCGACGAGCACGGTCGCGCCGGCGGACAGGTCGCAGCCGAGCTCGGCGGCGCGCGCGGCCACGGTCTCCCCGTCGGGGATCCGCCGCGCGAGCAGGTCGTCCACGAAGTCGGCCACGGCGGCCTCGGTGGCGCGCTCGGGCGCCTTCGCGCGATCGACCTCCAGCCCGATCAGGTTCGCCACGAGCCGCAGCAGCGACGGCGGCGGCTCGGCGCCCCGGGTCCGGTAGCGCAGCTCGCCGACCGAGGCGTCCGCCACGGTCAGCCCGGCGACCCGGGTGTCGCCCTCCAGCGCCATCACGGCGCGCTCGTCCTCACGCGAGGCGCATGCCACGGCGAGCACGCTGCCCGGGGCGTCGAGCACGATCACGCTCGCATCGAGCGCCCGCCCGGCGGCTCTCGCCACGGACGGCAGGCCTGCGCCGGCCTCCACAGCCTCGGAGACCTCCTCGAGCGCGTCCAGGAACGAGCGTGGCTCGACGGTCGCGCTCGCCGGTTCGTGCGAGACCGACATCCCCCACGATGGTAGCCCGCGACGGCCCATTCGGCCGGGGGCCGCTAGGCGTACTGGTCGTAGCTCCAGACCACCGCGAGGCCGATCACGGTGCCGATTCCGAGGAACGTGGCGAGCATGTAGAGCGTCAGGAAGCTCGCGGCCAGCTTCTCCCAGAGCCGGCCGTAGCAGCGCCAGGCGGGCATGACGATCAGGCCGGCGTAGCTCGCGACGACCAGGCCGCTGGCCAGCGCGATCGTGAGCTCTGTGGTCGTGAGGTCCATCAGGGAGGCGACGTGGCGGGGTCGCGCTCATTGTTGCGGACCTCCGCGACGACAAGCGCGATCGTGGCCAGGCCACCGTAGATCGCGGCGCCGAGCGCCCAGCCGCCGGCCACGTCCGACCAGTAGTGCGCGCGCAGGTACACACGCGTCAGGCCGATGGCCGCCGCGAGCAGCAGCGCGCCCGTGATGAACGACACCTGGATCGTGAGAGCTCGATGGCGCGTGACAGCCACCGCCACGGCCACCCAGGCGGTGGCGTAGGCGGCGTGCCCGCTCGGGAAGGCGGCCTCGCTCGTGTCCACGAGCGGGCCCGCCGGCCGCGGACGGTCGATCGCGTCCTTGGCGATGTCCACCGCCACGTAGATGAGGGCGAACCCGAGCACCAGGACGACCGCCTCCACCGGCCGGCTCTTCGCGGCGAGGTAGACGGCGGCCGCCGCAACCAGGACCGTCACGACCGTGAACGACCCCAGCTCCGTCAGCACCTTGGCCACGTCCACGCCGAAGTCCGTGCGCACGTGCCGGCCGAAGTCGAACAGCTCGCGGTCGAACGGCGTCAGCGCCGTGGACTGGTACACCCTGGACGCGAGCAGGACGAAGACGTACGCGCCACCCCCGGCGACCGCCATCGCGGTCACGAGCGCCACGGTCAGGTGCTCCTGGAGGAAGCGCAGCTCCGGGCCGAGCACCTTCGCCGCCGGGCGCAGGAGCAGCCGGTGCAGCCAGCGCGCCGCCACGAGCAGTGGCCGCACGAGGGGATGCCGCTCGTGGGCGCGGAACCACTCGCGGATCTCCTCCCGGCGGCGCCAGGCCACCACCACGCCGACGATCACCGAGACGGTGACGCCGAAGCCGAAGACCGCCTGCCCGGCGATGTGCGCGACCCTGTCGAAGGAGCGCCAGAAGACGTACCCGAGCACGCAGAAGACGGTCGCCCAGAGGCCGGTGCCGACGATGCTGAAGGGGACGAAGCGCCGGTAGGTCAGCCCGGAGGCGCCGGCGATGAACGGCGCCAGCGCGCGGACGAGCCCGATGAAGCGCCCGATCAGGATCGTCTTGCCGCCGTGGCGGTCGAAGTACCCCTCCACCTGCTCGAGGCGCTCGTGGGTGATCTTCACGCGCGGGCCGTGGCGCTCCAGGAAGTTCCGCCCCAGCCTGCGCCCGATGTAGAAGCTCGTGGTGTCGCCGAGCACCGCGCAGACCCAGACGATCCCGATCAGCGGCAGCAGGTCGATCTCGCCCTGCCCCGCGATCACGCCGCCCGCGATCACGACCGTCTCGCCGGGCGCCACCAGGCCGACGAAGGCGCCGGTCTCGAGGAACGCCATCACGCCCACCAGGACGTACGTCCACGGGCCGAGCGCCCGCGCGATGTCCCCGATCAGCTCCTTCGGGTCGGGGAGCGCCGACAGCACGCCGCTCGCGTAGACGGCGAGCGCGAGCGCCAGCAGCACGAGGCCGGCCTTGCGCTCGAGCTCGAGCCGGCGCCAGCGCCGGGCGAGGAGCGCGACGACCAGCACGGCCGCGACTGCCGCTGCGATCTGGCCTGGTGACACGCGCCGGACTGTAGGCCGGTCAGCGCCGGCGCAGCCTGGTCGGAAGCGAGCCGGGGATCGCCTCCCAGGCCGCGCGGGCCGCGTCCGGCCCGTCGAACAGGCCGAAGCAGGTGGGGCCGGACCCGCTCACGCCGACGCCGAGCGCGCCCGGCGCCGCGGAGCGCGTCGAGGGCCGCGCCGATCTCCGGCAGGAGCGTCGCGGGCCGGTGGCTCGAGGTCGTTCTCGAGCACGGCGGCGAGCGTCCGCGGCGCCGGCCCCGGCGAGGCGCCGGAGCGGCTCCGGGTCGAGCCGCTCGCGCCAGCCCTCGCCGCGGTCGAGCTCGGCGTAGACCTCGGCCGGCGCTCAGCCCGCGCGCGTCGGGCACCAGCACGACGTCCACCGGCGGCAGCTCGAGCGGCTCGACCAGCTCGCCGGTGCCGGTGACGACCGCAGTGGCCCGGCTCCACCTGGCTCGGCACGTCCGAGCCGAGCCGGGCGGCGAGCGCGCGCAGCTCGTCCACTCCGAGCGGCGACCCGGCGATCCGGTTGGCGCCCCGCAGAACGGCGGCGGCGTCGGCGCTCCCGCCGCCGAGACCGGCGGCGATCGGGATGCGCTTGTCGATCCGCACGGCGAGCGGGGGCAGGTCGGGCAGCAGGCGCTCGCGGAGCTCGCGGAGCGCCACGGCCGCCAGGTTCTCCCCCACCACGCCGGGGCAGATGACCCTGTCCTCGCCGGACTCGGCGCAGCTCGAGCTCGTCCGCCAGCTCGAGCGAGGCGAACAGCGACGCGATCGGGTGCATCCCCCCGTCGCGGAGGGCCGACGTGCAGGACCAGGTTGAGCTTCGCCGGGGCGAGCTCGCGGATCACCCGAGCGCTCCCGCGAGCCGGGTCCAGTCGCGCGGGCGCGAGCCGCTCGGCGCGGGCGTCGGCGGGGAGCTCCATGTCCTCGAGCGCGGCGCGCACCGCGTCGCGGAGCCCGGGCGGCGCTCCCGGCGCGAGCGCCAGCGAGCCGGCCAGCGCCTTGCGCCGGTGCGCGAAGCCGGCGTGCACGAGGTCGCGGACCGCCTCCCCCGGGGCGCCGCGCCGCTGCGCCGCATCGTCACGAGCACGGAGTCCACGTGCGGCGCCGGGTGGAAGACCGTGCGCGGCACCTTGCGCAGCACGCGGACCTCGCAGGCGAGCTGCGCGAGCACGGAGCTGGCTCCGTACGTGCGCCCGCCCGGCTCGGCGGCGAGCCGCTCCCCCACCTCGCGCTGGACCATGGCCACCCAGAGGCCGGCGCTCGGGCAGCTCCTCGATCGACTTGAGCAGCACCGTCGCGGCGACCCCGTAGGGGAGGTTCGCCACGACCTTCGTGGGCACCGGCTCGAGCGCGGCGAAGTCGAGCTTCACCGCGTCGGCCAGGTGGAGGCTCGCGTTGCCGAACGGGGCGAGCGCGTCCGCGAGCGCGGGCTCGAGCGCGCGGTCGACCTCCACCACGTGCAGGTGGCCCACGCGCGGGGCCAGGTGCTCCGAGAGCACGCCGAGCCCGCCGCCGACCTCGAGCACCACGTCGGCGGGGTCGAGCTCGGCGGCGCGCTCGATCACGCGCAGCAGGTTGTCGTCGATCAGGAAGTTCTGGCCGAGCTCGCGGTTCGGCCGCACGTCGAACTGCCGCAGGCGCCGGAGGCTCGCCTGGCGCGGCTCGCTCACCAGCGCAGCACCCGGGCGGCGTTGGCCTCCACGGCGCGCTCGAGCTCCTCGTACGAGACCCCGCGCAGCCCGGCCACGTGGCGGGCGGTGTGCGCCACGTTGGCGGGCTCGTTCGGCTTGCCCCGGAGCGGCTGGGGCGAGAGGTAGGGCGAGTCGGTCTCGACCAGCAGCAGCTCCTCGGGCACGCGCCGGGCGGCCTCCTGCAGCTCGGTGGCCTTCGGATAGGTCACGTTGCCGGCGAACGAGCACAGGTACCCGCGCTCCACGCATTCGTCGAGCCGCTCGGGCGCGGAGAAGCAGTGCAGGATCACGGCCGGCAGCGCCTGCGAGTGCTCGCGCAGGAGCGCGAACGTGTCGTCCTCCGCGGCCCGCGTGTGGATCGCCACCGGGAGCGAGAGCTTCGCCGCCAGCTCGAGCTGGGCGGCGAACGCCCGCCGCTGGTCCTCGCGCGGGGCGTGGTCGCGGTAGTAGTCGAGGCCGGTCTCGCCGATCGCGCGCACCAGCGGGTCGGCCGCGGCGCGCTCGATCTCGTCGAGGTCGGCGGCGCCGAAGCCCTCCGTCTCGTGCGGGTGGCGCCCGACGATCGCGACCACCTCCGGGTGCTCGCGGGCGGCGCGCGAGGGCGCGCTCGATCGACGGCCCGTCCGTGCCCACGGTCGCGAGCCGCGTGACCCCGGCGGCGCGCGCCCGCTCGATCAGCTCGCCGTCCGGCGGCTCGCAGTAGTCCAGGTGGCAGTGGGTGTCGACCACCGGCGGCGCGCGCTCAGACGGTCGTGGCCTCGGAGGCCTCCACGCGCGGGAACAGCTGCCCGGGCTCGCGAGGTGGCCGCCCCGCCCGGCAGCGCGCCGAAGCGCGCGTTCTCGAGCGACGGGTCCTCGCTCCCCAGCGCGGCGAGCAGGCGCTCCGCCGACGACGGCATGAACGCGAGCAGGAGCACCGAGACCACGCGCAGCCCCTCGGCGAGCGAGTAGAGCACCTGGTCGAGGCGCTCGGCCTGGGCCTCGTCCTTCGAGAGCTGCCACGGCTCCTCGTCCTGCACGTAGCGGTTGAGCCGCTTGACGCGCTGCCAGATCTCGTCGAGCGCGAGCGACGGCTCCACCCGGTCGATCAGGTCCGCCACGGTCTCGGCCAAGCCCTCGAAGTCCGGCGCTCAGCGCGGGGTCCGGCTCGGCCTCGGGCAGCACGCCGTCGCGGTAGCGGCCGACCATCGCGAGCGTGCGGCTGGCGAGGTTCCCGTACTCGTTGGCGAGCTCGCTCGTGTAGCGGTTCTCGAAGCCCTCGGGCGAGACCTCGCCGTCCTGGCCGAAGCGGACCTCGCGCAGCGCGTAGTAGCGCAGCGCGTCGGCCCCGTAGAGCTCCACCACCCGCAGCGGCTCGATCACGTTCCCGAGCGACTTGGACATCTTGTGCTCGCCGAGCAGCAGGAAGCCGTGGATGCCCACCCGGCGCGGCACCTCGATGTCCGCGGCCATCAGCAGCGCGGGCCAGATCACGGCGTGGAACTTGAGGATGTCCTTGCCGATCACGTGCAGGTCGGCCGGCCAGAAGCGGTCGGTGAGGTCCTCGCCCTCACGCGCGTAGGAGAGCGCCGTGTAGTAGTTGAAGAGGGCGTCGATCCAGACGTAGACGACCTGCGACTCGTCCCACGGCACCGGCACGCCCCACTTGAGCCGCGACCGGCTGAGCGAGATGTCCTGGAGGCCGCCCTTGATGAACGAGAGCGCCTCGTTGAAGCGCACCTGCGGGACCACGAAGTCCGGGCGTTCCGCGTAGAGCCGCTCGAGCGGCTCCTGGAACGCCGACAGCCGGAAGAACCAGTTGTCCTCCACCTGCCACTCGAGCGGGATCTTGTGGATCGCGCAGCGGTTGCCGTCCTCGATCTCCGACTCCGTCTTGAAGTCCGCGCAGCGCGGGCAGAACCAGCCCTCGTAGGTGCCCTCGTAGACGTGGCCGTTGTCGTGGATCCGCTGCACGACCTCGGCGACCCGCTCGAGGTGCTCGGGGTCGGTGGTGCGGATGAAGAAGTCGTTCGTGGCGTCCACGGCGGCCGCCAGCTCCTTGAAGCGCACCGCGTTGCGGTCGCCCAGCTCGCGCGGGGTGATCCCCTCGCGCTCGGCCGCCAGCGCGACCGGCTCGCCGTGCTCGTCGGTGCCCGTGAGGAAGAACACGTCCTCGCCCCGCTGGCGCATGTGGCGGGCGAGCACGTCGGCCGCGATCGTCGTGTAGGCGTGCCCGAGATGGGGCTCGCCGTTCACGTAGTAGATCGGCGTGGTGACGTAGTAGGACACGAGGATCGATGCTACTGGCGCGTCACGAGCGCCCGCGATCCGCGCGAGCGCCTCGCCGCCGGTCAGCGCGAGCGCGGCGCGCGGCCAGTCCGGCGCACGCGGCGAGCCAGCCGAGGTCCGGGCCGCCGCGCCCGGGAGCGGGAGAGGCCGCTCGGGCCGGGCCGGCGGCGGCCGCGCGGGCGCCGCGGGACGGCGCCCAGCCGCGCGGGCCCGTGGCGCGCCGGCTCCATCCCCGGGTGGCGCTCGCGCGGCCCAGTGCGAGCGGGCCGCGCCGCGGCCGGCAGGTGCGGGCGAGCGACGGCGACCGGCTCCGGGGCGGACACCGCGTCTCGGCGCGGGCAGCGCGAGCGGCGACGGCCGCCGCGCGGGCGCCGGCGCGGGAGCGCGGAGCCCCGGCGCGTGCGGCCGGGCCACCGGCACCGGGGCCGGAGCGGGCGCCGGCCGGACGGGCACGGGCGCCGCCACCGGGACCGCCTGCGGCGCACGCGGCGCCGGGACGGCGGCCGGCGGGAGCAGCGTCAGCGGATCGAGGTAGTCGTGGCGCGTGCCCGCGCTGCGCACGCCGAAGTGGAGGTGCGGGCGCTCCACCGAGCGGACGCCCGTGGTGCCGACGCTGCCGATGCGCCTGGCCGGCCGCCGACCTGCTGGCCACGGCGCACCGCCAGGGAGCCGAGGTGCAGGTACGAGAGGTCGAAGACGCCCGTCCGCGCTCCGGACGCTGACGGTCGTCCCGGACGAGCCCGCCGTGCCCGCGAAGCGGACGAGCCCCGCCGTGGCGGCGACCACGGGAGCGCCCGACGCTGCCGGCGATGTCGATGCCGCGGTGCTGGCCGGCCGCGTACGGGTCGTCGCCGTTGCGGAACGCCGTGACGACCTCGCCGTCGGAGCGGCCACGTCCACGCGGCGAGCGCCGGCGGAGGCGCCGCCATCAGGGCGAGGGCGGCGAGCGGCGACGGCGGCGAGCGAGATCGGGTCATGACGGCGACCGTAGGACGCGGAGGGCGGGATCGTGGGACGGGTTTTCCCGAACCGTGCGCCGCCGTCGCGGAGTTGTCACGTTCGGCGGCGCTCAGTCGCCGGAGGTGAGGCCCGGTAGAGCGCGTTCGCGCTCCCGCCGGTCAGC
Source organism: uncultured Thermoleophilaceae bacterium (assembly GCA_963768465.1). Taxonomy (GTDB): domain Bacteria; phylum Actinomycetota; class Thermoleophilia; order Solirubrobacterales; family Thermoleophilaceae; genus JACVRW01. The sequence continues at coordinate 79,048 of CAVYIA010000011.1, read as the reverse complement.
TCCGCCACCACCGCGGCGGCCCGGCGCGGCTTGGCGCCCGCGTCCACCAGCTCGCGCAGCGCCTCGAGCGCCGCCTCCTCCGCGCCGCCGCCGGCGACCTCGGTCGGGGCGAGCACGAGCACCACCTCGCCGCGCGGCGGCGACCCCTCGTAGCGCTCGGCCAGCTCGGCCGCGGTCCCGCGCACGACCTCCTCGTGGGCCTTGGTGAGCTCGCGGCAGACGGCCACCTGGCGCTCGGGCTCGAGCGCGGCCACGGCCGCCAGCGTGGCCGGCACCCGGCGCGGCGACTCGAACGCCACGAGCGTGCCGCCCGGCTCGCGAGAGCACCGCCTCGAGCTCGGCGCGCTTGCGCGGGAGGAAGCCCTGGAAGCGCCACTCGGCCGCCGGGCAGGCCCGACGCCACCAGCGCCGTGATCGCCGCCGACGGCCCGGGCAGCACCTCGACCGGCAGCCCGGCGGCCACGCACGCCCGCACGAGCAGGTAGCCCGGGTCCGAGACGAGCGGCATGCCGGCATCGGACACGAGCGCCACCGTGCGACCCGGCGCGCATGCGCTCCACGAGCTCCGCGGCACGGGCCCGCTCGTTGTGCTCGTGGTAGGAGACGAGCCGCGCCTTGACCCCGTAGCGGTCGAGCAGCACCCGCGTCCGGCGCGTGTCCTCGCAGGCCACCACGTCGGCCTCGCGCAGGGCGGCCAGCACCCGCAGGGTCACGTCCTCGAGGTTCCCGATCGGCGTGGCGCAGACCACGAGCCGCCCGCTCAAGCCACCCCTCCGTCCAGCGCCATCAGCGCGGCGCCGAGCATCCCCGACTCGGCGCCGAAGTGCGCGGGCACGATCTCCACCACCTCGCGCGCGGGCGGCAGCGCACGCTCCGCCACCACCTCGCGCGCCGGCTCGATCAGCAGGTCGCCGGCCGCCACCGCGCCTCCGCCGATCACGATCACCTCGGGGTTGAGCGCGTTCACGAGGCTCACGAGCCCCGCGCCCAGGTGGCGGCCGACCACGGCCAGCGCCTCGAGCGCCGCGTCGTCGCCCTCGTGGGCGAGCTCGGTGGCGATCGCGCCGGTGATCTCGGCGCCCGCGGCGAGCCTGCGCCCGAGCGCCGAGTCCGGGCCGCTCGGCGGCGAGCCGCTCGGCCTCGCGCCCGATCGCGCTGCCCGACGCCAGCACCTCGAGGCAGCCGCGCCCCGGGCACGCGCCCTGGCAGTCGGGGCCGTCGATGTCCACCACGATGTGCCCGAGCTCGGCGCCGACGCCGGTCGCGCCGCGGTAGATGCGGCCGTCGAGCAGCAGCCCACCGCCGATGCCGGTGCCCAGCAGGACCATCGCCGCGTGGTCGCGGCCCGCCGCCGCGCCCCGCCGGTGCTCGGCCAGCAGCGCGACGTTCGCGTCGTTGTCCACGTGCACGGGCAGGCCGAGCCGCTCGCTCATCAGGTCGCGGAACGGGAACGCCCTCGAGCGGGAGGTGCGTGGACCATGCGCTCTGACCGCTCCGCTGGTCCACCAGAGCGGGCAGCCCGAACCCCACGGCGTCCACGTCCGGGGACGCCGCGCGGATCTCCTCGACGGCCTCCACGAAGATGTCGAGCGTCTCCTGGCGGTCCGCCCCACGCCAGATCCGATGCACCCGGTGGTGGACCACCAGTTGCTCGTCAACGACGCCGCCGAGCAGCTTCGTGCCGCCCGCGTCGACGCCGATTACCCGTCTCGGCGGCATGGCCGGACGATATACAGGGGTTGGTGAGCGATCCGCCCCGCCCCCCTTCCGACCCGGGCCCGCCCGAGTACAACGTCTACCGGTCCCGCCGCAGGCCCCCCGCGAGCTGGGCGGCGGAGGCGACCTGGACGCCCTGCGCAAGCGCCTCTCGCGCTTCCGCGATCGCGACCCGCGACCAGCCCGGCGAGCGCCGCGGGATCACCCCGGGGCGCGTCGTCAAGTGGGTCCTGGTCGCGGTCGTGGCCTGGCTGCTGCTCTCGCTCGTCCTGTTCCTGGTCAGCGCCCAGACCGAGGAGGGCGTGTCCGACAGCGCGAAGCGCGCGCTCTCGAGCGACGGGAGCCTGCTCTCCGGCAGCACGATCCTCGTGCTCGGCTCCGACGCGCGCACCGGCGACTCGATCGACGAGTCCCAGCAGGGCCCCTCGCGCGCCGACACGATCATGCTCGTGCACGCCGCCTTCGGGAGCGTCCGCAAGCTCTCGATCCCGCGCGACTCGTTCGCCGAGATCCCCGGCCACGGCGGCCAGAAGATCAACGCCGCCTACGCGCTCGGCGGGCCGGCGCTGATGATCCACACCGTCGAGGGGTTCATGGGCAACGACGTCCAGGTGAACCACCTGATCGAGGTCGACTTCGACGACTTCCCGAAGCTGATCGACGCGCTCGGCGGCATCGACGTGACGGTGGAGCAGCGGATCTGCTCGCCGCCCTTCGACAACTTCTGGAAGGGCCTGCGCTTCAGCAAGGGCGAGCACCACCTCGACGGCGAGCGCGCGCTCGGGTTCGCGCGGATCAGGAAGAACGCCTGCGCGCCGAACGAGACCGACATCGAGCGCGCCCAGCGCCAGCAGCAGGTGCTCACGGCGATCAAGGGCAGCGTGGTCTCCCCCGGCACGTTCTTCCGGCTCCCGCTGGTGAGCTGGCGGGCGCCGAAGGCGCTCAAGACGGACATGAGGGGCCCGCAGCTCCTGGCGCTGTTCGCCGACATGGCCACCGGGAGCAGCGACGAGACGAAGGTGCTCGAGCCCTCATGCCTGTCCTGCGGGCCGGGCGGGAGCCTCGTCGTGTCCGAGGGCGCCAAGCGCGACGGCGCGAACTACCTCGAGGAAGGCTGACTAGCGAGAGGTATTTGCAGTTCGTCTGCGTGAATCTGCCACAGTGCGCTGCGGTCAGGTCCCGCCCGGAGGAGAGAGATTGTCCCGTCCTGTTCGCATCGCCCTGCTGTGCGTCCTCGCGCTCGTGGCTGCCGCCCCGGCCGAGGCCAAGGTGCCCCAAGGCGCCCGCCGGCCTGAAGCTCTACAAGCCGCCCAAGAACCTCAAGTCGTACACGCACGGCGACCTGATCTGGGCGCGCAAGACGGCCAACCCGCTGAAGCAGGCGGGACGCACGTGGGTGCTCCTCTACCGCTCGACCAGCGTGCAAGGGCAAGGCGATCGGCGTGTCGGGCTTCGTGATGCTCCCCAAGGGCAAGCCGCCCAAGCACGGCTGGCCCGTGGTGAGCTGGGCGCACGGCACGAGCGGGATCGCCGACTCCTGCGCGCCCTCGCGCGACCCGAAGGGGCCCTACACCTTCTACGCCGCGCCCCAGTTCGGCGCCTGGCTCAAGGCCGGCTATGCCATCGCCAACACCGACTACGAGGGCCTCGGCACGCCCGGCGTCCACCCGTACCTCGTCGGGCGCTCCGCGGGCCGCGGCGTCGTGGACATCGTGCGCGCCTCGCGCCAGCTCGACGGCCGGCTCGGCAAGCGCTACGTGATCGCAGGGCACTCGCAGGGCGGCCACGCGGCGCTCTTCGCCGCCGCGATCGGGCCGAAGTGGGCGCCCGAGCTGCGCCTGCGCGGGGTGGCGGCGTACGCGCCGGCCTCGCACCTCGGCCTGCTCAGCCGCGCGCTGCCCGGCTTCACCACCCCGAGCGGGCTGTCCGGCCTCGCGGCGATGGTCCTCCGCGGGGTGTCCTCGGTCTACCCGAGCATCAAGCCCGAGCGAGATCGCGTCGGACAAGGCGCTCGCCCTGTTCCCGCAGGTCGACAAGCTGTGCCTCGGCGAGCTGAACGGCCCGTCGTCCTTCGGCGGGCTCGCGCCCGCCGACCTGGTGAGGCCCGGCGTCGACCTGGAGCCGCTCAGCAAGATCCTGGACGCGCAGAACCCCAACCTGAAGATCGCGGCGCCGGTGCTGCTGGCTCAGGGGCTGAGCGACACGACGGTGCTCCCGTTCATGACGAACCAGCTCGACACCGAGCTGGTCGCCGGCAAGAACAAGGTGAAGTACCTGACCTACGAGGGCATCTCGCACGTGGCGATCGTGGGCGCGGCCGACCAGCCGACGCGCAAGTTCTTCGCGGCGAGGCTGAAGTAGGGCTCAGTCCGAGCAGGACTTGGAGGACGACTCGGACTTGGACGAGCCCGAGTCGGAGCCCGACTTGGAGGAGGAATCCGACTTCGAGTCGCTCTTGCCCGAGGACTCGGTGGCGGCTCCCGCCTTCTTCTTCTTGCCGTAGTCGGTGTTGTAGAAGCCGGAGCCCTTGAAGTGCACCGCCACGGGGTGGAACACGCGTTGCACCGGCGCGCCGCAGACGTTGCAGGTGGTCAGCGGATCGTCGGTCATCCGCTGCATCTCCTCGAAGGTATGCCCCTTCGCGCAGCGGTATTCGTAGATGGGCATGGCGCTTCGAGTATATGAGCGCCCCGGGAGCGCTCAGCCCGCGTGCGGCGGGCTCGGGCGCTTCAGATCGTCCAGCAGCGAGACGCGCGCGGCGTGCCAGACGATCCAGGCGGCGAGGTGCCCGAAGGGCTTGAGCGCGGTGCCGACCACGGCTGGCAAGGTACCCCCCGGCCGCGCACCGGAAACCGTCGCGGCCCCGCCAAGTCCGGAAATACCGGCCTTCTGGACTGCCGCCGCTACTCTGCCGAGCCGTGACGACCGATGTAGTGACGATGGACAAGATCGTTGCCCTCTGCAAGCGCCGCGGCCTGATCTTCCCGGCGTCCGAGATCTACGGGGGGATCGCCAACACCTACGACTACGGGCACTACGGCGTGCTCCTCAAGAACAACGTCGCGAGCGCCTGGTGGAAGGCGATGATCCAGGAGCGCGACGACATCGTGGCGCTCGACTCCGCGATCATCCAGCACCCGCGCACGTGGGAGGCCTCGGGCCACCTGGCCGGCTTCACCGATCCGCTCGTGGACTGCCGCGCCTGCAAGCGGCGCTTCCGCGCCGACCATCTCGAGGAGGTCCGCAACGGCACGGCGCAGCATCCGGACCTCCGCTGCGGCAAGGCGCCCTCGAAGCTGCCGGGCGACCACGCGGACTGCGACCTCACCGAGGCGCGCGAGTTCAACCTGATGTTCGAGACGTCGATCGGGCCGGTGAAGGACGCCGGCTCGACCGTCTACCTGCGGCCCGAGACCGCGCAGGGGATCTTCCTCGCGTTCAAGACCACGCTCGGCTTCGCGCGCAAGAAGCCGCCGTTCGGCATCGCCCAGATCGGCAAGTCGTTCCGCAACGAGATCACCCCGGGCAACTTCATCTTCCGCACGCTCGAGTTCGAGCAGATGGAGATGGAGTTCTTCGTGCCGCCGGCGGAGGCCGAGAAGTGGCACGAGCACTGGATGGAGCAGCGGATGGCCTGGTACGTCTCGCTCGGCATCGACCCCGAGAAGCTCCGGCTGCGCCCGCATGACGCGGACGAGCTGTCGCACTACAGCTCGGCCACCAGCGACATCGAGTACCTCTACCCGATCGGCTGGTCCGAGCTCGAGGGGATCGCCAACCGCGGCGACTTCGACCTCACCCAGCACGCCGAGTTCTCCGGCCAGAAGCTCGAGTACGTGGACACCGCCTCCGGCGACCGCTACGTGCCGCACGTGATCGAGCCGGCGGCGGGGCTGGGCCGCACGGTGCTGACGCTGCTCTGCGACGCCTACGACGAGGACGAGATCGGCGGCGAGCAGCGCACGGTCCTGCGGCTGAAGCCGAAGATGGCCCCGATCAAGGTGGCGGTGCTGCCGCTCGTGAACAAGGAGGGCCAGCCCGAGCGCGCGCGGGAGATCTACGAGGAGCTGCGCGAGCTGATGCCGGCCGAGTACGACGCGGGCGGCTCGATCGGCAAGCGCTACCGCCGCCAGGACGAGATCGGCACGCCCTGGGGCGTGACCGTGGACCACCAGACGATGGACGACGGCACGGTCACCCTCCGCGACCGCGACACGCTCGAGCAGGTGCGCATCCCGGCGTCCGAGCTCGGCGACGAGCTCGTGGGGCGCCTGAAGGCCTCCTAGTCCGTCGCGCCGAGCAGCCGGCGCGCGGTGCGCACGCCGATATCGAAGGCGGCCTCGCGGTCCCACCCGGGATCCGCGAGCACCTGGATGCCGAAGCCGTCGCCGAGCGAGAAGAGGATCGAGGCCACGGCCTCGGCGTCGCCTCGAGGGTGATCACGCCCTCGGCCTCCTTGCGCCGCAGGCCCGTCGGCGAGGCTGGCGCGCCAGGTCCGGTAGAGCTCGGCCATCGCGAGCGCGGATCTCCTCGCTGTGGCGCGAGGCGCTCAGCAGCTCGTAGAGCACCGAGCGGTTGGCGCGCTCGTCCTCGATGAACTCCTCGAGGCCGAGCACCAGGGCGGCCACGATCTCGTCGATCGTGTGCGCCTCGGCGAGCCGCTCCTCCATCGCCTGCGTTGCGCACCTCGCAGTCCTGGCGGACCACCTCGACGAGCAGCCGCTCCTTCGAGCCGAAGTAGTAGTGCAGCAGCCCGCGCGAGACGCCCGGCCTCGCGGGCCACGTGGTCGAAGGTCGAGCCGGCGGCGCCGCGGCGTCCGACGCTCGAGCGCATGGCGGCGATGATCCGCTGCGCCTTCTCCCCCTCGAGCCTGCGGGGAGTCTCGACCGAGGCCTCCACGGCCGCGAGTCTAGCTGGCTGGCCAGCCGAGCCGCGCCGGGCCCGAGCGGCGCACTCGGAACGCAGAGGGGGCGCACGAGGCGCCCCCTCTCACGATTTGAATCGGCCGGCGTCGTCAGGTGGTGCCGACGGGCTGGCCTGGGGACGCGCTCGCGCGTTGGACGAGGGCTCCGGGGTGGTGCTCGCCGTGTACTCGAACTCCTCCTCGGCGCCGAACAGAGCGTCCAGGACCTTCTTGCGCAGACCCTCGCTGAGGGCCAGAGCAAGCGCGCCGCCGACGAGGGCCAACGACGAGCAGCCGGCCACGCCGGCGACCCTTCTTCTTCTTCTTGCCACGCAGGCCATCGGCCGCCTCGCGCAAAGAAGTGGCGGCCTCGCGCAGCTCGCGCTGGACCTTCTTGTCCTCGAGGGCCTTGGTCGGACCCTTGCCGTTCATCCGCCCGTACGCCCGCTTCGCGGAGTCGAAGGCGGTGCGCAGGTTCGCGCGCAGCTCCTCGTCCTCGATCAGCCTTTGAACGTAGGCGTTCGAGCGGACCGCCTGACCGGCCGCTACGGCACCGGCCCCGGCCTTTGCAGCCTTTTTTCTTGATGCCATCTCTCTCCTAGGATCCGCTTGGCAATGGACACTGTACCCGGCCGCGGCCCCCGGAACAACGGAGCGACCCAAATTTCAGCGGGCGGCGGCACGCGCGCCGCTTGCGCGGGCGCTCGAGCGCGGCGTCCAGCACCTCGTCCGCGTTGTCCACGAGCACGAACTTCATCCACTTCCGGAGGTGCTCCGGGACGTCGTCGATGTCGGCCTCGTTGCGCCGGGGGATGATCAGCCGGTGGATGTCGGCGCGCTGCGCGGCGAGCGCCTTCTCCTTCAGCCCGCCGATCGGCAGCACCTGCCCCGTGAGCGTGATCTCGCCGGTCATCGCGGTGTCGGCGCGCACCGGCCGGCCGGTGATCCGTGAGGCGATCGCCGTGGCCATCGTGATGCCGGCGCTCGGCCCGTCCTTGGGCGTGGCGCCCGCCGGGCACGTGGACGTGGAGGTCGTGGCTGCGGAACCAGTCCTCGGGCAGGTCCGCCGTCCAGGGTGTCCCCCGATGCGCCCTTGATGTACGAGAGCGCCGCCGCGGCGGACTCCTTCATCACGTCGCCCAGCTGCCCCGTGACCTGGAGCTTGCCCTCGCCGGGGAACGACGTGGCCTCCACGTAGAGCACGTCGCCGCCCACCGGCGTCCACGCGAGCCCGGTGGCCACTCCCGGCTCGTCGGTGCGGCGGACCGTCTCCGGCTGGAAGCGCGGCTTGCCCAGCAGCGTCACGACGGTGGCCGGGCGGATGACCCGCTTCGAGCGGCGCTTGCCCTCCGCGAACTCGCGCGCGACCTTGCGGCACACCGAGCCGATCTCGCGCTCGAGCCCGCGCACCCCGGCCTCGCGCGTGTAGCCCTCGATGATCGCGTCGAGCGGCCGGGTCGATGAACTCGATCTTCGAGCGGCCCACGCCGTTGCGCTCCATCTGCCGGGGCACGAGGTAGCGCTTCGCGATCTCGCGCTTCTCCTCGTGCGTGTAGCCCGAGAGCTGGATCACCTCCATGCGGTCGCGCAGCGGCCGGCGGCACCGTGTCGAGCTGGTTGGCCGTGCAGATGAAGAAGACGTGCGAGAGGTCGAACGGCAGGTCGAGGTAGTGGTCCCGGAAGGTGCGTGTTCTGCTCCGGGTCGAGCACCTCGAGCATCGCGCTCGCCGGGTCGCCGCGGAAGTCCGTGCCCATCTTGTCGATCTCGTCGATCATCAGCACCGGGTTGCGCGGTCCCGGCGTCGCGCATCGCGCGGAGGATCGTGCCGGGCATCGCCCCGATGTAGGTGCGGCGGTGGCCGCGGATCTCGGACTCGTCGCGCACGCCGCCCACCGAGATGCGCTCGAAGGAGCGCCCGAGCGTGCCGGCGACCGAGCGGCCGAGCGAGGTCTTCCCCACGCCGGGCGGCCCGACGAAGCAGAGGATCGACGAGCGCGCGTCCGGCTTCAGCTTGCGGACCGCGAGGAACTCGAGGATGCGGTCCTTCACCGCCTCGATGTCGTAGTGGTCCCGGTCGAGCCGCTTGCGCGCGGCCTTCAGGTCGAGCGTGTCCTCGCTGAACCGCGACCAGGGCAGCGTGGCCAGCCACTCGAGGTAGGTCCGGATCAGCCCGTGCTCCACCGACTGCGGGGGCAGCCGCTCGAAGCGCTGGAGCTCGCGGTCGGCCTGCTTGCGGGCGTGCTCCGGGCAGGCTCGGCCTCGTCGAGCTGCTCGGCGGAGCTCCTCGGCCTCGGCCTCGCGCCTCGTCCACCTCGCCGAGCTCCTCCTGGATCGCCTTGAGCTGCTGGCGCAGCCAGTACTCGCGCTGGCCCTTGTCCATCTCCGACTGGACCTGCGACTGGATGCGCGTGCCGATCTCGACCAGCTCGAGCTCGCGGGCGAGGAGCTCCGAGAGCATCCGCAGCCGGCGGGCCACGTTGCGCTCCTCGAGCAGCGCCTGCTTCTCCTCGGTCTTGATCCGCAGCGCCCCGGCGATCATGTGCGCCAGCTCCGAGGGGTCGTCGAGGTTCGTGACCGCGATCTGGAGCTCCTCGGGGAGGTACGGGACCTCCTCGATGATCCGCGAGAAGGTGGTCTGCACGTTGCGGTGGAGCGCCTCGAGCTCGGGAGAGGGCTCGATCTCGTCCCGCGCCTCCTCGATGCGCGCGACCATGTAGGGCTCGGTCCGCACGAACTCCTTGACGCGACCCGCTGCGCGCCGTGCACGAGGATCCGGAGCGTCCCGTCGGGCACCTTGAGCATGCGCGACACCACTCCGGCCACGCCCACGCGGTAGACGTCGTCGGGGCCGGGCTCCTGGTCGTCGGGGTCCTTGCTCGCCACCATCACGAGCATCCGGCTGCCGCCGAGCACGTCGTTCACGAGCTCCATCGAGCGCTCCTGGCCGATGGCGAGCGGCGTGAGCGTCTCGGGGAAGGGCACGCGTCTCGCGGAGCGGCAGGACGGGCAGCTCCTCGGGCAGGCTCGTCTGGACGATGGCCTGGGCGGCCTCGCCGTCCACCGACGGGATGTGGATGCTCACTCCGGCTCGCCCTCTTCGATCGGCACCGCGCCGGACCGGGTTCGGCGGGCGCCAGCGGGATCTCCACCTCGAGCATCCCGTCCTCGTAGCTCGCGCTTGGCCTCGTCGGCCACCACCTCGGCGCCCAGCTCCACGAGGCGCCGGAACGGGCCGTGCTCGATCTCGATCTGCTGGTAGAGCCGGCCCGGCGGCCTCGGCCGGCCGCCGCTCGCCGGCGATCAGGAGCTGGCGCCCGCGGATCTCGAGGGCGATGTCCTGGAGATGGATGCCCGCCAGGTCGGCCTTCACGACGGCGCGCGGCGGATCGTCCACGTAGTAGACGTCCACCGGCGGCGAGAAGCCGCCGCCGCGCAGCCCGGTGGCGCGCTCGAAGACGTCGCCGAAGAGCTCGTCGATCTCGCGCCGCATGCGATCGAAGTTCGCGAAGAGGTCCCGTGAGCGGGCCATGGCTCCGAGAATAGGACGCGGCGGCGGCTCTTGCGCCGTCAGACCTCGTAGACGGCGCCCTCGGCGGCCACCTCGACGGGGCCGTCGTACTTCTCCGCCGCCTGCTCGCGCGCCCACTCGGGATCGAGCTCGTCCGAGATGTGCACGAGCACGAGCCGCGCGGCGCCGGCGGCGCGCGCGTGCTCGCCGGCCTCCGCCGAGGTGAGGTGGCCGCGCATCGCCGTCGCGCTCGGGACGCGGGAGCGTGGCCTCCAGCAGGACCACGCTGGCGCCCCTTCGCGAACTTGACGAGGTCCTCGGTCGGGCGGCAGTCGGCGCCGTAGATCAGCACGCCCGCCGCCGGTGGTCGACGTGAAGCTCATCGCGAACGTCTCGGTGAAGTGGGGCACCGCCTGGAATGGCATCCGGATCGGCCCGATGTCGAGCTCCTCCGCGGGGTCGTACTCGCGTGAGGTCGAAGGCGTTCTCGATCAGGTCGTCGTTGCCCCAGGCGCCCGACCACGCGGCGGAAGGTGCTCGCGCGCGCCGGGCGGGGCGTGCAGAGCCGGGCCGCGCCGGGTTGTCGGTGCCCGGCCAGACGTGCACGGGCACCGGCTGCTGGCGCGGCGCGTAGGTGAGCGCGTACGAGTACGGCACCAGGTCGAGGAAGTGGTCCGCGTGGAGGTGCGAGATCACGACCGCGTCCACGTCCACGTAGTCGATGCGCTCGCGCAGCTTCGCGAACACGCCGTTGCCGCAGTCGAGCAGGACGCGCGTCCCGTTCTCCTCGACGAGGTAGCCCGAGCACGCCCCTCCGGCGTCCTGCCAGGACGGCGACTTGCCCAGGACGGTGAGCCGCATGGAGCGACTCTAAGCGCCGCGCCGGTCAGCAGTTCGGCTGGGGGAAGGCGTAGGCGGCGGTCACGCGCTCGGCCCGGAAGACGAAGGTCAGCTGGCGCTCGGGGGCGAGTCCCCGCTCGGCCGGCCTGAAGGTGGGGCAGGCCTTCTCCAGGTCCAGTGCGCAGAGCTGGTTCTGGCGGAAGAAGCAGTCCTCGCAGGTGGCTGGCTTCGTCTTCGGCACGGGCGCGGCATGCTGCAGGAATCGCGCCGCGTCGCGCCAGCCTCGGTTTCGCAAAACACGCGCTTTTCGTCTCCCCGCAATTTCCAGGATCTTCACGTGGGCGCCCGCTCCGTGCGGCTTTTCCACGGGGCGGAATCGATCCCGCGGGGGCGCCCGAGCCGTATCCGGAAGGATGTGGCGGCCATGGAGCTGGTGACCGGAGCAACCGGGTACGTGGGCTCGCGCCTCCTGCGGCGGCTGGCGGCCGACGGCCGCGCCGTCCGCGCGCTCGCGCGAGTGCCCGACCGGGTGGAGGCGCTGCCCGGGGTCGAGGCGGTGCGCGGCGACCTGCTGAGCGGCGCCGGGCTCGCCGAGCGCGCTCGCCGGCTGCGAGACCGCCTACTACCTCGTGCACTCGATGGAGGCCACCGCGGAAGAGGGCAACGGCTTCGCGGCGCGCGACCGGCGCGCGGCCACGGCGTTCGCCGAGGCGGCCGTGGACGCGGGCGTCGAGCGGATCGTCTACCTGGGCGGGATCGCGCCGGCGGGACCGTCCTCCTCGCACCTCGGCTCCCGGCTCGAGGTGGAGGAGATCCTGCTCGCCGCCGTGCCCGGCTCGACCGCGCTGCGCGCCTCGATCGTGATCGGGGCGGGCTCCTCGTCCTTCCGGGTCCTGGTGCGCCTGGTCGAGCGGCTGCGCCTGCTGCCGCTTCCGCGCTGGCGCTCGAACCGCACCCAGCCGATCGACGAGCGCGACGTGATCGAGTACCTCGCCCGCACGCCCTCCGTCCCGGAGGCGGCCGGGCGCTCGCTCGACATCTGCGGCCCCGACGTGCTCACCTTCGCGGCAGTCGTGGAGGGGATCGCGGACGCTCTCGGTGTCGGGCGGATGCCGGTGGAGCTGCCGGCGTCGCTCACCCCTCCCGCGAGCGCGGTGGTGGCCGCCGTGACCGGCCAGCCGATCGAGCTGGTGCGCCCGCTCATGGAGAGCCTCGAGTCCGACGTGCTCCCGCGCGACCCGCACGAGGCGGCCGACCTCTACGGGATCCGCCCGCGCGGCTTCGCGCGCGCGCTCGACCATGCGCTCGCCGAGTGGGAGTCGCTCGAGCCGCTGGGCGCGCGATGAAGGTCGAGCGCACCGTCCGGCTGTCCGCCCCGCCGCAGGACGTCTACGACGTGGTGATGGACCCCGGGCGGCTCGAGGACTGGGTGACCATCCACGACCACCTGGTGGGCGAACCCGCCCAACCCGCTCGAGAAGGGATCGCAGCTCACCCAGTGCCTGCGGCTCGCCGGCAAGCGCTTCAAGGTGCGCTGGACGGTGGTGGAGAACGACCCGTGCCGCAAGGTCGTCTGGGAGGGCAGGGGGCCGGTGATGTCCCACGCGATGGTCGAGTACGGGTTCGAGCCGGACGGCGAGGGCACCCGCTTCTCATACGTGAACCAGTACGACCTTCCGGGTGGCCCGCTCGGCCGGATCGCGGGCCGGACCGTGTCGCGAGTGACCACCCGTGAGGTGGACGGTTCCCTGCAGAAGCTCAAGGCGCTTGTGGAATAACTGTGCTGTTCGCTACTTTTCCTGTTAATGGCTGATTTCTTGGATGAGAAGCGCAAGGAGATCGACTCGCGGCTGCGCGAGCTGCGCCCGCTGGTCGACGAGTACAACCGGCTGGAGAAGGCCGCCGCGGCGCTCGCCGGCGTGGGTGGCACCTCCGGCAACGGCTCCACCGCCACGGCTCGGCGCCGGAGGCGGGGATCCGCGGTCCCGGCTTCCAAGGGCCGTCGCGGCCGCCCGCGCGGCAGCGGGGCCCGCTCGAAGCAGGCGCTCGAGCTGGTGCGGGCCAAGCCCGGCATCACGATCGCCGAGCTGGCCGACGCGATGGGCATCAAGGCGAATTACCTGTACCGCGTGCTGCCGAACCTGGCATCCGAGGGACAGGTGAAGCGCCGCGGCAAGGGCTGGCATCCCGCCTGACCCTTGCAGCCTGCGCTTTAACGGTTAACGATTATTGAGTAATCCCAATTCGGTCACGGCGTCGCGCTCCTCCTTGAGCTCGCCGGCCGTGGCGTCGATGCGGGCGCGCGAGAAGTCGTCGATCTCGAGGCCCTGGACGACCTCGTAGCGGCCGCCCGAGGTGGTCACGGGGAACGAGGAGATGATCCCCTCCTCCACCCCGTAGGAGCCGTCCGAGGGGATGGCCATCGAGACCCAGTCGCCCTCCGGGGTGCCGAGCGTCCAGTCGCGCACGTGGTCGATCGCCGCGTTCGCGGCCGAGGCGGCGCTCGACGCGCCGCGCGCCTCGATGATCGCCGCGCCGCGCTGCTGGACGGTCGGGATGAAGTCGTCCTCGATCCAGGCCTGGTCGTCCACCTGCTCGGCCGCGTTCGCGCCGTTGACCTTCGCGTGGAAGATGTCCGGGTACTGGGTGGCCGAGTGGTTGCCCCAGATCGTCATGTTGGTGATGGCCGACACCGGCACCTGGAGCTTGTTCGCCAGCTGCGCGATCGCCCGGTTGTGATCGAGGCGGGTCATCGCGGTGAAGCGCTCGCTCGGGACGTCCGGCGCGTTGCTCATCGCGATCAGGGCGTTCGTGTTCGCCGGGTTGCCCACCACGAGCACGCGCAGCGAGTCGTCGGCATGGTCGTTCAGCGCCTGGCCCTGCGGCTTGAAGATGCCGCCGTTGGCCTCGAGCAGGTCGCCGCGCTCCATCCCCTTCGTGCGCGGGCGGGCGCCCACGAGCAGCGCCACCTGCACGCCGTCGAAGGCGCGGTTCGGGTCGTCCGAGATGTCGATCCGCGAGAGCAGCGGGAAGGCGCAGTCGTCGAGCTCCATCGCCACGCCCTCGGCCGCCTTCACCGCGTCCGGGATCTCGAGCAGGCTGAGCTCCACCTTGGTGTCGTCGCCGAGCATCTGGCCGCTGGCGATCCGGAACAGCAGGCTGTATCCGATGGCGCCGGCCGCGCCGGTCACGGCCACCTTCACTGGACTTGAAGCGTTCACTGGTTCTGCATCTCCTCGATGACTGCGTCTGCGTACTGGCTGGTTCCCACCGCGGTGGGGTCGTCGCGGCTCGGCTTCAGGTCGTAGGTGACCTTGTCGCCCTTGCGAATCACCTCCGCGATCGCGTTCTCCATCCTGTCCGCCGCCTCCGTCTCGTTCAGGTGGCGGAGCATCAGCACCCCTGAGAGCAGGAGCGCCGTGGGGTTCACCCGGTTCTGGCCCTTGTACTTGGGGGCCGACCCGTGGGTGGCCTCGAAGATGGCGCCGCGTGCTGCCGATGTTGGCGCCGGGCGCCAGGCCGAGGCCGCCGATCATGCCCGCGCCGAGGTCCGAGACGATGTCCCCGTAGAGGTTGGGGAGCACCACCACGTCGTACTCCTCCGGCCGCGACACGAGCTGGTTGCAGAGGTTGTCGATGATCCGGTCCTCGAACTCGATGTCCGGATGCCGCTCGGCCACCGAGCGCGCCACCTCGAGGAAGAGGCCGTCGGAGAACTTCATGATGTTGGCCTTGTGGGCGGCCGTGACCTTCTTGCGGCCGTTCTCCTCGGCGTACGCGAACGCCGACTCGACGATGCGCTCCGAGCCGAACACCGAGATCGGCTTTATCGAGATCCCGGAGTCGCTCGCGGGTGGGCGAGTCGAGCTCCTCGGCGAGGAACTTCCGCAGCCGCTCCACCTCGTCCGAGCCCTTCTCGAACTCGATGCCCGCGTAGAGGTCCTCGGTGTTCTCGCGGACGATCACCAGGTCGGTCTCCGGGAAGCGCGTGCGCACCCCCTCGTAGGCCTTGCAGGGGCGGATGCACGCGTAGAGGTCGAACTCCTTGCGCAGGGCCACGTTGATCGAGCGGTGGCCCGAGCCCACCGGCGTGGTGGTCGGGCCCTTGATGGCGATGCCGCGCTCGCGGATCGAGTCGAGGGTGCGGTCGGGGAGCGGGTTCCCCTCCTCCTCGTAGACGTCGATCCCGGCGTCCTGGAAGTCCCAGTCGAACTCGACGCCGGTGGCCTCGAGCACGCGCCGAGTGGCCTCGGCAAGCTCGGGCCCGGTGCCGTCGCCCGGGATGAAGGTCACGCTGTGTGGCAAGTCGATCCTTTCGTGTTCCACTGAGCGCCGCATTATGAGCAGGCCGGGATCAGGCGCCGGCCGGCTCGGGGGGCGGGCCGGGGGCGGGCGGCACGATGTCGCGTTCGCGGACCAGCAGGAGCGCCAGCAGCGCGCCCGCGAACGCCACCACGGCGGCCACGAGAAGGAGGTCGTTGAAGCTGTCGATGAAGGCGATGCGGGCGGCCTCCGCCACCGCGTCGCGGGCCCCGGGCGGGACGAGGCGGACGGCCTGCTCGGCCCCTCCGGATGCCACCGCCTCGCCGAGCTGATGCATCCTGCCGCCGGGGACCGGCGCTCCGGCCAGCAGCGACTCGAGGCGGTCGGTCACGCGTGACTGGAAGATCGCCCCGAGCCCGGCGATGCCGGTGGCGATCCCGACCTGGCGGAACGTGTTGTTGATGCCCGCGCCGGTGCCGCTGAGCCGGGCCGGCACGACGCTGACGGCGCTGAAGCTGAGCGGCGCGTTCACGAAGCCCACCCCGAGCCCGGCCACGCAGAACCCGGCCAGGAGGGTGGTCCACTCCGACGAGGGCGTGACGCCGCGCATCAGGAGCAGGCCGATGCCCACGGCCGCGAGACCGCCGAACAGGAGCACCCGGATCGGCACGCGGCCGGTCAGGCGGCCGGCGATCGGCGCCGCCACGAACGAGAGCACGGAGACCGGCAGGAAGCGCAGCCCGGCTTGGAGCGGCGAGTAGCCGAGCACGTTCTGCACGTAGAGCGTGAGGTAGAGGAACATCGAGAACATCGACGCCGAGATCGCGAACGCCGTGATCTGGACGCCGGTGAACGCCGGCTTGCGGAACAGCTTGAGGTCGAGCATCGGCTGCTTTCCGCGCAGCTCCGCGAGCACGAACGCCGCGAGCAGGAGCACCGACGCGCCGAGCAGGCCGAGGATCAGCGCGCTCCCCCAGCCCTCGGCGTTGCCGCGGATCAGAGCGAACACGAGGCAGAACAGGCCGCCGCTGAAGGTCACGACGCCGGCCCAGTCGATCCGCGAGCGCTGCTCGGGACGGTGCTCGTGGAGGCGCAGCACCGCCACCGTGGCCGTGAGCACGCCGATCGGCACGTTCACGAAGAAGATCCACTCCCAGCCGAGCGACTCGGTGAGCACGCCTCCCACGAGCGGCCCGACGGCCACGGCCAGGCCGATGGTCGCGCCCCAGATGCCGAAGGCGCTGGCGCGCTCGCGCCCCTCGAACTCCTGGGCGAGCAGCGCCGGCGCGCAGGCGAACATGACCGCGCCGCCGAGCCCCTGGAAGCCGCGGGCGAGGTTCAGCGAGGTGGGCTCGCTCGCCAGGCCGCAGAGCAGCGAGGCGAGGCTGAACAGGATCACGCCGATCGCGAACACGCGCTTGCGGCCGAAGAGGTCCGCCAGCGAGCCGGCCGTGAGCAGCACCGAGGCGAGCATCAGCGAGTAGGCGTCCACGACCCACTGGAGGTCGGAGAAGCTGGCGTCGAGCTCCCGCTGGATGTCCGGGAGCGCCACGTTCACGATCGTGATGTCCAGCAGCAGCATGAAGGTGGCCATGCATACGGCCAGCAGCGTCCATCGCTGGGTGCTCACGTGCGACCTGCCACCATCTCAGGGGAGATGTTCGGGGGCGGTTCGATCCAGCTTGGCCGGGTCTTTGGCATCCGCATCGGCGTGGATGTCAGTTGGTTCTTCGTCCTGTTCCTGATCATCTGGTCCTTCTCGGGCTATTACGGGGATCTGTTCCCGGGCGAGGATGGCAAAGCGTTTGCCCTGGCAACCGTCACGGCACTCCTCTTCTTCCTGTCGATCCTTCTGCACGAGCTCGGGCACGCCCTCGTGGCGATCCGCAACGGGATCCCGATCTCCGGCATCGACCTGTGGATGTTCGGCGGCGTGGCGAAGCTCGAGCGCGACACCGACTCGCCGGGCGTGGAGTTCCGCGTGGCGGTCGCCGGGCCGCTCGTGACGCTGGCCATCGCGGTGATCTGCTTCGGGGCGGCGGTCGGCGCTCTCCGGCTCCGACGCCGCCGAGAACGCGTCGACCTTCGAGGTCGGGAACTTCGACGAGGCCACCGCCGTGCTCGGGCACCTGGCCGCGATCAACCTCTTCGTGCTGCTCTTCAACCTGATCCCCGGCTTCCCGCTCGACGGCGGCCGGATCGCCCGGGCGATCGCCTGGAAGCTGACCGGCGACCGCAACCGCGCCACGCGGCTCGCCGCGCGGCTGGGACGCGGCGTCGCCTACCTGATGATCGGCCTGGGCGTCGTGATGTTCCTCACCGGCGACGCGGTCGGCGGGCTCTGGCTCGGCTTCATCGGGCTGTTCCTCTCGCAGGCGGCGCGCTCGGCCGAGGTGCAGGCGGCCTTCGCCGGCCGGATCGAGGGCCTGCGCGTGGCCGACGTGATGGACGAGGAGCCCGTGGCGATCCCCGAGACGCTCACGCTCGACCGCGCCGAGGACGAGTTCTTCCTGCGCTACGGCTGGCCGTGGTTCCCGGTGGTGGACGCCTCCGGGCGGCTGGTGGGCGTGGTCTCGAAGGAGGCCGTGGACAGCGTGGCCGAGCAGGTGCGGCCGTCGCGGCCGGTGGCTTCGGTGATGGCGCGCGACGAGGGCGACAGCGGCCTGCGCGTGAGCCTCGAGGACCCGCTCGAGACGCTGCTGGGCCGCGAGGGCCTCGCCCGCCTCGGCGCGATCATGGCCGTGGACGGCGAGGGCGTGCTGCGCGGGATCGTGACCGTGGACCGGGTGCGCCGGGCGCTCCGGCCCGCCTGAGCTGGTCCGCCACGGCCTCGGGCTCGCGCTCGAGGCGCCTGTGGGTGAAGCGCATGACGCGGTAGCCGGCGGCTGTCAGCTCGGCGTCGCGGAGGCGGTCTGCTTCGAAGGCCCTGCGCGTGTGATGCGCCTGCGCACCGTCGACCTCCGCAATCAGCCGCGGGCCGGGCCATGACGAAGTCGACCTCGTGGCCGCCCACGTGCTCGTTCGTTCTGGGCTGGGTGAGGTGGTGGGCTTCGCAGAGCTTCAGGAACATCTCCTCCAGCTCCGAGCGGGTGCGGGTGCTGCCTGCGGCTGTGCTCCGCCAGCAGCCGCCCGAGCGTCCCGGCGCCGCGCCGGCCCGGGAGGGGCTCGAGGCCCGTGAGGTCGAGGCGGAGGTACTCGGCCTCGTCGATCCTGCGCTCGAGACCGCGGCGGGTGAGGACGTCTGCCAGGTCGATGATCGTGCGGGCCGGGGTCGTGACGGGGATGCCGTGGAGGGTCGTCCGGTCGCCGTCACGCAGCGCGCACTCGTGCACCACGATCCCCGGCGGGCGCCGTCTGCCCGGCACGGTCACGTCGAGATACGCCGCCCGCGGGCCCATGCGCCATAGCTCGGCGGCGCTGCGGTGGCTGAGAACCGCCCCCTCGCCGCAGGCGAGAACTGCGGCAATGAGGGTGCCGTTACGCGTGAGCACCGTGTGTCCCACGGCGTACACGCCTCTGTGAATTCGGTGCAGCCGGCCGCGCTGGACCCGCCTCTCGATCGCGCCGCGACCGGCGCCCAGGGCCGCGAGCTGCGCCGCGTGACCACGCCGTGCTGGCGCCCCGCGAGCGCCGAGATCGCCCGATCGAGAGGGGGCTTCGCACCTATTGCATCCATACGATGCAGAAGCGACGGAACCCCCCGATTCGCCCCGTCTGGATGGCCCGTCGGCGGGCGGCGTCCGTACGTTCCCTAGAATCGCGGCCGCCTCATCCCCATGCCTCAACACGACGTCCTAGTGATCGGGGCCGGTCTTGCCGGCCAGCGCGCGGCCCTCGCAGCAGCGGAAGGGGGAGCGTCGGTGGGCATCATCTCCAAGGTCCACCCGGTCCGCTCGCACTCCAACGCGGCCCAGGGCGGCATCAACGCCGCGCTCAACCCCGAGGACACCTGGGAGTCGCACGCCTTCGACACCATCAAGGGCTCCGACTACCTCGGCGACCAGGACGCCATCGAGGTCATGTGCCGCGAGGCCCCCTCGGAGCTCCTCGAGCTCGAGCACTGGGGCGTGACCTTCCACCGCAACGAGGAGGGGCGCCTGGGCACCCGGGCGTTCGGAGGCGCCTCGGCCGCCCGGACCTACTACGTCGCGGACATCACCGGCCAGGCGATCCTGCACGTGCTCTACGAGCAGCTGATGCGCCACGAGGAGGTCTACCGCTACGAGGAGTGGTTCACCACCGCGCTCGTGCAGGACGACGACGGCCGGATCGCCGGCGCGGTCACGCGCAACATGCGCGACGGGTCGATGGAGCTCTTCTCCGCCCGGGCCGTGATCCTCGCCACCGGCGGCAACGGCCAGATCTACGACCCCACCACGAATGCCCTGATCTGCACCGGGGACGGGATCGCCATGGCCTACCGGATCGGCGCCCCGCTCATGGACATGGAGATGATCCAGTACCACCCCACCACGCTGGCGGGGCTGGGCCTGCTGATCACCGAGGGCGCCCGCGGCGAGGGCGCGCACCTCTACAACGCCCAGGGCGAGCGCTTCATGGAGAAGTACGCGCCCAACAAGATGGAGCTGGCCTCGCGCGACGTGGTCTCGCGCGCCGAGCAGACCGAGATCAACGAGGGCCGCGGCTTCCCCGACGGCACCGTCGCGCTCGACATCACCGTCGTGCCGCGCAAGCGCATCCACGAGGCGCTCCGGGAGATCGTGAACGTGGGACGGGACTTCGCCGGCGTGGACATCACGCGCGAGCCGATCCACATCAAGCCGGGCAACCACTACACGATGGGCGGCATCCGCACCGACGTGGACGGGCAGACGCCGATCCCCGGCCTCTACGCCGCCGGCGAGTGCGCCTGCGTGTCCGTGCACGGCGGCAACCGGCTCGGCGCCAACTCGCTGCTCGACACCCTCGTCTTCGGCCGCCGCTCCGGGCGCGCACGCCGCCCACGCGATCAAGGGCCTGCCCGTGCCGACCCCGTCGCGCGAGTCGCTCAAGGCCGAGGAGAGCGTGATCGAGGCGATCGTCTCGCGCGACCGCACCGGCCGCAGGGTGTCCGAGATCAAGGCCGAGCTCGGCCAGACGATGGACAAGTACGTGGCCGTCTTCCGCGACCACGAGGGGCTGAACGTGGCCCTCGAGGCGGTCCGCCGCCTCAAGGAGGAGGCGAAGACCGTGGCGGTCGACGACAAGGGCAGCGTCTTCAACCAGGACGTGCTCGGCGCCCTCGAGCTCCAGTTCATGCTCGACAACGCCGAGGCGATCGTGATCGGGGCGATCGAGCGGAAGGAGAGCCGCGGCGCCCAGTACCGCACCGACTTCCCCGAGCGCAACGACGACGAGTGGCTCAAGCACATCAACATCGCCGCGAACGGCGAGGGGCCCGAGGTGTCCTACTCCGAGGTCACTCTGACACAGTGGGAACCAGAGGAACGGAAGTACTGACGTGGCCGAATACACGCTGAAGATCCGCCGCTTCGACCCCGAGTCCGGGGAGCCCGCCTACTGGGGCGACTACGACGTGGACCTGCCTCCCGAGCGCTCGGTGCTCGACGGCATCCTCCAGGTGAAGGACCGCGAGGACGCCTCGATCGGCATCCGCTGCTCCTGCCGCGCCGCCATCTGCGGCTCCTGCGGAGTCCGCATCAACGGCAAGTCGGCGCTCGCCTGCAACACCCGCATCGGCGAGGCCGCCGAGCGCGCCCGCGACGGCGCGATCACCGTGGAGCCCATGGGGAACATGCCGGTGATCAAGGACCTGATCACGGACATGGAGGCCGTGCACTGGAAGAAGGTCCGGCGCGTGGTGCCGTGGCTGCTCCCGGCCGAGCAGCCGCCCGAGAACAGCGAGTACATCGTCCCGGCCGAGGCGATGCTCGACGTGACCCAGGCGATGGCCTGCATCCAGTGCGGCGTCTGCGTGTCCGCCTGCCTCTCGATGGAGGTGGACCCGGAGTTCATCGGCCCCGCCGCGCTCGCCAAGGCCTACCGCTTCGTGGGCGACCCGCGCGACGGCGCCGAGAGCGAGCGCCTCAAGGACCTCGCGGAGGACCCGCACGGCATCTACGACTGCACCCACTGCTTCGCGTGCGTCGAGGTCTGCCCCAAGGACGTGGCGCCGATGAACCAGATCATGCGCCTGCGCCGGCGGGCCGCCGACGACCACGAGATCAAGGACCACAACAACGGCTACGGCCACGAGAAGGCGTTCGTGACGCTGATCGAGAAGTACGGCACGCTGCACGAGGCGCAGCTGCTGCCGCGCTCGTTCGGCAACGGCAGCCTCGTCGCCGGCCAGCTCAAGCCGTCCGCCGTCAAGCAGCTCGTCGAGAACGCGCCCACCGCGGTGCGCGGGCTCAAGTCGGGCAAGGTCACGCCGAAGAAGGCGCTGCTCCACCCGAAGCTGCCGGACCAGGACCAGGTGCGCCGGATCTTCAACGAGGTCGAGTCGCACGGTGAGCGGATCGAGCTCAACCTGTACATAGTCGGAGAGTCCGGCGGAGAGGAAGCTGAGGTTTGAAGCTCGCGTACTGGCCCGGCTGCGTGTCGCGCGGCTTCACCCCCGAGCTGCACGGCTCGGTCGCCAAGGTGGCGCCGCTGCTCGACATGGAGCTCGTGGAGCTCGACCGCGCCAACTGCTGCGGCGCCGGCGTGATCGCCGAGCACAACCAGGAGCTCGCCGACAGCCTCAACGCCCGCACCTTCGCGATGGCCCAGCGGGTGGAGGGCGCCGCGGGCATGATGAACATCTGCTCCACCTGCCAGGGCGCGCAGTCCGAGTGCCAGGAGCGGCTCGACGCCAGCTCCGCCTACCGGGCCGAGGTGAACACCCACCTGAAGCCCGAGCAGCTCTCCTACGAGAAGTCGGAGAGCTGGTGGAACAAGAACTTCCTCTGGATCCTCGTCGAGGAGATCGGCCTCGACGCCATCCGCGAGCGCGTGAAGCGCCCGCTCGAGGGGCTGCGGATCGCTCCCTTCTACGGCTGCTACATCGTGCGCCCCACGCGGCGGCTCGGCTTCGACGAGCACCCGGATCGCGACCAGTACCTCGAGCAGCTGATCGAGGTGCTCGGCGCCGAGCCGGTGGACTACGCGGGCGCCCGCAAGTGCTGCGGCTTCCCGGTGATCACGATGAACCGGACCACCTCGCTCCGGCAGGCGGGCCGGCACCTCGCCGACGCCATCGACGCCGGCGCCGACTGCCTCGTCACGCCCTGCCCCCTCTGCCACCTGAACCTCGACATGCAGCAGCCGGGCGCCGCCGGCGTTCGTCGAGCGCGACCTCGGCGTGCCGGTGCTCCACCTGCCGCAGATGGTCGGCCTGGCGCTCGGCCTCGAGCCCAAGGAGCTGGGCATGGGCAAGCACGTGGTCTCCACGCGCGAGGTCCAGCAGAAGATCGCCGCCCTCGCCGCCGCGGCCTGACGACCTGACCGAGCAATTTCCGCAAAAGCGGTACTAAAGACGGTCAGGATTCCTGTGCCTCTTTACATCCGCTCATAGACTGCGGGCGCGATGCCAACCGTGGTCTCGGCCCGGTTCGAGGATCTCGTCGCGCTCGCTCTGAGCGTCCTCATCGCCGAGGACCCGAACCTTGATCTCGTGGAGTCAGACGTCTCCGTCGACGACCTCGAGGCGACCATCGACGAGCATCGGCCGCAGGTCGCGCTCCTCAACATGGGAACGCTGCGCTCCCCCACCCAGGTCTTCGAGCTGAGCCAGGACTATCCGCAGACCGCGCTCGTGGTGCTGGCCAACAGGCCCACGGCCGCCGACTTCAACCAGATGCTCTCGTTCGGGGCCACGGCGTGCCTGTCGAAGGAGACCCAGGCTCGCGACGTGATCAGCGCGATCCACCTGGCCGCCCGCGGGCTCCACGTGCTGCCCGAGGAGACGGCGGCGCACGGCGGCGACCCGGTGCGGATCCTCGGCGTCAACCTGCTCACCCCGCGCGAGGGCGAGGTGCTCGAGCAGCTGCAGGTCGGCGCCACGAACGCGGAGATCGCGGAGCGCCTCGCGATCGGCGTGGAGACCGTCCGCACCCACGCGCGCAAGATCTACCGGAAGCTCGGGATCGCCTCACGGCGGGAGCTGGCGCGCCTGGAGCGCCAGGGCCTGGTGCAGTTCGAGACGCGGACCGGCGCTCGGACCTAGGCCGCGCGCGGCGGCGCCCAGCAGGTTCCGCACCTTCAGCAGCTCCGCCACCTGCACGGCGTTGGTCGCGGCGCCCTTGCGGAGGTTGTCCCCGACGATCCAGAGGTTGAGGCAGCGCTCGTGCGAGGGGTCGCGGCGGATGCGGCCGACCAGCACGTCGTCGCGGCCGGCCGCGTCGAGCGCCAGCGGGTAGAGGCCGTTGGCGGGGTCGTCCACCACCGTCACGCCGGGCGCCGCGGACAGCAGCTCGCGGCACTCCTCCGGTGAGAGCGCGTCGCGGGTCTGCACGTTCGCGGACACCGAGTGGCCGGTGTACACGGGCACGCGCGCGCAGGTGGCCGACACGCCGATGTCGTCGCGGCCGAGGATCTTGCGCGTCTCGCGCATGACCTTGCGCTCCTCGGTCGTGTAGTCGTCGCCGTCCTGGAACTTCTCGACCTGCGGCAGCACGTTGAAGGCGATCTGGTGCGGGTAGACGCTCGGCGCCGGCACGTCCTTGGCCTCGAGCGTGGCGAGCGCCTGGTCGTGCAGCTCCTCGACCGCGCGCTGGCCGGTGCCGGACACGGCCTGGTAGGTCGACGCCACGACCCGCTCGATGCCCGGCCGCGTCGAGGATCGGCTTGAGCGCGACGACGGTCTGCATCGTCGTGCAGTTGGGGTTGGCCACGATCCCGCGGTGGCCCGCGAGCGCATCCGGGTTCACCTCGGCGACCACGAGCGGCACGTCGTCGTGCATGCGCCAGAAGGACGAGTTGTCGACCACCACCGCGCCGGCGTCGGCGAAGCGGCGGCCCCACTCCTCGCTGATCCCCGAGCCCGCCGAGAACAGCGCGAGGTCGAAGCCCTGGATCGCCTCCTCGCTCAGCGCGCGCACCTCGAGCCGGCGCTCGCCGTAGTCGATCTTGCGGCCGGCCGAGCGCTCCGAGGCGAACGGGACGATCTCGTCGGCGGGGAACGAGCGCTCCCGCATCACGCCGAGCATGGTCGAGCCCACGGCGCCGGTGGCGCCCACCACGGCGACCCTCACGACGGCGCCTCCTCGCGGATCTTGGGGCGATGGACTCCGGCCACGTCCTCGGGGAGCACGGCGTCGCGCCCGAGGTCGAAGGCCGTGTGCAGCTGGCGGACCGCGGTCTCCACGTCCGCCTCGCGCACGACGCACGAGATCTTGATCGGGGAGGTGGAGATCATCTCGATGTTCACGTTCGCCTCGCCCAGCACGGTGAGCGCGCGGGCGGCGACGCCCGGGTGGCTCTTCATTCCCGCGCCCACGAGCGAGACCTTCCCCATGCGGTCGTCCGACTCCACGCCGGCGAAGCCCGAGCTCCTCCGTGAGCGCGCCGAGCGCCTCGGTCGCCACGACGCAGGTCGTCGCGCGGGACGGTGACCGACATGTCCGCCAGCTGGCCCTCGCTCACCGGCTCGTTCTGGATGATCATGTCCACGTTCACGCTCGCGTCCGCCAGCGCGGTGAGCACGCGCCCGGCGATCCCGGGCCGGTCCGGCAGGCCCTTGAGCGTGATCCGCGCCTCCGAGGTGGAGTGCGTGACGGCTGTGACGAGTGGTCTCTCCATGGTCTGCTCTTCGTCCTGGACGACGGTACCGGGTCCGTCGTCGAAGCTCGATCGGCAGTGGATCGTGACGCCGTAGTTGCGGGCGTACTCCACGGACCGGAGCTGGAGCACGCCGGCCCCGGAGGCCGACATCTCGAGCATCTCCTCGAAGGTCACCACCGGCAGCTTGCGGGCGTTCGGCACCAGCCGCGGGTCGGCGCTGAAGACCCCGGCCACGTCGGTGAAGATCTCGCAGACCTCGGCGCCGAGCGCGGCGGCCAGCGCGACCGCGGTGGTGTCCGAGCCGCCGCGGCCGAGCGTGGTCACGTCGAGCGAGTCCTGTGAGACGCCCTGGAAGCCGGCCACCAGCACGATGCGGCCGTCGTCGAGCGCCGCGCGGATCCGGTGCGCCTTGATCTCGAGGATGCGGGCCTTCGTGTGTGAGGTGTCGGTGACGATGCCGGCCTGGGAGCCCGTCAGCGAGATCGCCTCGTGCCCGAGGTCGTTGATCGCCATCGCCGCGAGCGCGCACGAGACGCGCTCCCCCGTCGAGAGCAGCATGTCCATCTCGCGCGGGTGCGGCCGGGGCGAGACCTCGTGGGCGGCGGCGATCAGCTCGTCGGTGTGCTTCCCGCGCGCGGAGAGGACCGCAACGACCTTCCCGCCCTCCTCCGCGCGCTGAACGATGCGCCGCGCCGCGTTCTTGATGCGCTCCGCGTCGGCCACCGAGGTGCCGCCGAACTTCATGACGATGGTCTGTGCGCCCGCGATGGACATGGACGTCACAAGATAGCCCTGGACGTATCGGCAACTTGCTCGGGCACGCGTCACAGCGGTTAGCGTGCGCCCCATGTCCGCTGCCGCCCGCGGAGGACACGGACGCTCGCCGTTCTCCTGGCGTCTGCACGCGTTGGCCGGGCTCGCGGCCGTGGCCTGGGCCGCGAAGGACGACCTGACGCTCGTGAGCCGCGTCAGCGGCGCGAACGGCGCGGGGGCCGACGCAGCGTCCTACTTCCCCTCGCTGTCCGGCGACGGCCGCTACGTGGCGTTCACGTCGTACGCGAACAACCTGAGCGGGGAGGACGTGGACGCGACCTACGACGTCTTCGTCCGCGACCTGCAGACGAACGTGCTCACCCTGGCCAGCCGCGCCACCGGCGCCGCGGGCGCAGGCGGCACCGACGGATCGTCGGACGCGTCGATCTCGGCGGACGGCCGCTACGTGGCCTTCAGCTCGGTGGCCGACAACCTCAGCGCCGAGGACGACAACCTCTCCACGAACATCTTCGTCCGCGACCTCCAGGCCAACACGACGACGCTCGTGAGCCGCGCCATCCGGGGCGGCCGGCGCCGGCGGCAAGCGACCCCGCCTACGACGGCCGCATCTCGGCCAACGGGCGCTACGTGACGTTCATCTCGAGCGCCGACAACCTCAGCGCCGACGACAACAACACCTACATCAACGTCTTCGTCCGCGACCTCCAGGACAACACGACGACGCTCGTCAGCCGCGCCGCCGGCGCGGCCGGCACCGGCGGCGAACGACAGCTCGTACAACCCCTCCGTGTCGGCCGACGGGAGATATGTCGCCTTCCAGTCGAACGCCGACAACCTCAGCACCGACGACGACAACACCTACACCAACGTCTTCGTCCGCGACCTCCAGGCGAACACGACTGACCCTCGTCAGCCGCGCGAGCGGCGCCGCCGGCACCGCCGGGAACGCCAGCTCCTACACGCCGCTCGATCTCCGACGCCGGCCGCTACGTCAGCTTCAGCTCGACCGCCGACAACCTCAGCGCCGACGACAACAACGCCTACCAGAACATCTTCGTCCGCGACCTCACCGCGAACACGACCACGCTGGTCAGCCGAGCCAGCGGGGCGAACGGCGCGGGCGCCGCGGACAGCTCGGACGACTCGTCCATCTCCGGGGACGGTCGCCGCGTCGGGTTCACGTCCGGCGCCAACAACCTGAGCACCGAGGACAACAACGGCTACGACAACATCTTCGTCCGGGACCTGGTGAACGACACGCTCACGTTCGCGAGCCGGGCAGCCGGCGCGGCCGGGGCCGCGGCGGACGGGCACTCGGAGGCGCCGTCGCTCTCCGAGACGGGCCGCTACGTCGCCTTCGCGTCGGACGCCAACGATCTCAGCGACGACGACAACAACACCTACACCAACGTCTTCCTGCGCGACCTCGGCCCGATCCCGGGCGGCGGCGGCGGCGGCGGCGGCGGGAACGACACGACGAAGCCGCGCGTCTCGCGCGTCGGGATGAGCCGCAAGCGCTTCAAGGTCGGCAAGAAGCGCACGCCGGTCAGCGCGGCCGTCAAGGCGGGCACCAGCTTCCGCTACACGCTCAGCGAGGAGTCGACGGTCCGGATCACGATCGAGCGCGCGCTGCCCGGCCGCCGCGCACGCAAGCGCTCCGGCCCCTGCCGGGCGCCGAGCAAGAAGCGCGCCAAGAACCGCAAGTGCACCCGCTACAAGCGCTCCGGCACCCTCACCCGCGCAGGCGAGGGCCCCGGCCGCGACTCCACCGCCTTCAGCGGCCGCATCGGCCGCAAGGCGCTCAAGCCCGGCAAGTACCGCGCCACCCTCCGCGCCACCGACGCCGCCGGGCAACCGCTCCAGCGCCAAGCGGCTCCGCTTCACCGTCGTCAAGGCCTGAGGTCCGGCCTGGACGAACGGGCAACTTGCCCGGGCACCGCGAGCGGTTTGCGTGCGTCGCATGTCCGCTGGCCCGTCGGAGGACGCGTGGGCTCGCCGCGTTGGTGGCGGCGGAGTGCTCCTCGCGGTCGCAGCCGTCGCCTGGGCGGCGAAGGACGACCTGACGCTCGTGAGCCGGGTGAGCGGCCCGAACGGGGCGGGCGGCGACAGCGACTCGTACTGCCCCTCGGTCTCCGCCGACGGACGCTACGTGGCGTTCAGTCGTACGCGAACAACCTGAGCGGAGAGGACGCCGACGCGCTCTACGACGTCTTCCGGCGCGATCTGCAGACCGACGTGCTCACGCTGGTCAGCAGCGCCACCGGCGCCGGCGGGCGCCGGCGGCACGACGACTCCACGTATGCGTCCGTGTCGGCGGACGGCCGCTATGTGGCCTTCGCCTCGGCCGCCGACAACCTGAGCGCCGAGGACAACAACCGTACTCGAACATCTTCGTCCGCGACCTCCAGGAGAACACCACGACGCTCGTCAGCCGGGCGACCGGCGCCGCCGGCACCGGCGGCGACGACTCCTCCTACGACCCGAGATCTCGGCCGACGGGCGCTACGTGGCGTTCGAGTCGCCGCCGACAACCTCAGCGCCGACGACAACAACACCTACTATCAACATCTTCGTCCGCGACCTCCAGGCGAACACCACGACGCTGGTGAGCCGGGCCGCCGGGGCGGCCGGCACGGGGCGGACGGCAGCTCCTACGACCCCTCGATCTCGGCGGACGGCCGATACGGTCGGCCTTCAGTCGAATGCCGACAACCTCAGCACGGACGACAACAACACGTACACCAACGCGTTCGTGCGCGACCTCCAGGCGAACAGCTCACCCTCGTGAGCCGCGCGACGGCGCCGCCGGCGCGGCCGCGGACGGCGGCTCCTACACGCCCTCGCCATCTCCGACGGCGGCCGCCGTGTGAGCTTCACCTCGGACGCCAACAACCTCAGCGCGAGGACGACAACGGCGTACACCAACATCTTCGTCCGCGACCTCACGGCGAACACGACGACGTTCGTCAGCCGCGCGGACGGCGCCGGACGGCGTGGCGCCGACGCCAGTCCGACGATTCGCACGATCTCGGGAGACGGCCGCCGGGTCGCGTTCGTCCCGGCGCCAACAACCTCAGCGCCGAGGACAACAACGGCTACGACAACATCTTCGTCAGCGACCTGACGGACGACACGCTCACCTTCGCGAGCCGCGCCGCCGGGAGCGACCGGCCCGGCCGCCGACGACCACTCGGAGGCGCCGTCGCTCTCGCGAGACGGGGCGTCACGTCGCCTTCGTCTCGGCGGCGAACGACCTCAGCGACGACGACAACGACACCTACTACAACGTCTTCCTCCGCGACCTCGGGCCGATCCCCGGCGGCGGCGGCGGCGGCGGCGGCGGGAACGACACGACGAAGCCGCGCGTCTCGCGGGTGGGGATGAGCCGCAAGCGCTTCAAGGTCGGCAAGAAGCGCACGCCGGTCAGCGCCGCGGTCAAGGCGGGCACCACCTTCCGCTACTCGCTCTCCGAGGAGTCGACCGTGTGGATCACGATCGAGCGGGCGCTGCCGGGCCGCCGCGCCCGCAAGCGCTCCGGGCCGTGCCGCCCGCCGAGCGCGAAGCGCGCGAAGAACCGCAAGTGCACCCGCTACAAGCGCTCCGGCACCCTCACCCGCGCGGGCGAGGGACCCGGCCGCGACTCCACCGCCTTCAGCGGCCGCATCGGGCGCAAGGCGCTCAAGCCCGGCAAGTACCGCGCCACGCTCAGGGCCATCGACGCCGCCGGCAACCGCTCCAGCGCCAAGCGGCTCAAGTTCACGGTCGTCAAGGGCTGAGCGCCTCCCCAGCGGCTAGCCTCGGCGCGTGTCCCGCGGACGCCGCCTGCTGATCGCGCTGCTCGTGTGCGTCGCGGCGGGCGCGGCGGCCGTGGGAGTCGTGCTCGGCGCGCGGCCAGGACGACGACTCCGAGCAGGCGGAGGCGCTCAAGCCCGGGCGCTCCTTCCTCGCCGCGGTGGTCCCCGCTCCGGCCAAGCAGCGGCGCCCCGGCAAGCCGCCGCCGGTCCCCGCAGACGCCGCGGCCGCCGCCCGGACACTCTCCCTCGAGCGCAAGGTGGCCCAGCTGTTCCTGGTGGGGTTCCGGGGGACGGACCTCACCGCCGAGGTCTTCGAGCGCCTGCGGCGCGAGGACCTCGGCGGGATCGTGATCGGCGCGGACAACTACACGGGCTCGGACCTGCTCGGGCAGATGGCCGGGGAGACACGCGTGATCGCGGACGAGGTGGGCCACGTCCGGCCGCTGGTGATGGTGAGCCAGCCGGGTGGCGAGCTGAACTCGTTCCCGGACCTGCCACCCCCCACCACGCCGGCCGATCTCACCTCGGCCGGCCAGGCCGGCAGCGAGGCCGGCGACTCGGCATCCGCGCTGGCCGGGCTCGGCGTGACCGGGGTGCTCGGGCCGGCCCTCGACGTGAGCCCCGAGGGCGGCTCCGCGCTCGGCGAGCTCGCCTACTCCGACGATCCCGCCGAGGTGGCCGCGTTCGCGGACTCCGAGCTGAGCGCCTACGGCGACGCCGGCCTCATCACCGCGGTCTCCCACTTCCCCGGCCTCGGGTCCGCCGACCAGGCCACCGAGAGCGGCCCGGCCAGCGTCGGGCTCGACCTGCCCGAGCTGCGCGAGCGCGACCTGCTGCCGTTCCGGGCCGCGATCGAGGACGGCGCCCCGGCGATGATCCTGAGCCACGCGCTCTACCCGATGAACGACTTCACCGCGCCGGCCTCGCTCTCGAAGGAGGTGGCCACCGACCTGCTGCGGGGCGAGCTCGGCTACGAGGGCGTGGCGATCACGGACGACCTGGCCGAGCCGGCCGTGGCCATCGCCGCGCCGGTCCCGGCGGCCGCCGTGGAGGCGCTCCGCGCGGGTGCCGACATGCTCTGGATCTCCGGCCCGCTCGAGGACGAGCAGGCCGCCTACGACGCCGTGCTGGCCGCCGTGAAGAGCGGGCGGATCCCGCGGGCGCGCCTCGACCAGGCCGTGGGCCGCATCCTGGCGGCCAAGGAGGACTACGGACTGCTGGGGTAGAGCGACCGCGATCTCGACGCGGTTGTCGTTGAACGTCGGCGCGTGCCCCGCCTCGGTGAGGCGCTGGGACGTGGTGGCCTGGCTGCTGCGCCCGCCCTCGTAGTCGCGGTTCCACCAACCCATCGGCGCGACGAGCACGCCCTGCCGCGCGTCGTCCGAGACGCTCGCCGCGCAGGTGAACTCGCCGCGGTCGTTGAACACGCGCACCCGCGCGCCGTCGGCGATCCCGCGCGCCGCCGCGTCATCGGTGTGGACGAACACGGGCGGCTCCGGCTGGGCGGAGTGCTGGCGGGCCTGGTTCGCGAACGTCGAGTTCAGGAAGAGGTGCGTCTTGGGGGTCACGAGCGCGAGCGGGTAGCGCTCGGCCAGCTCGCTGTCGGCCACCTCGGCGGGCGGCTCGTAGCGCGCGTGCAGCAGCGCCCGCCCGTGGGCGGTGCCGAAGCCGCCCTCGGCGTGCGGGGTGCTGCCCTGCCCCAGGTCGATCTTGAGCCAGCCGCGCTCGCGCAGCTCGCCCGCATGGGCGGCCACGGCGGTGGAGTCGGCGAGCATCGAGTCGATCAGCTCGCGGTCCGTCTCGCGGAAGGCCGGATCGTCGAAGCCGAGGCGCTCGGCGAGCATGCGGAACGCCTCGGTGTTCGGCTTCGCCTCCCCGAGCGGCTCGATCGCCGGCTCGTTCCAGGTCAGGTAGTGGTGGCCCCAGGAGAAGACCACGTCCTCGTGCTCCAGCGCCGTGGTGGCGGGCAGGACCACGTCGGCCTGAAGCGCCGTGTCGGTCATGAACTGCTCGAGGACCACGGTGAACAGGTCTTCACGGGCGAGCCCCGCGAGCACGCGCGCCTGATCGGGGGCGATCGAGGCCGGGTTCGAGTTCCAGCACACGAGCGCCTTCACCGGCGGGTCCATGGCGGGGTCGGTGAGCGCGTCGCCGAGCTGGGCCATGTTGATCGTGCGGACCGGCCCCGGGAGCAGGTCGCGCCGCTCGAGCGGGTGCGAGCTCACGGCCGCGGCCGTGGCGGTGGGGATGTAGGAGCAGCCGCCGCCGCGCTCCCGCCAGGCCCCGGTCAGGACGGGCAGCGAGGCGATCGTGGAGTAGGCCGCCGGCGCGCCCAGGTGGCGCTGCGCTCCCACGCCCAGGCGCAGGAGCGCGGGGCGGGTGGTGGCGAACTCGCGCCCGGCGCGGGCGATCGTCTCGGCGTCCACGCCGCAGATCTCGGCGCAGCGCTCGACCGGGTGCTCGGCGAGCGTCGCCAGCAGCTCGTCGTAGCCCTCGGCGTGGGCGCGGCACCAGTCCTCGTCCTGGAGGCCGGCGTCCACGACCGCGCGCATCATCCCGATGGCGAGCGCCGCGTCCGTGCCCGGCAGCGGCGCAAGGTGCTCGTCCGCCACCCGCGCGGTGCGGCTGCGGAACGGGTCCACCACCACGAGCCGGGCGCCGGCGCGGCGCGCCTCGAGCAGCTTGCGCCAGAGGTGCGGCGCCGTGGACATCGGGTTCCAGCCCCAGACGAGCAGGTGGCGGGCGTGCGGCCACTCCTCCGGGTCCACCTCGGGCGAGATCCCGTGGGCGCCCACCGTCCCGACGATCCCCGCCGTCGCGCAGATCGTGCGCTCGAGCTCGCTCGCGCCCAGCGCGTTCATCACGCGCGCGCTCATCGTGTTGCCCTGGATCAGCCCCTGGGTGCCCGCGTAGCTGTACGGGAGGATCGCCTCGCCCCCGTGCTCGTCGCGCACCCGGGTGAGCTCCCCGGCCACGCGGTCGAGCGCCTCGTCCCAGGAGACCTCGCGGAAGCGGCCCTCGCCCTTGGCGCCGTCGCGGACGAGCGGATGCAGGATCCGGTCCTCCGCGTAGACCCGGTCGAGGTAGTTGGACACCTTGCCGCAGAGGAAGCCCGCCGTGATCGGGTGCTCCGGGTCTCCGCCCACGGCCGTGGCGCGGCCGTCCTCCACGGTGACGAGCATCGCGCAGGTGTCGGGGCAGTCGTGCGGGCAGGCGGCATGCACGACGCGCTCGGCCATGGCCTAAGTATCCGTCACGTGGTCCAGCGCGTGTGGATACGCGCGCAGGAAGTCGGCCAAGCTCATGGGCGGGTGGCCGGCCAGGCGCTCCACCTCGCCGGTGACCGCGATCACAGCGCCTGGCGGCCGCGGAGCGCCCGGCCGAGCGTGATCTCGTCCGCGTACTCGAGGTCCGAGCCCACCGGCAGGCCGCTGGCGAGCCGGGTGACCGCGACCTCGGGCGCGCGCTCGCGCAGGGAGTCGGCCAGGAAGAGCGCCGTGGCCTCGCCCGTGGTGGTCGCGTTGGTGGCGATCACCACCTCTCTGACCCCGTTCCCGGACACACGCTCGAGCAGCTCCGCGATGTGCAGGTGCTCGGGGTCCACGCCGTCGATCGGGGACAGCGCGCCGCCGAGCACGTGGTAGCGGCCGTGGAACTCGCCGGAGCGCTCGAGCGGGATCACGTCGCTCGGCTGCTCGACCACGCAGATCGTGGCGCTCTCGCGGCGCTCGTCCTGGCAGATCCGGCAGGTGGCCTCGGTCGCCAGGTTGAAGCAGACCTCGCAGTGCCCCACGGTCTCCTTGACCTCGCGGATCGCCGACGCGAGCGCGAGCGCCTCCTCGTCGGACACGCTCAGGATGTGGAAGGCCAGCCGCTGCGCGGTGCGCTGGCCGATGCCGGGCAGGCGGGCCAGCTCAGCGATCAGTCGGTTTACCGGCGCCGCGAACAACTGCGAGCGTCCGGCTTAGAGCCCGGGGAGGCCGAGGTTCCCGAGGTTGCCCGCGAGCCCGCCCGTGGCGGCGCCCATGCGGCTGGCCGCCAGCTCCTGGGCGGACCGGAAGGCCTCGTTCACCGCGGCCTGGATCATGTCCTGGAGCAGCTCGACGTCCTCGGGGTCGACCGCCTCGGGATCGATCCGGAGCTCGCGCAGCTCGAGCGAGCCGGAGACCTTCACGGTCACCATCCCGCCACCCGCGCTCGCCTCCACGACCTCGTTCTTCAGCTGCTGCTCGGCCTTTGCCATCTCGGCCTGCATCTGCTGGACCTGCTTCATCATCTGGCCCAGGTTGGGCTGACCCGCCATGGCTACTCCTCGTCTTCGAAGACCTCTTCGGCGGCGAACTCCGAGCGCAGGCGCTCGATGAGCTGCGCCTCGTCGAGAGTAACCGGCTCGGAGCCGGGCCCGCCGTCGCGCAGCTCGTAGGCGACCGTCAGCGCGGCGCCGGTGAGCCCGCGGAGGGCGTCCTGGACCAGCTCGCGGTTGGCCTCCGCCTTCTTCTTCACGAAGGCGGCGTCGGCCGGGAAGGCGACCGTGAGCCGGTCCCCCTCGATGTCCACCGGCCGCGCGGCGCCGAGCGCGGCGCCCAGCATCCCGTTCTCCTCGGCCACCGTCTCGCCGATCGCGGGCCAGAGCGCCAGCACGCGGTCGAGCTCGAGCGCCGTCACCGGCTCGGCCTCCTCGACCGCGACCGCCGTGGCGGCCTGGCCGCTCGGCCCGCGCGCGACGGCGGCGGCGCGCGGCGGGCCGGCGCCTCCGCCACCGGGCGGCTGCTCCGGCTCCGGCTCGGGCTCCGGGTCCGGCTCGACCGGTTCGGGCGGGGCCGCCTGCGCCGGCTGGGGCGCTCCGGAGGAGACCTGCGTCTCGAGCTGCTCGATGCGGTGCATGAGCGCCTGGATCGAGAGGTCGGCGCTCGGCTGGGTGGCCTTCAGGAGCGCCATCTCCAGCTGGATGCGCGGCTCGGACCCGTCCTTGGTCGCGGCCAGCCCGGCGGCGAGGAAGTCGATCGCCCGCAGGAGCTCGCCCTGCGTGATCCGCCCGGCCTGGGCCGAGAGCCGCTCGGTGTGCTCGGCCGTGACCGAGAACGAGTCGGGGACCTCGCCGAGCGTCTGGACGACGAACAGATGGCGCAGGTGCGCGGAGAGGTCGCGCATGAACTGCGTGATGTCCCGGCCCGAGTCGGAGAGCCGCTTGACGGTGAGGAGCGCGGCCTTCGGGTCGTGGTCGGCGAGCGACTCGGCCGCGTCGAGCACCAGCTCCGCGTCGGCCACGCCGAGGATGTCGAGCACGTCCTCGAGCTTCACCTCGGCGCCCCCGTAGGTCACGAGCTGCTCGAGCGTGCCGAGCGCGTCGCGGAAGCTGCCGGTGGCCGCGCGGGCGAGCATGCCGACGGCGGCGTCGGGCAGCGTGATCCCCTCCTCCTTGGCCACGCGGTCGATCACCGCGGCGATCTGCTCGAGCGAGGGGCGGCGGAAGTCGAAGCGGTGGCAGCGGTCCACGATCGTGGCGGGCACCTTGTGCGCCTCGGTGGTGGCGAGCACGAACACCACGTGCGAGGGCGGCTCCTCCAGCGTCTTCAGGAACGCGTTCCAGGCGGCGGCGGAGAGCATGTGCGCCTCGTCGAGGATGTAGACGCGCTTGTGCCCCTGCATCGGGGAGAGCGCGACGTTCTCGCGCAGCTCGCGGATGTCGTCCACCGAGTTGTTCGACGCCGCGTCCATCTCGACCACGTCGAGGGAGGTGCCCGTGAGGATCGCGCGCGCCTCCGGCGAGTCCGGGTCGAACTCGACGCTCGGCCCGCCGTCCGCGTTGAGCGCGCAGGCCAGCAGCTTCGCCATCGAGGTCTTGCCGGTCCCGCGCGAGCCCACGAACAGGTAGGCGTGATGGACCTTGTCGAGCTCGATCGCGTTGCGGAGCGTGCGGACTATGTGCTCCTGACCGACCACCTGCTCGAAGGTGCGGGGGCGGTGGCGGCGGTAGAGCGAGAGCATCGGGCGCTCCATGCTAGCCGGGGCGCGGACGGCCCTAGGCGGCCGCGTCGTCGACGAGATCGTGTGTCACGGCGTACTCGCGTCGCAGCCGTTCCATCTCGACGACACGACGCCGAAACGCGCGGGCGGTGCGGCGGGATCGGCCGCCGGGCACCAGGCGGTCGTGCGCACCGTTCGCCGCCGCGGTCAGCGGCCCGGACAGCTTCGGCAGGTGCTTCAGCCAGGTGTCCGGGATGGCCAGATCATCCGCCACCTCGTCGCCGACGAACGCGCGCTGGAGCCCGTTGACGATCGCCGGGGTCCAGGCGCCGGGGAGGAAGCGCGCCAGCTCGGCCGCCTGGAACTCGGTAAGCGCCGCCACGAACTCTCGGTCGCCCTCGTCAGCGCCCGGGCTGTCAGCGCGTACAGGTCCTCGATCCGGGCGTAGTCGTGAAGGGTGACCGGCAGGAATCCGTCGTCGACCCCCACGAGGTGGCCCACGCAGCGCCACAGGTGCACGATGTCCTCCAGTTCGCCGTCGCCGTAGCGCGCGCCCAGCTGGGCCATCGCCCGAAGCGCGACAGAACAGAACTCCGCGAGCGTGAACGCCATGTAGGGCTGCGGGATCGGCACTCCCCAAGCCTCGGCGTCCCAGCCGGAGCTCCTGGAGAGGTGCGCCCGCACGTGCGCGTGGATCATGCGCACGCGCACCGTCTGCTCGAACCCGGCGCCGCCGCGGGCCAACCCGCCCGGCGTCGTCACCGCCATCAGCCAGGACCCCACCTCGGTCGAGCGCACCGCCGCGTTGCTCGCGTAGCGGCCGGTGAAGGCCAGCGGCTTCCCGGCCACGCTGTTCTGCGCGCCCGCGAGCAACGAGGCGGCGCCGAGCGCGAGCCCGTACTCGCGCCCCTGGCGCACCAGGTGGCGTGCCGCGCGTCGCAGCGGCCGGGGTCCATCCACGCCGGCGTGCGTCCAAGGCCGCGAAGAGGTCGACCAGCGCCGCTGGCGCGTCGTCGAGCGCGTCGATCCCCTCCGCGATCGCGCGCCGCACGAGCCGCGCGCCGTCCGTCACCACGGCGTCGGCAAGCGGTCGCCGCTCCACATGCCGTTCAGCCACAGCCGACCGAAGTCGCCGTGCCGCTCCACGCGACGTCGCGTTCGGAAGAGCCGTGGGAACGGGCCGTACTGCCTGGAGCGTCATCTCGGCAGATCAAACAGGATGAGGACGAAAGGCCCCTTGAGTGTGAAGAGGCCCGCCGTTAGGCTCGCCGTCGGCTCGCCCGTCGCCCTTCGCCGAGGGCCTCGGCCCTTACGACACTGGAGGTGGCAGTGAACGGCGACCTGCTCTCGCGACGTCGATTCGTTACAGGAGCGAGCGGCCTCACGGCGGCCGTGCTCCTGGCCCCCGAGGCCATGGCCGGGAAGGCGCGCAAGCGGCCCAGCCTGCGCGGCGGCAAGTTCGCCGAGGGCGTGGCGTCGGGCGACCCCGCCCCGCGCGCGATCACGCTCTGGACGCGCGTCGCCGACGCCGAGGGCACCGGCACCGTCGAGCTCCAGGTGGCCCGCGACCGCGGCTTCCGCAAGGTCGTGGCCCGCGACTTCATCAAGGCGAACGCCTCGACCTGGCCACTACGCGAAGGCGCGCGTGGCCGGCCTGCGGCCCTACGAG
Organism: uncultured Thermoleophilaceae bacterium; assembly: GCA_963768465.1. Lineage (GTDB taxonomy): Bacteria > Actinomycetota > Thermoleophilia > Solirubrobacterales > Thermoleophilaceae > JACVRW01. Next base: position 41,889 of record CAVYIA010000011.1, on the reverse strand, counting down.
GAGTACTACTACCGCTTCGCGACCCGCGACGAGCAGAGCCCGATCGGCCGCTTCCGCACCGCGCTCCCGCCCGACTCGAACCAGCCGGTGCGCTTCGCCTTCTTCTCCTGCCAGGACTTCACGTTCGGCTACTTCAACGCGCACGCGCTCACTGGCGAAGGAGGACCTCGACTTCGTGGTCTGCCTCGGCGACTACATCTACGCCGAGGACTACTACCCCGTCGGGCCCACTGGGCGGCGTCCGCGACGACCCGGTCGGCACGGCCGAGACGCTCGACCAGTACCGGGCCAAGTACGCCGCTCTACAGGACCGACCCGAACCTGCGGCGCGTCCATGCCCGCTTCCCGATGATCAACATCTGGGACGACCACGAGGTGCAGGACAACTACGCCGGCGCCGCCGGCCCCACCGGCGGGCTCGACCCGGCGCTCCACTACTCGGACGCCCGCAAGCGGGCGCGGCTACCAGGCCTTCTTCGAGAGCCTGCCCACCTACGGGGCCAAGCGGGGCAGCACGCGCATCTACCGCGCCGCCCGCTTCGGCCGCAACGTGGACCTGGTGCTCTGCGACTCGCGCATGTACCGCGACGACCAGCCCTGCGGCGACCCCGTGGTCGGCCCGTCCTGCCCGGAGCTCGAGCAGCCGCGGAAGTACCTCGGCCGCCAGCAGATGAAGTTCGTGAAGAAGCGCCTGGCGTCGTCGGGCGCCGCATGGAAGGTCGTCGCGAACCAGCTGATGATCATGCGGACCTACTTCCCCGGCGGCGACATCATCAACTTCGACTCCTGGATGGGCTACCCGACGGAGCGCAAGGAGCTCGTCGGCCACATCAAGAGCAAGAAGATCAAGGACGTGGTCTTCGTCACCGGCGACATCCACACGTTCGTCGCCGGCGACGTGCGCCTGAACGACGACGACAAGCGCGCGCTCGCCACCGAGTTCGTGGGCGGCTCGATCTCCGCGCCCGGGCTGGGCGAGGGCGGCGGCGGCGTCCTTCCGGGCGCCGACCCGAACAACCCCAAGACGCCCGAGGGCGATCATCAACGCCCTCAAGGCGACCAACCCGTGGGTCAAGAGCGGGGAGTTCGACCACCACGGGTACGGGCTGGCGGTGGCGACGAAGAACGACTTCCGCTGCACGCTGAAGCGGGTCGGCACGGTGAGGAAGAACGGCAGCAAGCTCCTGCCGACGGGCGAGTTCCACTACCGCGTGAAGCGCGGGCACCCGAGCATCCTGTAGGCGGCGTCCGGCCGGGGGGTTTCGTCGCTTTTGCATCCATGTGATGCATTAGGTGCGACACCCCCCTCGTGAGGGCGGAAAATGGACCGTGCACCCGCCGTCGAAGCTCGTCCTCGGGCGTGCCCGCCGATCTTCGGCTCCGGCCAGGCTGGTCCGCGACGCATGGCCGGTATCGCTTAAGGCTGCTTCCTCCCGGATCTGACCTGGTTCGCGAGCGTCCACCGCGCGGGACCCGGCCATCGACGCCTCTGTCCGGCGTACTGGCCCCGAAGGCAGAACCCCTTCGAACGGGAATTCAGCCCCGCTAGAGCGGATTGCGGGTGACAGGGCACCGCTACCTCCCCGCCTAGCACGGTCCGGGGCCAAGGCTAGCGCCTGTCCAGCTTTGGCGGGCTGGACTTCAGTCTCGCGGACTCCTGCCGAGCGCTCAGAGGAGTTCATGTATTCGACGGACTGGAGGAAGCTCTCCTATGAGAAGGCGCATCAACCGCCCCTCGCCCGCCCTCGTCATCTCTGTCGTGGCGCTGTTCGTGTCCCTTGGAGGGACCGGCTACGCGGCGACCCAGCTGGCGAAGAACAGCGTGGGCGCGAAGCACCTGAAGAAGAACGCCGTGTCATCGGCGAAGGTCAAGAACAGCTCGCTGCTGCTCGGCGACTTCCGGGCGTCCGAGCGATCGAAGCTGCGCGGCGCGGCCGGTGCGACCGGCGCACGTGGCGCGGCAGGCGCACGCGGGGCCCAGGGGCTGCAGGGCGTGCAGGGTGTCCAGGGCGCCCAGGGCGCGCAGGGGACTCAGGGCAGCGGGCCAGGGACCCAGGGCCCGCAGGGCGACCCAGGGTGATCCGGGACCGCAAGGAGCGACGGGGGTTGAGCAGGTGGTCGTGCGGACGACCGCGCTGGTCTTCACCGGCGGCAGCGGGCCCGAACGGCCAGACGCTCTCGGACGATGTTCAGTGCCAGGCCGGCGAGAGCGTCGTCGGCGGCGGGACCGACATCGGGCCGGCCGTCGCGGTCGACTGATCAGCCCAACGTCATCGTGACACTCAGCCGGCCGGCAGACGCGAGCGGTGCCGCGGTCGCTCAACGGCGACGAGCCGACGGGCTGGTTCGCTCGGCGCGTCGGAACAGCAACGCGGGCAGTCACACCGTCACCGTCTACGTCCTCTGCGCCTCCGAAGGCGCCTGACCCCTCCGCCGGGGCCGGCCGCGTAGTCTGCGGCCGGTCCCCGAGGAGGAGAGCGATGCCTGACCGCCACAAGATCGAGACCGATGCCGCGCCGGCGGCGATCGGCGCCTACAGCCAGGCGATCAGGACCGGCGACCTCCTGTTCTGCTCGGGCCAGATCCCGCTCGACCCGTCGAGCGGCGAGCTGGTCAAGGAGGACGCCCCCGGCCAGGCGCGGCGCTGCCTCGAGAACCTCGCAGCCGTCTGCGAGGCGGCCGGGGGCAGTCTCGCGAACGCGGTCCGGGTGACGATCTACCTCGCCGACATCAACGACTTCCAGCGCGTGAACGAGGTCTACGCCGAGTTCTTCGAGGGCGACGCGCCCGCGCGCGTGGCGCTGCAGGCGGGCGCCCTCCCGCGCGGGGCCGACGTGGAGATCGACGCGGTCGTGGCGCTCTAGACTGATCGCCTCTCCCGGGCGCGTAGCTCAGTGGGAGAGCGCTCGCCTCACACGCGAGAGGTCGCTGGTTCGAAACCAGCCGCGCCCATCAGTCCCGAAGCGGCGGACGCCCCGCCCACTCGCGCTCGATCCGGCGCATCAGGGCCGGGTACACGATCCATAACCGGAACGGCTTGATCAGGGCCATGTAGCCCTGGCCGAGCCGGCCGCGCGGCTTCACGTAGACGGCCATCTGGCCCTGGTAGCGGCCCGCGCCGAGGTCGACCCAGGCCAGGTGCAGCACGCCGTGCACCGTCCGGTTCGACACCTCCGCGGCGAACTCGTCGCGGGTCAGGAAGAGCGGCTCGAAGGGCAGCGAGCCGAAGTGGACGTCCGCGGCCGTGCCGCGCAGGTCGTCCGGCAGCCGGCCGGCCAGCGAGGTCTCGCCGGTCGTGCCCGGAATCGGCAGCTTCTCGCCACCGTCCGAGTCCGAGATCGTCCCGAGCCCGAACCAGCGGCCGAGAAGCTCACGGATGCCCCAGAGGACGCGGGACGGGATCGACGTGGTCCCGGCCGGGTCCGACGAGACCATCCCGTCGACGAGCGCCCGGAAGTCCCCCGCGCCGCCGTAGGCCGGCAGGGCCCAGACGTCCTCGAGCTCGAAGTCCGGAACGATCTCGCGGATGCGCCACGGCCGGGACTCGTGTGCGGAGTTCGGGATCCTCATCGCACCCATACGTTGCCGTATGGACTTGCGTCTGTCAATACGGTGCCGTATAGATGTGCCGGTGGCGAAGGTTCGCACTCCCCGCGACGCATGGATCGACGCGGCCCTCCGGGCACTCGCCGAAGGCGGCCCGGACGCCGTGCGGGTCGAGCCGCTGGCGGCGGCGCTCGGGGTCACGAAGGGCGGCTTCTACTGGCACTTCAAGGACCGCCGGGCCCTGCTCGAGGAGATGCTCGACACCTGGGAGAGGACCGGGACCGAGGACGTGATCGCACGCCTGGACAGCGAGCCGGGCGGCCCGCGCGCGAAGCTGCGGCGGCTCTTCGATCTCGCCCCGTCGGCGGACTTCGAGGTGGAGCTGGCCCTGCGGGACTGGTCGCGCCGCGACCGTGACGTGGCGAAGCGGCTCCGCCGCGTCGACAACAGGCGCATGGCGTTCCTGCGCTCGCTGTTCGAGCAGTTCTGCGCCGACGAGGACGACGCCGAGGCGCGCAGCATGCTGGCCTACTCGCTGATGATCGGCAGCTACTTCGTGGCCGCCAAGCACCCCGGCCGGACGAGGGCCCAGATGCTGCAACTCGCGGCCGACCGGCTGCTCGCCTAGCTTCCACCCTGGATGAGGCGAGCCGTCGCCGTCGTCGGGCGAACCATGCGGTCGTTCTACGACGACCAGATGACCCACCACGCGGCGGCCCTCACCTACTACGTGCTGATGTCGCTCTTCCCGGCGCTGCTGCTCGCCGTCGCGCTGCTCGGCCTGCTCGGGCAGTACCCGGAGACCTACAACGCGATCATCAACTACCTCCGAGACGTGGCGCCGCCGTCCGTGCTCGACCCGATCGACCGCTCGCTGCGCCGCGCCCTGCAGAGCAAGGGCACGGCGACCACGGCGCTCGTCGTCAGTACCGTCGTCGCGCTCTACGGGACCACGGGCGCGCTCGAGGCCGCCCGCCGCGCCCTGAACGTGGTCTTCCGCGTGGAGGGCGGCCGCAGCTTCCTGCACCGGAAGGCGCTCGACATCGCGTCCACCTTCGTGCTGATGGGCCTGGTGCTCGCGAGCCTCGTGATGGTCTTCGTGGGCGGCGCCTTCGCCGAGGACCTGCTGGGCTTCCTCGGCCTCGGCTCCACGGTCGCCGACATCTGGAACATCGTGCGCTGGCCCGGTGCGGTCCTGGTGGCCATGTTCATCTTCGCGCTCATCTACTACGTGACGCCCGACGTGGAGCAGCGCTCGTTCCGCTGGCTCACGCCGGGCGCCGCCGTGGGCGTGCTGCTCTGGCTGGGCGCCACGGTCGGATTCTCGAACTACGTGTCGAGGATCTCCGACGTGGGCGTCGTGTACGGCGCCTTCGCCGGGGCCATCCTGCTCGTGTTGTGGCTCTGGCTCACGAACGTCGCGCTGCTGTTCGGCGCCGAGCTGAACGCCGAGATCGAGCGCAGCCGTGAGGCCTACGCGAGCGCCTAGACGCTCAGGTGCGGCGCGGAGCAGCGCGGGTTGTGGCAGGCAGCCGGGCTGCCCTGGGGGCCCTGGTGGAAATGGACGTTCGCGGACTCGCCCGCCGTCGCGGGGGCGATGCGCCTCATCAGGCTCTTCAATCTCGTAGTCATGCGATCGACACTAGAGCAGGCTCAATTGATCGCGGCCTCGACCGCCTTGCGGAACTCCTTGGTGCCGAAGGAGCCCTCCAGCCGCGCCGCCACCTTGCCGTCGGCGCCGATCGCGAACAGCCACGGCTCCGTGCGCAGCCCGAACTCGCGCAGCGGCTCGCGGAGCCCCTTCTGGATCTTGTTGTCCTCGTAGACCTCCTGGTGGATGAAGGTCGCTCGGTCGCCGTACTCCTTCTGCATCTGCGCGGCGATGTCGGTGACCGGCCCGCAGACCCGCGTCTGGCACAGGGCGGGCGTGGCGAACAGCAGGATCACGGGCTTCTTGCCGAGCACGTCGGCGAAGTTCTCCTCGTGCATGTCGTCCGCGGGCACGCGGGTCTCGATCGAGTCGACGTCCCCGCCGGCGGAGGCCAGCGTGTCGGTGTCGACCTTCGGCGGGCGCTCGCCGACCGCGGGGATCTCGCTCGAGCGCTTCACCTGGATGTACGCCGGGCCGCCCACGAGGCCCTGCGGCGTCTTCGTCACCGCCAGCACGGCGTAGCGGCCCGCGTCGCAGGTCGACCGTCGCGGCGTAGATGGCGGCGATCGAGTCGCCCTCCGCCGCGGCGTTGCGGCTGCGGAACGGCGGGTCGATCACGAGCGCGTCGGCCGGCGCCGGGAACGGGCCCTCGGGCACGTCGTCGGGGGTCGGCGCGATGTACACGGCGCTCTTGCCGTAGATGAACTTGTTGTCGTTGCCGATCATCCCGAAGGCCAGCCGGTTCTCACCCGGCGTGAACTCGGAGGTGGCGAGCCCCATCTGGACCGCGCCGACGGTGTTCCCGAGCTCACGCAGGCGTCTGCCCGCCGGGGGCCGGGAAGTCCGAAGCCGACACATCCGAGGCGGCGCTGATCCGGCGCTCGAACGCCGAGTCGCCGCCGGCCGCGTCGCCGGCCGGCTCGCGTGTCGTCGTCGCCGCAGGCCGCGACCACGAGTCCACAGACGCACATGAGGGCGAGCAGGAGCCGGCGCACGGCGGCGCACAGTAGCGAGCGGTCGGGCGGCGCCCGTAGCGTTCCGCCCGTGGACGCCTTCGTCTACCTGCTGCGCTGCGCCGACGGCACGCTCTACTGCGGCTGGACGACGGACGTCGAACGGCGCCTCGAGCAGCACCAGGCCGGCGTGGCCAGCCGCTACACGTCCTCGCGCCGGCCGGTGGAGGTCGCCTGGTCGCGCGCGATGGCGTCGCGCTCGGAGGCCATGCGCGAGGAGGCGCGGATCAAGCGCCTCTCGCGGGCGGAGAAGCTCCTGCTCGCCGGCGCCGAATAGGGTCTCCCGCCGTGCCCTTCGACGAGGACACCGGGCTCAGCCCGGCCGGCGAGGGCCGCTGGGAGGGAGCGGTGGCCGCGGGCTGGAGCACTCCGCGCGGGCCGCTCGGCGGCTACGTGATGGCGATCGTGATGCGCGGGCTCGAGCTCGCGGTTGACGACGCCGAGCGCCAGGCGCGCTCGGTGACCATGCACTTCCTGCGCCCGCCCGCGCCAGGGCCGGTGTTCGTCTCCGCCACGGTCGAGCGCACGGGCCGCTCGCTGACGAGCGTGAGCGGCCGGCTCGAGCAGGACGGCAAGCTGCTCGGCCTCGCGCTCGGCGCCTACTCGAAGCCCTGGGAGGGGCCGCTCCTGGACGAGCTGCCGATGCCGATGGTGGCCGCCCCCGACGGCGAGTCCTCAGGCGGGCCGCTGAGCGACCGGATCCCTCCCGAGTTCACCGAGCGCATGGTCATGCAGCATCGCTTCGGCGACCCCTACTTCACCCGCTCCGAGCGCGGCCGAGACGGGCGGCTGGCTCGGCCTGCGCGAGGAGCGCCCGATCGACGCCCTCGCCGTGGCGGTGCTCGCCGACGCCTGGTTCCCCGCCCCGTGGCCGCGCCTGAGCGCGCTCGCCCCCGCCCCCACGATCGACCTGACCGTGCATTTCCGCTCGCCGCTTCCCGCGAAGGGCCCGCTCCTGCTCGGCCGCTTCAACAGCCGCTACGTGCGCGACGGCTTCTTCGAGGAGGACGGCGTGCTCTGGTCGCCCGACGGCACCGTGGTGGCGCAGTCGCGCCAGCTCGGGCTGCTCATCGGCGCTCAGACCTGAGCGACCCTGACTCCGCGCTCGGTGCGGAACAGCTCGAGCGCGTAGGCGCCCGCCGGATGCTCGCGGAACGTCCGCACCTCGCGCGCGATGTGCTCGGGCAGCTCATCGGGCTGCGGGAGCCGCACCCCGTACTCCGGCGGCACGAGGATCGAGGAGGCGAGGCAGGCGAAGGTCAGGTCGGCCGCCGTGAAGCGGTCGCCGCAGAGCCGCCGGCGGCCGTCGGCAAGGCGCTCGGCGATCGCGTCGAAGGCCTGCGTGACGCGCTTCGAGTCGTCCTCGATCGTGTTCGGCCCCAGCCCGAGCCGGCGTCCGGCCAGCCGAGTGGCGAGCGGCCACAGCGCGGACATCATCCGCGCCTCCCAGCGCGGCACGCCCTGGTTGTTCACCTGGAGCATCTGCTTGCGCTGGTCGAGCATCTGCACGTACATCAGCCTCCGCCCGTCCGGGCCGAGCCCCTCGTCGAGCCAGCGGCTCAGCTGCTCGACCTCGGCGCGGAGGCCGTCGTCGGCCGGAAACAGGCGCGACTCCTCGGGCAGGTTCCGGTCGGCGTAGCGGACGATGTCCTCCGACTCGTTGAACACGCCCTCGTCGGCGATCAGCACCGGGACGGTCTCACGGCCGCCCGCGCGCTTGGCCACGAGGATGTGCACGCCCTGGACGTGGCGCTCCTCGGAGTAGTCGAGGCCGGCGCGCTCGAGCGACCAGCGAGCCTTCTCGCAGTAGTGGCTGATCGGGATCGTCAGCAGGCGCCGCACGGGCGCATCATCGCCTACCGGCGAGAGCCGAAGTCGATCGCGTAGGTGGCGCCCTTGGGGCGCGAGTTGCGCGGGGTGCCGCTCCAGATCCCGAGGCCGGCCGCGCGGAAGCGCGGATTCAGGATGTTCGCGCGGTGCGCGGGGCTGGCCATCCAGTAGCGAACCTGGTCGGCCGGCGACGAGCGGCGCGGCAGGCCGTAGCCGATGTTCTCCCCCACCAGCCACCAGCCAGAGCGCGGGATGTACTTGACGGCGCGCAGCCGGGCGACGAGGTCGACGCCACCCGGGCGGAAGTGCGAGAAGTAGCGGTTGCGGACCATCCAGCGCGCGTGCCCGAGCGCGGCCTCGTGGAGGCGCGGGTTCTCGGTCAGAGGAGCCAGCCCGTGCTTGTGCCGCTCGCGGTTGAGGAGGCAGAGCAGCGCGGTGCGCGCAGCCAGCCGCGAGGCGACCTTGTCGTGCACCGTTGCAGCGGCCGACACGCAGCGCGTCTCGGCCGGCTTGCCGCGCGCGGCGGCCACGCCGGGCGAGGCAGCGGCAATCGAGAGGGCGCAGGCCAGTGCGCCGAGCCAGAGCGGAGTCCGTTCCACTCATACGAGTGGGCAACGGGTCGCCGATTTTCGCCAACGCCGGTCAAACGGTGCAGAGTTTCTGAGTGGCGAACCTACACGGACGGCTAGGGTTCGCCCCATGAGCGACCTCACCCGCAGCGGCGGTGGACCTCCTTCGCGGCGCTCGCGCGAGCAGCGCGCCTACCGGCTCGTGCTCGTGGGCGGCGGCGCCGGCGTGGTCGCGGTGGTGGGCCTGGTGCTCGCCGCCGTGGGCGTGATCGGCTTCGGCATACCGGTCATCGCCGCGATCGTCGCGGTGGTCTGCTTCCTGCTCATGCGCCGCACCCTCTCGCGCTAGACGAGCTCGTACGCGCCCGGCTCGACGCGCTCGGTGCGGCGCCGGTACGTGCTCCACGTCCAGGGCCACTGGTTCGGGTCGTCGCCCTTCTCGTCCACGTACCAGTTGGTGCAGCCCGTGTGCCAGACGGTCCCGGCGAGCGCGTCCCGGAGCTCGCGGTCGAAGCTCGCCGCGGCCTCCGGCCGCACCTCGATGGTGCGCGCCCGCGAGCGCTCGAGCTCGCGCAGGCCCGCGATCACGTGCTGCGCGGCGGCCTCGATGGTGAAGATCACGGATCCCGCTCCGCCGTTCGTGTTCGGCCCGTAGAGCAGGAACATGTTCGGGAAGTCGGGCACGGTGATGCCGAGGTACGCACGCGGCACCCCGGCCCAGGCGTCGGTCAGGCTCCGCCCGCCGCGACCGGTGACCTCCATCGGCGCGACGAAGCCGTGGGTGTCGAAGCCCGTGGCGAGCACCAGCACGTCAGCCGGCCGCTCGCGGCCGTCGGCCGTCCGGATGCCGCCGGGCGTGACGGCCTCGATCCGGTCGGTGATCACGTCGACGTTCGGCTTCGTGAGGGTCGCGTACCAGTCGTCGGTGAGCATGATCCGCTTGCAGCCGACCTCGTCCGCCGGCGTGACCTTCCGCCGCAGCTCGGGGTCCTTGATCTTGGAGTTGATCTGCCAGCGGCCCACCGCGCCGAACGGCTTCAGGATCCAGCGATGCCGGGTCATGCCGGTCGTGGCCATCTCCATGAACAGGAAGGCCAGCTGGCGGTCGAGCCGGTGGATCAGCGGGAAGCGGCGGAAGAGCCGGCGTGCGCGCGGCCCGTACGCGAAGTCGCTCTTCGGGAGCGTCCAGCCCGGCGAGCGCTGGTAGACGTCGAGCTGGGCCACCTCCGGCTGGATCGACGGGCCGGTCTGGATGGCGCTGCAGCCGGTGCCCACGAGGGCAACGCGCTTTCCGGCGAGATCCACGTCGTCGCGCCAGCGGGCGGTGTGGAACGCCGGCCCGGCGAAGTCGTCGAGGCCGGGGATCGGCGGGACCCGCGGCGTGGACAGCTGACCGCACGCCGTCAGCAGCACGTCCGCCTCGTGGCGGCCCGCCGATGTGTCGAGCACCCAGCGTGACCGGCCCTCGTCGAACGCGGCGCCCGTGACCTCGGTGCGCAGCCGCACCCTGTCGAGCACGCCGTGGCTGCGCGCCACCGTCCTCCATGTACTCCCTGATCTCGTGGCCGGGCGAGAAGCGCCGCGACCAGTCCGAGTTGGGCGCGAACGAGAACTCGTAGAGGTGCGACGGGATGTCGCAGGCGATCCCCGGATAGGTGTTGAAGTTCCAGACGCCGCCGATGCGGTCGCCGCGCTCGAAGACGGTCACGTCGTCGTAGCCCTCGCGGCGCAGCATCACGGCCGCGCCGATGCCGGCGAAGCCGCCGCCCACGATCGCTACTGACGGGCCCGCCATCAGAGGAACGAGAGCTGCCTGGCGGCGCTCGTCAGCGAGAAGATGCGATGGACACGGGCCGGGGCCTGGCGCACGAGGAAGCGGCCGGGGCGGTCGCTCGAGCGCGCGTCCATGCAGAGGATCACGCGCAGCCCCGCGCAGTCGACGAAGGTGAGGCCGCTCAGGTCGAGGACGATCTGCTCGGCGTCCGAGTCGCGCGCCGCGTTCAGCTCGCGCGCCAGCGCCAGGCTCGACGACAGGTCGAGCTCGCCCTCCGCCTCGAGGCTGTGCGTGGCCCCCTCCCGCCGGCTGCGAAGGCGCAGCAGCTCGAAGACCACCTCGCGCGCGGACCGGTGCTCACTCACCGGCGTCGCCCCTTTCCGGCGAGGATCGCGTGCACGGCGGCGTCCACGGAGTGGTGAACGCCGGCGACCGACGCAAGATCGACCAGCGTGAACACCCGCTCGACGATGCCTCCCTCCGGGTACACGACGGCGAACGCTACCTGGCGGGTGGAGAGGCGCTCCGCCAGCTCGAACAGCAGGTTGAGCCCGGCGCTGTCCACGTACGTCGCGTCGCTCAGGTCGACCACCAGCCCGAGGTCCTGGTTGGCCACGGAGTCGTAGAGGCGGTCCCTGAGAGCGGGCGCCGACGCCACGTCGAGCTCGCCCTCGATGTGCGCGACCGGGACCGAGCCGCGGTCGGCAACGCGAAGGTGCGGGTCGGCGCTCATGCGGCGGCCCCCGCGAGCCGGCGCGCAAGCCGGACCGTCGTGCCCTGCTCGCCCGCGTCGACGTCGACCGAGTCCATCAGCCCCTTCATGAGGAGCATCCCGCGGCCGCGGTGGCTTCCGCGCGCGGGGCGCCAGCTCCCGAAGTCGCGCACCCAGATGACGGCCTCGTTGCCCTTGGCGATCGTGGCGCGCACCTCGAGCGCGGCCGGCCCGGGGGCATAGGCGTGCTCGATGGCGTTCGCGCAGGCCTCCGAGCACGCGAGCGAGATCTCCTCGATCTCGACGGTCGTGGCCTCCGCCTCGCGGAGCCAGCGCCCGAGCACTCGCCGGAGCGGCGGGATCGTGTCCACGTCGGCGGCGAGGCGCAGCTCGAGCGGGTCGTCGAGCGTGAGTGCGCGTGCCACGAGCAGCGCGGCATCGTCATTGGCCGAACCCTCCGGGAGCATCGCGCCCAGGACCGCGTCGCACATCGCCTGGGGCTCGAGGTCCCGGCCGGCGACCGCGTCGCGCAGCCGCGCGAGGCCCTCGTCGAGCGGCTCGCCGGGGCGCTCGACGATCCCGTCCGTGTAGAGCAGGAGCGACGCGCCCGGCTCGAGCCGGCCCTCCACCTCCTCGTAGCGCGCGTAGCGGACCGCCCCCAGCGGGACCGAGCCGGGCAGCTCCAGGTACTCGGCCGAACCGTCCGCGTGCATCACGAGTGGCGGCGGATGCCCGGCGCCGCACAGGAGCAGGCTCCCCTCCTGGGGGTCGAGCACGAGGTAGATGAGGGTCGCGTTGCGTCCGGGCTCGAGCTGGCGGAGCAGGTTGTTGAGCCGCTCCACCACGTCCGCGGGCGAGGCGCGGTCCATCGCGTAGGCGCGGAGGCCGCTGCGGAGCTGACCCATCAGCGCCGCGGCCTGGAAGCCCCGGCCGGACACGTCTCCGATCGTCATGCCCAGGCGGCCGCCCGGCAGCGGGAAGGCGTCGAACCAGTCGCCGCCGAGCTTTGCCGACGCCGCCGGCAGGTAGCGGCCCTCGAGTCCCACGCCCGGCATCTCGGGCAGTGTCGGCATCAGGCTGGCCTGGATCGCGTCGGCCAGCCCGCGCTCGCGCTCGTCCAGCCGGCCCCTGATCGCGAGCGCGGCGCGGTCGCCGGCGCTCATGAGCAGCTCCACGTCGTCGTCGGTGAAGACGCGATTGTCGAGCGAGCCCACGTGCAGCACGCCGATCACGGCGCCCTCCACGATCAGCGGCACCCCGAGCAGCGACTTGATGCCCTTCTCGCGCAGCAGCGGGTTGACGATCTCGGCGTGGTCGAGATCGGTGATGCGCACCGGCTTGCGCGTGCCGGCGATCCGGCCGGCGAACCCCTTGCCGATCCCGATGCGGATTCGGCGCTGCACCTCCTCCTCGAGGCCCTTCGCGGCGCGCGGGACGAGCGTGCGCCCGTCCTCCTGCAGCAGCAGGATCGCGGCAGTGTCGACGTCGAGGATCTCGACGACGCGGTTGAGCAGCTCGTCCAGGAGCCCCTCTAGCGGGAGATACGAGAGCGCCGAGTCCGTGACGCTCTGGAGGTCACGGAGCTTGTCGCTCCCGGCGCGACTGGCCATTGTGGGGCATTCTCGCCTCCGGCACGGCCGTTTGCCAAACCGGACCGTGGAGGCTGCCTACTCCTCGGGCCGGTGCGGGGCGCTCGGTCCCACGAAGTGGACCTCCTCCCCGAACGGGTGCGCCGGCGAGACCGCCGGCTGCGGCCAGTCCTGTCGCGACCGGCCCGCGCGCGGCTCGCGGCCGGGCGGCGGCGAGGGCGGCGCCTCCTCCTCGTGCGGCGGGATCGGCAGCGTGACCGAGTCGCCGCCGCCCAGCGAGACCTCCTCGTCCCAGTGGGTGAAGCGGACCGAGTCGCCCTGGGAGAGGGTGAAGCTCGTGTCCTCGGGGCCGATCGTCACGCGCAGCACGGTGCCGCGCACCTCCAGCGAGAAGCTGAGGCGCTCGATCCCCTCCGGGAGCCGCGGGCGGAACGAGAGCCGGCCGGCGTAGTCGCGCACGCCTCCGAAGCCCGCCACCGCGGCGAGCACCGCTCCCGCGAGCGACGCCATGTGGAGGCCGTCCTTCGTGTTGTGCGCGAGGTCCTCGAGGTCCATGCAGGGCCGCCTCCTCGAGGTAGTCGCGCGCGAGCTTGAGGTGGCCCACCTCCGCCGCGAGCACCGACTGCGTGGATGCGGACAGCGACGAGTCGCGCACGGTCAGGCCCTCGTAGTAGTCGAAGTTCGCGTGCTTCTGCTCGGGCGTGAACGCGTCCCCGCGCCAGTGCATCGCGAGCACGAGGTCGGCCTGCTTCACGACCTGCTTGCGGTAGAGCTGGAAGTACGGGTAGTGCAGCAGCAGCGGGTACTCGTCGGGCGGGGTGTCCTCGAAGTCCCAGCGCTGGTGCTCGAGGAAGTCCTGGTCCTGCGGGTGCAGCCCGCGCTCCTCGTCGAAGGGCACGAACATGGCGTCGGCCGCGCGCTGCCACTCGTGGCGCTCCCCGTCGTCGACCCCCAGCTCGGCAGCCGCCTCCGGATGGCGGGCGGTCGCGTCGACCGCGGAGCGCAGGTTCAGCTGGGCCATCAGGTTCGTGTAGACGTTGTTGTCCACGAGCGCGGAGTACTCGTCCGGGCCGGTCACGCCGTCGATGCGGAAGTCCCCGCGCTCGTCGTGGTAGCCCAGGCTGGCCCAGAGCCGCGCCGTCTCCACCAGCAGCTCGCAGCCCACGCGGCGCTCGAACTCGAGGTCGCCGCTGACGGTCACGTAACGGCGCACCGCGGCCGCGACCGCGGCGTTCACGTGGAAGGCGGCGGTGCCCGCCGGCCAGTAGCCGGAGCACTCCTCGCCGTGGATCGTGCGCCACGGCAGGGCCGCGCCCCGCAGGCCCAGCTGGCGCGCGCGCTCGCGCGCCGAGTCGAGCGTCGAGTGGCGCCACTCGAGCGCGTGGCGGACGGTGTTGGGAGCCGTGAACGTGAGCACGGGCAGCACGAAGCTCTCCGTGTCCCAGAAGGCGTGTCCGTCGTAGCCGCTGCCGGTGAGCCCCTTGGCCGGGACGGCGCGGCCCTCGTTGCGAACCGCGGCCTGGAAGATGTGGAACATCGCGAAGCGGAGCGCCTGCTGGAGCTGCGGGTCCCCCTCCACCTCCACGTCGGCGCGCTGCCAGTAGCGGTCGAGCGTCTTGCGCTGCGCCTCGGCCAGGCCCTCGAAGCCCTCGGCCAGGCCGCTCTCGAGGCTCGCGTCCACCTGGTCGCGGAGCCAGTCCACGCTCTGCTGGGAGGACCAGTGGTAGGCGAGCAGCTTGAAGAGGCGCAGCGAGCGGCCGGGCTCCAGCTCGGCCGACATCGTCACCCGGCCGAGGTCGTCCTCGGACTGGGTGAGCGTGCTCACGTCGCCGTCGTGCTCGAGCACGTGCTCCATCCCGGACGCCATCGAGAGCCCGGAGCGCTTGGTCTCGTGGCCCAGCACCACGCGCATCCCGTGGTCCACGGAGAGCAGCGGCCGGAGCACGTCGTTCATCGCCCGGGCCTTGCGCGGGTCGTCCTCGTGCGCGGCGTCGACCTTGTTCGCCTGGAGGTTCGACTGGATCGCCACGCGGATCGGGCGGTCGACCGCCTCGATCTCGTACTCGATCGCGGCGAGGCTCCGCAGCGAGAACGAGACGAGCCGCCGCGAGCGCAGCTTCACCTCGTGCCCCGAGGCGGCGCGCCAGTGGAGGCTGCGCTCGAGGATCCCGGCGCGGAAGTCGAGCCTGCGCTCGTGGTGGATGACCTCGCCGCGGTGCACGTCGAGCGGCTCGTCCTCCACCTGGAGGCGGATGATCTTGCCGTCGGTCACGTTGACGATCGACTGGCCGTCCTCGGCGAAGCCGTACCCGCGCTCGCCGTACTCGAGCGGGAAGGACTCGTAGAAGCCGTTCAGGTAGGTGCCGCTCATGCCGGCCGGCTCGCCCTCGTCGAGGTTGCCGCGCAGGCCGATGTGCCCGTTCGAGAGGGCGAACAGGGACTCCGCCTGGGCGAGGCGCTCGATGTCCACGCCCTCCTCGACCAGCGCCCAGGGCTCCACCGGGTGGCGCGGCTCGGGCGTCATGCCACCAGCTCCGCGAGGTCGCTCACCACGACGTCGGCGCCGTGGTCGAGCAGCGCCTGGGGGTTGCCGTGGCGGTCCACGCCCACCACGAGCCCGAAGTTCCCGGCCCGCCCGGCCTCCACGCCCGCGAGCGCGTCCTCGAAGACCGCGCCGGCGGACGGGGGAGATGCTCGAGCAGCTCGGCGGCGCGCAGGAACGAGTCGGGGGCGGGCTTCCCGTTCAGGCCCTCGTTCGCGATCACCACTCCGTCCACGCGCACGTCGAAGAGGTCGCTGATGCCGGCGGACTCCAGGATCTGCTCCGTGTTGGCGCTCGAGGACACGACCGCCGTCTTCAACCCGGACGCCCTCGCCTCCTTCACGAAGCGCACCGAGCCCTCGTAGACGATCACGCCGTCCTCGGCGATCAGCCGCTGCACGAGCTCGTTCTTGCGGTTTCCGACTCCCGACACGGTCTCTTCCTTCGGGGAGTCATCGGCGGTTCCCCGGGGAAGCTCGATCCCCCTGGAGGCCAGGAAGCTCTGGACGCCGTCGTAGCGGGTCTTGCCGTCGACGTACGCCTTGTAGTCGGCGTCGAGGTCGAACGGCGCCTGTCCGGGGTGCCGCTCGAGCAGCTCGTCGAAGGTCTGCTTCCACGCGCGCGCGTGCGTGGAAGCGGTGTCGGTGAGCACGCCGTCCATGTCGAGGAGGCAGGCCCTGATGCTGTCCGGGAGCCGGACCACGCGGGTAGGGTGGCAGACAGGACGCTATCGTCGGCCGTCGTGGCAGCGGCGACCCAGGTGCCGAACGCCCGCAAGGTGCTGGTGCTCGCGGCGGGAGGGACCATCTCGATGAAGGGCGAGCTCGAGTCGGGGCACGAGGGCGTGCTCCCCGCCCTCGACGGCGAGGGGCTCGTGGAGGCCGTGGAGGGCCTGAGCGCCTTCCCGGGCGTGGAGGGCCGCACGGTGGTGAACAAGCCGAGCGCCCACCTCACCCTCGACGACCAGCTCGACATCTGCCGCCAGGCGCGCGACGCCGCCCGGCGCGGCACCGGCGTGGTGGTCACCCACGGGACCGACTCGCTCGAGGAGACCGCGATGCTCTGCGACATCCTCCACGACGCCGAGGCGCCGATCGTCTTCACCGGGGCGATCCGGCCCGCCTCGGCGCCGGGCGCGGACGGGCCGGCCAACCTGCTCGACGCGGTGAGCGTGGCCGCAAGCTCGGAGGCCGCCGGGATGGGCGTGCTCGTGTGCTTCGGCGGCGAGATCCACCACGCGCGCTGCGTGCGCAAGACGGACACGGTGTCGCTGGTGGCCTTCTCCTCGCCGCAGGTCGGGCTCCTGGGCCGCGTGACCGAGGGCCATCCGATCATCTGGTCGCGGATCCCGCGCAACCCGCCGCTCGACCCGCCGAACCTCGACAAGAGCGTGCTGATCATGCCCACCGCCTCCGGCGACGACGGCACGCTCGCCCGGGCCGCCCTCTCGACCGACCCCGACGGGGTCGTGATCGGGACGCTCGGCGCCGGGCACCTGTCCCCGCCCGTGCTCGAGCTCTGGGCCCAGGCCGCGGAGACGATCCCGATCGTGGCCTACTGCCGCCCCGAGCGCGGCGTGATCCTCTCCTCCACCTACGGCTACGCCGGCTCCGAGCGCGACCTGCGCGGCACCGGCGTGATCCCCGCCGGCTTCCTCTCGCCGCAGGCCGCGCGCATGAAGCTCCTGGCGGCGCTGGCCGCGGGCCTCTCGATCGACGAAGTGCGCTGGGCGTTCCGCCAGGACGACGGATGACGCTGCCGGCTGCGGCGCTAGCGCGCCAGCGCGCCCACGACCTCCTGCCACCAGGCGCGCTCGTCTTCCTGCAGGTCGGCGCTCAGGCGGCGGCGGGCGTAGCGCTGGATCTGGGCGGCGGCGCCGACGGCGAGCGCGCGGCCCGTGATCGCGTAGCGGCCGTCGTCGAGCAGCACGCAACGCGCCCGGCGTGTCGCGGCGGGTGCGCATGTGGCGCAGCACCCGGCAGCCCTCGATCAACTCGGGGTAGGCGGGATCGCCGTCCCGCTCCGCCTCCCAGGGCCGCGTCGAGAAGATCACCGAGCCGCCGCGGAGGTTCGGACGGCGCTCGACCTCGGGCGCGAACGGGCCCTCGCGCCAGCGCTCCATCAGCGCCGGGAACTGCCGCGCCACCTCCTTGCGGACCAGGACGTGCAGGCGGTCCCCCGCCTCGATCTGGGTCGATCCGCGCGGAGGGATCGCCTCGCCGCGCCGGACGATCACGTTCAGCAGCGCGTCGCGCGGCAGCCCGAGCTCGCGCACGTAGCGGCCCACGATGGCGTCCGACTCGTGCCACCGGGAACTCCACGACCTCGGCGCCGAGCCTCCTGATCGTGCCGGTCTCGGCGATCGGCCGCGGGAGCGCCGGCTCGTCGGTGGTCAGGCCGAGCGCCTTGGCCAGCGGCTCGAAGGTCGAGCCCTGGAGCACGGTCGAGATCACCACGACGAAGAACGCGATGTTGAAGAACTCGTGGCTGTCGGGCACGCCCTCGATCACGGGGAACGTGGCGAGCACCACCGGCACGCCGCCGCGCAGGCCCGCCCAGCCGAGCGCGAAGCGCTCGGCGGCGCTGAAGTGGTCGAAGGCGGTGGCCACCAAGGCGGCCACCGGGCGCGCCACGAGCACCAGCACGAGGGCGATCACCGTCCCCTCGACCCAGACGTCGTCGAGCTGGCTCGGGAAGACGAGCAGGCCGAGCGTGAGGAAGAGCCCGATCTGCGCGACCCACGCGCAGCCCCTGGTGGAAGACCGTGATCGTGTTGCGCGCCGGGATCGTGCGCGCTGCCCAGCACCAGGCCGGCGAGGTACACCGCCAGGAAGCCCGAGCCGTGGAGGCTGTCGGCCGCCGCCGAAGGCGAGCGCGGCCGCCGCCATCGAGGCGACCGGGTAGAGGCCGCCCGTGGCGAAGCCCACGCGGCGGAAGGCCCACGACCGCGGCGAAGCCCACGCGCCAGCCCGACCGCCACCCCGATCGACATCTGCTGGACGAACAGCCCGACCATGTCGAGCAGGCCGTAGTCGGGCTGCTGGATCCACTCGATGAAGCCGATCACGAGCAGGATCGCCACCGGATCGTTGAAGCCGGCCTCGGCCTCGAGCGTCCGGGCGAGGCGGCGCCGGAGCGTCGAGGTGCGCAGCAGGGCGAAGATGGCCGCGCCGTCCGTGACCGACAGGATCGACCCGAGGAGGAGCCCCTCGAGCGTCGAGAGGCCGAGCAGCCAGAGGCCGGCGAGCCCGGTGATCACGGCCGTGATCGAGCGTGCCGACGCCGGCGAGCATCAGCCCCGGCCGCAGCACCGGCCGGATCTCGCGGAAGCCGGCGATCAGCCCGCCCTCGAAGAGGATCGCCGCCAGGGCGATGATGCCCACCCGGCGCGCCAGCTCGTAGTCGGAGAGGTCGATCCAGCCGAGGCCGTCGAGTCCCCACGACCATGCCGAGGGCGAGGAAGAGCAGCAGTCCCGGCACCCGCAGCCGGCCGGCGAGGAGCGCCCCGCCGAGCGCGGCCGCCAGCAGCGCCCCGGCCACCAGGATGAGCTGACCGTCGGTCATCTGTCAGCGTCGGTCCCGGAGCACGCGAGGCCCTGAGCTTGCCAGACGCGTGCGCATTTGCACCGGTTCAGGCGCTAGTTGCGGGAATTCGGCGCGATGGGACTAGTCGGTCTACGGAGTCGTGAGGATCCTGCGTCACGTGGGCGTATTCGGGGTCTACAGGGAGCGCGTGGCGGCCGGACTCGATGCGGGACTGACCATCGAGCAGCTGGACGAGCAGCTGCTTGCGCGACGCGCCGCTCGACGAGGACGAGAAGGCGGCGCTGTGGCTGTTCGGCCACGCGCTCCTGGACCTCCGCGGGGACGGCATCAGGCCGCCGGCCGACCCCTCGTCCAACTAGCCGCCGGAGCACTGGCCCGAGGCGGCGCGGCGCGACCCCGGAAGGGCCGCCCGCGTCGCCGCGGAATGATGCTCCAGGGTGAGCTTCCCCACGATCGAGTTCGCGGCCTTCTTCCTGGTCGTGTACGTCCTGTCCTGGCTGTTCATGCCGCATCCGCGGCTATGGCGCCCGTTCATCCTCGTCGTCTCGTACTTCTTCTACGGCTGGGTCGACCCGCGCTGGGTGCTGCTGCTCGTGGGCTCGAGCGTGGTGAACACGTTCGCGGCGCAGGTGATCGCGCGGACGCCGTCCGACACGGTCCGCAAGCGGGCGCTCGCCGCCGCGGTGGTCTTCGACGTCGGCCTCCTGGCCGTCTTCAAGTACCTCGGGTTCTTCGTGGACTCGATGAACGACGCGCTCGACGAGATCGAGCTCGGAACGCCGCTCCCCCTGATGCAGGTGGTCCTGCCGATCGGGATCTCGTTCTTCACGTTCCAGGCGATCTCGTACGTGGTGGACGTCTACCGCCGTGAGACCCCGGCCGCGTCGCTCGGCGACGTGGCGATCCTCCAGGCCTTCTTCCCCCACCTCGTGGCCGGGCCGATCGTCCGCGCGAACGAGCTGCTGCCCCAGCTGCGCACGCCGCGCGACCCGCGCGTGGTGCTCGCCGGCCCGGCGCTGCTGCTGATCGCCGGCGGCTTCGTGAAGAAGACGGTGGTGGCGGACGAGCTGGCGCGCCGCATCGTGGACCCGGTCTTCAACGACCCGCTCGGCCGCTCCGGCCCGGAGGTGCTGCTCGCGATCTACGGCTTCGCCGGCCAGATCTACTGCGACTTCTCCGGCTACACGGACATGGCGATCGGGCTCGCGCTGCTGCTCGGGCTTCAAGCTGCCGCAGAACTTCGACCGGCCCTACACGGCCACCAGCCTGCGCCAGTTCTGGCGGCGCTGGCACATGACGCTGTCGCGCTGGCTGCGCGACTACCTCTACATCCCGCTCGGCGGCAACCGCGGCGGGCCGCGGCGCACCTACCGCAACCTGATGGCCACGATGCTGCTCGGCGGGCTCTGGCACGGCGCCGCCTGGACGTTCCTGGTCTGGGGGGCGATCCACGGCAGCGCGCTGTCGGCCGAGCGGGCGCTGCGGCGCCCGCATCGGCTCGCGCCGCATCCCGCCGTTCGTGGCCTGGCTCGTGACCTTCAACGTGGTCTGCCTCGCCTGGGTGTTCTTCCGCGCGCCCGACCTCGCCACGGCCTTCGACGTGCTCGGCCGGGTGGGCGCCGGCGGCCCGTCGCCGCTCGTGACGCTCCCGGTGGTCGCGCTCACGGTCGCGGCCGTGGCGGTGCAGGCCGTGCCGCCGGGCTGGTGGCGCAGCGCCGAGGCGTGGCTCGTGGCGCGTCCCGCCATCGCCCAGGGCGTGGCGCTCGGGCTCCTCGTCGTGGCGGCCGACGCGGCCGTGGGCGAGCAGGGCGTGGCCCCGTTCATCTACTACCGGTTCTGACCATGTGGCTGCGTGACGACAAGGAGCTCTCGATGCCGGCCGGGCGGGTGCTGGTCGTGCTGGTGGTGGCGCTGGCGGTGGCAGCGCTCTTCAACTCGGAGGCGATCGTGCGCGCCGGCGAGGGCATGCGCGACGGGCCCGACGCGCGACGTGGTGCTGTCGCTGGGGCGCCCGCTCGACGACGCGGCCGGCGCGGTGGCGCTGCACCTGCCGCGCGAGGGCTTCGACCTCCCTTCGGGCAGGAGCCGAAGACGGCCAGCGGCACGGCGCTCGAGAGCGGATCGACCGCGATCCTGCGCCGCGCGGCCGCGCGGCCACCGAGTTCCGCCAGCCCACCCCGGAGCGGCCGCTGCGGGTGCTCGTGACCGGTGACTCGCAGGCCGAGTTCGTGGGGCAGCGGCTCGTGGACGTGGCGCCGCCGGGCCTGATCCGCACCGACGTGGTGGCGCGCAACAGCACCGGCCTGACCCGGCCCGAGTTCTTCAACTGGGAGGTGAACGCACGCCAGGAGATGGCCGCCCGCAAGCCCGACGCCGTGGTGATGCTCATGGGCGGCAACGACGGCTTCAACGTGGAGGTGGACGGCGAGTCCTACGGCCCGTTCACGCCCGAGTGGGAGACCGAGTACGCGCGCCGCACCGCGGTGGTGATGCGCGTGCTCGGCTCGCGCGGCAAGCGGCCCGTGTACTGGGCGCCCTCACCCACCGCCCGCGACGAGGAGCTCAACCGCATCTTCCGCGTCCAGAACTTCGCCGTCGCGCGGGCCGCCGAGGCCGTGCCGGGCGCGCGCTACGTGGACCTCTACAACACCATCGACGGCGGCCGCTTCAAGGCGATCTCGCGGATCGACGGCAAGCGCGTGATCTCACGGCAGGCCGACGGCGTGCACTTCACGCGCGACGGCGCGGTCGTGCCGGCGCGGCTGGTGCTGCGCGCGATGGCGCGCGACTACCCGGCGCTCGGCTCGCCTCCGCTGGACCGCGCCGCGCCTCAGTTCGCCAGTGGACGGGTCGCCGGGCATCGTGGCCAGCAGCGAGTAGCCGCCGCCCTTGCGGCGCAGCGCCTCGGACCAGATGTCGCCGTCGCGTGAAGGGGTCGTCCTCGTCGGCCGCCTCGACGATCCAGGCGCCCTCCTCGAGCTCCTCGTCCAGCTGCCCGGCCGACCAGCCGGCGTAGCCCGCGTAGACGCGCAGCCGCTGGAGCGACGGGCTCGGGCGGTCGGGGTCGAGCGTGCCGAGCGAGCCGGTGACCGTGGTCCCGGCCTCGCCGGGATCGTCGAACTCGCCGAGCGCCACGACCGAGCCCGGCGCCACCGGCCCGCCCACGTAGACGGCCTCCTCCGCGCCCGGCAGCGCGGCCAGGGCGGGGACGGCCTCGGCCACGGGCGTCTCCGAGCGCCGGTTGAGCACCACGCCCATCGCGCCGTCCTCGCTGTGCTCGAGCACGAGGATCACGCTGCGCCGGAAGTAGTCGAACAGCGACGGCGCCGCGATCAGGAGCTTTCCGCGGAGGCTCTCGGCCATGGCTGCCGATTGTGCCCCAAAAAGGCAGGCCGCGCGACGGACCGATAGCGTCGCCGCCCATGAACGGAAAACTCGAAGTGGCCGACGTCTTCGACCGCGTCTTCGGCGTCTACCGCGACCAGTTCACCCTGCTGGTGCCGGCCGCGCTGATCGTCTTCGTCCCCGTCGCGATCGTGAACGGCGTGCTGCGCGAGAGCGGCGGCGTTGGCTCTCGCGCTGCTCGCGGTCGTGATCGGCGCGATCGCCACCTACTGGTTCCAGGGCATGGTCGTGGAGGCGGCCCACGACATCATGGACGGCCGCCGCGACCACACGGTCGGGTCACTCTGTCCGCGTCGGTCGCGCCCGTGATCGGCCCGCTGCTCGTGGCCGGCATCCTCGGCGGGCTCGGCGATCGGCATCGGCTTCGTGCTGCTGATCGTGCCCGGCCTCTTCCTGCTGACGATCTGGGCGCTGCTCGCGCCGGTGATCGTGGTCGAGCGCGTCGGGGCGATCGACTCGTTCGGGCGCAGCCGCGCGCTCGTGCGCGGCCACGGCTGGCAGGTCTTCGCCGTGCTCGTGGTGCTGCTGCTCGTGAAGCTCGTGCTCAGCACCGTGGTCGCCGCGGTGGCCGTGGCGATCACGGACTCGGTGGTGGCCTACGCCCTCGCCGACCTCGTGACCAACGTGCTGATCGCCCCGCTGTCGGCGCATCGCCGCCGCCGTCATGTACTTCCAGCTGCTGCGCCTGCACGGCGAGGCGCGCGATGCCGCCGCCGGCCCAGAGGTGCCCGCCCAGCCGTAGCCTGCCCGCCATGCGGGTCCTCTCGATCGTCCACCAGAGCGACGCGGGCGCCGGCGTCTTCGGCGACGTGGTCCGCGGCGCGGGCGCCGAGCTGGTCGAGTGGGTGCCCTCGGGCGGGCGACCCTCCCGAGCTCGACGGGATCGGCGCCGCGCTCGTGTTCGGCGGCGCCATGCACGCCGACCAGGAGGACGACAACCCGTGGCTGCGCGGCGAGAAGGGCCTGCTGCGCGAGCTGCTCGAGCGCGGCGTGCCGACGCTCGGGGTCTGCCTCGGCGCGCAGCTCGTGTCCGAGGCGGCCGGCGGCTCGCCGCGGCGCGCGCCCGAGCCCGAGATCGGCTGGGTCGAGGTCGAGCTCACGCCGGAGGGCCGAGCCGACCCGCTGCTCGGGGCCCTGCCCGAGCGCTTCGAGGCGTTCGAGTGGCACAGCTACGAGGCCGGGCCGCCCGAGGGCGCGGTGACGCTGGCCACCAGCCCGGTCTGCATCCAGGCCTATCGCCTGCCCGGCGCGCGCGCGTGGGGAATCCAGTTCCACGCCGAGGTCACCCGCCCCGACGTGGACGCCTGGCTCGACTCCTACGACAGCGACGAGGACGCGGTGCGCATCGGGCTCGACCCCGAGGCGCTGCAGAAGCCAGACGGCGCCGCGCGCTGGAGGCCTGGAACGAGCTCGGCCGGGGCCTTGCCGAGCGCTTCATGGCGGAGGCCGCGCGCGGCCCGGTCACTCCGGGGTGACGTAGGCGGACGAGATCCCGCCGTCCACCATGAAGGCCTGGGCGGTGACGTAGGACGACTCGTCGCTCGCCAGGAAGAGCGCGCCGTTGGCGATCTCGCGCGGCTCGGCGAAGCGGCCCATCGGGACGTGGATGAGCCGCCGCGCCGCCGCCGCCTGGTCCTTCGCGAACAGCTCCTGGAGCAGCGGCGTGTTCACGGGCCGGGACAGAGCGCGTTCACGCGCACGCCGCGCCGCGCGAACTCCACGCCGAGCTCGCGCGACAGGGCGAGCACCGCCCCCTTCGACGCCGTGTACGAGATCTGCGACGTGGCCGCCGCCATCACCGCCACGAACGACGCGGTGTTGATGACCGACCCGCCGCCGCCGTCGAGCAGATGCGGGATGCCGTGCTTGCAGCAGAGGAAGACCGACTTCAGGTTCACGTCCTGAACGCGCTGCCAGGCCTCGAGCGAGGTGTCGAGCACCGACACGTCGTCCGCCGGCGAGATGCCCGCGTTGTTGAAGAGGACGTCGATGCGCCCGAACCGCTCGCGCGCGCGGGTATAGACGTCCGCCACCTGGTCGGAGTCGGTCACGTCGGCCTGGAGCGGCAGGTCGGTGTCGCTGTGCGGGCTCAGGTCCACGCCCACCACCTGCGCGCCCTCGGAGCGGAACAGCGCGGCCGTCTCGGCGCCGATGCCGCTGGCCGCCCCCGTCACCACACACACCTTCCCGTCGAGCCTTCCCATCTTCACTCCGTCGCGTAGTAGACGTTCTTCAGCTCGGTGTAGTGCTCGAGCGCGTCCGGCCCGAGCTCGCGGCCCAGCCCCGACTGCTTGAAGCCGCCGAAGGGCGTGGCCACGCGCACCGACGTGTTCGAGTTGATCGAGATCACCCCGGTGTCGAGCGCCCGCGCCACCCTCAGCGCACGCGCGCCGTCGCGGCTCCACACCGAGCCGGAGAGCCCGTAGATCGTGTCGTTGGCCAGCCGGACCGCCTCGTCCTCGCCGTCGAACGGGATCACGCTGGCCACCGGCCCGAAGATCTCCTCGCGCGCGGGGCGGTCGTCGTTGTCCACCGGGCAGAGGACGGTGGGCGCGAACCAGAAGCCGGGCCCGTCCGGCGCCGAGCCGCGGAACGCCACCGGCGCGTCGTCCGGCACGTAGGAGGACACCTTCTCGCGGTGGTCCGCGGAGATCAGCGGGCCCATGGCGGTGGACTCGTCGAGCGGGTCGCCGACCACGATCCGGCCCACGGCCGCCTCGAGGCGCTCCATGAAGCCGTCGAGCACGGGGCGCTCGACGAGGATGCGCGAGCGCGCGCAGCAGTCCTGGCCGGCGTTCCCGAAGACCGCCGAGGGCGCCGCGTCGGCGGCCGCGTCGAGGTCGGCGTCCGCGAACACGACGTTCGCCGACTTGCCGCCCAGCTCGAGGGTCACCCGCTTGATCGTCCCGGCGGCGGCCGCCGCGATCCCGCGGCCGACCTCGGTCGAGCCCGTGAAGGCGACCTTGGCCACGTCGGGATGCTCCACGAGCCGCTGCCCGCAGACCGACCCCGGCCCGGCGACCACGTTCAGCACGCCCTCGGGCAGGCCCGCCTCGAGCGCGATCCGCTCCAGCTCGAGCGAGGTGAGCGGCGTGAGCTCGGCCGGCTTCAGCACCACCGTGTTGCCGGCCGCCAGCGCCGGGGCGACCTTCCACGAGGCGATCGTGAGCGGGAAGTTCCACGGAGTGATGAGCGCCACCACGCCGAGCGGCTCGCGGAAGGTCATGTCGATCCCGCCGGCCACCGGGATCGTCTTGCCCGTGAGCCGCTCGGGCGCGCCCGCGTAGTAGCGGAACGTGTCCACGACCATGCCCATCTCGCCGCGGGCGTCGCCGATCGGCTTGCCGGCGTTGCGCGCCTCGAGCGTGGCCAGCGTCGTCGCGATGAGAGTCGAGCGTGTCGGCCAGCCGGTGGAGGAGGGCGCTGCGCTCGGGCGGCGCCAGCGCCCGCCAGGCCGGGAACGCCGCGCGCGCCGCCTCGACCGCGGCGTCGGTCTCCTCCACGCCGGCGCGCGGCACCTCCGCCATCACGCCGGCCGTGGCCGGCTCCACGACCTGGATCATCCGACCTCGGCGCCGCGGCGCGCCCTGGCCTCGTCCACGAACGCCGCGATCACCCGGCTGCGCTCGTCCTCCTCGGGGTGCCACAGCACGCCGAGCGCGAAGCAGGAGCCCGGCAGCTCGATCGCCTCGGGCAGGTCGTCGCCGGCGGCGCGGCCGGTCACGCGCAGTCCCTCGCCGAGCTCGTCGATGCCCTGGTGGTGGTGCGACTTCACGGCCGCCGACTCGGAGCCCACCACGCGCGCCGCCAGCGAGTCGGGGTCGAGCCGCACCTCGTGGTCGGAGAACGTGCCCGGCACCTCGCGGTGGTCGTGGTGGCCCACCGCGTCGGGCACGTGCTGGTCGATCGTCCCGCCGAGCGCCACGTTCAGGAGCTGCATCCCGCGGCAGATGCCCGAGCACCGGCAGCTCGCGCTCGAGCGCCCGGTGGGTCAGCGCGAGCTCGAAGCGGTCGCGCTCGGGCCAGGTGTTCACGGTCTGGGCGTGCGGGCTGGCGCCGTAGGTGCCCGGGTCGAGGTCGGCGCCGCCGGCGAGCACCAGCCCGTCGAGCAGGTCGAGCGTCTCGTCGGGCTCCATGGCCGTGGCGTCGTCGGGCGGCAGCACCACGGCGAGGCCGCCGGCCGCCTGCACGGCCTCCGAGTAGGTGCGCGGCGAGATGTTGCAGAGCACCTCCCAGGCCATCCACTTGACGACCTCGGTGGCACTGCAGATTCCGATTACGGGACGGCTCACTCGCCCAGCGTACGCAAGCGCTCAGAGCCGCTCGAAGCCGCGGAACTTCTCCCAGTCGGTCACGGCCGCCTCGAACGCGTCGAGCTCGACCTTGGCGCGGTTCAGGTAGTGGTCCACCACGTCCTGGCCGAAGGCGTCGCGCGCGACCTGCGAGTCCGCGAACAGGTCGCGCGCGGCGTACATGGTGTGCGGCACGCGCTCCTTGTCGGCCTCGTAGGCGTTGCCCTCGAAGGGCGCCTCGAGCGGGAGCTCGTTGTCGATGCCGTGGAGCCCCGCGGCGATCATCGCGGCGAGCGCCAGGTAGGGGTTCACGTCGGCGCCCGGGCAGCCGGTTCTCCACCCGCAGGCCCTGCCCGTGCCCGACCACGCGCATCGAGCAGGTGCGGTTGTCGTGGCCCCACGCCACCGCGGTCGGCGCGAACGAGCCCTCCACGAAGCGCTTGTACGAGTTCACCTGCGGGGCGAAGAAGAGCGTGAGCTCGCGCAGGCAGGCGAGCTGGCCCGGCCACGAAGCGGTTGAACGTGGTCTCGTCCTCCGCGAACACGCTGCCGCTTCCGTCGGCCTTCTGGAGCGAGCAGTGGATGTGGCACGAGTTGCCCTCGCGCTCGTCGAGCTTCGCGATGAACGTGATCGCGTAGCCCTCCTGCGCGGCGATCTCCTTCGCGCCCGTCTTGTAGAGCGCGTGCGTCGTCCGCGGTCGCGAGCGCGTCGTCGTAGCGGAAGTTGATCTCGTGCTGGCCGAAGTTGCACTCGCCCTTCGAGTTCTCGACCCGCATCCCGGCGCCCTGCATCGAGTTCCGGATCCGGCGGATGAGCGGCTCCACGCGCGCGGTGCCGAGCATCGAGTAGTCGACGTTGTAGAGGTTCGCCGGCTCGAGGTCGCGGTAGCCCTTGCGCCACGCCTCCTCGTAGGTGTCGTTGAAGAGGATGAACTCGAGCTCGGTGCCCGCCGCCGCGCGTCCAGCCGCGCTCGGCGAGCCGGTCGAGCTGGCGGCGGAGGATCTGGCGCGGCGACGCCACCACGTCCGAGCCGTCCTCCCACTCGAGGTCGGCCATCAGGTGGACCGTGCCCTCGTGCCAGGGGATCGCCCGCAGCGTGTCGAGGTCGGGCTTCATCACGAAGTCCCCGTAGCCGCGGTGCCAGCCGGACATCTCGTAGCCCGGACACGGTGTCCATGTCCACGTCCACGGCGAGCAGGTAGTTGCAGCCCTCCGCCGCGTGCTCGGCCACCTCGTCGAGGAAGTGGGAGGCCGTCAGGCGCTTGCCCTGGAGGCGGCCCTCCATGTCGGCGATGGCGAGGAGCACCGTGTCGACGCTGCCGTCGTCCACCGCGCTTCCGCAGCTCGTCGAGCTTCGAACCCGCGCCCGATCTCGCATGCCCTCGCCCATCTCCGAGGTTGCGCACCGGCCCGTGGTACTTGTTCTTCGCGTCGATCAGCCACCAGAGCCCGACGAGGATGAACAGCCCGCCGACCGTCGAGCGGCGCGTAGTTCACGGCCGACCAGTCGAACTCGTCGTTCCACGGCACGCGCGGCCGGGGTGAACGGCAGCGAGAAGATGATCACGCAGAGGATCACCCAGGTCACCGCGGCCGGGTTCATCCACTTGTACTTGTCCCCGAGCGTCCACGCGCCCGGGCTCGAAGTCGTCGCCCGCGCGCCAGCGCAGGTAGACCGGGCATGACGTAGGCGATGTAGAGGCCGATCACCGCGATCGAGACCACGGCGAAGAACGCCACGGGGATGCCGGCGGCGGTGCCCTTGAGAGCCGGCAGGGTCATGATCAGCGCGAGCACGCAGACAGCCGAGCACCGCGGCCACCGGCACCCGGCGCTTGTCCACGCGGCTCCACACCTGCCAGCCCGGCACGGCGCGGTCGCGCGAGAACGCGAAGAACGTGCGCGAGCAGCTCGTCACGCAGGCCATGCCGCAGAAGAGCTGGCCGATGAACGAGATCAGGATCACCGTCTCCGCCCAGCCCTCGCTCATCGCGAGCGGTGAAGATCGACGGCGCGTAGCCGCCGGCGTCGTTGATGCCCTTGACGTCGGTGGCGGCGAAGGTGATCGCCAGCAGCACGAACCAGCCGATCAGGGCCGAGAGCGCGACCGACTGCCAGACGCCCTTGGCCGCCGACATCTCGGCGTCCTTGGTCTCCTCCGCGACGTGCGCGGAGGCGTCGTAGCCCGTGACGCGTGTACATCGTGAGCAGGAAGCCGACGGGCAGCACGTAGAACCAGAAGAAGAGGCCGTCGTCGGCCCCGTCCTTGAAGCCCGAGTTGTTGATCGTCTCCGTGAAGACGAAGTCGGCGCTCTGGTGACGGTCGGGGGCGATGATGAGGATCGCGATGATCACGATCACGCCGAACACGTGCCAGAAGACCGAGATGTTGTTGAACAGCGCGACCAGGTGCGACGAGTAGATGTTGATCAGCGCGTGCAGGAGGAGGATCACCGCGAAGACCGCGAAGTCTCCTTCAGGAACACGCCGTCAGCGAAGTTGATCACCCCCAGGTCGAGGCTCCAGAGGTTGAACAGGAAGGTTCCGAAGCTCGCCGCGCGCGTAGTCCACGGACGCGACCACGCCGACCAGCCCGATCACGTTGAACCAGCCCGTGAACCAGGACCAGCCCGGGCCGCCCAGCTTCGCCGCCCACCAGTAGGGGCCGCCGGCGGTCGGGATACGCCGGCCGCCAGCTCTGACATCGAGAACGCCACGAGCAGGATGAGGCCGCAGATGATCGGCCAGCCCCAGGAGATCGCGATCGGGCCGCCGTTGTTCCACGCCTGACCGTAGGTCGTGAAGCACCCGGCGAGGACCGAGATGATCGTGAACGAGATCGCGAAGTTGGAGAACCTGCTCCACGCTCGCTCGAGGTCCTGCTTGTAGCCGAGCTCTGCGAGGCGCTCCTCGTCGCGGCTCTTGGCGTCCCCGGACATCCGACATGCGCGTCCTCCTCGGGCCAGTAAAAGGTGTGCCGAACCTGCCTTCTGCCTGGAGGCTGACTCTAAGGTGCGGACTGCCACAAAGTCAAGACGGTGGCGAGCGCGCTTGCACGCTCCGTCCGGCGTCCGTAGGGTCGGCGCGTGGACGCCGAGATCGGGGTGGTGGGCGCCGGCGTGATCGGCGCCGCCGTGACGCTCGCTCTGGCCCGCCGCGGCGCCGCCGTGACGCTGCTCGAGGCGGAGCCCGAGCCCGGCCTGGCGGCCAGCGGCACCAACTCCGGGATCGTCCACACCGGCTTCGACTCCACCCCGGGCGAGCTCGAGACGCGCCTGATCCTGCGCTCCGCGGAACTGCGCGACGAGGTGCTCGACGCGCTCGGCGTGCCCGTGCTCCGCTGCGGAGCGCTGCTGCGGCCGGCCGGCGACGACGAGCGCGCCACGGCCGCCCGCCTGGCCGCCGGCGCCGAGCGGAACGGCGTGCGCGCCGAGCTGGACGCCGACGGGTCCCTGAGGGTGCCCGGCGAGTCGGTCACCGATCCCGTCATATACACGCGTGCGCTCGTGGCAGCGGCCGCGCGAGCTCGGCGCCGAGCTGCGGACGGGCGCCCGGGTGGTGGCCCTGCGCCCGGTGCCGGGCGGCCTCGAGGCCGAGGACTCCGGCGGCTCGCGCGTGCGCGCGCGCGTGGTGGTCAACTGCGCGGGACTCCACGCCGACGAGGTGGCGCGGCTGGCCGGCGACGATTCCTTCGAGATCTACCCGCGGAAGGGGGAGTTCGTGGTCTTCGACCCACCCGAGGGGCGGCCGCTGGAGCAGATCCTGCTGCCGGTCCCTACAGCCCGCACGAAGGGAGTGCTCGTGTTCCCCACGCTCGACGGCAAGATCGTGGCCGGTCCCACCGCCGTGGACCAGGAGGACAAGGACGACTGGTCGGTCCGGCCCGAGGCGGCCGGGGAGATCCTGCCCAAGGCGATGGCCATGCACCCGCCGCTCGAGGGCGCCGAGCCGATCGCCTCCTACGCGGGCCTGCGGCCGGCCGGCCGCGGGGTGAACTACGCGATCGGCGCGTCGGCGGCGTCGCCGGCGCTCGTGAACGTGGCGGCCGTGCGCTCCACCGGCCTGACCGCCTCGCTCGGAGTGGCCGAGCACGTGGCGGGGATCGTGGCCGAGCGCGGCGTGGCCCTCGGCGAGGAGCAACCGCTGCCGCGCCGGGCACCCCAGGAGTCCGGGCCGTGGTGGCGCCGCACGGCCGAGTTCAGGGCGGCGGCATGAGCCGCCCGCTCCTCCTCGGGATCGACGAGGGCACGTCGGCGGTCAAGGCGATGCTCTACGACACCGACCTCGGCCCCGTCGCGGAGGCCCGCCGCGAGAAGCCGCTCGCCCATCCCCGCTCGGGCTGGGTGGAGCAGGACCCGCAGGACGTGCTCGTGGCGGTGGTGGATGCCGTGGGCGAGCTGCTCGCCGGCGCCGACGGCGAGATCGTGGCCTGCGGGCTCGACCACCAGGGCGAGTCGGTCCTCGCCTGGGAGGCCGAGAGCGGGGAGCCGCTCACGCCGATCGTGACCTGGCAGGACAAGCGCTCGCAGGAGGTGCTCGACCGCCTCGAGGCCGACGGCGGCGATGCCGAGGTCCGCGAGCGCAGCGGCATGCCGCTCGACCCGTACTTCTCGGCCGGCAAGCTCACCTGGCTGCTCGAGCACGAGCCGGCGGTCCAGCGAGCCCTCGACGCCGGGACGCTGCGGCTCGGGACGGTGGACTCGTGGCTCTGCGACATGCTGGGCTCGGGCTTCGCGACCGATCCCTCCACGGCGTCGCGCACCCAGCTCTCCGCTCCCGGCGCCCCCGATTGGGACCCCCAGCTGCTCGCGGCGTTCGGCGTGCCGCGCGACTCGCTGCCGGCGATCCGCGACAGCGCCGGCGACCTCGGCGTCCTCCGCCATCCGGACTGGGACCGTGAGCTGCCGCTGCGGGCGCAGGTCGTGGACCAGCAGGCCGCGCTCGCCGGAGCGGGCTGCACCGAGCCCGGCCGGGTGAAGGCCACCTACGGCACCGGCGTGTTCGTCCTCGCGCACGCGGGGACCGACCGGCCCGACCCGTCCGAGGGCGGGCTGCTGCCGACGGTCGCGTGGCGGGTGGGCGGGCAGGTGGAGTACGCCCTCGACGGCGGCGTGTTCACCGCCGGCGCGCTGCTCGAATGGCTGAGCCGCGACCTCGGGCTGGCGGACGACCCACCGGCGCTCGCCGCGCTCGCCGCCGGGGTCGAGGACGCCGCCGGCGTGCGCGTGCTCCCCGCCCTCGCCGGCCTCGGCGCGCCGTGGTGGCGCCCGGGTGCCACGGCGGTCATCGCCGGGCTCACCGGGCGGGCGCGCGCGGGGCACGTGGCGCGCGCGGCGCTCGAGGCGATCGCGTGGCGGGTGGCGGACATCCTCGCGGTGGTGTCCGAGCACGCCGAGCCCGAGACGCTGCGTGTGGACGGCGGCCTCACGCGCGACCCGCTGCTGCTCCAGCTGCAGGCCGACACGTCGGGCGTTCCGGTCGAACCTGGCGCGATCGACGCCACCGCCGCGGGGGCGGCGGCGCTCGCCGCCGTGGGCGCGGGAGTCTGGTCCTCCACGCGCGAGATCGGCGAGCGGGTGCCCACGGGCGGGCGGATCGAGCCGCAGCAGGACGACGCGTGGCGCGCCGAGGGCCACGCGGCGTGGCGCGCCTTCGTGGAGGGCGCCGCGGCGCTCTGAGGGCCGGTTACACCCGCCGGATCTCCGCTCCCCGAGCGGAATCGCATCGATCTGGTTACACCTCCGCCCGGGGCCGGCGCGTAGGCCTGAGCGGCGCACCGGGCGCCCAGTTACACGCCGCACGGGCCTGCCGGGGCCCTGGTAGGCGTCCGGCAGGCGGCCGTTGGCTGCGAGCGGGCCGGGCGGCGCACGCGAACAAAGGTTCGGTGGCGAAGCAAATGGTCTCTCGTGCCGCGCCGCCGCGCCGATTTAGCACGAGAGTCTTTCGTCCACTAGGCAAATGCCACCGAATCCGGTACAAGAGCATTTCGCCGTCACGCAGGTTCACCGCCGCAACCTGCGCATACTCGAAGCCCGTCCCGGGCAAATGCCCCTACGGGGCAGCGAGCAGCCGACCAAAAGCCACACTTGGCAGGGGCAACCACCCATCCACTGAGTTCCACGGCCCGCCGGCGGGTTCTCCTCGCCATGCTCCTGCTCACGCTGCTCGCCCTCCTGGCGCCCTCCGCCGCGTCCGCGCAGCTCCCAGTCGACGTACCCGAGCTCCCGGTCCAAGCCGGGCTGCCCGACACCCCGCTCACACCCGCCGAGCCGGCCGAGCCGGCCCCCGCAGAGCCGGCGGCGGAAGCGCCGGCGGATCCGGTCGCGGAGGCCCCCGCGGATCCGGTCGCGGAGACCCCCGCGGAGCCCGTTGAGGCCCCCGCCGATCCGGTGGCGGAGGCGCCGCGGATCCGGTCGCCGAGGCACCGGCGGAGCCGGTCGCGGAGCTCCCGCAGAGCCGGTCGCGGAGGCGCCCGCGGAGCCGCTGCCGAGGCCCCGGCCGAGCCGGTCGTGGAC
This sequence comes from uncultured Thermoleophilaceae bacterium, assembly GCA_963768465.1. Classification (GTDB taxonomy): domain Bacteria; phylum Actinomycetota; class Thermoleophilia; order Solirubrobacterales; family Thermoleophilaceae; genus JACVRW01. Next base: position 8,904 of record CAVYIA010000011.1, on the reverse strand, counting down.
GTGCCCGGCATGATCGACGACGTGGCCGAGACGGTCGGCGAGATCGTGCCCCCGGATCCGGTCGCCGAGGCCCCGCGCCACCGGAGCCGGACGACGGAGCCGTCGCCCCGGCGCCGGCGGACGACGGCGAGCCCCGCTCACCGACCGGTGGACCCGGCCGCTGCCCGACCTGACCCGCCTCGAGCCTCCGGACCCGGTCAGCCCGACGACTCCGCGACACCTCGGCCCGGTCATCCCGCGACCCGGTCGACACCCTCCCGCTCCCCGACCTCCCCGATCCTCGACCCGGTCATCCCGACCGACCCCGGACGACACCTCCGGCCCGGTCATCCCCGACCCGGTCGACACGCTCCCGCTCCCCGACCTCGCCCGATCCTCGACCCGGTCACCCCGACCACCCCGGACGACACCTCCGGCCCGGTCATCCCCGACCCGGTCGACACGCTCCCGCTCCCCGACCTCGACCCGATCCTCGACCCGGTCATGCCCGACCGACCCCGGACGACACCTCCGGCCCGGTCATCCCCGACCCGGTCGACACGCTCCCGCTCCCCGACCTCCCCGATCCTCGACCCGGTCAGCCCGACCACCCCGGACGACACCTCCGGCCCGGTCATCCCCGACCCGGTCGACACGCTCCCGCTCCCCGACCTCGACCCGATCCTCGACCCGGTCCTCGACCCGGTCAGCCCGACGACCCCGGACGACACCTCCGGCCCGGTCATCCCCGACCCGGTCGACACCCTCCGCTCCCGACCTCGCCTGCCCGACCTCGACCCGGTCGCCCGACGCTCCGGACGACACCTCCGGCCCGGTCATCCCCGACCCGGTCGACCGCTCCCGGCTCACCCGATCCTCGACCCGGTCATCCCGCCACCCGGACTCCGGCGGCGGCATCCTCGACCCGCTCCCGGAGCTTCCGCCGGTGATCGAGCTCCCGCCGGTGGTGGAGATCCCGCCGATCGCCGAGGTCCCGGCGATCCTCGACCCGTCGGTCCCGATCGTCCCGGTCCTCCCCGACCCGCCGCCGCCCACCGATCCGCCGGCTGCTCCTGCCGACGCTCCCGGACCTGACCCCGGTCCTGCCCGCCCCGGTCGCCGAGGTCGCGGACCCGGTCGACGACCTGCTGACCCCGCCGCCGCCGGTCAGCACCGCCCGGCCCGCCGCTGCCGAGCCTCACGCCCGTAACTCCGCTCCAGCCGCCCTGCCGGCGCGCATGTAACCGCTCCGGTCGCGCCCCCGGCGGCGCCGCTGACGCCCATCGTCCCGGCGCCCGAGGCGCTCCCCTGGTCCTTCTCGGGTGAGCTCGGCGGCTTCCTCAGCCCGAACGGCGAAGGCGGCGACCTGCTCGGCGCCATCGGCGGCCCGCTCTCGCCTCTCTCGCCGTCGGCGGTCGCCCGCCTCAGCGCGCAGCTCGGCGTGGCCGCGACCCTCACGGCCGTCGCGAGCAAGATCTTCGGCACCGGCCCCCGGTCGGTCGGCCCCGGCTCCCCGGACGCACCCCCGTCCCAGCCGGCGCCGTCCCCCGAGCGCCCGGCGCCCACGCAGGCCCCCGGAGGGGCCACCGCAGGCGGCGGCTCCGCCGGCGGCGGCTTCTACTCCGGCGCACTCTTCGCAGGGCTCCTTGCGCTCCTGGGTCTCGCCGCCCTGCGCATGGGTCCCTTGGTGATGGCCTCGGCCCGACTGCGGCCGCAGGCCTACATCGCCCTTCTCGAGCGCCCCGGCTAGCTCCCTCGAGCCAGCCCATGCCGGCCGCCCCTGCGCGACCGGTCGTTTCATCGCTCGAGAAGGAGTCTTCGGATGTTCGGAAAGAAAGGATCCTCGGCCGCAGGCAGCGGGCTGGTGGTTCTGCTGACGGGACTGGCGCTCATGCTGGGCGCCCCCCAGGCCGTGATGGCGGCCGAGCAGACCCCTGGCGCGGCGCTGCTCGCCCGCGGCGCGGGATACGGGACCGCCGGCGGTTCCGGGCCCGTCGAGACGCTGCAGCGACGGCTGCAGGCGCTCGGCGAGAGTCCGGGCCCGGTCGACGGGATCTTCGGGCCGCTGACCGAGGGGGCCGTGACACGCCTCCAGCTGCGGTCCGGCCTGGCCGCTGACGGCGTCGTCGGGCCTGCCACGCGCAAGGCCCTGCGCACCGCCCAGCCGCGCCCGCTCCGGCGGGGCGCCGGATACGGCGTGCCGGGCGGCTCGGCGCAGGTGAAGACGCTCCAGCGCAGGCTGCGGGCGGCGGGCCAGCGCGTCGGCCCGATCGACGGCAAGTTCGGCCCGCAGACCGAGCTGGCCGTGAACAGCCTCCAGGGCAAGAGCGACCTGGTGGTGGATGGCGTGGCGGGGCCGCAGACGTACGCGGCGCTCGACCGGCTCCGTGACGACGGAAGCCGCAACGTGCAGGACGAGGAGAAGGCGAAGACGGACGAGACGGAGCGGCGAGGCTCCGCGAGCGCACCGACGGAAGAGCGGCCCCGGGCGAAGCGGCCGGCCGCAACTCCCGCATCCGGCGACGGCGGCGGCAGCGACGTTCCATGGCTGCCGATCGCGATCGGCCTCGGCGTGCTGGGACTGGCCGGAGTGCTGTTCCTGCTCCGCGACCGGCTCCCGCGCAGGAAGCCGCCGACGACCGTGGTCCCGCTCGGACGCGGGCTCGAGCTGGAGGGCGAGAGCGGGGATCCCGAGATCGGGCGGTTCCGGGGGACGGCGTACGCGGTCGAGATGCCGGACGTGAAGGACCCGGGCGAGCGGGCCGCGGGCAGCAGGTTCTTCGTCCTCGACCCGAAGCACCGCCTGCCGTTCTGGGTCGAGTACTCGGAGGTGGAGACGCCGCTGCCGCCGGCGCTCCAGGCCCATCCCGGCCCGTGGGTGGGGCAGCGCGGGCTGCGCCCGGGCACCCGGGTGCTCGGCTACGTGACGGTGCCGCGCTCGGTGCCCGAGCGCCAGGCCGAGCTGTACGAGCAGCTCGCGCCGCATCGAGGGGCTCTGCAAGCGACGCAAGTTCGAGCTCCTCGGCGTGGTGCGGGACGTCGAGCCGAACGGCGGCGACGTGCTCGAGCGCCCCGGCGTGAGGTACGCGCTGGAGCGGTTCGAGTCGCAGGAGGCGAACGCGCTCGTGGTCTGCGACGTGAACCGGCTCGCCGGCTCGCGCCGGCAGCTCGACACGCTGCTCGAGCGGCTGGACGACAGGGGCGTGGCGCTCGTGGCGCTCGAGCCCGAGCTCGACACCTCGACCGCGGAGGGGCGCGAGCTGGCGCACCAGCTCGAGATCGTCCGCAGCGAGCGCGCGAAGCTCGGCGAGCGCAGGGGCTCCCCGGTCGACGAGCGCCCTGGCCGGCGCGGATCGTCGAGCCTGCGCGACCAGGGGGAGTCGCTGCAGGCGATCGCCGATGCGCTCAACCAGGACCAGGTGGCGCCGCCGGGCGGGTTCAAGTGGCGCCCGCGCAACGTCCGGACGGTGCTCGAGCAGAACGGTGAGGCGGGCGGGAACGTGCGTGCCGCTCGGCTCGCGGCCCAGGAGCAGCGCCGCGTCGGGCACGCCCGCGCGAGAAGGGCAGGCGCGAGGGCTGACCCCGAGACCTTTGAAGCTACCCGAAGGACGGGCAGCGCCAGCGCCCCGGGCAGCGCGGACATGAGGTCCGTGGTTGCCCGGGGCGTGGGCGCAACGGTAGCGTCGCCGCCACGTGCACGAGGAGATAACGATCCCCGAGCTGACCGAGGTCGTGGCACGAGTAGCCGCCCTCCTCGGCCCGCGCGAAGGCGCCGTCGCGGCTCTCGACGGCGGGATCACGAACCGCAACTTCCGCGTCCGCTTCGGCGGCACCGACTACGTGCTGCGCCTCCCCGGCAAGGACACCGGCCTGCTGGGCATCGACCGCGAGGCGGAGTGCACCGCGAACAAGCGCGCCGCGGAGCTCGGGATCGCGCCGCCGGTGGCGGCCTTCATCGAAGACCCGCCCTGCCTCGTCACGCGCTTCATCGAAGGGCGCGAGCTGACCGCCGAGGAGCTCCGCGAGCCGGACACGGTCGCCGAGGTGGCCCGCGCCCTCCGGGCCTTCCACGACTCCGGGCTCGAGCTGAGCACCGAGTTCGACTCCTTCCAGGTGGTGGAGGACTACGCGTCCACGGCGAGCTCGCGCGGCGTGGCGCTGCCGGCCGAGCTCGAGGAGGCGCGCGCGCGGGCCCGGTCGATCCGCGACGCCGTGTCGCGGGACACGAGGAGCACCGCCCGTGCCCTGCCACGACGACCTCCTCAGCGCCAACTTCCTGCACGACGGCGAGCACGTCAGGATCGTCGACTGGGAGTACGCGGGCATGGGCGACCGCTACTTCGACCTCGGGAACTTCGCGGTCAACAACGAGCTCGGACGAGCAGGGCGAGGAGCTGCTGCTCGGCCGAGTACTTCGGCGAGCCGCCCGACGAGCGCCGGCGCGCCACGCTCGCCCTGTTCCGCTACATGTCGGACTTCCGCGAGGCGATGTGGGGCGTGCGTCCAGACGGCGGTGTCCGACCTCGACTTCGACTTCGAGGACTACGCCGGCAAGCACTTCGCGCGGCTCGCCTCCGCCGCGGCCGACCCGCGCTTCGCGACCCGGCTCGAGGAGGCCCGTGCCGGCGGCCCGTGAGCTGCCCTCCGCGCACTCGCTGCCTGATCATCGGCGGCGGGGTCGGCGGGACGTCGATCGCCTACCACCTGACGCGCCTCGGCATGGAGCGACGTGGTGCTCGTGGACCGCAACCAGCTCACGTCGGGCTCGACCTTCCACTCCGCCGGCCTCGTGGGCCAGCTCCGCGGATCGGTGTCGCTCACGAAGATGATGATGTACTCGGTCGAGCTCTACCGGCGGCTCGGCCGCGAGTCCGAGTTCGACCCCGGCTGGACCGAGTGCGGCAGCCTGCGGCTGGCGTCGAGCGAGGAGCGCCTCGAGGAGCTCCGGCGCCAGTCCGGCTGGGCCAAGACGTTCGGCCTCCCGCTCGAGCTGATCTCCGCCGACGAGGCGCGCGAGCGCTTCCCGCTGATGTCCACCGACGGCGTGCTCGGCGCGGCGTGGCTCCCCACCGACGGCTACCTCGACCCGGCGCAGCTCACCTACGCGCTCGCCGACGGCGCCCGCCAGGGGGGCGCGACGATCCTCACCTCCACGCGCGTGACCGGCATCGACGTCCGCGACGGGCGCGTGACGCGCGTGCGCACCGATCGCGGCGACGTGGAGTGCGAGACCGCCGTGATCGCCGCCGGCATGTTCAGCGCGGAGGTCGGCCGCCTCGCGGGCGTGCGCATCCCGGTCGTGCCGATGTCGCACGAGTACCTCGTGACCCAGCCGTTCCGCGAGCGCGACCCCGCGAACCCGCTGCCGACCCTGCGCGACCCCGACCTGCTCATCTACTTCCGCGAGGAGGGCGGCGGGCTCGTGATGGGCGGGTACGAGCGCCACTCGGCGCCCGCCTTCCTACCCGACGGCGAGGGCTCCTTCGACCGCATCCCGCCGGACTTCAACGGCCGCCTGCTCGAGGACGACTGGGACCGCTTCGAGGAGATCGTCGCCGAACTCGCGGCGGCGCGTGCCGCAGATGGAGGACGTGAAGGTCACGCGGATGATCAACGGCCCCGAGGCCTTCACGCCGGACAACGAGTTCTGCCTCGGCGAGACGGAGGTGGGCGGCCTGTTCGTGGCCGCCGGGTTCTGCGCCCACGGCCTGGCCGGCGCCGGCGGCATCGGGCGCGTGATGGCCGAGTGGATCGCCGAGGGCGAGCCGAGCATCGACCTCTGGCACATGGACGTGCGCCGCTTCGGCGCGCAGTACCGCTCGCCCGCCTACACGCTCGCGCGGGTGCGCGAGACCTACGAGAGCTACTACGACATCCGCTACCCGGGCCACGAGCGCCAGGCCGGCAGGCCGCTGCGGGTCTCGCCCGGTGACCGGCTGGCACCGCGACCACGAGGCCGCCTTCGGCGAGAAGTCCGGCTGGGAGCGCGTGAACTGGTACGAGCGCAACGCCGGCTCGGGCGACGAGTCGCTGCGCCCGCGCGGCTGGGCCGGGCGCCACTGGTCGCCGGCCATCGGGGCGGAGCACGCGGCCTGCCGCGAGCGGCGTGGCGATCTTCGACGAGTCGTCCTTCGCGAAGCTCGAGATCGAGGGTCCCGGAGCCGCCGCCCTGCTGGAGCACCTCTGCGACAACCGCGTGGCGCGCGACGCCGGGCAGATCACCTACACGCAGATGCTGAACCGGCGCGGCGGGATCGAGTGCGACTTCACGGTGGCGCGCCTGGCGGAGGAGCGCTTCTCGATCGTCACCGGCACGGCCTTCGGCAACCACGACCGCGAGTGGATCCGCCGCCACGCCGCCGGCCGGCGACGGACGTGGCGGTCCGCGACGTGACCTCGCAGTGGGCGTGCATCGGCCTCTGGGGGCCGCGCGTCGCGCGACCTGCTGCAGCCGCTCACGACCCAGGACCTCTCGAACGACGCGTTCCCCTACATGAGCGTGCGCGAGATGACCGTCGGCCACGTGCCGGTGCGCGCGCTGCGCGTGACCTACGTCGGGCGAGCTCGGCTGGGAGCTCTACTGCCCGACCGAGTACGGGCTCGCGCTCTGGCGCACGCTCTGGGAGGCCGGGCGCGGCGCACGGCCTCGTCGCGGGCGGCTACCGGGCGATCGACTCGCTGCGGCTCGAGAAGGGCTACCGGGTCTGGGGCGCCGACATCACACCGGACGAGACCCCCTACGAGGGCGGCCTGGGCTTCTGCGTGAAGCTCGACAAGGAGTTCGTCGGGCGCGACGCGCTCGAGGCCGCGCGGGCGAGCGACCCGGAGCGGGCGCTCCGCTGCCTCGTGCTCGAGGACCCGCGCTCCGTGGCGCTCGGCAACGAGCCGGTGAGGGTGGGCGGCGAGGTCACGGGCAGGGTCACGAGCGGCGGCTACGGCTACACCGTGGCCCGCTCGATCGCATACGCCTACCTGCCGCCCGGCGGCCGAGCCCGGGACACGCGGTGGAGGTGGAGGTCTTCGGGACCTGGGTCGGCGGCGAGGTCGCGAGCGAGCCGCTGCTCGACCCGGGCGGCGAGCGCGTCCGCGCCTGAGCTAGCGCCGCAGCAGCCCGATGAGGATGTGCTCGGTGCCCCCGAGGTGCTCGCGCATGAGACGCACCGCGCGCCCCGCGTCGCGGCGCCGGATCAGCTCGACGATGCGGCGGTGCTGGGCGTTCGAGCGCATCAGGACCTCGTCCGGGTGGGCGATGCGCCCGATCAGCTCGCTCATCTCGCCCTGCACCTCGGTCATCGCGGTCACGAGCCGCGGCGAGTGCGCGGCCTCCGCCACGCCGATGTGGAAGCGCACGTCGGCGCGCCGGTACTCCTCCCACGGCGGCCGCTCCGCCATCCTGGCGGCGCAGGCCTCGAGCCGGGCGAGGTCGTCCTCGTTGGCGCGCTCGACGGCGAGCACGGTGGCGCCCGACTCCACGGCCACGCGCGTGTCGAGGACCGAGCGCGCGGCCTCGCCGAGCGTGTCCTCGATGCCGCTCTCGGCGAGCGGGGGCTCGTCGGCCACGAAGGTCCCGCCGGTGCGCCCGCGCAGGGCCACGAGGTGTCCGCTCTGGACGAGCGTGGTCAGCGCGTGGCGCAGGGTGGAGCGGGAGATCCGCAACCGGCCGGCGAGCTCGCGCTCGGGTGGCAGCTGGCTGCCGGGCGGCAGCAGGCCCAGGCGGATCGCGGTGCCGAGGCGGCCGACCGTCTCCTCGAAGGTCGAGGGGGGCTGCACCGGCTCGAAGACGGCCTCGAGTGCCGGACTGCCCACGGTTGCCGCGCCTCGCTCCACGGAGCAAAGGTACACAGCCCGCGCCATTGTCGGGAGGGGCGACGGGTAGATTCCCGCCGATGGACATGCGGCAGGAGAGGGTGGTGGTCGAGACCGACCGCTATCGCGTGGAGGGCATGCTGACCCTCCCGAAGGAGGGCTACCGCAGCCGCCTCTCCGATTACGTGAACCGCCGCGACCATGACTTCTTCACGATCGTCGACGCCGACCTGAAGGCGCTCGACGGCTCCGGGCGCGACTGGAGCGCGCCGGTGCTGATGCTGGCGCGCAGCCAGATCCGGCTGATCGTGCCCGGCGACAGCAGCAGCTGACACTCGATTACGGTAGGCGGTGCCATGGCCGCTCCCGGGGGTTGGTCGGGCCTGTTCTCGACCGCGTTCAAGCAGTCGCGCAACGCGATGGTGCTCGTCGACGACGGTCGTCTCCACGTGGACGTGAACGGGGCCTACCTGAACCTCCTCCAGTACCCGCGGGACGAGGTGATCGGAGAGCCGATCTACCGCTTCGTCGCCGACGGGCCGCTGCTGTCCCCGGACGGAGTGGGAGGCGGCGCTGGCGCGGGGCGACTTCACCGGGAAGGCCAACATGTTGAGCCGCGACGGGGCGCCGGTCTCAGTCCAGTGGGGCGCCCACGTCGAGGTCTTCACCGGCCGCCGGCTCGTGCTCTTCGTCGCGCTGAGCACTTCGCGGTGGGGCGCCCACTTCCGGCGGGCGATCTCGTCGGAGCGGGAGCCGGCCGCCCTGTCGGATCGTGAGCGCCAGGTCATCGCGCTGGTCGCCGCCGGCCACAGCGGCCCGGAGATCGCCGATGAGCTGCAGATCAGCCACGACACGGTCAGGACGCACGTGCGCAACGCCATGGCGAAGCTCGGCGCGCGCTCCCGGGCGCATCTGGTGGCGAAGTCGATCGCCGAGGGTCACGTCCTCGACTGAGTGAGATCACGCAACCGCGGTATGGCGCAGAGCCGGATTTGCCCGGATCCTTGGGTTGTCGCCTAGGGAGTGATGGGTGCAGGACGGCGGGCCGCTTCGGCGGCTCGCCGCACCTGTTCCTGCATTCCGTCCGGCAGCCCTCCCAGCCTGCCCGGACCATGTTCC
>CAVYIA010000010.1:0-318663 GCA_963768465.1 uncultured Thermoleophilaceae bacterium | reverse complement strand
CGCCAGCAGGAGCAGGGCGATCGGAACGAGAACTGCGAGTACCCCCCGTTTCATGGCGACACTTGTTAGCAGGTTTCCCCGGCAGCGGCGGAGGCTGGTGCGGCCGGGTGCAGCGCGGCGACGTTACGATGGCCCGCTTGCGAAGAGCCCGCGCCAGAGCCAGGGCCGGCGCCGCGCTCAAGCGAGCCGGCGAGCGCGCCGGCCTCGAGATCAGCAGACGGCGGCCGCCCGCCGAGCGGCGCGCGCGACTGGTGGCCGAACGGGGAATGGAGCTGGTGATCGACGTCGGCGCAAACCGCGGCCTGTACGGGCACGAGCTGCGCGAGCACGGCTACCGGCGGCGGATCGTCTCCTTCGAGCCGGCCACCGCCCGCGTTCCGCGAGCTGGCCCGGCGAGCGGCGGCCGAGCCGCCCTGGGAGGCGCGGCAGCTGGCCCTCTCCGATGAGGCCGGCGCGCTCCCGCTGGGCTGGCGGACAACTTCGCATCCGCCCTCCCGCCGGCCGGCCAGCTGACGTCGCTGTTCCCGGAGGCGGTGCGCGATGCCGCCGAGACGCGTGCCGGCCGGGCGCCTCGACGAGCAGGCGCTCGATGTCCCTCCGGGACACCGGACGCTGCTCAAGCTCGACGTTCAGGGATACGAGCTGCGGGTGCTCCGCGGGAGCCTCGGGACTGCTGCCATAGGTCGGGATCGTGGAGTCCGAGCTCTCGGTGGTCGCCCCTGTACGAGGGCCAGCCCGCTCTCGCGGACATGCTGGGCGCGTCGGGACGGCCGGCTTCGCGCTCGCCGCGCTCGAGCCGATCCTGCGCGACTGGCGCACCGGCGAGCACCTGCAGTTCGACGGGATCTTCGTCAGGGATTAGCCGGACGCTCCTGCGCCACCGCGCGCGGCGAGGTCTCGGCGTGCGAGACCGGCGTAGGTCGCCCGGTAGGGCCGCTCCGAGACGCTCTCCACCACCTCGCGAAGACGCATCTGGAAGACCTCGCGCGAGAAGCGGCTGAGCGTGCTGCCGAGATCTCCCCGGCGTCGAAGCGGGTGAAGTCCGTCCGCAGGGCGTTCGCCAGCGCGCTCAGGTCCCCGTCCGGCACCAGCAGGCCCGTGTCCCCGTGGACGACCGTCTCGCTCACGCCGCCCACGTTGATCCCGACCACGGGGCGGCCCGCGGCCTGCGCCTCGACGGCGACGAGCCCGAACTCCTCGACGTTGGGCACCACGAGCGCCGCCGCCTCGGAGTAGAGGCGCTCGAGCGTCCTGTCGTCCACGCGTCCGAGGAACTCGGCCTTCCCGGAGTAGCGCTCCTTCAGGTGGACGAGCTCGGGGCCGGTTCCCACGACCTTGATCCTGCGGCCCGCCTCCGCCGCGGCCTCGATCGCGAGGTCCGGAAGCTTGTGCCGCACCAGCTCGCCGACGAACAGGACGTAGTCGTCCGGCTCGCCGATCGAGAAGCGCTCGACGTCCACGGGCGGGTAGACGATCGGGGCGTCGCGGCCCCAGTAGCGCTTGATCCGCTCGCGCGTGATGTGACCGTTCGCGATGTACTGGTCCACGCGCCGGGCGGCGCGCAGGTCGAACGAACGGTGCCGGCGCATCAGCAGCCGGAGCGCCGGGCGCAGGGGCGCGCTCACCTCGTCGAGCGCGACGGCCTGCTCGTGCCACGCGTAGCGGAACGGCGAGTGGCAGTAGCAGACGTGAAGCGCGCCAGCGCGGCTTGTGCAGGCCGTGGGCGAACGCGCTGCTGCTCGAGATGATCCGGTCGTAGCGGCCGATCTTGAGCCGGCGGGCGGCCGTCGGGAACAGCGGGAGCAGGGCACGGAAGTTCGACTGGCTCACCCCCAGGCGCTGGAGCCGCGACGTGGTGATGTCCCGGCCGGCGAAGCGGCCCTGCGTCCCGTACTCGTCGTAGAGCAGCGTCACGATCGGCGCCTCGGGCCAGACGTCGGTCATCGCCGCGAAGGTCCGCTCCGCACCGCGGAGGACCAACAGATAATCGTGTACGAGAGCTAGGCCTGGCATGGGTTCAAGAGAGGATACGGCGACTCTTTCCACCCGGTAGCGGTCCGGCCTGCGGGCAGCGTGCTCAAGGTCGCACCACTACCGACGATAAGACCTCAATGCGAGTACTCGCCGCACTCGCAGTGGGTCTGACCGCTGCATGCTCTTTGCTGACCGCGACGCCGGCGGCGGGCGCCTACAGCCTTACGCCTAGAAGCGCTCCCGCCTTCCATGACTCGGTGGGCGTCGTCACTCACGCAGTGTATTACGACACCGGCTACGGAAACTGGCCGAAGGTGGTGTCGCGCCTACGCGAGTTGGGCGTCACCCATCTGCGGGACGGCCTCTACGCGAACGAGTCGCCGGAGTGGCGCGACTGGACCGAGCGCTACTACCGCGCCGTCGACCTCGCCGCCGCCAACGGGATGCGATTCGACTTCGGGATGGGCCGCCCCGGCGCACGGACCGGGACGATCGACGAGCTGGTCGCGGTCGCCGGGGGCCGGCTGCGCCATGCCGCCGAGGCGCTCGAGGGGCCGAACGAGTACGACAAGGGCGCGACCGGCCGTCGCTGGGCGCGGCGCCTCGCCGACTACAACCGCACCCTCTTCAGCAAGGTGAAGGTCCACGGCAAGCCTGCGCGGGCTGCCCGTCGTGGGCCCGAGCTTCTCCTCGATCCGGGGGCCGCTGATGGTCGGCGACCTGCGCAGCTACGTCGACCGCGGGAACGTGCACGCCTACACGGGCGGCCTGTCGCCCGATCCCGAGCACCTCAACACGGAGCTCAAGCGCGCGTCCGCGGTCTCCGGAGGCAAGCCGGTGTGGGCGACCGAGGTGGGCTTCCACAACGCGATGCGGTCGCGCTCCCGCTCGGATCAGTCGCCGGTGTCGGAGCGGGTGGCCGCGATCTACCTCCTCCGCACCTTCCTCGAGCACTTCCGGAGCGGGATACCGCGCACCTACGCCTACGAGCTGCTGGACGAGAAGCCGGAGCGGGCGGGACGGGACCCGGAGCAGCATTTCGGCCTGCTCCGCAGCGACTTCAGCCGCAAGCCGGCCTTCCGGGCGCTCCGGAACCTCCTCGACGTCGTCGGGCCGGACGAGGGGACGCCCGAGCTGAAGCCCCTCCGCATGGGGATGTCCGGACCCGCCGGCATGCGGCGCCTCGTGCTCCGCCGGGCGGACGGCACCTACCTCGTCGCGCTCTGGCGCCTCGACAGCGCCTGGGACCGCGACCGCGCGCAGGCCGCTGCGCGTGGCACCGCGGCGTGTGAAGCTGGACCTCCCGGGGATGCGGCACGGCGGCCGTCGTGGACCCGCTCGTCTCGGCGCGCCCGGATCGCCTGCGGCTCCGCGGCGGCCGGCTCGCGCTCCGCGTGGGCGCGAGCCCGGTCATCGTGACCGTGCGCCGCTAGTCGACGCCGATGTGGGTGGACGCCGGCGCCCGGGTCCGGTCGAAGCGTCCGCCGTGGGCCTGGGCCGGGTGCTCGTCGAGCCTCGGGGGCGCCGCGGCCGGGTCGGCCGGCGAGCGCCGCAGGTCGACCCCGAACCAGCTCTTCCTCACGAACCCGCCGATCAGGATCCCGAAGAAAAGGGCCCAGTAGGCCGACCCCACATCGAAGTCGCTCGCCAGGGACGTGGTCGCCAGGCTGTAGGCCAGCGTCCCGAGCAGCAGGAGCAGGAACACCGTGTGCGGCAACGTCTCCCGCCAGTACCAGGCGAACTCGTCGTGCTTTCGAGTGACCACGTACTCGGGCTTGCGGTGGGGGCCGCCACGCAGGGCAAGGATGCAGGCCTTCGCATAGACGGGGCTGAGGCCGGCCCACATCTGGCGAGCTCGCCAGAGTCGCTCGTAGGACTGTTGCCCCATCAGTGCCGCCAGGAAGAGCTCGAGGGAAGCCGCGAACGGCCAGAAGTGCAAGGAGTAGAGGCCGGCGCTGGCCTGCACGGGATACACGACGAACGCGAAGCCGATGATCGGCGCCGCCATGAAGGCGAGCATGGCGAAGCTCTGGAGGTAGAACAGCCCGAGCTCGAGGAATTGGAGGCGCTGGCGCAGCCTCAGCCCTCGCAGCCCGCCCCAGAACACGAGACGCATGGCGTCCACGGCCCAGGTCCCGCGTTGCTTGTACGTGACCGGAATGTCCTCCGGGGCGTGCTGTGCGACGGCGCCGAGAATCGGGAGGTACACACCGCGCCAGCCGCGCCTGAGCGCCTCGATGCCCGATTGAAGGTCCTCGACGAGGTTCCACGTGGGAAATCCGCCGATGTCGGCCAGCGCCTGACGCCGCCACACTAGTCCGGACCCGCACGGGAACACCGCGTTGGCGGCGTGCCGGGCGAGCATCGAGCCTCGGTAGAAGTGCGGCTGGTTGTTGTCGAACGGATCGCCGGGGCTGACCCGCGCCTCCTTGATGGTCTGGATGTAGGCGACCTCCTCGTCGGCCTGCATCTGACCGACACACGCACGGAGGAACCCCGGGTGGCCCACCTCGTCATCGGCATCGCGCGTTTCGATGAAGTCGGCGTCGGGCCAGTTCCGCTCGATGTAGTCCAGCGCCGAGTTGAGGTTCCCGGCCTTGGCGTCGCCTCGGCGCTCGGGGTCCCCGCGGAGCGGGGGCTCGTGGTAGCGCACCGTGGCATTCGGATGTTCCCTGCTCAGGGTCGCGACGACGTGCTCCATCTCGGGCGAGTGCGCGTCGTCGCTCACGACCAGACGGATGCGGTGCTGGGGCCAGTCCTGGGCCAGGACGCTGCGCGCGGTGTTCGCCACCTGCCGGGGCGTCTCGTGTGATGCGGGGATCACGACCACCACCGGAGGCTCATGCCCGTGCGGCACGAGCCGCTCGAGCGGAGACGTGCGTTGCCAGTTGTTCACGACGGTGACCAGCAGGTTCGCCGCCAATACCAGGGTGCCGAGAACGAAGGGGACCGCCAGCCAGAGCGCCCGGCCGTTCAGGTGCGTGACCAGCCACGGCAGGTACCAGGCGAGGCTGGCCGCGAGCAGCACCCCGGCCACCCGAATCCGCCACATTCCTCGCACCGTTGTGGACCCGCGACGCGAGCTCGGACGCACGCTCATCCCGATCGCCTCCGGCCCACGTTCTTCCAGATCTTCGCGTAACCCGTGTACTCGATGAAGTCGAGCCGGTCGTCGCTCAGCCCGACCAGGGCCTCCCGCGAGTCGAAGACCTCACGAAAGGTGTGGCAGCGCTTGGCTCGCTTCTGAACACGCTCCGGCCAGGTCGAGCTTCCCGGCGCCTCGACGAACCAGTCGTAGTCGCAGACGCTGCGCCGCGCCTGTCCGGCGTGCACGCGGTAGACGTCGTAGACGTCCCAGGGCGAGGAGACGGCGCCGTCGTCGTAGAGGTACGGGATGAAGGGCCATGAGTTGTTGATCAGGAGCTCCTGACCCGGCTTCACGTGCGCGCGCAGGTATGCCACCGCCGGGCGGAGATCAGGGGAGCCCCGGTCCAGCCTGTCCATCTGGGTGACGCCGAGGAACGCGAGGGCCCCGAGGGCGGGCACCATCGCCATCCGTCTGGGCACGTCCCGAAAGGCGCGGCGCAGCGCCAGGCCGCCGAGCGGAGCGGCGAAGATGATCCCGAAGACGACGTGCTTGTGGTCCGAGACGCCGTTCTGGGACATGAGGTGATAGGCCACCGGACCGACCATGCCGCTGAGGAGGGCCGTGGCCAGGAGCCGCCGGCCGGGGGCTGCCAGCCAACCGGCGAGGGCGAGCACCGCCGGCACGGCCGTGAAGTACAGCTGTGCGTAGGCGACCGTTCTCGGGCTGGCTCCGAAGCTCTCGGTCTGGAGTGCGAGCGGATTGGTGAGGAGCTGGGAGAACTGGCCGCGCTCGGACAGGAAGAGAATCATCGGCAGGGCGGCTCCGACGAAGCCGAAGACGGCGAGGTCGGTGCGTGCCTGGTCCTTGCGCAAGATCACGAGCACTGCCAGTAGCGGGAGTCCCGAGAAGAAGAGCGTGGGGTACTTGGCGAGCACCGCGACGCTGAAGCTCAGGGCGGCCGCCACGAGCCAGCCGCGGTGGTCGCGCCGCGCCAACTCGGTCAGGCACCAGAAGCTCGTGGCGACCCCGGCGACGGCGAGCGTGTCGTAGACCGCGAGGTGGGCCAGCATCAGGACAGGCCCGCTCGTGGCCAGGATCAGCGCCGTGAAGAAGCGGGCCCGCGCGCCGAACAGATTGCCGGTTGCCTTGATCGTGGCGATCATCGCCCCGACGACGCACGCCAACGCCAGAAGCCGCGCGCCCTCCAGGCCGGACAGCTCGTAGGCGCCGCCCGCCAAGGCCGGCCACAACAGCGAGCCCGAGAACCACGTGAGGTAGCTGTCGCTGAGCCCGTGTCCTCCCAGAGTGCGGAGCCCGGCGGCGATGTACATCCCCTCGTCGATGGTCGGCCCGCCGAGGCTGCTGGCGATCAGCACGGCCTCCACCGCCGTGAACACGGCGACGACGAGCCATGGGCCCAGTCGCCATGCTGCGTTCCCGCCGAGACCCGGCTGGATCAGCGGTGACGCCGGGGGTGTGGACGACCCGGCGAGATAACGCCGGCCCCTCCGCCGCTTCGCCCCGCGGGAAAGGAGCAGCAGCGCGAGCGCCGCCCCGAGCCCGGCGATCTCCGGTAGCCGGCTCTCGCGTGGGGGATCCGTCTGTAGGCGTGCGACCGCGCGCGCGGACTCGCCCGCGGGCTCCGCGCCTCCGGCGAGCGAGACGGGCGGGGCCGCCAGCGCGGCCACGAGGACGCAGGCGAAAATGACGCGCCACCTCCATGCACCGGTCACGGATCGTTCTCCCGATCCGCGGTTCACGGGTGGCGCGCCCGGCCCCTGTCAGCGCCCTGCCTCCGCAGCGACGCCGGTCACGAGGATGGCCGAGCTGAAGCGCCGGATGCTGCGCGAGCACCAGTGCAGGTACACACGGTCCGCCGAAGTAGTAACGCAGGATGCCCCGCCAGCGAATGCTCTCGAAGCCGGCGGCGTCGAGGCGATCGAGCCACTCGTAACGGGAGAGCTTGTGCACGTGCGTGGGATCCTTGTCGAGGCGGCCCGCGAGCCGTCCCACCGGCGTGTCGTACACGGGGACCGCGATCGCCAGGACCCCTCCTGGCTTCAGCATCGCGCGCAGGCGAGCCAGCGCAGCGTCCAGGTCGGGAACGTGCTCGAGGACGTCGAAGCTGGTGACCACGTCGTGATCGCCGCCAGGCGAGAGCCCGAGGACGTCGGACTGGAAGACCCGCACCGCGGGCAGCCGCTCCGAGGCCACGTCGACCGCGTGCTGGGACACGTCGCAACCCGTGCAGGAGTAGCTCCCCACCGCCTCGCGTAGGAACGACCCGTAGGCGCATCCCACATCGAGCAGTGTCCCGCCCTCAGGGGCCACGCGTCGCACCTCGCGCAGGTAGGAGCGATGCTTGTAGCGAGGATTGCGCTGGTCGTACGCGGCCTCGTAGACGTCCTCGAAGTAGCGCCGCTCGAAGACGCGAGGCTGGTCGATCGTCATGCGGAGATCTCCACCGGGACGGTCTCCTCGGGGCGACGGAAGCGGCGCGTCCGCGACGAATCATCGCCGACGAGCTCCAGCGCGATCCGGTCAGCGACCCGCTCCGCGGCCCTACCGTCCCCGTAGGGATTCTGGCCCGCCCGCGAGCGGGCTTGGGGATCGTCCAGAAGGCGGTTGATGTGGAAGCTCACCCGGCTCGGATCGGTTCCCGCCAGGACGGCGCATCCGGCGCGAACTCCCTCCGGACGGTCTGTGGTGTCGCGCATCACCACCACGGGAACGCCGAACGAGGGTGCTTCCTCCTGCACTCCGCCGCTGTCGGTGACCACGAGGTCGCTCGTCCGCATCAGCTCGACGAAGCTCACGTAGTCGACGGGGGGAAGCAGGTGAACACTGTGGTGACGGCCCAGCTCCGCCTGGACGCTGCGCCGCACGGCGGGGCTGAGGTGGACCGGGAAAACGACTTCCACATCGCCGCGACTGGCCACGCGGGCGAGCATCCGGCACAGGCGGCGCTGCTGTGTCCCCTGCGTCTCCCGCCTGTGCAGAGTGACGAGCACACGATGACGCGCGCGCTTGGGAGGAACGTCGGCGCTTGCCGACCCGTCGGCCAGCCGGTGGACGATCGTCTGGAGCGCGTCGACCACGGTGTTCCCGGTGACCTCGATTGTCGTGAGGGGAATCCCCTCCTTCTCGAGGTTGCGCGCGCTGTCCAGCGTGGGGCAGAAGTGCCAGTTGGCCAGCCGCGTCAGCAACCGACGGTTCATCTCCTCTGGGAAGGGCCGCTGAGCATCGCCTGTGCGTAGCCCCGCCTCGACATGGGCCACGGGGACCTGGGAGTAGAACGCCGCGAGCGCGGCGGAGAGCGCCGTGGTCGTGTCGCCCTGGACCAGAACCACTTCGGGCTTCTGCTCGACGATGGTCTCTCCAAGGGCCGCGACCGCCCGGGAGGTGAGGGCAGCAAGATCCTGGCCGGGGCGCATGAGGTCCAGGTCCACGTCGGGATCTATCGCGAATGTCTCCAGCATCTGCTGAAGCATCTCGCGGTGCTGCGCTGTGGTCACAGTCGTCACGTCCAGCCGGACGTCGCGCTCGAGGCACTGGATGACGGGGGCGAGCTTGATCACCTCTGGCCGGGTTCCGAAGCAGACCATGACCCGGCTCGGGGTCATCGCTCGGTACTCAACGCCGGCGGGTGACGGGGGTCGCTGCGTGGCGGCCGCGAGCGGAGAAGCAGGCGGAAGTACGCGCGCGCGGTGGACAGCACCGGCATCGTGGAGTGCCCGCGGCGACGGGTCCAGTCGAGAGTCGTGGGAACCTCGACGACGTGGGCTCCGGCGCCGCGGAGCTTCAGGAGCAGCTCGACGTTGACCGCGAATCCCGTCTCTGTGATGAGCTCCTCGCCGTCACGCTCCGCCGCGCGGCGAAGCGCCGAGAGGCGATAGGCGCGGTAGAGCGGGGTGACCTGGTGAAAATCACGGAGGCCCCCGGCCAGTCGGAACAGCCCGGCAACGGCGCGGGACGCCGCCACTCGCCATCGCGAGACCCCGACGACGCTGCCGCCGGGCGCCAGGTATGACGCCATGGCCACGTCGGCGCCGGCTTCCAGGCGCTCGATCAGACGCGGCACGTCACCGAGGTCCGCGGTGTTGTCCGACTCGACGGTGACCACCACGTCGTCGTCGTGGCCTTCCCGGAGCACAAACTCCAACCCGGATGCGACGGCCGCACCAAGGCCGCGGTTGACCTCATGGGTCAGGAGAGTGAGCGGGATCTCCTCGGCAAGCTGTCGCGCGAGCTGGCCTGACCCGTCGCTCGAGCCGTCGTCAACGAAGACAATCCGGCCTCCGACGGACCGGGCGCAGTCCCGCAGGGTCGCGAAGAGCCCGGGGAGGTTCTCGCGCTCGTTGAGACATGGAACGACGAGGAAGATCACGTCGCGTCCTCCACCTGTGTCCGGGACCCCCCGCTGCTGGTCGAGTTCTGAGCAGCGAGCGCGAGATGAACGCGTGCCAGCGCTCGTCAGTCCCACCAGGATCGTCACGGTGACGACTGGCTGCACCACCGCGGCGACGACTACGACCACGGCCAGGGCCCCAATCAGCGACGCCCTCGCGCGCCGGCGACCGGCGCGCCGGGCCGTCTGATGGCCCAGCAGGCCATTCTGCGCCTCTGCCGGGTTAGAAGGCCCGGATCGCCGGCCGCGCTCGGCGTCGATCGTAAGATCCGAGACCGGGACCGGGACCGAGAGCGGAAACGGTGTTCCGCAGCAGTGGAGCGAGAGATCTCATTGGAGTGGAACGGGTGCGTGGGCGTTGCAGACACGTGCCCTTCCACCGAGTCCGAGGGCCTGCCGAGAGTGTTGCGAGCCATATGTCCCCTGACGGCTTAGGCCAGCATCGGAGCAGATGACCCATCGAGTGTCAACCGGGTATCCAGATTCGGGGGTTTTCACCCGTCACACCGGTCCGGCGGCCAGTCCTCTCGTCCCGAGCAGTCTCGCTATCTTGGGCGTCGCATCGGTTCTGTCTCCGCCGTACCACCCACCGTGAAGGCTCTGCCAGCGCTCGCTGTGGCGGCTGCCGTGATCGCGGCCGCCGCCGGATGCCGCGATGATGACCCGGTGACCCCCACCGTGCCCGCACAGGCGGAGAGCCGGGAGCGGCCCGTCGCCGCCCGCGACGACGCCCCGGTGCTCGGGGCCGCGGTGAACTGGGAACTCGCCCGGCGCTCGCGCGCCTACAGGCGCCTCTTCCTCGCCCACTACCGCTCCGCGACGCCCGAGATCGTCATGAAGATGGACGCGCTCGCCCCTGCCCCGGGCCGCATCGACTTCACGGAGGCCGATGCCTTCGTGCGCTGGGCGCGGCGCCACGAGCTCGCGATCCACGGGCATGCGCTCGTGTGGGGCGGGCAGGTGCCGGCGTGGGTGAAGGAGCGCGACTGGGAGCCGGGCGAGCTGCGCTCGTGGCTCGAGTCCTACGTCAAGGCCGTCGTGAGCCACTATCGCGGCCGGGTGGACGCCTGGGACGTGGTGAACGAGCCGCTCGCGGCCGACGGATCCCTGCGGCGCAACTTCTGGCTGCGCGAGCTCGGACCCGGTTACGTGGCGGACGCGCTCAGGTGGGCGCGTGAGGCGAACCCCGGCGCCCGCCTCTACGTGAACGAGTTCAACATCGAGGGCCGCTCGCGCAAGGCGCACGGGATGCTCGTGCTGCTCGAGCGGCTGCGCGACGAGCGGGTGCCGGTCGACGGGATCGGGCTCCAGAGCCACCTCACGAGCTCGTTCCACCCCGGCCGGGCCGAGCTCCGCTCCACGATGCGCCGCTACGCGGCGCTCGGCCTCACGGTCGACGTCTCCGAGATGGACGTCGCCACCCGGCCGGGCCGGCGGGCCGCGCTCCAGCAGGCGCGGATCTACCGCCGCGTGGCGGCGGCGTGCCGCGACCTCTCGGCCTGCAGCCGCTTCACCACCTGGGGCTTCACGGACGCGTCGACCTGGCTGGGCACCGCGAAGCGCCCGCTCCCGTTCAACGTCGCGGGAGAGCCGAAGCCCGCCTGGCGGGCCATCCGGGCCGCCCTGCGGCGGTAGGCCGCCTCACGATGCCCCGCTACTTCCTCGACCTTCCCGAGGAGCCCGCGCCGATCCCCTGGGACGTGCACGCGGGGCCGCGGCCGGAGCGGGCGGACACCCGCTACTTCGGAGCGGCGTTCGCCGCGATGGAGCGCGGCTGCGCGACCCCGACATCGACGTGTACCTGACCTGGGACACGCGAGCGGCTGCCCGCCTACGGACCGCACGTGGTCGCCGTCGTGCTCGGCGACGAGGCCGGGCGGATCCCGCGCTACGTCGACCGCGTGCGGGCCGTGTTCAAGAGCTACGGGCTGCGCCCGCAGCCCGGCACGCGGCTGCGCGGCGCGTCACCGGCGACGGCGGCGCTCGAGCTGGCGCAGCGCGGCGTCCACTGGCTGCGCTGGCTGCCCGGAGGCGCTGCGCAGGCCGCGCGCCAGGCTGGCCCGCAGCGCGCCGCCGGAGTGATGCTGATCCCGGTCGGCACCTACAACCAGGTCGAGTTGCCCGTGGTGCCCATCGGCGAGCGGCCGACGGATCTCTTCTTCGCCGGCAGCGTGGAGCACGACGGCGGCGTGCGCTACCGGCTGGCCTCCCCGAAGGCCCGCAGCCGCCGCGACATGCTCGCCGCGGTGGAGGAGCTCGCGAGGCGCCGGCCCGGCCTGCGGACCGATATCCGGCTGACCGAGGGCTTCAGCTCCTCCGAGGACGCGGCGGACGGGTACTCGCAGGCTCTCATGGACGCGCGGGTGTGCCTGGCCCCGCGCGGGAACTCGGCGGAGACGTTCCGCGTGCTCGAAGGCCTCCGCGCCGGCTGCGTGGTCGTGAGCGAGCGGCTTCCGCCGTTCTGGTTCTACGAGGGCGGGCCGATGCTCCAGATCGACTCCTGGTCGCAGCTCGGCGACGTGGTGGCGCCGCTGCTCGACGACCCGGCGGAGCTGGCGCGGCTCCACGCGGCGAGCCTCGCCTGGTGGCGGGAAAGATGCTCGGAGGAAGCGCTCGGACGCCTCCTGGCAGAGCGCCTCAACCGGCTCTGAGCGTTGGCGATCGGGCCATTCCCCTGTCACGCTTCGGGGGAACCTCCCTTCGGATGAGGATCCTCTTCGCAAACCACACGGGCGCGTGGAGCGGCGCCGAGGTGTCGCTGCTGCGCGTGATCGCCGGCCTGCGCGGATCGCACGCCGTGAGCGTCGCCTGCCCGGAGGAGGGCCCGCTCGCCGACGCGCGTGCGGGAGGCGGGCATCGACCTGCTGCCCCTGCCGGCGGTGGACGCCAGCCTCCGGATCCACCCGGTTCAGACTCCGGTCGGGCGTGGCGCAGCTCGCCGCGGGCGGCTGGGCGCTCGCGGGCGCCGCACGACGCGCCGCGCCGGACGTGATCCATGCGAACACGGCTCGAGCCGGGCTGATGGCCGCGATCGCGAGACGCCGGGGAGCGGCGCCGTTCGTGGTGCGCGCCCACGAGCATCTGCCCCCGAACGTGGTGGGCCGCGCGGTGCTCGGGGTGCTCGTCGCGGAGCGCGGAGGCGGTGGTCGCCAACTCGGACTACACGGCCGCCCGCCTCGACGAGGTGCCTCGGGCGGCCGTTCGCCGTGCGCGTCTACAACAGCATCGACCACGACCGGTTCGATCCGCGCGTGGTGCGCCCGGCGGGGCCTGCGCGAGCGGCTCGGCATCGGGCGCGAGGCGCGCCTGCTCGGCCACGTCGCCCAGATCACCCCCTGGAAGGGCCAGGACACGTCGATCAGGATGCTCGCCCGAGCTGCGAGCCGACGGTCTCGACGCGCACCTCGCCCTCGTCGGGACAGATCGCATTCGGCGGCAGCGGGGTACGCCATGACAACCATGCGTTCCTCGAGTCGCTCCGAGGCCTCGTCCGGGAGCTGGGCGTCGGCCGACGCCGTGCACTTCCTCGGCCAGCGGAACGACGTGCCGGAGATCCTCGCCGAGCTGGACCTCTCCCTCCTGCCCTCCTGGGAGGAGCCCTTCGGGCTCGCGGTGGTCGAGAGCATGGCCATGGGAGTGCCCCCGCTGGTCACCGCCGTCGGAGCCGGCCCCGAGCTCGTGGAGGATCGCGTGACCGGCCGGCTGCTGCCGCCGCGGGACCCGGCGGCCTGGGCGGCGGCCGCGCGCGAGCTGCTCTCGCAGCCCGAGCTCCTCGACCGGATGGGCGCCGCCGGGCCGGCAGTCCGCCGCGCGCTTCCGCGACGACGTTCATGCTAGGGAGATGCTCGATATCTACGAACGCGCCGCGGGCTCGACCGCCGAGCCGGTCGTCTCGCGGGAGCCCAAGGCGGAGGTGGGGTCGGCTTGGCGGAGCTGATCGGGCGGCTGCGCGGGGTAGGCCCCGAACGCGCCGGCGGCTACTCAGGGGACATCGGCTTCGCGCTCTGGGCCGGAGGGACCGCCGCGCTGGCGCTGGCGCTCGCGCTGATGCTCTCCATCCAGGCGGCGGTCGCGCTGGTCGCGGTGGTGAGCGTCGTGGCGCTGCACGAGTACGACCGCGCGCTCGGCATCTACGCCCTGTTCGGGTTCTGGTTCCTGGCGCCCCTGGTACGGAGGCTGCTCGAGCTCAGCACGGGGCACGTGGCCAACGACCCGCTCTCGCTCGCCCCGTTCATCGCGACGGGGGCGATCGCGACGCTCGAGGTCTTCCGCACTGCCCATTCCGCGCGAGATCCGGAACGTCCTGCTCCTCGGAGCCGCCGGCTTCGCGATCGGGCTCCCGCTGGGGCTCGCTGGCCGGGCCCCGGGCGGCCGCGTACGCGTTCGTCGCCTACCTGGCGGGCCTGAGCGGCGCGGTGCTCGGTCTGAACGAGCCGCGCGGCGTTCCCGGGAGCACCCTCCGGAAGGTCCTTCTCTACGGCATGCCGCCGCTCGCGGCCTACGCGATCCTGCAGCGGGAGATCATCCTTCCCACCTGGGACTTCACCTGGCTCGAGTCGATCGACTTCGCCAGTGTCGGGGACCCCAAGCTCGGGGCCGTGCGCGCGTTCGCGTCCCTGAACGGGCCGGGCGCGCTGGCGCCGCTGCTGGGGCTCTCGGTGCTGTGCTACCTCACCGTCCGCCGGGCGCGGCCCATCACTCTTGGTCGGGCTCACGCTCGTCGTCCTCGCGCTGTCCATGACGTTCGTGCGCTCCGCATGGGTGGCCCTTCTGGTCGCCGGCGTCGCGCACGTCGCGGCCTCGCGCGGCCGGAGCGCGCGGCCGGTCTTCGGCGCCGTCGCGGTGATGGTGGCGGCATCCATCGCCCTGTCACCGGTCAGCGGGACCGCGCAGGACGTGGTGGACCGGTTCAAGTCCATCACCAACCGGGAGGACACCTCCACCACCGAACGCCAGGCGACGGTCAGCGAGGTCGCCCCGACGGCGATCGGGGCTCCGCTGGGTCATGGCCTGGGGACGGCCGGCGAGGCGTCGCGCCTGGGCACCCAGGAGAGCGACCTGCGCCACCCCGACAACGGCTATCTCTCGCTGCTCTACCAGAGCGGCCCGATCGGGCTGTTGCTGGTGCTGATCAGCCTGGGATACATAACCCGGGCCGCCTGGACCGGGGCGCGCGATCCCGCACCCGGCCAGGAGATGCGGCAGCTGCTGTTCGCGCTGCTCGTGTTCATGCTGCGTGGTGCTCTACACGGGCGATTCGTTCTACGGGAGCCACGGCGTGATCCTCTGGCTGATCGGCGGCCAGGTGCTGGCGTCCGACTACCTGCTGCGTCAGGGCCGGCCGAGACCCGGCCTGCGCGACGCGGCGCCCACGTAGAGCTCCTCCAGCCGGTCCACCACGCGCGGCCAGCTGTAGCGCTCCTCGACGAGCCGGCGGTTGTCCGCGCCCATGGCCTCGCCCCTCTGCCGGTCGCCCAGCAGCTCCGCCAGCGCCTCGGCCAGGCGCGCGGCGTCGCCCGGCGGGACCTTGATCCCGCCGGCGTCGGGCACGAGCCGGCCCAGCCCGCTCGCGTCGGTGGCGACCACGGGCCGGCCGCAGGCCATCGCCTCGACCGCGGCGAGCGGTGCGGGGTCGCCGAACGAGGGCAGGCAGAACACCGCGCAGGCCTGCATGGCGGCACGCGCGGCTTCGCGGTCGAGCCGCCCGACCAATTCGACGCGCGCCAGCGCCGGCGTGTGGCGCACCCGTTCGCGGACCGGCTCGCGCTCGGCGCCGTCCCCGGCGAGCAGCAGGCGCGCGGCCGGCATGCGCGGCGACAGCCGCTCCCAGGCGTCGAGCAGCACGTGGATGCCCTTGCGCACCTCCAGGCCGGCGA
This sequence comes from uncultured Thermoleophilaceae bacterium, assembly GCA_963768465.1. Classification (GTDB taxonomy): domain Bacteria; phylum Actinomycetota; class Thermoleophilia; order Solirubrobacterales; family Thermoleophilaceae; genus JACVRW01. The sequence continues at coordinate 303,317 of CAVYIA010000010.1, read as the reverse complement.
GGTAGAGCACGTCGAGCCCGTTCCGGGCGCGACGCCGCCGGCCGCCAGAACGTCGCGTCCACCCCCAGCGGCAGCTCGTGCACCCGCTCCCGCCGGGCGCTGCTCAGCTCGAGCTTCGCGGCGGCGGCCGAGGTCGAGAGCAGAACGGCCGCCGCCCGTGCCTGCTGCGCCCTCCTGAGCGACCGCTTCACCCTCAGAGCGAGGGCGCCGACCTCGCCGTCGGCCCCGGGGCCGCTCGGGGGCCAGTCGGGCACGTAGGGACCCAGCACGAGCGGCGCGTCCCCCGGCAGGGCGAGGCTCACCCCGACGTCCACGGGAGTGAGCTGGTGGACCGCGTCGAACGGTCGTTCCCGTGCCAGCCGCCCGTACAGGCGGCGCAGGCGCCACATGAAGGTGAGCCGGGAGGCTCCGTCCTGGCCCAGCGCGTGGACGCGCACCCGGTCGGGGAGTGCGCCCGCGAGATCGACCTTTCCGGCGGCCACCTCGAGCTCGTGGCCGCGGTTTCCCAGCTCCCTGATGAATCCGTACCCCACGAGCCCGTCCCCGTGGGGGCGGTGATCGGTGAGCATCGCGGAAGCGGGTACGAGGAATAGCCGGAGCCCCACGTGGGGATGATCCCCCAAAGGATCAGGCCTCGCGGATGTGGGTCGTAGATGCCGAAATCTGCGCTAGCCTGGCCAAAGATGACCTCCACCGAAAACGCAGGGATGCAGGGATACAACTCATCTAACGGCAAGGGGCTGTCACTGCTCGGAGCTCTCCGGCGCAGGTGGCCGATCATCGTGATCACGATGGTGATCGCGGGTGGAGCCGCGGCCGCGCTCGCGTTCGCGACCAACAAGGACTACGAGTCCACGGCCACTCTCGTCTTCCGTCAGACGATCGCGCCGCAGCTCAACTCGATCGGGCTCATCCCCAACACCGTCGCAGCGGACAACCTCGCCGAGGACAACCGCGAGCGGGTTGCCTCCAAGGCCGTTGCCGTCGATGCGTCAGAGGCCCTCGCCGCCCGCGGCGTCGAGATGTCGCCCGCCGACATCCAGGACGACGTCACCGTCGTGGGCGACAAGACCAGCGACGTGGTCAAGGTCACCGCCTCCGCGGACGACGCCCAGCGTGCCGCTCTCTTGGCCAACGTCTACGCCGCGAGCGCCAAGCGCCTTGCGTCGGACGAGGACCAGGAGCTCGCCCGGATGGCGCTGGCGAGTCTCCGCCGCCAGTTCGACGCGCTCCCCACGAACGTCCAGAACCACGTTTCCGGGCCCGGCGCACAGCTGCGCAACAACATGCAGAAGATGCAGGTGATCGCGGACGTGGGCAATGGAAGCCCGCAGATCGTGCAGCCCGGCTACGTGCCGTCCGACAAGAGCGGCAGCCCCGTCACGACGATTCTGCTGGGCGTGCTGCTCGGCGCCGTGCTGGGCAGCGGCCTCGCCCTCCTGCGCGATCAGAGCGATCGCCGCCTCCACGGCGCAGAGGAGGCCGCCGTCGCCTTCGACGCGCCGGTCCTGACGACGGTCCCGCGCCATCGCGCGCTGAAGCGGACGGTTCCGTTCGCGGACCTGCCGCCCGAGGTGGCCGAGGCGTTCCGGATGCTCCAGATGAACCTGCGCTTCGCGTGGGACGAGCCGATTCGCAGCCTGGTGCTGACCTCTTCGCGCGCCGGCGAGGGCAAGACGACGGTCGCGTGGAACCTGTCCTACGCCGCCCTCTCCGCCGGCCTGAGCGTCGCGCTGGTCGAAGCCGACATGCGCCGCCCCACGCTGGCCGACCGCCACGGGCTTCAGCCGGGACCCGGCGTGACCGAGGTGGTCGAGGGACGGGCGAGCCTCGAGGACGCCCTCCAGCCCCTCACCAACCTCCGCGTCGACCGTCACGGCCGCCAGCTGGACGTGCTCGTGGCCGGGCAGCTGCCGCCGGATCCCTGGGCCGTCCTCCAGTCGGACGCCATGGGCTGGATCCTCCAGACCCTCAAGCGCGATCACGACCTCGTGGTCGTCGACACGCCCCCGCTGCCGCACGTGGCCGACGCGATCTCGCTGCTGGGCCAGGTCGACGGCGTCGTGGTGGCCGCCTCGGCGAACTCCACCCGTGGCGACGATGCCCGGCGCCTCCGCGAGCAGCTCCAGGGCCTGGACGCCCGGGTGCTGGGCGTGGTCGTGAACCGCGGGTCCGCGATCGGCGGGTACGGCTACGTGCCGAGCGTCAGGTCCTCCGCGTCCCCGGCCGAGCACCGGCCGTTCACGGTGGACAATCCGACGGAGGACCTCCGCAGCTAGCGAGGTTCCTGGCCGCTGGGCTTGCGCTCCGGCAGGCATTCACCGTCCGGGTCCTGGAACGGACCCGTCCGGGAACGCCCGCCGTCGCCGCCCGCGGGTGACGCGCCTGGCCAATGGCTCGACCGGCATGTCCTCCCTGCTTAAAGCAATAAAGACCCAGTTGCGGTTCTTCCGGGGGCGGTGACGGCGGCGATTCCCGGGCGACACCGTTTCAGGTGTCGAACGGGAAACGCTGCCGGAACGCAAGCCCCCGGCCTGGGCGTTAGCGCCGATCCGAGCAGGTGCTCGCCGCTCCTCGAGCTGAGCACGTACGGGATCGTCCGCGCGAGGATCTTGGCGTCCAGCCACAGCGACCAGTTGGCGCAGTAGAGGTAGTCCAGCGACACCATGTCGCTGACGGGAACCCGGCTCGACCCGAGGATCTGCCAGGGCCCGGTGATGCCGGGTGAGACGTGGTAGCGGCGGCGCTGCCACCCGGAGAACAGGCGATCCTCGTCCACGATCAGCGGGCGGGGGCCGACCATGCTCATGTCGCCGCGAAGGACGTTGATGAGCTGAGGAAGCTCATCCAGCGAGTTGCGGCGGAGGAAACGGCCCACCCGCGTCGCTCTGGGGTCGTCCGCGATCTTGAACAGGGGCGCGGCCTCGTTGTCCTCGAGCAGCTCCATCTTGCGCTCGTCCGCATCGAACACCATCGTGCGGAACTTGAGCATCCGGAACTCGTTGCCGTCGCGACCCACCCGCGTCTGCCGGAAGATCGCCGGCCCCGGCGAGCTGAGCTTGACCAGGATGACGATGACGAGCAGGAAGGGCGAGATCGCCACCAGGATCGTGCTGGCGACGACGATGTCGAATATCCGCTTGAGCACCCGCGACGACGGTGAGAGCCCGAAGCCCCGCACGCCGAGCAGCGGCCGGCCGCCGAGGTCGTCGAACTCGACGGTCGTTCCGATCACCTCGAGCATGCGCGGGAGCACGGACACCCGCACGCCGCAGGCCGTGAGCAGCCTGATCACGTCGGACACGTCGGTGCCCTCGCGCGCGGGCGCCACGATCGCCCGCTCGGGCCGGTGCGCCTCGAGGACCTCGTAGCAGGTCCTCGATCCGTCCCCAGCATCTCGTCGTCGTCCTCGTCGGGGAGGTCCGCGCTGCAGCGGGATGCGCCCGATCACCTCCGCGTTGATGCCCGGATCGCCGGCGATCTTCCGCCTCAGCATCGCGGTGGTGGGCGCATCTCCGATGACGAGCACGCGCTCCGTCGAGGCGGTGCGGACGGCGAGGAAGCGGGCCAGCCAACGGGCCACGATCACGCGCGACCGTGAGCATGCCCCACATCAGGAACGGGTGCGAGCGGCCCGTGAACTCGAGCGCGCGCACGCCCTCGACGAAGAGGACGAAGATCGCGGTGATGGCGACGAGCGTGGGAGCCTCGTCGAGCGTGGTCTTGCTGAGCACGAACTGGTCCCGGTCGTAGAGACCCGCCGCCTTCGACAGCAGGGCGTAGAGCGGGATCAGCGCGACCACCCAGACGGTGAGGTGCGCGTCGGTCAGCAGCGCGACGAGCAGCAGCGCCACGGCCACCCCCACGGCGTCCGCCGCGAGCAGTCCCAGCCGGTTGACGTCCTCCCTGCGCCGAGCGGCGATGGAGGGCCCGGCGTCCCCGAACGGCAGATCCCCGACCGGCAGGGTCAGGAGCGTGCTGTTTCGCGGACTAGGTTCAGACATCTGTGGCCCGCATCAAGCGTACGCACCTTTGCCCGGGCAGGCTCCGGCGAAGTCCGCCGCGACCGCTTGAGCGATGCTTGATCGCTAGCGGCAGCGGCGCGCGTCGGCCGACTTGCGGCAGCCCTGGTACTTCGAGGCGAGGCTCGTGAAGGTGCCCAGGATCGGCATCCGGCTGAACGCCCCTCCATCGCGCACACGGCTGAGCCCTGTGTAGCGATACGACACGTCGGACTGCGGCGTGTTGTCGTCGTACGGCGTGGCCCAGGCGAACCAATAGGTGTGCGTGATGCGCATCCGGCGCCGGACCTTCGCCAGACGGCGGTAGGCCTCCTTCATCCGGCTGCGCTGCCCCTTGGTGGTGGTCTCCAGCCCGAGCAGTCGCCGCTTCGGGATCTTGCCGACGGCGGCGGGCCACGTGAGCTCGGTCAGGATGATCGACCTGCGCGCGTCGTGGCGCTTCTTCATCACCGCGCGCACGCGCTGGACGATCTCGAGCATGCGGCTGACCGAGTTCCGCGCCGACTTCGGGTCGTTCGTGAACGGATGCACCGCGATGACGTCGAAGTAGCCCTTGGCGCCGGCCTTGTAGAGATCGCGGATGCCCTCCCACTGCGTGTAGTCCCCGACCCCCACGAACGAGCCGGCCACCACCTTGGCGCCGCGGTCGGCCTTGTGGATCGTCGCGATAGGTGACCTTGAGCATCTTCACGTAGCTCCGGGCCCACGGCTTGCTGTCCCAGAACCAGGGGGCCATCTGCTCGTTCCAGAGCTGCCACTGGCGGATCGGGACCTTCGGGATGGTCGGGTTGGCCGTCCAGAACGAGCCCTTCGGTCCGTAGCGCTCGATCAGCGTCCTCAGGAACTCGGCGTACAGGGTCGGGCTCTCGCGGCGGGTAGCGGGTCGGGTACTCCGCGTTCGGCCGCTCCGAGGCCCATTGCGGGGTTGCCAGCACGTTCGCCAGGATCGAGATCCGATGGCGCGCCGCCGCCCCGACGACCTGGTCCATGTGAGCCCAGTTGTAGACGCCCTGCTGCGGCTCGATCGTCCGGCCAGGCGAAGAAGACCCTCAGAGACTCGACGCCCGAGCGCGCCATCAGCGCCATCTGGGCATCCTTGGCCGCCGCGGAGCTGGAGGCCTGATCGGCCTCGACGTTGAACACCGTGCCGAAGAAGCCGAACGGCACCTTCCGCTTGGCAGCCATCGCCGGCGTCGCCGCGATCGCCAGCAGGGCGAGCGCCGTGATCAAGCGCCATCGGTAGAACGCGTGTCCTGGTCACTCGGGTCACCGTAGCAACAACCCTCCGGCCGCTCGCAGGTTGCGGAACCCGCTCAGCGGAGCGGCGAACCCGCGGATCCGTCGGTGTCGGCGAGCGTCTGCCTCGACTTCCTCAGCGAGTCCACCAGCAGGATCCAATTGGGGCGGTGCCCCGCCTCTCCCAGTTCCCGCACCGCGGTGACGAGGTCGTCGAGCCGCATGCTCGAGCGCACCATCAGCACCAGCACGTCGCTCCGCCGGGCCGCCGCCTCGGTCGCCGACCCCGGCTCGGCGGCGACGACGGTGGCGGGGGCCTCACCGGGCAGCAGAGCCGGAAGGACGGCCGTGTCCTCCCCTCCCACCGCGGTCGCCACCTCGGGCCGAGGGCGGGCCGGCACGCGCAGCGCGGCAAGCCGTGCGGTGGCGGCGTGCACCAGGGGCTGGAGCTTCTCGTCGGCCGCGACCAGGGCGATATGCCCCGACGGACGAGTCGGCCAGCGCCTGCCAGCGCCGGACCAGCGCGACCGCTTGGCGATCGTCGAGCCGGTCGAGAGACGTCGTCGGGATGCCCGTGGTGCGGTAGGTGTACGTCGGGTTGGCGGCGCGGGGCCTCGACGTGCGGATGAGGATCGGGACGACGATGGCGCTCAGGACGAGGCCGACGCCAACTCCCACCGCCAGGCCGACCAGCACGGACGTCGCGACGATCGTCACCGGGTGGCCGAGTCCCTATCGGCAGCTGCGCGCGCTCGAGGACTTGCGACAGCCCTCGTAGCGAGCCGCCAGCCGCGTGTACGTCTGCAGCACGGGCAGCGGAGTGAAGACCCCGCGGTCATAGCGGACCAACCCGGCGAAGCGGAAGGACATGCTCGAGGGGTTGCCCCCGGTCTGGTAGTCGGTCGCCCACGTGAACCAGTAGACGCCCGTGATGTTCATCTTGCGCCGATAGCGGGCCAGCTTGGTGTAGTTGGCCTTCAGGCGTGCCGCCTGGCCCTTGGCGGTCGTCTCCATGCCGAAGATCGCGTTGCGCGGGAACGATTCCCTTCGCGGCCGCCCACGTCATCTCCGTGATCTCGATGGGCGTGCGCTTGTCGTGATGCCTGTTCATGACCGTCCGCACGCGCCGGACGATCTCGAGCGTCTGGTTGGCCGTCACGCGCGCCGACTTGTCGTTCGTGAACGGATGGAGCGCGATCGCATCGAAGTAGCGCTTCCCGCCGCGCTTGTACATGTCGCGGGCGCCGTCCCACTGGTGATAGTTGCCGTACGACATCAGCGAGCCGGCGATCACCTTGGCCTTCCGGTCGGCCTTGTGGATCGCCTTGTACGATGGCCTTCAGCAGCTTCATGTAGGTGGGCGCCCACGGGCGCGGCACCCAGTACCACGGGGCCATCTGCTCGTTCCAGACCTGCCACTTGCGGATCGGCACCTTGGGAGTCCCGGGGTTCTGCGCCCAGAACGTGCCCTTGGGGCCGTAGCGGCGCACGGCCTCCCTGAAGAGGTCCGCGAAGTCCTGCGGCTTGGCGGGCGGATAGCGCCAGTAGTCGGGGCTCGTGGGGTTCGGCGACGCCCAGCGGGCGCTCGCGGAGAAGTTGGCGAGGACGGCGATCCGGTGGCGCGCCGCCGCGGCGACGATCCGGTCCATGCGCGGCCCAGTGGTAGACGCCGCGCGAGGGCTCGATCTGGTCCCAGCCGAAGGTGAGCCGGACAGACTCCACGCCGGAGCTCGCCATCAGCGCGAACTGCTGGTCGAGCTGTGCGTCCGGGAAGTCCCGCGGGATTGGTCAGCTCGCCGATCAGCGTCACACCGAAGAACCCGAACGGGGTCTTGCGCTTTGCCGCCTCGGCGGGCGTCGCAACGGCGGCGACCACGAGTGCGGCAACGGCGACGAGGAGGAACAGGCGGCGCGACCGTCTCATCGCGTGGACCGTAGCAAGAGGCGCGCGGCGTCTACGCCGCTACGGATGAGTCCCGTTGGTGGGCTGAGCGACCGGATGGTCACGCAGCGCCTCGTCGGACCGGATCAGAAGCACCCAGTCCGGGCGCCGGCTCGCGTCCTCGACCCGGCCGGCGGCCTCGACGAGCCGGCTGCGCCGCATGCCGTCACGGGCGAGCAGCACGATCAGATCCTCCCGCTCCAGCTCGCCGTCGTCCACGTCGGTCGCCAGCAGCACCAGCCGCGGCGCTGTCGTGGGCTCGGCGGCCGGTGTCGCGGTCGCCGCGGGCGGGTCCTGAGGCCTCGCCCAGCGGCTGCGCCACTGTCGGCGGCGGTCCTCTGTCGTCGCGGTGCGCGGGCTCGGCGCCGTTCGTGCCCTGCATCACCTCGGCATCGGACTGGAGCCCGTGGAGCCACGCCGCGGCATGCCCTGCCACCGGCGCCAGCTCCCGGTCCGCGGGAACTATCGCCACCCGAGTCAGCGGACCGGAGGACAGCGTCAGCCAGCGGGTCAACAGGTCGCGGGCGGTGTCGTCACTCATATCGTCGAGCGCGGAGCACGGGATGCCCGTGAGCGCCGTACACGCCCGCGGTTCCGTGGACGTGTGGGTGGGCGCGCTGCCAGGCGAGCAGGAGGAGAAGAGCGATGACGACCCCGGCGGCGGCGCCGGCTGCGGCGGCTGCCACGCCCCCGCCGGTTGTCTCAGTTACGGCGTAGCCGGCGACGCCGAGGATCCCCGCCGCCGGAACGATGAGCCAGAGCGGCCCCAGTTGCAGCCCGCGTCCGCGACGCGCCATCCAGCGCGCGGCGAGCCAGCCCACGAGAACGAAGACGAGAAAACATCCAGCAGCAATTAGGCCGAGTTCCGTGCTCATGATTACTCCGTCCCCCCGCGCGTCTACTTCCAGAGTACCCGCAATTCGCGGAAAAACGGGCCCTACCGGCAGAAGTCACCTGCCACCGGTAGCGTGGAGAATCCAGGGCAATGGAAACGCTGGAATACACCGTCAGCGGCCGGATCGCCCGCATCACGCTCAACCGGCCCGGGCGCGGCAACGGGATCACGCTCGCCATGCCGCGCGAGCTGGCCGCGTGCGTGGAGGAGGCGAACCTCGACCCCTCCGTGCACGTGATCGCCCTGTCCGGCGCGGGGCCGGGCTTCTGCGGCGGCTACGACCTCGTGGAGTCCGCCGAGGGCGGCGCCGAGGGGTCCGCCGTCGCCGGCGGCCGGGTCGCCCGTCGACCCTGGCGTCCTGGCCGCGAACCACGACCCGTCGCGCACCTGGGACCCGGTCGTGGACTGGCAGATGATGAGCCGCAACCTGCGCGGCTTCATGAGCCTGTTCCATTCGGACAAGCCCGTGGTGTGCAAGGTCCACGGCTTCTGCGTGGCCGGCGGTACCGACATGGCGCTCTGCTCCGACCTGCTCGTGATCGCGGACGACGCCCGCATCGGCTACCCGCCGGCGCGCGTCTGGGGCGTGCCCACCTCGGCGCTCTGGGCCTTCCGGATCGGCGACCAGCGCGCCAAGCGCATGCTGTTCACCGGCGACCTCATCAGCGGCGCGCAGGCGCTCGAGTGGGGCCTCGCGGTGGAGGCGCCCCCGGCCGCCGAGCTCGACGAGCGCTTCGAGGCGCTGCTCGAGCGGATCGCGCTGACGCCCGTGAACCAGCTCGTGATGATGAAGCTGCTCGTGAACCAGGCGCTCTACGCGCAGGGCCTCCAGGCCACGCAGTCGCTCGGAGTCTTCTTCGACGGCATCGCCCGCCACACGCCTGAGGGCTACGGGTTCCAGCAGAGAGCGGCGGAATCCGGCTGGCGCGAGGCCGTGCGCGAGCGCGACGAGCCGTACGACGGCTAGGGATCGACTTCGCCCTCGAAGAGCGCGAAGACCGCACCCTGAGGGTCACCTGCGACCAGTATGCGCCCGGATGGGATCGACATGGGCGGAACCAGCAGATTCCCGCCAAGCTCGGGAATGCGCGACGCGGCCGAGTCGATGTCGGCCGTGGTGAAGTAGGCGAGCCAGTGCGGCGGCGCCCCGCCGCCGGGCGGGAGCTCCATCAGGCCGCCGTTCAGCGTCTCGCCGTTGTGGATGCCCCAGTAGGGCGGGTCCTCCGACACGGTCTCGATCCGCCAGCCGAAGAGCGAGCTGTAGAAGCCGCGCGCGGTGTCCACGTCCGCGGCGTTCAGCTGGTTCATCGTGAGCGACCCGGGGTCGTTCACCAGCTCGGCGCCGATGCTCCCGCGCGGCTGCCAGACGGCGAACACGGCCCCCTGGGAGTCCTGGAGGACCGCCATCCGCCCGGCGTCCATCACGTCGAACGGCCCGGCGAGCGTGGTCGCGCCGAGCTCCTTGGCCCGCTCGGCGGCCGCATCGGCGTCCTCGACCGTCACGTATGAGAGCCACGCGGGCGGGCCGGCGTTCTCGGGCGCGGGCTGGTGGAGCCCGGCGACCCGCTTGCCGTCCTTGAGGACCATCGTGTAGGTGCCGCCCTCGGGGAGCGGCAGGTCGTCGTAGGTCCAGCCCATCAGCTCCGCGTAGAACGCCTTGGCGGCCGCCGGCGTCGCTCGTGAGCAGCTCCACCCAGCTGAACGTGCCGGGGGTGTATTCGGTCCGCTCCCCCATGGCTCAGTCGCCCGAGCCGACCTTGAGGAACGCCTCGTAGCGGCGCACCTCGCGCTCCGCGCGGGAGCGCTCCTCCGAGTCCTCCTCGGCGCGCTCGGCGGCCTCGCGCGCCTCCTGGAGGCGCGACTCGAAGGCGCCGCGGTCCATGTCCTCGGGGGCGATCGCCTCCTCCACGAGAACGAGCGCCGAGTTGTCCACGACCTGGATGTAGCCCTCGCCCTGGGCGAAGCGCACGATCTCGGACTCGGACTTGTAGAGCCGCAGCTCGGTGGGCTCGAGCATCGCCATCAGCGGCGCGTGGTTCGCGAGCACGCCGATCGAGCCGATCGTCGTGCGCGTGGACAGCATCTCCACCTCGTCGGCGAAGACCTGGCCCTCGGGCGTGAGGACCTCTACGGGGAAGCTATTCCTCGCCACCCTCGTCCTCGCCCTCGTCCTCCTGCTTCTCCTCCTGCTTGGCGTCGCTGCCGCGCACCGAGTCCACCACGTCGTCGATCGTGCCCTTGAGCAGGAACGCGCGCTCGGGAATCTCGTCGTGCTGGCCCTCGATGATCTCCTTGAAGGAGCGCACCGTGTCGGCCACCGGCACGTACGTGCCGGACAGGCCGGTGAACTGCTCGGCCACGAAGAACGGCTGGGACAGGAAGCGCTCGACCTTGCGCGCCCGCTGCACCGTGAGCTTGTCCTCGTCGGAGAGCTCGTCGATCCCGAGGATGGCGATGATGTCCTGCAGCTCCTTGTAGCGCTGCAGGATCTCGCGGACCTGGTTGGCGACGTTGAAGTGCTCCTCGCCCACGATGTCCGCCTTCAGGATCGTGGAGGTCGAGTCGAGCGGGTCCACCGCCGGGTAGATGCCCTTCTCCGAGATCGCGCGCGAGAGCGTGGTCGTGGAGTTGAGGTGTGCGAACACCGAGGCGGGCGCCGGGTCGGTGAGGTCGTCGGCCGGCACGTAGATGGCCTGCACCGAGGTCACCGAGCCCTGGCGGGTCGAGGTGATCCGCTCCTGGAGCTGGCCCATCTCCGTCTCGAGGGTGGGCTGGTAGCCCACCTGCGAGGGCATGCGGCCGAGGAGCGCCGACACCTCGGAGCCGGCCTGCACGAACCGGAAGATGTTGTCGATGAAGAGCAGCACGTCCTGGCCGCCCTGCTCGCGGAAGTACTCCGCCATCGTCAGGCCGGACAGCGCGACGCGCATACGGGCGCCGGGCGGCTCGTTCATCTGGCCGAACACGAGCATGGTCTTGTCGATCACGCCCGACTCGGTCATCTCGACCCAGAGGTCGTTGCCCTCGCGGGAGCGCTCGCCCACGCCGCAGAACGCGGACAGGCCGCCGTGCTCCTGGGCGATGTTGTGGATCAGCTCCTGGATGAGCACCGTCTTGCCCACCCCGGCGCCGCCGAACAGGCCGACCTTGCCGCCCTTCGCGTAGGGCGCCAGCAGGTCCACGACCTTGATGCCGGTCTCGAGGATCTCGCGCGTCGGGGTGAGGTCCTCCACGCTCGGCGCGGGCCGGTGGATCGGCCAGCGCTCCCCGGCCTCGATGTCGCCGGCGCCGTCGATCGGGTCGCCGAGCAGGTTGAAGATCCGGCCCAGCGTCACGTCGCCCACGGGGACGGTGATCGGGCCGCCGGTGTCGCGCACGCGGGTGCCGCGCGCGAGGCCGTCGGTCGCGTCCATCGCCACCGTGCGGACGCGCTCGTCGCCGAGGTGCTGCTGCACCTCGAGCACGAGCCGGTCGCGTTCCTTGTCGTCGTCGAACTCCACCTCGAGGGCGTTGTAGATCTCGGGCAGGTGGCCCGTGAAGGACACCTCCACGACCACGCCCTGGACCTCCTCGACGGTCCCGACGCTCTGCTCCGTTGCGGTCGCGGCTTCCATTCGTCTCCGTTCCGGCTTCCATTGTCTCCTTAAGTCTATGGCCCTCGGCCCCGGCGACGACCTCCATGATCTCCTGCGTGATCTCGGCCTGGCGCTGGCGGTTGGCCGCGAGAGTGAGGTCGTCGATCAGCTCGGCGGCGTTGTCTGATGCGTTGCGCATGGCGCTCATGCGGGCGCCGTGCTCGGACGCCGTCGACTCGAGCAGCGCCCTGAAGATGGATATCTCGACGTAGTCGGGCACGAGCCGGGCGAGGATCTCCTCGGGGTCGGGCTCGTAGTCCCAGAGCGCGCGCGACTGGCCTTCCTCGTCGCCGCCGCCCGCGTCGTCCTCGGCCTCGTCGTCGCCGCCCAGGATGTCCGCCTGCTGGAGCGGCAGCAGCGTCTCGACGCGCACCTCCTGGTTCACGGCCGAGATGAAGCCGTTGTAGATGATCTCCACGCGGTCGACCTTGCCGTCCACGTAGGCGGCGGCGAGGCCGTCGGCGATCGTGCGCGCGTCCGAGAAGGCGGGGCGGTCGGTGAAGCCGGTCCAGGTGGCGCCGGTCTCGAGCCCGCGGAAGCGCAGCGAGGACTCGCCGCGGCGCCCGGAGGCGTACCAGAGCACCTGCTTGCCCTCGGCGCGCAGGTCCGCGGCGCGGCGGTTGCCGGCGCGCATGATCTGCGAGTTGAACGGTCCCGCCAGGCCGCGATCGCCCGGTCACGAGCAGGATCCCCACGACCTTCGTGTCCTCGCGCTCGCTGAGGATCGGCATGTTCGGGATGTTCCCCGCGGCCTCCGAGGCGCGCCGCGTCATCCGCCGGAGCGCGTCGGCGTAGGGCCGCAGCGCCTCGATGCGCTGCTCGGCCCGGCGCAGCCGCGCGGCGGCGACCATCTCCATCGCCCGCGTGATCTTGCGGATGTTCTTGACCGACGCGATGCGGCCCCGGATGTCCTTCAGCGACGCCATCGGCTAGGAGACGGCTGCCGTCTCCTCCTCGCGCTCGGGCTCGTCGCCGTCGTCCCCGCCGTCGTCATCCGCGCTGGCGCGGCCCTCGTCGGTCCGGGCCTCGCGCTGGCGCTCGTCCTCGGAGACGATGCGGTCGGACTCGCCCTCCTCGATCGGGTTGCCCTCGGCGTCGAAGTCGGCGCCGAAGTCGTCGATCGCCTCGGCGATCGCCTCGCCCAGCTCGGCCTCGATGTCGTCGTCCCACTCGTTGCTCGGCGATCTTGTCCATCAGCTCCTGCTTCTCCGAGTGGAGCCGCGCGAGCAGCATGTCGAGGAACTCGGCCACGCGCTCGGTCTTGATGCGGTCGAGATAGCCGCCGGTGCCGGCGTAGATCGCCGCCACCTGGTCCTCGACCGGCCACGGGTTGCGCTCGTCCTGGTTGAGCGTGGCCACGAGGCGCTCGCCGCGGGCCAGCGTGGCCTGCGTGTCGGCGTCCAGCTCGGAGCCGAACTGGGCGAACGCCTCCAGCTCGCGGTACTGCGACAGCTCGAGGCGCAGCCGCCCGGCCACCTTCTTCATCGGCTTCGTCTGCGCCGAGCCGCCCACGCGCGACACCGAGATGCCCACGTTGATGGCGGGGCGCACGCCGGAGCGGAACAGGTCCGCCTCCAGGAAGATCTGGCCGTCGGTGATCGAGATGACGTTCGTCGGGATGTACGCCGACACGTCGCCGGCCTGCGTCTCGATGATCGGCAGCGCCGTCAGCGAGCCGCCGCCCAGCTCGTCGTTCAGCTTCACCGAGCGCTCGAGCAGGCGCGAGTGCAGGTAGAAGACGTCGCCCGGGTACGCCTCGCGGCCCGGCGGGCGGCGCAGCAGCAGCGACATCTGCCGGTAGGCGTAGGCGTGCTTGGTCAGGTCGTCGTAGACCACGAGCGCGTGGCCGCCCTCGTAGAGGAAGTGCTCGCCCATCGCGCAGCCCGCGTAGGGAGCGAGGAACTTGATCGGCGCGGCCTCGTCGGCGGGGGCGGCCACGATGATCGTGTGGTCGAGCGCGCCGGCCTCGTCGAGCTGGCGGGCCACGTCCACGACCGTGGACATGCGCTGCCCGATCGCGACGTAGATGCACTTAACGCCGGTGTCCTTCTGGTTGATGATCGCGTCGAGGCAGATCGAGGTCTTGCCGGTCTGGCGGTCGCCGATCACGAGCTCGCGCTGGCCGCGGCCGACGTTCGTCATGGCGTCGATCGGCTTGATGCCGGTCAGCAGCGGCTCCTTCACGCTCTGGCGCTGCACCACGCCCGGGGCCTTGAACTCGGCCGGCCGGGTGGTGCTCGTGTTCACGTCGCCCTTGCCGTCGAGCGGATGTCCGAGCGGGTCCACGATGCGGCCGAGCAGCGCGTCGCCCACGGGCACCTCGAGCAGGCGGCCGGTGCGCTTGACCTGGTCGCCCTCCTCGATCTTGTCCCACTCGCCGAACAGCACGGCGCCGACGTTGTCGGACTCGAGGTTCAGCGCCAGGCCGGTCACGTCGTGCGGCAGCTCGAGCAGCTCGAGCGACATGCAGTTGTCGAGGCCGTGCAGGCGCGCGATGCCGTCGGCCACCGAGAGGACCGTGCCGACCTCGGACAGGTCGGCGCCGCCGTCCTCCAGCCCCTCGATGCGCTGCTTGAGGATGCTCGTGATCTCGTCTGGCTTGATCTGCACGTCGAAGTCTCCTTATGCGGCCTTGATGACCTGTTTGCGAAGTCGTTCCAGTCGGTTGCGCAGGCTGGCGTCGAGGACCATGTTCCCGACGCGGACCACGAGGCCGCCCAGCAGGTCGGGGTCGACGCTCGAGCTCAGCTCCACGCGCCTGCCCGCCTGCTCCTCGATGCGCTTGCCGATGTCGCTCACGAGCTCGTCGTCCAGCTCCACGGCGCTCGTGACGCTCACGGGCAGCAGCTTGTTCTCCTCGGCCCAGAGCGAGTCGAGGTCGCGGCGGACGCGGAAGATCACCGGCATCCGGTGGCGCTCGGCGAGCAGCTCCAGGAAGTTCACGGTGCGCTCGTCGGCATCGCTCACGATCCGGCCGATGCCCTCCTTCTTCTCCTCCGACGAGAAGTACGGCGAGAAGAGGAACATCTGGAGGTTTCGGTCGTCGCTCGAGCGCGTCGGCGAACTCTCCGAGCTCGTCGTGGACGCGGTCGAGCGACGCCGGCCTCCTTGGCCGCCTCGAACAGCGCGCGCGCGTAGACCTCGGCGATCTCCTCCACTAGCCTGCGCCCGCTGCCTTCCTTGGACAGCGCCGAGAAGTCGACCTCTCCGAGCGCCTCCTCCACGAGCCTGCGCTGGTCGTCCTCGTTCAGCGTCTTGCGCGTGACCTTCTCCGTGGCGAGCACGGTGAGGTTGGCCACCTCACGGCGGATCTCCTCGAGCGAGCGGCGCGTCTCGGCCTCGATGTCGCGGCGCGCCGCGGCCATCAGCTCCTCGCGCTGCTGCGTGGCCTGCGCCTTGGACTCGTCCTGCAGCGACTCGGCCGCCTTGCGCGCGCGGGCCACGATGTCCTCGGACTGCTCGCGCGCCTCCTTCAGGCGGGCGCGGTACTCCTCGAGCAGCTCGTCGGCCTCGCGCTTGGTGCGCGTGGCCGACTCGATCGAGTCGTCGATCGCCTGGCGGCGCCGGTCGAGCGCCTCGGCGATGCGCGGGAACGCGACCTTGCTGAGCACGTAGAGGGTCGCCCCGAACGCGATGAGCGTCCAGATCATCACCCCCAGCTCGATCGAGATGAGCGGGTTGTCCCCGCCGCCTTCCTCGGCGGCGATGGACGGGATGGCGCTGAGTAGCTCCACGTGCGGCCTAGAGGAAGAAGGCGATGAGGCCGAAGATGAACGTGTAGAAGGCCACGGCCTCGGTGAGCGCGAAGCCGAGCCACTGGATGCTCGTGATCTCCTCGCGCATCTCCGGCTGGCGGGTGACCGACTCGATCACCTTTCCGAAGATGAAGCCGACGCCGATGCCGGCGCCGATCGAGCCGAGCCCCGCGCCGATGCCGAGCGCGATGGCCTTGAGGCCGTCGTCGGTGACCTCTGCGATGGGGAGTGCGATGTCGAGCATGTCGGTGGAGATCCTCCTCAGATCAGTGGTGAGCGGCGGTCGCCTCGCCGAAGTAGATGGACGCGAGCGTTGCGAAGATGAACGCCTGGAGGGTGGCCACCAGGCCGACCTCCAGCAGGAAGAAGATGATTGCCAGCGGCAGCGTCAGCCAGCCGAGCGCGGCGATGCCGAGGATCACGGCCAGGCCGCCGGCCATGAACAGGATCAGCATGTGGCCGGCGAGGATGTTCGCGAAGAGCCGCACCGACAGCGAGATGATGCGGACGAACTGCGAGATCACCTCGATGACGAAGACGAAGGCCTTGAGCGGCCCCGGCGTGCCCGCCGGGATGAGGCCGCGGACGTACGGGAGGAAGCCCTTCGCGCGGATGCCCTCGAACTGGTAGGCGAACCACACGAGCAACGTGAGGACCACCGGCACGGAGATGTTGGCCGTGGCGGCGTAGAGGGCGAGCGTCGGCACCTCGAGCCCGAAGATCTCGGCCGAGTGCTCCGTGTTGGTCGGGAGCGGGATGTACCCGATCAGGTTCGAGGTCCAGATGAAGAAGAAGAGCGTGGCCACGAACGGGAACCAGCGCAGCGACATCTCGCGCGACATGTTCCCGCGGGCGATCTGGTTGTAGGTGAGGTCGTACATCGCCTCGACCGCGGTCTGGACCCGGTTCGGGGTCTCCGAGGTCATCTTGCGCGCGATGTAGGTCATCGCCCAGGCCGTGAGACCGCAGGCCAGCACCAGGTAGAGCACCGCCTTGTTGATGCTCATGTCGATCGGGCCCGATCTTGAGGTCCACCCAGGGGTCGAGCTTGAACTCGTCGGTCGGGCGTGAACTCCTCGTTCTTGCCCTCGCTGCCGAGCAGGACGACGAGCACGACGGCGCCGAGCAGCCAGACGCCGAAGCCGATGAGGACCTTGCCCTTGGTGCTCACGAGCTGTCCTCCATGCCCTTGGAGACCATGAAGCCGGTGAACCAGGCCTGGAAGGTCACGGCGGTGAGGACGGCGGCGGGAAGGCCCGAGTCGCGGTCGATCAGGCCGATGGCCAGGACCGCGAACATCATGAACCAGATCCGGCCCATGAGGCTGATGCTCAGCAGCCCGACCATGGTGCGCGGGTTGGTCGCGGTGCGGGCGCGGCGCTCGATCAGCGCCTGGACGGCGCGCTGGGTGAGCCAGACGAAGGTGACGCCGGCCCAGGCGAAGAGCGGCCACCCCGCGGCCAGGAAGACCGGCAGCGCGAGGGCCAGGACGGCGAGGTCCAGTACCCGCACCGCGCGCAGTGCGAACGGTGCGTCGGATGTCTTGATCGCGTGAGTTGCCAAGAGGTGTCCGACGGTGAACCGTCTGCGAGGCGGACCGGGCGTACACCTCGGCTCCTCCGTCGGGACGCGTACGCTACAGCAGCTTCGCGACTTTGTGACTACTTTGTGACAGTTGCCGCGGGCGGCTCGAGCTCTTCCTCGAGCTCGCGATCGAGGGCCGCCAGGAACGCTTCCACGACCTGCCGGTCGAACTGCGAACCGGAGCCGGCGCGCAGCTCCTCACGCGCGGCCTCGCGGCCGAGCGCCTCGCGGTAGACGCGCCCGCGGGTCATCGCCTCGTATGCGTCGGCCACCGCGAGGATCCGCGCCTCGAGCGGGATCTCGTCGCCCGAGAGGCCGAACGGGTAGCCCGTTCCGTCGGGGCGCTCGTGGTGGGCGAGCACCCATGAGCGCAGGTCGGCGAGCTCGGGCCGCGAGAGCAGCTGGGCGCCGATCTCGGGGTGCGTCTTGAGCTCGCGCCAGTCCTCGTCGCCGAGCGGGCCCATCTTCACGAGCAGCGGGTCCGACACGCCGATCTTGCCCACGTCGTGGAGCACGCCGGCCACCCGCACGCGCTCCACGCGCTCGGGCGACAGGCCCAGCTCCACCGCCATCATCCGCGCGTAGCGCCCGACCGTCCGCGAGTGCACGGCGTTGCCGGTGTCGCGCACGTCGAGCGCCTCGGCCAGCGACATCAGCGGGGCCAGCTGGAGGTCCCCGCCCTGCGAGCCGGACGCGCGCGCCAGCACGCGCGCCACCTCGGGGCTGTAGATCGCGGTGCGGTCCTTGCCCAGGTCCTTGGCGGCGTAGAGGGCGCGGTCGGCGGCGCGCATCAGCGAGCGCAGGTCGTCGCCGTGCGCCGGGAAGGTGGCCACGCCGAAGCTGATCGTCAGGCCCATCGGGTCCTCCGCGAAGCTGCGGTGGGTCGCGCGGCGGAGGCGCTCGGCCACCAGGAAGGCGCCGCGCTCGTCGGTGTCGGGAAGCAGGAGCGCCAGCTCCTCGCCGCCGATGCGCGCCGGCGTGTCCACCCGGCGCTTCCACTTGAGCATGTCCTCGGCCACCCGGCAGAGCGCGGCGTCGCCGGCCTCGTGGCCGAAGCGGTCGTTCACCGCCTTGAAGCCGTCGAGGTCGCCGAGCAGCACGGAGAGGCTGCCGTCCGAGCGGTGCACGCGGTCGAGCTCCTTCTCGAACAGCTCCTCGAAGGCGCGCCTGTTCAGGAGCCCGGTCAGCGGGTCGGTGCGCGCCGCGTCGTCCAGCGACGCGACCAGGGCGTCGATCCTGCCGCGCTGGTAGGCCACGAGCACGCCCGCGACGATGCCCACCCCCACCACGAGCAGCCAGTGCTGCACCGGGCGGTCGTCGGGCACGACGGCCAGCACGCCGGCGTAGGCGAGCCCCATGAAGCCGACCTGGAGGGCCGCGCCGACCCTGCTGAGCAGGTAGAACGACTCCACGGCCACCCACAGGTAGAAGAGCCCGTAGAAGCTCCCGCCGTCGCCCTCGCACAGCACGAGCGCGGACACGAGCACGGTTCCGAGCGCGAGCGCGCCCGGGATCACGACCCAGGGAAGCCGCTCGGGAAGCAGGTAGAGGATCGCCCCCGCGAGGTAGGCCGCGAGTGCCACCGCGGCCTGGCCGGCCAGGTTGTCGGTGCCGTACGGGAGCGCGAGCGAGGCAAGGACCAGCGTTCCACCGGCGAGGTAGAAGTACGACAGCGTGCGGGCCATGGCCGGTCGGCTCATGATCCCGTTCGGCAGCGTGCGTGCGGCGCTCGGGCGCGGCGAGCCCATGGACTCCCTATCGGAACCGGGAGCGCCCGGATTGAGAAATCGCTCAGACGACTCGCAGGAGCGCGTCCACCACGTCCGGATCGAACTGCCGGCCCGACCAGCGGCGCAGCTCGTCGGCCGCCTCCTCGGGCGTTCGCGCCCCTCGGTGGGGCCGCTCCCGGGTCATCGCCTCGTAGGCGTCGGCCACCGCCAGGATGCGCGCCTCGAGCGGGAGGTCCGGCCCCGAGAGCCCGGCCGGATAGCCGCGGCCGTCGGGCCGCTCGTGGTGCAGGAGGATCCAGGAGCGGATGTCGTCGAACTCCGTGGTGCCGACCATCCGCGCCCCGACCTCCGGGTGCGACTGGACCCAGGACCAGTCGCGGTCGCTGAGCGGCCCGCGCTTGCGGGCGAGCGCGTCCGGGATGCCCACCCGGCCCAGGTCGTGGAGGATCCCCGCGAGCCGCACCCGCTCGACCGTGTCGGGCGCGAGGCCCAGCTCGCGGGCGGTCAGCTCCGCGAAGCGCCCGACGCGCTGGGAGTGGCTCGTGCTGCCGGTGTCGCGCAGGTCGAGCGCCTCGGCGATCCGCAGCAGCGCCGCCAGGCCCACGCGCGGCTCGCTGCCGCCGCGCGGCGACGGGCTGGCGGCCGAGGCCACCTCGGCGCTCGAGATCACGGTGCGGTCGCGGCCTGAGCTCTTCGCGGCCCGGAGCGCGTGGTCGGCCGCGCGCAGGAGCCCCTCGGGCGAGCTGCCGTGCGCCGGGAAGGTCGCCACCCCGAGGCTGAGCGTCAGGCCCTGGCCGGCGCCGGCCGAGGCGGTGGCCACGTCGATGCGCGCGCGCTCGGCAAGCATGTAGGCGCCGTGCTCGTCGCAGTCCGGCGCGAGCAGCGCGAACTCCTCGCCGCCCACGCGCGCGGCGGTGTCGAAGGTGCGCTTCACCCCGCGGAGCGCGGCGGCCACCATGCGCAGCGCGTCGTCGCCGGCCGCGTGCCCGAGCCTCTCGTTCACGCGCGTGAGGCCGTCCACGTCGAGCACCACGAGGCTGAGCGGCGCGCCGCTGCGGCGGGCGCGCTCGAGCTCGAGGTCGAAGGCGTCCTCGAAGCCGCGCCGGTTCGGAAGCTCGGTGAGCGGGTCGCGGGTGGCGAACTGGGCCAGCCGCTCGCTGGTGCCGATCAGCCGGTCGCGGAGCATCGCCACCACGAAGCCGCCGATCGCGAGCGTCCCGATCGCGGCGATCCAGCCGTCCACCTGGGTGCGGCCGGTGTCCTCGAGCCACAGCACCAGCGCGTAGCCGATCGCCACCAGGCCCATGTGCACGAGCGCGGGTCGCAGCCGGAAGAAGTAGAAGACGAAGAGCACGACCCACAGGTAGGGCAGCGGCGGGTAGGCGGAGGCCGTGCCCCACGCGTAGACGGCGGCGCTCGCGAGCGCGATGCCGAGGACCGCGACCAGGTGGAAGCCGGCCACCGGCATCCGGTCGCCCGTCGACACGAGCGCCAGCGCCAGCGCCACCGTCAGCACCGACACGATCACGAGCAGGTCCTCGTCGCGGACCGCCGCGTCCGGCGTGGCGGCCGAGATCAGCCCGAATCCGGCTCCGAGCAGGCAGAACAGCGCGCCCGTGCGGGCGGTGCGGGCGCGCACGCCCGGCGCTTCACCTCCCCAAGTGGAATCACGCAAGCGAAATCGCTCGCGTAGAGGCGGATCCAAGAGGTCCTCCTATCGACCGTGTCGGCTGGGCTCCCGTCACGGCGGCGGCGGGCATGCCTCGTCTGGCCACTATAAGTCTGGCCTCCTGCGCCCGCGACAGTCCATGGACCAATTGTGGATACAGCGACAGATCGATCTTGAGCCGCGGCCGCGCGGCTTCCATCTGGTGACCTCCGAGATCGTCGGCGCGGTGCCCGAGCTGGCCTCGATGGCGGTGGGCGTGCTGCTCGTGTTCATCCAGCACACGTCGGCCTCGCTGACGCTCAACGAGAACGCCAGCCCGGACGTCCGGCGCGACTTCGCGGCCTGGTTCGACCGCGCCGTCCCTGACGGCGCCCCCTACTTCCGGCACACCCTCGAGGGCCCCGACGACATGCCGGCGCACATCAAGTCCGCGCTCACCGGCAGCTCGCTGACCGCTGCCCGTGACGGACGGCCGCCCCGCGCTCGGGACCTGGCAGGGCATCTACCTCTGCGAGCACCGCGACGGCGGCGGCTCACGGCGCGTCGTCGTGACGGCGTTCGGGCAGCGGTCCTAGCCGAGTGTCCTGTCCAGTGATTGCTCTGCAACCGAAAGTCAGGCACGGTTCTCTCGAGCGGCGCACAGTCCTGCTTACGAGACGGCCAGCTGGCGAGGGAGGGCCGCGGCGCGGTCGGGGCTGTAACCCTTCGGTGCGTCGTTCGCCGCCAGTGTCCTGCCCTGTGGTTGCTCTGCAACCGGAAGTCAGGACGCTTCGTGCGGGTTGCGCCATGTGCGAACATGTGTTCGTGCGCTGGAAGGAGCTGTCAGTCGAGGCCGAGGAGGGCCGCCGCCTCCCGGGATACCGCGAGCCGGCCACCGTCCGGACCTTCGACGCGCCCGAGGCGCTCGACACCCGCTTCTACGAGATCGAGGCCCGCTCGATCCTGAACAAGGTCCCGAAGGCGTCGCAGATGCCGTTCCGCTGGACGATCAACCCCTACAGGGGTTGCACCCATGCGTGCGTTTACTGCTTCGCCCGCCCCACCCACACCTACCTCGACTTCGACGCCGGCCGGGACTTCGAGCGCGAGATCGTCGTCAAGGTCAACACGCCGGAGCGGGCGCGGGCCGAGCTGTTCAAGCCGTCGTGGAAGCACGAGCACGTCGCGCTCGGCACCAACACCGACCCGTACCAGTGGGTCGAGAAGCGCTATGAGCTGCTGCCCGGCGTCTGGGAGGCCATGCGCGACTCGGGCACGCCCTGCTCGGTCCTGACGAAGTCGCCGCTGCTCCTCCGCGACGTCGAGCTGTTCAAGCAGATCCCGGACTTCGCGGCCAACCTCTCGATCCCGACGCTCGACGAGAAGGCTTGGCGGGCCAGCGAGCCGCACACGCCGCACCCGCGCAAGCGCATCGAGGCGGTGGCGGAGCTCAACCGGGCGGGCATCCCCACCGGCGTGCTCGTGGCGCCGCTCATGCCCGGCATCAACGACTCGCCGGACCAGGTCGAGCGCATCCTCGAGCTCTGCGGCGAGGCGGGCGCGGTCAGCGTCGGCGGGATCTGCCTGCACCTGCGCGGCGAGGTCCGCCAGGTCTTCATGGACTGGCTGCGCACCTACCGGCCCGACCTGGTCCCGCGCTACGAGGAGCTGTACGCCCGCGGCGCGTACGCGCCGAAGGAGGAGCGCGAGCGCATCGCGCGGTTGATCCGCGCGGGCAGGCGCCACCTGCCGGACCCGGCGCCGTTCAACCCGAAGCGCAGGCCGGAGCCGCCGCCGCCCGAGCCGCGCCAGGCCACGCTGTTCTGAGCCGCCCGCCTACTGGCGCGGCACGGCCTTGAACTCGCCCGTCTCCACCTCGCGCTCGATCTCGCGCTCCATCTCGTTGCGGTCGAGCGCCGCGATCTCGCCCGTCTCCACGCTGGCGCCGCCACTCGCGCTCGCGGAAGCGCTTGAACTTCAGGATCTCGAGCACGAGCACGAGATAGACGCTCGCCGCGAGCGCGAGCAGCCCGAACGCCAGGATCACGAGCGTCCAGCCCGGGTTGAGCGTGCCGTCGTCGTCCGAGTACGGAACGAAGCGCATGGCGAGCGCCAGCGCCGCCAGCGACAGGGTCCAGCCGTACATGTAGAGCACCGTGCGGCGCTGGGAGAAGCCGATGCGCGACAGCCGGTGGTGGAAGTGCGCCGCGTCCGCCCTGTACACGGGGCGCCTGTACTTGATCCGCTTCAGCACGACATAGGTGGCGTCGGCGGCCGGGACCGCGAGGATCAGGAGCGGGAAGAACAGGGCCACGACGGCGGCCGTCTTCAGCACCCCCTGGATGGCGATGCAGGCCAGGAGCAGCCCCAGAAGGTTGGAGCCGGCATCGCCCATGAAGATCGAGGCCGGGTGGAAGTTGTGCCAGAGGAACCCGACCGCGGCGCCCGCCGTGATCGCGGCGAGCACGCCGGCGGCGTCGCGATCGAGCGACAGGGCGATCACCGCGAACGTGCCCGCCGCGATCGTGCAGACACCGGCGGCCAGCCCGTCGGCGCCGTCCGTGAAGTTCACGACGTTCATCACCGCGACGATGCCCGACCAGCGACAGCGAGTAGCTCGCGAAGTCGCTGAGCTGGAAGGGGTCGACGAACGGGAGCGTCACGTTCTCGACGCGCACGTCCCCCGCGAACACGGGGATCGCGGCCGCGCCGAACTGGCCCGCCAGCTTCACGAGCGGCGGCAGGCCGCCGGGGAGATAGTCGTCCCACGCGCCCACGAGCGCGATCGCCACCGCGCCGATCAGGATCGCGCGCGTCGAGCGGTCGTCCGGCAGGAACAGCACGCCGGCGACCACCACGGCCACGAGGATCGCCAGGCCGCCGAGCCGCGGCACCGGCTTGTCGTGCAGGTCGCGCTCGCGCGGCTGGTGGACGGCGCCCAGGCGGCGTGCCAGGGCTGCGACGGGCGGTGTGGCTCCGAACGCCAGGGCGGCGGCGACGAGGAACGCCCAGAGGGCATCGAGCTCGTCCATCCGCCCGCAGCCTACTTGTGAGACAGGCTGGGCTAGGCCACGTCGCGGCGCACGGGCGCGACCGGGCGCTGGCCGCGCTCGGCCAGCCACGACGCGAACTCGGCCGGCGGCAGCGGCCGGCTCACGTGGAAGCCCTGGGCGATGTTGCACCCGAGCTTCGTCAGCTCGGCGAGCGTGTCCTCGTCCTCCACGCCCTCGGCCACGACCTTCAGCTGCAGGTTGTGCGCCAGGTCGATGGTCGAGCGCACGATGAACGCGTCACCGCGGTTCGACGACATGCGCGCGACGAAGGTGCGGTCGATCTTCAGCTCGTGGACCGGCAGCTCCTTCAGGTAGACGAGCGAGGAGTAGCCCGTCCCGAAGTCGTCGATCGAGAGCCCGATCCCCATCCCGTGCAGGCGCGCGAGCACCTCCATCGCCCGCTGGGGGTCGATCATGATCGTGCTCTCGGTGATCTCGAGCTCGAGCATCGCCTCGGGGATCGACCACTTGGTGAGGAGCTTCTTCACGTCGTCCGGCAGGCTCGGGTCGAGGAGGTTGCGGGCCGAGAGGTTCACCGAGATCTTCAGGTCGAGACCGGAGTCGCGCCACTCGCGGCACTGCGCGAGCGCGTGATCGAGCACGTAGCGGCTGAGCGGCTTGATCAGCCCGGTGCGCTCCGCCATCGGCACGAAGTCGGCCGGCGGGATCAGGCCGCGATCGGGGTGCTGCCAGCGCACCAGCGCCTCGGCGCCGACCACCATGCCGCTCTCGAGGTCGACCTTCGGCTGGTAGTGGAGGAGCACCTGGCCCTCGTCGAGCGCCCTGCGCAGCTGGCCCACCATCGCCAGGCGGACGGGGTTGTAGGGGTCGTGCTCCACGGAGTAGATCTCGTGGCCGCTGTGCGTGCGCTTGGCCTCGTACATCGCCACGTCGGCGTGCTGGAGCAGCGTGTCCACGTCCTCGCCGTGCTGCGGGTACAGCGCGATTCCGATGCTGGCGTCCACGTGGACCGGCAGCCCGTCGATGAAGAGGTCGGGCTCGAGCGCCGCCCGGATCTTCTCGGCGGCGGACACGGCCTCGGGCCCCGTGGCCACCCCGGGCAGGAGCACGCCGAACTCGTCGCCGCCGAGGCGCGCGATCGTGTCGCTCTCGCGAAGCGTCTCGCTCAGCCGGCCGCCGATGTCCTTCAGCAGGAGGTCGCCCTTCTGGTGGCCGAGCGTGTCGTTGACCTCCTTGAAGCGGTTGAGGTCGATCAGCAGCACGGCGCCGGGCGCCCGCTCGCGCTTCGACTGGCGCAGCGCCTGCGCGATCCGGTCGTGGAAGAGCGTGCGGTTCGGGAGGCCGGTGAGCGCGTCGTGCAGCGCCTGGTGCTCGCTCTCCGCCGCGTGGCGGCGAAGCTTCTTGGATGCGCCCTGCACGACCCTGAACAGGCCGAGGTAGAGCAGCACGAGCCCCGCGAGCAGGGCGAGGTAGAGCGCGCGCGTGTCGTCCTTGATCGCGCTCGCCACGGGGGCGTAGGGCAGGTAGATCTCGAAGGCGCCCGACGTGCGCCCGTCGCCGGCGAAGCTGAGCGGCACGTAGACCTCGAGCAGGTCTCCCTCGAGCTCCGGCTCCGCTCCGCCCGTCTCGGCCTCGGCCTCGTGGGCCTCCTCCTTGTGCGAGCTCGTGCTGCCGGCCAGGGCGGTCTTGAGGCCCGCGCTCGGCTCGATCTGCTGTCCCACGAGCTCGGGGTCGTCCGCGTAGACCACGCGCCCGTCGCGGTTGTAGACGCGCAGGCCCGACAGGCTGCCGCTGTTCAGGTCCACGTGGACCGCCCGGTCGAGCTGGCGGAAGCGCTCCGGCGCGAGCCCGCGCTCGAGATCCTTCGGAGTGAGCTGCGCCTGGATCCCGAGTCGCGTGATCTGCTCGGCCGACTGCTCGGCGTTGCTCAGCGCGCGATCGTCGATCTGGCTGCGCAGGAGCTGCGCGAGGCCGAGGCCGAGGGCGGCGATGAGCACGAAGCTCACCACGCTGAAGTGCCCGAGCAAGCCGAGTTTCCGCCATCTCGCGGCCACGAGGCGTTTATCGGCCCCCGCTCAGGGCCGCTTGAACTTCAGACGGCCGCTTGTGCGGCGAGCTGCGGGTACAGCGGGTAGCGCTCGGCCAGCGCGCGCGTGCGCTCGCTGAGCTCGGCGCGCTTCGCGTCCGGGAAGTCGCCGGTGAGCGCCGCGGCGATCACGTTCCCGACCTCGCGGAAGTCGTCCGCCTGGAAGCCGCGCGTGGCGAGCGCGGGCGTGCCGATCCGGAGGCCCGACGAGACCGACGGCGGGCGCGGATCGAACGGCACGGCGTTGCGGTTGACCGTGATGCCCACGGAGTCGAGCCGGTCCTCCGCCTGCTGGCCGTCCAGCTCCGAGTCGCGCAGGTCGGCGAGCACGAGGTGCACGTCGGTGCCGCCGGTGAGCACGTTCACGCCGGCTCCCAGCATCTCCTCGGCCACGATCGCCGCGCCCTCGCGGGTGCGGCGCTGGCGCTCGCGGAACAGCTCGGTGGCCGCGACGCGCATGGCCACCGCCTTGCCGGCCACGACGTGCATGAGCGGCCCGCCCTGCTGGCCGGGGAACACGGCGGAGTCGATCTTCTTCGCGTACTCCTCGCGGCAGAGGATCATCCCGCCGCGGGCGCCGCCGATCGTCTTGTGGACCGTGGTGGACACCACGTCCGCGTACGGCACCGGGCTCGGGTGCTCCTCGGCCGCCACGAGGCCGGCGAAGTGCGCCATGTCCACGACCAGGTAGGCGCCGACCGAGTCGGCGAGCTCGCGGAAGCGGGCGAAGTCCAGCTGCCGCGGGTATGCCGACCAGCCGGCGAGGATGAGCTTCGGGCGCGCGTCCTCGACGATCTGCGCGAGCTCGTCCATGTCGAGGCGCGAGTCCTCCTCGCGCACGCCGTAGGCCACGATGTCGTAGAGGCGCCCGGAGAAGTTGATCTTCATGCCGTGCGAGAGGTGGCCGCCGTGGTCGAGCTTCATCCCGAGGATGCGGTCGCCCGGCTCGAGCAGCGCGTGGTAGACGGCGGCGTTGGCCTGGGCGCCGGAGTGCGGCTGGACGTTCACGTGCTCGGCGCCGAACAGCTTCTTCGCGCGGTCGATCGCGAGCTCGCTCGGCCACGTCCACGTACTCGCAGCCGCTGTAGTAGCGGCGCCCGGGATAGCCCTCGGCGTACTTGTTGGTGAGCACCGAGCCCTGGCAGTCGAGGATCGCCTGGGGAACGAAGTTCTCGGAGGCGATCATCTCCAGCGTGGACTCCTGGCGGGCCGCCTCGTTCGCCAGCACCTCGGCGATCTCGGGGTCCACCTCGCTGACGGGCCTGGTGAAGAAGTCGGGGCTCAGCTCGCTCATCGAGGTCACCGTAGCACCGCGTCCAGAGCGCTCGACGGGAGCGCGCCGGCGCGCAGAACCTCGTAGCTCCCATCCTCCTCGTAGCCGACCAGCGAGACGACCGTGGAAGCGGTTCCGGGCAGCTCGCCGGCGTCCAGGACCATGTCCACGCCCATCGCGGATCCGGGGGTCCACGTCCTCCACGCGAGCGGCGTCGCGGCCTCCGCTCGGGTTGGCGCTCGACTGGAGCACGGGCCAGTCCGCCTCCGCCAGCGGGGCAAGCTCGCCCTCGAGCAGCGGCACCCTCAGGCCGATCCGGCCGGAGTCGTCGCCGCATGCCAGCGGGTAGCGCCGCGCCCGGTTCGGAAGCACGACGGTCACGGGCCCGGGCAGCAGCCGCTCGAGCGCGGTCCGGGTGCGCTCGCCGAGCTCGGGTAGCGCCGCCAGCGCGAGCTCGAGGCGGAAGAACATCACCGCCGCGGAGCGGCCGGGGCTGCGCCCCTTGAGCCGGTAGAGGCGCTCCACGCCCTCCTCGGACCGCGGGTCGGTGGCCAGCCCGTAGACGGTGTCGGCCGGGAAGAGCGCCACGCCGCCGACGCCGATGCAGCGGCGGAAGGTCGTCACGTCGTCGGCGTTCACGCGACGCTCCCCACGGTCACGCGCTCGCGCCCGGCCAGGTCGGGGTAGGTGGCGGCGGCGTGGAGCAGCGCCCGCACGGCGGCGCCCTGGTCCGGGGCGTGCTCGAGCGCCAGGTGAGTGCCGGCCGGCGCGCCCGCCACGAGCGCGCGGATCGCATCGAGCCCGTCCGGCCCGGAGACCAGCGCGTCGCGCGGCTCGTAGCGGGTGATCTCGGGGGCGAGCCCGCCCCACTCGTCCTCGCGCACGTAGGGGAGGTTGGCCAGCACCAGCTCGTAGTCGCCGTCCGGCAGCCCGTCCGCCTCGGTGACCTCGAGCGGCAGGCGCAGCCGAGCCGCGTTGGCGCGCGCCACCGCCACGGCCGCCGCGGAGCGGTCCGAGGCGCTGACCACGAGGTCGGGGCGCTCGTTGAGGAGCGCGAGCGCCACGGCGCCCGAGCCGGTGCCCACGTCGTGCACGCGCGCGCCCTCCGGGAGCTCGAGCGCCAGCTCCACGAGCAGCTCGGTCTCGGGACGCGGGATCAGCACCCGCGCGTCCACGTCCAGCTCGATGTGGCGGAAGCCCTTGCGGCCGAGGATGTAGGCCACCGGCTCGCGGGCGCCGCGCCGGCGCACCCACTCGGAGAGGAGCCGCGACGCCGGCGGCGGCAGCGGCGCGCCCGGCTCGGTCACGAGCGCCGCGCGGTCGACCCCGAGGGCCGAGGCCACGAGCAGCTCCGCGTCGAGCTGCGGCGTGTCGCAGCCCGCGGCGGCGAGCGCCGGCACGGCCGCGTCCAGCACCTCGCGCGCGGTCACCCCGTGACGAGTGCGGCCGACTCGAGCTTGCGGCGCTTCTCGTCGGCCTCGAGCGCGGCCGTGAAGTCGTCCAGCTCTCCCGACAGCACGCGTGCCACGTCGCCCTTGGTGACCTTCACCCGGTGGTCCGTCACGCGGTCCTGCGGGAAGTTGTAGGTGCGGATCTTCTCCGAGCGCTCGCCCGTGCCCACCTGCGCCTTGCGGTCGGCGGCGAGGTCGGCCTGCTGCGCCGCGATCTCGCGCTCGAGCAGCCGCGCGCGCAGCACGCGCATCGCCTTCTCGCGGTTCTGGAGCTGCGACTTCTCGTCCTGCATCGAGACCACGAGCCCGGTTGGCTTGTGGGTGATGCGCACGGCGGAGTCGGTCGTGTTCACCGACTGCCCGCCCGGCCCCGACGAGCGGTAGACGTCCACCTGGAGGTCGTTCGGGTCCACCTGGACGTCCACCTCCTCGGCCTCCGGCAGCACGGCGACCGTGGCGGTGGAGGTGTGGATGCGCCCCTGCGACTCGGTCTCGGGCACGCGCTGCACGCGGTGCGTGCCGCCCTCGTGCTTGAAGACGCTGTAGGCGCCGTTGCCCTTGATGGCGAAGGTGTGGTCGCCGTCGGCCGTCGACAGCGTCTCGGTCTTGAAGCCGCGCCGCTCCGCGTAGCGGGTGAGCATCCGGAAGAGGTCGCCGGCGAAGAGTCCGGCCTCCTCGCCCCCCGCGCCCCCGCGCACCTCGACGATCACGTTCTTCTCGTCGTTCGGGTCGGGCTCGACCATCGCCAGTCGGATCTCCTCCTCGAGCTCCGCGAGCCGCGACTCGGAGGCCTCGAGCAGCTCGCGCACGTCGGCGTCGTCGTCGCCCTCGGAGATCAGCTCGCGCGCGCCCGCGGCGTCGTCGGTGGCGCGCCGCCACTCCTGGGCCAGCTCGTTGGCGGCCTGGAGCGCCCGGTAGGCGCGGCCCACGTCCGCGTAGCGGCGGTGGTCCCCGATCACCTCCGGATCGGACATCTGCCGCGAGAGCTCGCCGAAGCGG
Source organism: uncultured Thermoleophilaceae bacterium (assembly GCA_963768465.1). Taxonomy (GTDB): domain Bacteria; phylum Actinomycetota; class Thermoleophilia; order Solirubrobacterales; family Thermoleophilaceae; genus JACVRW01. The sequence goes on along the minus strand of CAVYIA010000010.1, from coordinate 274,047 downwards.
CTCTCGATCTGCTCGACGAGCTTCTCGATCACGGCGTCAAGGGTATGCCCTCGCGGTCGCAGCCCGGATTTGGGCGCATCGCGACCGTCCGGCTGGACGCCGATCAGGCTCTGCAGGTGGCAGTAGAGCTGGAGCGCGCCGCGCGCGCTCCGAGAAGTGGCCTAGGCCACCACTTCCATCCCGACCTTGTCCTCGGCGCTGGCCTCGCGCGGGTTCTCCACCGCGAGCACGGCGTCGAGGGCGGCGATCGCCACGGCCAGCTGGGTCAGGTCGGGCTCGCGCGTGGTCAGCCGCTGAAGCTGGATGCCGGGCCACATGAGCGCCCGCGCCCAGGCCTTGGTGCGGTTGCGGCCGAACCACTTGATCAGCTCGAACGCGAGCCCGGCCACGATCGGGATGCCGAGGATCCGCGACAGGAACAGCCACTGCCAGTCGAGCTTCCCGAGCGGGGCGAAGACGAAGATGGCCACGATCATGACCAGCAGCAGGAAGCTGGTCCCGCAGCGGGGGTGGAAGCGCGAGAACTGCTGCGCGTTCTCCGGCGTGAGCGGCTGGCCCGCCTCGTAACAGGAGATCGTCTTGTGCTCGGCGCCGTGGTACTGGAAGACGCGCTGGAGGTCCGGCATCCGCGAGATCAGCCAGAGGTAGGCCAGGAAGATCGAGATCCGGATGAGCTTCTCGATCAGCACGAAGACGAACCCGTTGGGGATGTCGTCGCGGAAGATGTTCGTGAGCCCGGCCGGCAGCAGGAAGAAGAGGCCGACCGCGAACAGCAGCGCGAACACGATGGTGCCCACCCACGCGCCGCCGCTCAGCTCGGTGTGCTCGCCCTCCTCGTCCGGGGGCATCTGGGCGTTGGCCGAGATGCCGAGCGCGCGGAAGCCGATCTTGAGCGACTCGGCGAGCGCGACGGTGCCGCGCACGACCGGGAGGCGCAGCAGCCGGTGCTGCTTCGTCCACGAGACGAGCGGCTCGGAGAAGACCTCGATCTCGCCCTTCGCGCCCTCCTTCGAGTCGGGGCCGCCGGCCTCGAGCTGCTCCGCGGAGGGCTTGCGCACCGCCACCGCCCAGGTGGAGATGCCGCGCATCATCACGCCCTCGAGGACGGCCTGGCCGCCGATCGGGGCGTCCTTCGTGGCCTCCCGCGCCGGGCGCGGTGCCGCGCCGTTCGTGGACGGGAGAGCGCTCACCTCGCTCATCGTATCGGCGGGCGGGCGGCGGTTCGCGAGCCTGATCAGCGCCTCTTCAGGTCCTGGCAGGCCAGCTGGTGCGTGTTGTCGAGCTCCGAGGTCTCCGCGATCAGCCCGTCGGGGTCGGCCGCGGCCTCCACGTAGCCCTCGCATTCAGGGGCGCGGATGCTCACGACCTTGGAGCCCTTCGAGTAGAGCAGCGGCACGGTCGTGCTGCCACCGAGGACCCCGTCGACCGACAGGCTCACGGGCACGTTCTCGGCCAGCGCCTGCCCGACGTTCATGACCTTCACGAAGTAGCGGTCGCTGTCCTCCGCGGCGGTGTTCTTCACGCCCACGATCCTCACGCGCAGGTTGGGCAGCGCCGCCGGGTTCGGGCAGCTCGCGGAGCGCTTGCGCGCCCGCTTGACGACCTGGCCGTCCTCGTCGTACCAGCGGTAGTCCACGCGCATGCTGTAGACGCTGCCCTCGGCGAGGTTGCGGACGATCTGCTTGTAGCCGAAGCCGGCGACACCGACGCGCGAGCGATGCCACCTGCCGAGCTTCGGCGTCGGGACGGGCTGGAAGCCCTCCGTGCCCGGTTCGCTCGAGCAGCGTGAAGCGCATCGCCATCCGCTTGGTGTCCTCGACGCGGCGCATCTTGCCGTGGAAGACGGCCTCCTCGAGCGCGCGCGAGCAGCGCGTGACCTTCACCGCGGACGTCCACTTGGACGCCACGTAGCGCGGCCCCGCGCTGGCCGCGGCCGGCAGCGAGGCCGCCGCCACTAGCAGCGCGAGCGCTGCGGTGATGAGAACGCGTCTGGGCATGCCCCGTGAGAACAGCTCGAAAGGGCGCTAGTTGCGCTGTCTAGCCGCGTGAACGAGCAGCGCGCCGGCGGAACCGCTCCACGCGGCCACCGGTGTCCACCAGCTTCTGCTTGCCCGTGTAGAACGGGTGGCAGTTCGAGCAGATCTCCACGTGGAGCTCGCCCTTGGTGGAGCGGGTCCAGAACTCGTTCCCGCACGTGCAGCGCACGTGGGCCGGTACGTACTCGGGGTGGATCTCCTGCTTCATGGTCTATACGAGTCTACTCACCGCGCGCGGCTTCCAAAGCGCCCCCGGAGCCACGCGGTGAGCCGTGCCCACCACCCCGGCCGCCCGCGCAGCCGGCGCCCGAAGCGAGCCGGCTCGGGCTGCTTCGCGCGCACCATCTTGATCCACTCGTCGAGCGGGAGCGTGCCCTCGATCAGGTGCGCGAGAGCGGACACCACGGGTGCCTGGAGCCCGGCGCGCTCGATGGCCTCGGAGAGCTGGCGCACGGTCTCGAGCGCCTCCACGGCCTGGCCCACACGCTCGGGGATCTCCGCGGCCGGAACGCCTTCGGCGAGCAGCTCGCCGGCCGTGCGGTTGCGCGAGCTGGGCGCGAGCGCCGTGGCCACGAGGTCGCCCGTGCCGGCGCGGCCCACGAACGTGCGCGCCTGGCCGCCGCTCTGGACCGCGAGCGCGAGCACCTCGAGGAAGATGTCGGCCGCCGCCATGCCGGCCGCGTTGAGTCCCTGCGCCTGCGTGGCGCCCACCGCCACGGCGGCCGCGTTCTTCGCCACGCCCGCCAGCTCCACCCCCACCGGGTCGTCGGAGACCTCGCAGACCACCCCGCCGGCCTGGAACGCGTCGGCCACGCTGTGCGCGAGCACCTCGGAGCGCGACGCCGCCACGAGCCCCGCCCCCGTCTCGACCATCTCGCGCGCGTGCGCGGGACCGCCGACGCAGGCCACCCGCTCGCTGCCGAAGGCCTCCTCGAGCGCCACCGTCGGCGGCGTGCCGTCCGGCGGCACGAGCCCCTTGGCGAGCGAGACGATCCCGGCCCGCTCCGACATGCCCAGGTGGATGATCTCGCCGACCGCGTGGGCGATCGCCTTGGAGGGCACGGCCACGAAGACGAGGTCGGCCTTCCCGAGGTCGTCCGGCTCGGCGCCGAGGGCGCGCACGCGCAGGTCGCGCGGAAGCTCCACGCCCGGCAGGTAGCGCTCGTTCTGGCGCGTGCGCGCGAGCTCGGCGGCCTGCTCGGGCCCGCGCGTGAGCAGCGTCGTGCGCAGGCCGGCCCGCTCGAGCAGCAGCGCCACCGCCGTGCCGAAGGAGCCGGCGCCGACCACGGCGACGCGACGGACATGCTGGCCCGGGTAGCGGATGGCGGCAAGCTATATGCGCGGGCCGACTGAGCGAAAGGTGGCGAGTTTCGAGGACTCGTCCTACGGTGGACCAGGTGCAGGGACTCGTACGGGGCCGCCCCGCGCCCGTCCGTGTCGTCGCGCTGCTGCTGGTCGGCGCGACGGCGGCGCTGGGGGCCGGAGACTTTCCGCTCGTAGGAGCGGCACCAGCCGCAACCGTGACCACGGAGGTCACGGCGACGGCCGACGCCCACGTGCGCTCGGATGCGCCGAGCTCCCGCTATGGCACGCTCTCCGAGCTGTGGGCCGACTCCTCGCCCACTACGCGCGCCTACCTGCGCTTCCAGGTGAGCGGTGTGAACGGCACGGTCACGCGCGCGCTACTGCGCGTGCGCGCGACCACGGCGCACACGGCCGGCTTCCAGGTCCGGCGCGTGACCAACACGACCTGGAGCGAGAGCACGATCAGCTACTCGAACGCCCCAACCGTCTCGTCGACGACAAGCGCGAGCTCAGGGGCGCTCACCGCCGGCGCCTGGAAGGACGTGGACGTGACCTCGCTGGTCACCGGCAACGGCACCTACAGCATGGCCCTCGTCACGACCTCCTCCGCGAACCTGGTCCTTTCCAGTCGCGAGACGGGCGCCAACGGGCCGCGCCTCGTCATCGAGAGCAGCGACACGACGCCGCCGCAGACCACGATCTCCTCCGGCCCGTCGGGCACCGTGACGTCGACTTCGGCGAGCTTCGGGTTCACTTCCAGCGAGGCCGGGTCGAGGTTCGAGTGCTCGCTCGACTCGACGACGGCGTACACGGCGTGCACCTCGCCGACGGCCCACACCGGCCTGGCGGCCGGGAGCCACACGTTCCGCGTGCGCGCCATCGACGCAGCCGGGAACGTCGACGCGACGCCGGCGTCCCGCACCTGGACCGTCCAGGACACGACCCCGCCGGACACCACGATCTCCTCAGGCCCCACCGGAACCGTCGCGGAGACGGTCGCGAGCTTCGCCTTCACCTCGACGGAGAACGGCTCCACCTTCCAGTGCTCGCTCGACTCGACCACCGCCTACGTCTCCTGCACCTCGCCGAAGGGGTACTCGGCGCTCGCCGCCGGCAGCCACACCTTCCGCGTCCGCGCGATCGACGCCGCCGGGAACGTGGACAGCACCCCGGCCGCGCGGACGTGGACCGTCGCGGTGGCCGACACCACGCCGCCTGACACCACGATCTCGTCCGGCCCGTCGGGCACCTACCGGTCCGGCTCGGCCGACTTCGCCGTGGGCGCCACCGAGGCGGGCTCGACGTTCGAGTGCCGGCTCGACAGCGGCGTCTTCGCCGCCTGCGGCGCCACGCCCACGTTCCACGTGTCGAACGGGAAGCACCAGCTCGAGGTCCGCGCGGTGGACGCTGCCGGGAACGCGGACGCGAGCCCGGCCACCCGGACCTGGTGGGCGGATGCCACCCTCCAGAACGGGAACTTCGAGACTCCGCTCGCCGGCTGGACCACCCAGGGCGGCGGTTACGTCGTGCCCGCCTGGAAGCCGGGCAGCGGCGCGCTGTCGCTGGTAACCGGCGGCGACACCGGCCCGCAGGCCGGCCGCATGGTCGCCACGGCGGCCGGGAGCCTGTCGGTCAACGCGTCGCCTTGGCCGGTCAACTCGGCGACGGCCGGAACCACCTACACCGCCCGCGGCTCGGTCCGGAGCGAGACGCCCGGCAAGGACGTCTGCCTCAGGCTGCGCGAGTACGACGGCTCGACGCTCGTCGGCTCCGCCCAGACCTGCGTCACGACGACCGGCGCCTGGCGCCAGTACCCCGCGCTGCAGTACACGGTCGCCCAGAGCGGCACGGAGCTCAACCTGCTCGTCTACCAGGTGGGCACGGCGGCCGCGGGCGACTCCTTCGACCTCGACGGCATGTCGCTCACGGACGGCTCGCCCGCCCAAGTGCCGCCCACTCCGGCGGAGTCCGGCGACCCGACGCTGCTCGCGGCCGGCGACGTCGCGTCCTGCTGGTCGAGCGGCGACGAGTCCGTTTCGCGCCTCCTGGACACGCTGCCCGGCACGATCGCGATCGCGGGCGACACCGAGCAGAACCACGGGTACCCCGACGAGTTCGCCGGGTGCTTCGACCCGAGCTGGGGCCGGCACAAGTCGCGCATCAAGCCGGCCGTGGGCGACCACGAGTACTCCACCCCCGGCGCGGGCGGCTACTTCGACTACTTCGGCTCGGCGGCGGGCACAGCCGGAAAGGGCTGGTACAGCTACGACCTCGGCGCCTGGCACGTCGTGGTGCTGAACAGCAACTGCGACGAGATCGGCGGGTGCGGCCCGGGCTCCGAGCAGTACGAGTGGCTGCAGCAGGACCTGGCATCGAACGCCGGCGACTGCCTCGGCGCCTACTGGCACCACCCGCGCTGGAGCGCCGGCACGACGCACGGCTCGCTGACGAACTCGGCCCCGTTCTGGGAGCTGCTCTACCAGTACCGCGCCGAATGGGTGCTCGGCGGGAACGACCACACCTACCAGCGCTTCGCTCCTCAGACGCCCGACGGCACGCTCGACCGCGAGCGCGGCATCCGCCAGTTCGTGGTCGGCGAAGGCGGGACGATGCATTACCCGCTCGGCCCGCCGCTGGAGAACACCGAGGCGCAGAACACCGGCGCCTTCGGGGTGCTGCGGCTGAGCCTGCACGCGGGCAGCTACGACTGGCGCTTCATGGCCCAGGAGGGCAAGAGCTTCACGGACAGCGGCAGCACCAGCTGCTCGCCGCTCGCGGCCGCCGAGCCGCCCGACACGACGATCGGCGCCGGGCCGACCGGCGCGACCGAGGCCACGACCGCCTCCTTCTCGTTCACGGCGAGCAAGCCGGGGGCGACCTTCGAGTGCTCGCTCGACGGGGCCGCGTTCGGCGCCTGCTCCTCGCCGAAGGAGTACACGGGCCTGGCGGTGGGCGACCACACTTTCCGCGTCCGCGCCACGAATGGAGACGGAACCGACCAGAGTCCCGCCACGCGGGCTTGGACGGTGACCGCCCCGCCCCCGGTCCTGCCCAATCTGGTGTCGAACGGCGGCTTCGAGACCGGGAAGACGGGTTGGTACGCCTACCGCTCGACCCTCACGCTGGTGCCCGGGGGCGCCGAGGGCGCGCAGGCGGGCCGCGTGGCGCTGAACAGCACGACGGCAACGAGCTATTCGCTGCTGAGCGACCCGCACCCGGTCGGTTCGCACGCGGCCGGGACCAGGTACGAGGCGCGAGCGTGGATCCGGAGCGAGCGGCCCGGCAAGACCATCTGCCTCCGCCTCCGAGAGTGGAGCGCCGGCGCCGCGGCAGGCGGCGCGGAGCGCTGCAGGGTGGCCACCGGAACCTGGGAGCGCCTCGACACCGTGCCCTACACCGCGGTGGGCGGCGACTCCATCGAGCTCTACGCCTACCAGTCGAGCGCCGCCTCCGGCGACAGCTTCGACATCGACGGCATCACGCTGACCGCCCCCTAGGCGAGGAACGCCTCGAGCCGGTCGTTGAAGCCCGGCGCGCGCTGAACCGGATGGCCGGCGCCGGCGAGCCGCAGGCGCTCGCCGCCCGTCTGCTCGGCGAGCAGGTCGCAGATGCGCTCGATCGCGGCGTTGTGCTCACCGGACACGGACAGAACCGGCAGGCCGGCCGCGCTGATCGCGGCCAGGTCGGGCTGCGCATCGACCGGCGGGCGCAGGTACCGCGCCAGCCGCGTGAGTCGCTCGATCTCGCGCTGCGTCCGCCTCGTCGCGCGGGCGCCTGACGCCCGCCATCTCGAGGAAGCGCCAGTGCGCCTCGGGGTCGTCCTCGGTCTCGCCCGAGGTGAAGCGCGCCGACAGCTCCATCATCGGGCGGATCAGCGGGTCGTCCGGCCCGAGGGCGAAGAGCGGCGGCTCGATCAGGACGAGCGCCTCGAGCTCCGCCGCCCGCCTGCCCGCGACGATCGCGGCGGACAGCCCGCCGTAGGAGAAGCCGACGAGCCGGTCGCCCGGCTCGACCAGCGCGTCGAGGTCCTCGGCGTCCGCCTCGAAGTCCTGGCGCTCGGCGGGCGGGCTCTCGCCGTAGCCGCGCCGCCACGGAACGACGAGCGTCCAGCGCTCGGCGAGCGGCAGCTGCCGCTCCCAGGAGAGCTCCGGGCCGACGCCTCCGTGCACGAGCACGAGGCGCGGCCCGTCGCCCTCCACGCGTACCGCGAGTGCGACCGGGGCCATGGCCGCATCGTCGCGGAACGGCGCCTCCCGGCGCGCGCGGCTATCACGGATACCTTTCTCGCTGGAGCGCGGAGAATTCGAGCCGGTAGCGTGTCGCCCGTGACTCACGCCATCGTCCTCATCAAGGCCGCGCACGACTCGCTCGACGGCCTGGGCGACGTGCTCGCCGACGTGGAGGGCGTGGCCGAGGCCTACTCGGTCACCGGCGAATGGGACTTCGTCGCGATGGTGCGGGTCAGCGAGACGGAGCGGCTCGCGGAGGTCGTGGCCACCGGCCTGGCGAAGCTGCCGGGCGTGGAGCGCACGCACACGATGGTCGCCTTCGAGGTCTTCTCGAAGCACGACCTCGAAGCGATGTTCTCAATCGGCGAATAGGCCGCTCGCGGCCAACTGCGTGGTTTCGCACCCGGGGGCGTGGGTGCGAGCCGCGACGGCTCGCCATCACGTCTGCTGGTAGTTCGGCCCGTCGCCGCCCTCGGGCGGCGTCAGGCGCCCGCCCTTGGCGGTGATCGCGCCGCACTGCACGCAGTTCGACGGCGTGATGTGCAGCTTGACCTCGTGCTTGCCGTCGAGCTTCCCGTTGCCGTTCTCCGAGGCCGCCTCGAGCTCCTCCTCGGGCACCTCGTAGACCTGCGCGGGGCACATGTTCTGCCACATGAGCGCGACCTCGAGCGGGACCTTCTCCTGGATGCGGATGTGGTTCGGCGCGTCGTCGCGCGTGGCGTTGCCCGTGGTGAAGACCGAGGACAGCTTGTCGAAGGTCTTCTTCCCGTCGGGCTTCGGGTAGTCGCGCTCCTTGCCGACGAAGACGCCCACGGTGGCATCGTCGTGGGTGGCCCAGCGGCCGCCCGGGAAGCGCCCGCCGGAGATCTCCATGGCGTTGACCACGGCGCCGCCGACCAGGAAGCCCTTCGCGAACGGCTGGCGCATGTTGCGCGAGCGGCGGATGTCCGTCTCGATCTCGGAGCCCTTGACCTTCTCGGCGTAGTTCGAGAGGTCGTCGGTGGAGCCCGACTTGAGCCGCTCGTAGATCGACTCGGCCGCGAACATGCCGGCGTGCATCGCGAGGTGCACGCCCTTCAGCTTGGGGATGTTCACCATGCCGGCGCCGTCGCCGGCGAGGATCAGGCCCGGCGCCCAGAGCTTCTCCGGCATCGCCCAGTAGCCGCCCGACGGGATCGTCTTGGCGCCCCAGGCCACGCGCTTGCCGCCCTCGAGGATCTTCGCCACCAGCGGGTGGCCCTTCAGCTCCTGGAGCGCGTCGTGCACGGAGAAGCGGGCGTCGCGGTAGTCGAGCCCGACCACGAGCCCCAGCGACACCTTGTCCTCGCCCATCGGGTAGATGAACGAGCCGCCGAACTCGCGGTACTTCGAGGCGAACTTGAGCGGCCAGCCCATCGTGTGGATCACGCGATCGAGCGGCTGCTCGACCTCCCAGACCTCCTTCACCCCGAGCTCCCACTGCTGCGGGTCCTCGGAGCCCAGGCCGAAGTGGCGGATGGCCGCTCCGGTGAGGTGGCCCTGGGTGCCCTCGGCGAGCACGGTGGCCTTGGCGATCAGGTCGGCGCCCGGCTCGAAGTTCGACAGCTCCTCGCCGTCGCGTCCGCGGCCCTTGTCGCCGCTGCGCACGCCGACCACGCGGCCGTCGTCCACGAGCAGCTTGGCCGCGGCGGTCTCGCCGAGGATGTACACGCCGGCGTCCTCGGCCTGCTGAGCGAGCCAGCGCCCGAGCTGCGCGACCGAGGTCACGTGGTTGCCGTGGTTGCGGAAGGGCGGCGGCGTGGGCTTGAGCGGAATCGCGCGCTTGCGGTTCGGCATCAGGTAGACCGTGTCCTTCTCGACGGTGCCGTACGTGGGCCACTCGTCCTCGGGCAGGTCCGGGAACAGCTTCTTCATCGCCGACGGGTTCATCATCGCCCCCGACAGCAGGTGAGAGCCCGGGCCCTTGCCCTTCTCCACCAGCGCGATCGGCACCTCGCCCAGCGACTCCATCAGCGCCTCGTCCTCGGCGAGCAGCTGCGAGAGCCGCACGGCGCAGGCGAGACCGGCGGGACCACCGCCCACGATCGCCACGCCGACCTCGATCCGCTCGTCCTCGGGGTCGACGGGCGCGCCGACGAACTCCTTCTCGGAGTCGACCGGCGGCGGGAACTCGATCGGGGCGGTGGGCACGCCTCTAGCCCTTCTTCGCCTTCACGGCCTCGGTGAGCTTGGGGACGATCTTGTTGAGATCGCCCACCACGCCGAGGTCCGAGAACTCGAAGATCGGCGCGTTCGGGTCCTTGTTGATCGCGACGATGTTCTCCGAGCTCTGCATCCCCACCTTGTGCTGGATGGCGCCGGAGATGCCGGCGGCGAGGTAGAGCTTCGGCGCCACGGTCTTGCCCGTCTGGCCGATCTGGGCCGCGTACGGGTACCAGCCGGCGTCGACCACCGCGCGGGTGGCCGCCACGGCGCCGCCGAGCGCCTCGGCGAGCTGCTCGCACAGCTCGAAGCCCTCGGCCTTGCCGAGCCCGCGGCCGCCGGCCACGAGGATGTCGGCGTCCTCGATGTTCACGTCGGCGCCGCGCTGCTCGCCGCGCTGGACCATCGTGGCCTTGGTCGAGTGCTCCTCGAGCTGGACGTCCACGTCCACGACCTCGGCCGCGCCGCCGCCCGACTCCTTCACGTCGAAGGCGTTGAGGCGGCCGATGATGATCCCCGGCTCGCCCACGTAGCCCACGTCGACGATCGCCGAGTCCTGGAGGATCGGCCGCTCGGCCACGAGCCCGCCGTCCTGGACCTTCACCGCCGTGACCTCCATGGTCACCCCGGCGCCGAGGCGCGCGGTCAGGCCCGCGCCGATCTCGAAGCCGAGCAGTCCGCCTCCGAAGAGCGCGTACTTGTACCCCTCGTCCTGAATGACCTTGGCCATCGCGTCGACCACCGGCTGTGCCAGGCCCTCGGGCGCCTTGACCCGGTAGACCTTCTGCGCGCCGTACTGGCCGAGCGTGCCGCAGAGCTCGTCGGTGAGGTCGTCGCCTCCGACGACCACCACGCCTGCCTCGCCGCCGAGCTCGCCGGCCAGCCGGGCGCCCTCGCTGACGGCCCCGAGCGAGTTCTTGTTGAACTCGCCCTCGTAGTGAAGTGCGTACGTGAGGACGCTCATGCCAGCAGCTTCCTTTCCTCCAGCCAGGAGACGATCTTCTCGACCGTCTCGTTCGTGTCCTCGTCCTCGATGATCTCGCCGGCCTGCTTCGCGGGCGGCGGGTTGATCCCGACGACGGCCGTGCGCGAGCCCTGCTCGCCCACCCTGTCGGCCTCGATGCCCGACGTCGCCCGTGGAGCGCGTGTCGAGCGGCTTCTTCTTCGCGCCCATGATCGCCTTGAGCGACGGGTAGCGCGGCTCGTTGATCGCGTCGCCGACCGAGATCACGGCCGGGATCTCCACGTCCACCGTGTCGTAGCCGTACTCGGCCTGGCGCTCACAGCGGAGCTTGCCGTCCTGCACGTCGATCTTGATGACCTGCGTGAGCGAGGGCATCTTGAGGTGGTCGGCCACGACGGCGCCGATCGTGTAGCACTCGCCGTCGTCCGACTGCTGGCCCAGCAGCACGATGTCGGGCGACTCCGACTCGAGCACCTTGGCGAGCGCGTAGCCGGTGGCGCACACGTCCGAGCCGGCCAGCGCCTCGTCGGTGAGGTGCACCGAGCGGTCGGCGCCGAGCGAGACCGCCTTGTGCAGCGCACGGAAGGCGGACTCCGGGCCCATGGTCACGGCGACGATCTCGTCGACGTCCACGGCGCCGCCCTCGCGAATCTGCATGGCGGCTTCGATCGCGTGCGTGTCGAACGGGTTCAGGTTCTTCTCGCCGGAGCGGTCGAGGCGCTTGGAACCCTGGTCCATGCGCTTCTCGACTGCTGCGTCTGGAACCTCTTTCACGAGGACGCAGATCTTCACGGGAAAGGTTCTCCTTCGTTGTTACGGAGCGGGCTGAAAGGCGGGTGCCCGCAGGCGGCGGCATTGTACCGCCTCCGTTGACTGATGAGTCAATCACCCCACCGGTACCCGCCTCTCCACGGCCGTGCCTGAAACACGAGGAGCCGGCCGCGAGGGCCGGCTCCTCCGCGAGTCCTGCTCGTTTGTCGGCTACGCCGCAGCGGGCTCCGGCACCGCGCCGATCTCCACGCGCTCGGGCGCGAGCTCCTCGCCGCGCTCGATGTCACGCTCGCGAACCAGCCAGAGGGCCGCGATCGCGCCCGCGATGGAGAGGATCCCGCCGAGCATCAGGATGTCGTTGAGCCCGGCCAGGAATCCCTGCTGAGCGGCGTCCGCGGACGGTCTCGCGGCTGCCCGGGGGCACCGCCGCGAGCGCGCCGTCGAGGTTGCCCGAGGACACCGCCTCGATCAGCTCCCGCGGGCGGTCGCCCGTGGCCGCGGTGGTGCCCGACGCCAGCTCCTCGACCTTCGCCGCGCCGCGTCCCAGGAAGATCGCTCCCCAGGCCGCGATGCCGATCGCGATGCCGACCTGGCGGAACGTGTCGTTGATCCCGGACGCCATCCCCGCGTGCTCCTTCGGCACGACCGAGACGGCCACGTCGGCGATGACCGGGTTGATCATCCCGACGCCCGCGCCGGAGAGGATGAAGCCGGCGAGCAGCGCGGTCCAGTCCTGGCTGGGATCGAGACCGCCCATCAGGAGCAGTCCGAGCCCGGTGATCGCGAGGCCCGCGCTCAGGAGGTAGCGCGCCTGCACCTTCGCCAGAGCGGCTCCGGTGGCCGCCGCGACGAAGAAGTTCACCACGGTCAGCGGCAGGTAGCGGAGCCCGGCCTCGAGCGGCTCATGGCCCAGGAACCCCTGCAGGTAGAACGTGAGGTAGAGGAACAGCGAGAACATCGACGCCGAGACCGCCAGCGCGGCGAGCTGCACGCCCGTGAAGGCGGGCTTCTTGAACAGGTGCAGCGGCAGCATCGGCTCCTTCACGCGGGTCTCGATCGCGAGGAACGTGGCCAGCAGCACGCCGGAGGCGGCCAGCAGCGAGACGATCATCGTCGAGCCCCAGCCCTCCTCGTTGCCGCGGATCAGCCCGAACACGAGCAGGAACAGGGCCGTGGAGAAGGTCACGAGCCCGGCCCAGTCGATCCGCGAGGCGTTCGGGTCACGCGACTCCTGCACGTGCTTGAAGGTCACGTACAGCGCCGCGAGGCCGATCGGCACGTTCAGGAAGAAGATCGACTCCCAGCCGATCCCCTCCACCAGCGCGCCTCCGACCAGCGGCCCGAAGGCCACGGCCACGCCGATGGTGGCGCCGTAGACGCCCATCGCCACGCCGCGCTCGGGGCCAGGCTTGAACTCCTGGGCCACGAGCGCCAGGGAGACGGCGAACATCACGGCGCCGCCGATGCCCTGGATGGCGCGCGAGACGTTCAGGAAGGTCGGGTCCGGCGCGAATCCCGCCATCGCGGACGCGACGGTGAATATCGCGAGCCCGGCCGCGAACACCCGCCTGCGGCCCAGCCTGTCGGCCAGGACGCCCGCGGTCAGCACGAGAGCGGCGAGCGACAGCGTGTACGCGTCGATCACCCATTGCAGCTCGGTGAAGCTGGCTCCCAGGTCGTCGTGAATTGCGGGGAGCGCCGTGTTCACGACGGTGATGTCGAGGAGCAACATGAACGTCGCGACGCTTACGACGATCAGGGTCCACCACTTGCGGTCCATCGGGAGCCTCCTATAATTCGGTCAGGCTGCTTTACGATCAGGTAGAGTTATAAAGCGACCTTACTAAGATCGTCAAGCTCCCTGACGAATCTGTGACCGAACCTCACCTATCAGCGACCGATCCCCGCCCTGCTCACCGGGGTCAAGAACGTCATGGTCGGAAGCTGTTCGAACGCATGGAGAGCGCCGGCTTCGGCGACGTGCGCGAGGGCCACGGCTGCGTCTTCGGCTTCATCGACATGGAGAACGGCTCGCGCCTGACCGACCTGGCCGAGGCGTCCGGGCTCACGAAGCAGGCAGTCGGCGAGGCGGTGACCGAGCTCGAGCGGCTTGGCTACCTCGAGCGCCGAGCGTGTGCCGACGACGGCCGCGCAAAGATCATCCATCTGACCGAGCGCGGCCGCGAGGCCGCGCTCACGGGGCGGCGGATCTTCGCCGAGATCGAGGCGGAGTGGGCCGAGGAGCTCGGCCCCGAGCGTGGTGGCCGCGCTGCGCACCGCCTCCGAGCGGATCGTCGAGCTCGAGAGCTCCGACCGCTAGGCGAACGCTTCCACGAGGCCCGGCCCGCCGGTCCTGACGACCTGGCCGGGCCGCAGCCCGGCGCCGCGGAACAGCGCCTGGATCTCCTCGGCCGAGCGCTCGCGGCCGTCGTCGCACACGTTCATCATCTGGATGTCGGAGAGCGAGGCGATCAGGTTCGCCTCGTTGCGCTCCTGGAGGTACTCCACCACCACCAGCCGCGAGCCCTCCGGCATCGCCGCGCGCAGCGTGCGCAGGATCGTGGCGCAGGCCTCGTCGTCCCAGTCGTGGAGGATGTTCTTCATCAGGTAGACGTCGGCCTTCGCGTCCAGCGAGCGGAAGATGTCGCCCTCGGCGAGCTCCACCCGCTCGCGGAGCCCGCGGCCGGCCAGCCAGCCGTCCGCCTCAGCGAGCACGCCGGGCGCGTCCACCAGCACGCCGCGCAGCCCCGGCCGCGCGTCGAGGACCGCGGCGAGCAGGGTGCCCACGCCCCCGGCCACGTCGCAGAGCACGCCCTCGTCCGGCCACGCGTAGCCGCCGACGATGAACGGCGCGTCCTGGAGCGTGCCGGCACGCATGCCGCCGGCGAACATCCGCTCCTCGTCGGGATGCTCCGCGAACCACTGCCAGACCGAGCGGCCGTGCACGCGCGGGAAGGCGGAGCTGCCCGTCCGGACCGTCTCGGTGAGGTCGGCCCACGCGTCCGAGTTGGACCTGCTCGCGAAGTAGCGCGCCCAGTCGCGGACGCTCAGGGGGTGGTCGCTGCGCAGCGCCTGGCCCGTGCGCGCGAGGCTGAAGCGACCGCTGCGATCGAGCTTGAAGATGCCGCTGAGCGACATGGCGCGCATCAGCCGGTGGAGCGCGTCGGCGTTCACGCCCAGGCGGGCGGCCAGCTCGTCGGCGCTGGCCGGGCCCTTGGCGAGCTCGTCGGCCAGCCCGAGCTCGGCGACGGTGGCGAGCATCTGGGTGCGGGCGATCCCGACCGACTGGTCGAACACGGCCGCCTGCGGGGGCACGAGCCGGTCGGCCAACGCCAGCAGCCGCTGCCGGAGGCCCAGGACGCCGCGGACCGCGAAGGCGGGTGGCGGGCGCCCCGCCACGGCTATGCCGGGACGGCCGAGCGGATGTAGTCCACGATCCCCTGGACCGGCGAGCCGGGTGTGAACACCTCGGCCACTCCGAGCTCCTTGAGCTCGGGGATGTCCTCCCCCGGGATCGTGCCGCCGACCACGAGGATCACCTCGTCCGCGCCCGCGGTCTTCAGCCCCTCGGCGATCCGCGGCACCAGCGTCATGTGGGCGCCGGAGAGGATCGAGAGCCCGACCGCGTCCGCGTCCTCCTGGATCACGGTCTCCACGATCTGCTCGGGCGTCTGGTGGAGGCCGGTGTAGATGACCTCCATGCCCGCGTCGCGCAGCGCGCGGGCGATGATCTTGGCGCCGCGGTCGTGCCCGTCGAGGCCGGGCTTCGCCACGACCACGCGGATCTTCCGGCCGCTGCTCACCAGCCGATGCGACCGGCGGGCTGCACGCCTTCTGCAGCCGCGCGCCGCCGGACGCCGACACCGAGCCCCAGCATGAGGAGCCCGACGAGTCCGAGGGCGAGTGCGTCCATCCCCGTGGAGGGGAGCGAGGGGCCGTCGTCGGCCGCGTCGGCGCCGGTCCCGGAGGACCCGGTGCCGTCGGTGCTGCCCGCCGTGCCGTCATCCGACCCGCCGGTGCTCGCCGCCTGCACCACGATCGTGCCCTTCATGTTCGGGTGCGGCTGGCAGTAGTACGTGAACGTGCCGGCCGTGTCGAACGTCGCGGAGCCCGACTGGCCCTTGTTCAGGATGCCGGTGTCGAACTGCCCGCCGTCGGCGGTGGCCGTGTGGCCGATGTCGTCCTGGTTCGTCCAGGTCACGGTGTCGCCCACGTTCACGGTCACGCTGGCGGGCCCGAAGGCGAAGTCCTGGATGGTCACGCCGGCCGCGGCTGATGCGATCACCTTCGGCGCGGGCGCGGGCTTCTCGTCCGCGAGCTTCTGCACCTCGGGAGCCGCCGGCGCGGGGGCGGGCGCCGGGGCCGGGCAGGCGCGGTGGTCGCCGGAGCGGGCGCCGTCGGGGTCGGAGCGGGCGCCGGCGCGGGCACGGTGGCGGTGGGCTCCGGCACCGTGGCGGCCGGCGCGGGGCGGCCTGCTCGGTGGCGGGCGCCCTCGTCCTGGGCGAACAGCGAGGCGGGCAGGATCGCCGCGGCCACGAGCACGTACACGACCCCGAGGAGCACCAAGCGCTTCATCGGCCCGGCAATCTAGCGCGTGTGGCTAGCGCGTGAAGCGGTAGTCGGCGCGATGCACGGTCCCGTCGGCCAGGCCCGACGAGCAGCTGGCGGCAGCTCCCGGCCCACGAGCGGCGCGTCTTCCACACGAACCCGTAGCCGCGCCACCAGTGGACGCGACGCACGCGAGCGCGCTCCCCCGAGAGGGGCTCGGCGCCCGACCCGCACTCGATCTCGGCCACCTGCGGGTAGCCCGCGGCCAGCACGCGGCGGCCGTGGAAGCCGTTCAGCGAGAAGCGCACGAGCGCCGGGCGGCCCGCCCGCGCGCGGTTCACGTCGGGACGGTCGCGGACCGGCCAGAGGAAGCCGCGGAAGTCGTAGATCACGCGGTAACGGGCCGTGGACGAGGAGCCGTTCCCGTAGGTGTCCGAGGCCGAGACGGTGAACGTGTGCTCGCCGACGGAATCGGTGTCGAGCGGCTCGCCGTCCGGCACGTCTCCGGCGCAGGCGGCCAGCGCGTCGTCCGTGCATCCATAGTCGGCGGCCACCTCCTGCCCGAGCAGGTAGACGGCCCCGTCGAGCGGCGACCGTATGTCGATCACCGGCGCCGTCACGTCGACGACGTGCACGGTGTGGGTCACCACCGTCTCGTTGCCCGCGTTGTCGCGCGCCGTGACCGTCAGCGCGCGCGGGCCGACCGTGGTGGTGTCGAGCGCCGACTCGTCGGGCACGCTGCCCTCGCACGACGCGAGCCCCGAGCCGCCCTCGTCCGAGCAGCTGAAGTCCACGGTCACCGCGGCGCCGAGCGGCACCTGCGCCCCGTCGGCGGGCGTCAGCTCGACCGCGGGCGGCGTCTCGTCCGGCGGCGCGCAGCCGGCGGTCCCGGTGAGCACGATCCGGTAGTCGCCGGGCAGGCCGTCGCGGCCGTCCCAGCCGACCAGCGGCTCGGCTCCCCCGGGACCGTCGGGCGCAAGCACCCCGCCCCCACCAAAGATCTTGCCTGCCGTGCTCTCGGGGTCGCGGTCGTACGGGGTCACGGCGAGCAGGTACACGCCCGGCGCGCTCGGCGTGAGCTCGTGGCCGGCGGGCAGCGTGGACTGGCGCGTGGCCTGGGAGTCGTCGTTGCCGTAGACGCCGCGGCCGGCGGCGTCGAAGAGGTAGAGCTGCGTGTCGAGCTCGGTGCCGCCCACGGTGGTGGCCGAGAAGCTGCCCCCGCCCTCGATGCAGATCCGGTAGAGGTCCTGGTCGTCGCCGGCGCCGATCGCCCCGTCGATCGCGTCCACCGGCGCGCCGGACAGGTCCTGCGCCGTGGCCGGGAGGTCGCCCGCGTCCCCCACCTCGGTCGCGGCCATCGCGGCGGCCGGCAGGGCGAGCGCCAGGCCTGCCAGAAACGGTCGCTGTGAGTGCGGTCAGGGGCTTCACGAAATAGGTGAGGCCCCCGTGCCACGCTACGGGAGCCCCCACGGGAACCGCTTCGGCATGGCGGCTTCGCGGGCTTAGCCCAGCCCTTGCAACTGGACGCCTGAGCTAGAAGACCGGCGTCTCGGTGTACGTCCCGAACACGCGCTGGAGCGACTCCACGATCTCGCCCTCGCTCGCGTGTGCGCGCGCCGCGTCGAGCAGCGGCTCCATCAGGTTGCGGCCGCCGGCGGCCGCGTCGCGCAGCTCGGTGAGCGCCGCCTCGACCTCGTCGCCGTCGCGCCGCGCGCGGACCGCCTGGACGCGGCCCACCTGCTTGCGCTCGAGCTCGGCCGGGATCCGGAGCGTGTCGGTGTGGGCGTCGTCCGACTCGTAGCGGTTGACCCCCACCACGATCCGGTCGCCGCGCTCGATCTCCTCCTGTAGGCGGAACGATGCGTCGGCGATCTCGCGCTGCGGGTAGTTCTGCTTGATCGCCTCGACCATCCCGCCCAGCTCGTCGACCGTGGCGAAGTAGGCGTAGGCCGCCTCCTCCATGCGGTCGGTCAGCGCCTCCACGAAGTAGGAGCCGCCGAGCGGGTCGATCGTGTTCGTCACGCCGGTCTCGTGGGCGATGATCTGCTGCGTCCGGAGCGCCACCCGCACGGCCTCCTCGGTGGGCAGCGCGAGCGCCTCGTCGTAGCTGTTCGTGTGCAGCGACTGGGTGCCGCCGAGCACCGCCGACAGCGCCTCGGTGGCGGTCCGCACGATGTTGTTGAGCGGCTGCTGGGCGGTGAGCGAGACGCCGGCCGTCTGGCTGTGGCAACGCATCAGCAGGCTGCGCTCGTCGCGCGCGCCGTAGGTGTCGCGCAGCTCGCGCGCCCAGATCCGGCGGGCCGCGCGGTACTTCGCGATCTCCTCGAAGAAGTCGATGTGCGCGTTGAAGAAGAACGACAGGCGCGGAGCGAAGGCGTCCACGTCCAGGCCGCGCTCGAGCGCGTGCTCGACGTAGGTGAAGCCGTCCTTCAGCGTGAACGCGAGCTCCTGCTGGGCGGTCGAGCCCGCCTCGCGGATGTGGTACCCGGAGATCGAGATCGGGTGCCAGCGCGGCATCCGCTCGGAGCAGAACTCGACCATGTCGGTGACCAGGCGCATCGCCGGGTCGATCGGGAAGCACCACTCCTTCTGAGCGATGTACTCCTTGAGGATGTCCGTCTGGATCGTGCCCGCGAGCTGCTCGGGCGGCACGCCCTGGCGCTCGGCCGCGACCACGTAGAAGGCGAGCATCACCGCCGCCGGGGCGTTGATCGTCATCGACGTGGACACCTCGCCCAGCGGGATGCCGCCGAACAGCGTCTCCATGTCGTCGAGCGTGTCCACGGCCACGCCCTCGCGGCCGACCTCCCCCAGCGAGCGCGGATGGTCCGAGTCGTGGCCCATCAGCGACGGCATGTCGAACGCCGTCGACAGGCCGGTCTGGCCGTGGTCGAGCAGGTAGCGGAAGCGCTCGTTCGTCTCCTCCGCGGTCCCGAACCCGGCGAACTGGCGCATCGTCCACAGACGGCCGCGGTACATCGACGGATAGACCCCGCGCGTGAACGGGAACTCGCCCGGCATCCCGATCCGCTCGGCGGCCGGGAGGTCGTCCTCGGTGTAGAGCGGCTGGACCTCCTCCCCGGACAGCGTGGTGAAGAGCGCGTCGCGCTCGGGGGTCGCCTCGTAGCGCTCGCGGAACCAGCGCTCGGCGTCCGTCATGGCCCTCGGCTCCGCGCTCATCGCTGAGAACAGTCTAGGACGGCATACTCAGGGCGTGACCGACATGGGCAGCGCCGAGCTGGCGGAGGCTGCGTTCGCCGCTCTCGCCCGGCACGACTTCGACGGCTTCCTCGACCTCATGGACCCCGACGTCGAGTTCACGTCGCTGATCCTGGAGTCGGAGGCGAAGGTCTACTGCGGTCACGCCGGGGTGCGCCAGTTCCTCGACCAGATGCTGAGCGTCTTCCCGGACTGGACGCCTGAGGTCGAGAGCACCGAGCCGTACGGCGACGACGCGGTCCTGGTGAAGGTGCGCTTCCAGGGCACCGGCGCCGGCAGCGGGACGCCGGTCGAGCAGGTGGCCTGGCAGGCCGCCCGCGCCCGGGACGGGCTGGTGATCGGCTGGGGGATGTACCGGACCGAGGAGGAGGCGCGCGCCGCGCTCAGCGGAGCCGTGGAAGCCGCTTCTTTGGAGGACGAGCCCGCGCGACAAGGTAGCCCCCACCGCCGCCCATGAGGGCGAGCGCACCGACGGCGCCTCCCAGCTTCAGGCGGCGGCCGAGCTTGTCGAAGCTCATGATCCGCCAGCCCTCCGCGCGCGCCACGCTCCGGAGCTCGGCGTCGGGGTTCACCGCCACCGGGTGCCCGACGGCGCGCAGCATCGGCAGGTCGGACTCCGAGTCCGAGTAGGCGTACGACTCCGCGAGGTCGATGCCGCGCTCGGCCGCGAGCTGGCGGATCGCCTCCGCCTTGCCCTCGCGGTAGGTGAACGGGCCTGCCGAGCGGCCGGTGTAGACGCCGTCCTTCACCTCCGAGCGCATCCCGATCCCGCCGTCGAGGGCGAGCACGTGGGCGAGCATGTCGGCCAGCTCCTGCGAGGCGGCGGTGACGATGAACACGGGCCGGCCCGCGTCCTGGTGCGAGTAGGCCTCCTGGATCATGTCGCGGTAGATCAGCGGCAGCACGCCCGCGAGCACGTCGGGGGCGAGCCGTGCCAGGTCGAGCACGCGCCAGCCCGCGATCGCGTCGAGGATCCGCTGCTTCAGCTCCTCGGTGCCCTCGTCGGTCGAGCCGTTCAGGCGGAAGCGGACGTTCGCCCAGGCGTCGCTCAGGATCTGGCGGCGCGACAGCATCCCGGCGCGGTAGGCGGCGCGCCCGAAGTGGATCGCGCTGGACCCCTCGATGAGGGTCTTGTCGAGGTCGAAGAAGGCTGCGCCCTGCGAATCGGCCATGGCCCGAGGGTACGCTGCGCCCCGTGGACCCCGCCCTGGAGCAGCGCATCCGGGATGCCTACGCGGCCTTCGCGGCGGGCGACGTGGACGGGGCGGTCGCGGGGATCGCGGAGGACGCGACGCTGGTCAACCCGCCCGATGCCGTCGAGACCGGGACCCTTCACGGGCGCGACGCCCTTCGGGCCGCCCTGCAGCGCCTCCACGACGATTTCGAGTACGACTCGCTGGAGGTCCTGGAGATCGCCCAGGGGCCGCGCGGCGTGGTGGTGGTCTCGCGCTGGGTGGGCCGCGGCCGCGGGAGCGGCGCGCCGATGGAGGTGACGCTCACGCACGTGTTCGAGCTGAGCGGCGGGCGGGTCGCGACCTACCGCTGGTTCTACAGCGTCGCCGAGGGCCGAGAGGCGGCGGGGCTCTAGACGTGGACCCCGCCCTCGAGCAGCGGGTCCGGCAGGCCTACGCGGACTTCGCGAGGGGCGATCTCGACACCGCCATGCAGGGCTTCGCGCCCCACGCCGAGCTCGTGAACCCCGAGTACGCCATGGAGGGCGGCACCAGAGAGGGCCGTGCCGCCATGCGGGAGAGCTTCGAGAGCATGCATGCCGAGTTCGAGTACGAGTCCATGGACGTGATCCACATCGAGGAGACGTCCACCGGCGTCCTCGTGGAGGTTCGGGCGCGGGCCACCGGCCGGGGCAGCGGCGTGCCGATCGACGAGACGTTCACCCACCTCCTCGACATCGAGGACGGCCAGGTGGTGGCCTACCGCTGGTTCAGCACTCTCGCCGAGGGCGCGCGGCCGCGGGCTGTGATGCCATCCGGCGCACCCGGCCAGCCGGGGCTCGGCCTAGCCGCCGTTGACCTCGACGATGACCGCGTCGCCCTGGCCGCCGCCGGAGCAGATCGCCGCCACGCCGAGCCCGCCGCCGCGGCGGCGCAGCTCGTTCACGAGCGTCATCAGGATGCGCGCGCCGCTGGCCCCGATCGGGTGGCCGAGCGCGATCGCGCCGCCGTTCACGTTCACCTTGGACTCGTCCACGCCGAGCATGCGCATCGAGTTGAGCGCCACCGAGGCGAACGCCTCGTTGATCTCGAAGAGGTCCACGTCGTCCACCGAGATGCCGGCCTGGTCGAGCGCCTTCTTGGCCGCGTTCGCGGGGGTGCGCGCGAGGTAGGGGAAGTCGTCCGCCACGGCGGCCTGGCCCACGATCGTGGCCAGCGCCTTGCGGTCGTTCGCCTTGGCCCACTCGTCGCTCGCGTAGACGATCGCGCCCGCGCCGTCGTTCACGCCCGGCGCGTTGCCGGCCGTGTGCGAGCCGTCCTTGTGGAAGGCGCCCCTCAGCCCGGCGAGCGCCTCGAGCGTGCTGCCGCGGCGCGGCGCCTCGTCGACCTCGACGGTCGTGTCGCCCTTCTTCGAGCTGATCGTCACCGGCACGATCTCCTCGGGAAGGCGGCCCTCGTCGGTGGCCTGGATCGCCAGCTCGTGGCTGCGCAGCGCGAACTTGTCCATGTCCGCGCGCGTGATCTCGAGCTCGTCGCCGACCTCGTCCGCCTCCTCGCCCATCCCCTTGCCGCTGAACGGGTTCGTGAGGCCGTCGTGCATCATCGAGTCGATCGCCTTGGCGTCGCCCATGCGGAAGCCGAAGCGCGCGCCCTGGAGCAGGTAGGGCGCGTTCGACATCGACTCCATGCCGCCCGCCACGGCCACGTCGAGGTCGCCGGCCCGCACCGCCTGGTCCACCATCCCGCCGGCGCGCAGGCCGGAGGCGCAGACCTTGTTGATCGTCTCCGAGGAGACCTCCTTCGGGATCCCGCCCTTGATCTGGGCCTGGCGGCTGGGCACCTGGCCCTGCCCGGCCTGGAGCACCTGGCCGAAGACCACGTGCTGAACCTGGTCCGCGCCCACCTCGGCGCGCTCGAGCGCTGCCGCGATGGCGGTGCCGCCGAGGTCGGTGGCGTCGAGTGAGGACAGGCCTCCGCCGAGCTTGCCGAACGGCGTACGGGCGGCTCCGAGGATGACGGTCTTTGGCATCTGGGTCGGTCTCCTTGACGGCTGGCGGGGGCCGACAACGATACCTGCGGGGCTCTAGACTCGGCCGCGCTTGGCTCCCGTACGCGTCTCAGCCCGCCCCGGATCGCCCGAGGAGACCGCCGCCGACACGCGCGTGGTCCCGCTCTTCGAGGACGAGTCGCTCTCCGACCCGGCGCTCCAGTCGCTGGTCGACCTGGGCGAGGCGAAGCCCGGCCTCCGCAAGGTGGCGGTCACCCACGAGGACGCCCCCGGCGGCGGCCGCCGCAGGGTGCTGATCGCCGGGCTCGGCAAGCGCTCCGAGCTCGACGCCGAGCGCGCGCGGGTGGCCGCGTCGGCCGCCGCGTCGCGGGCGAGGGAGCTCGGCGCGGTGTCCCTCTCCTGGGACGCGCCCGAGGGCGACGGCGTGGCGGCCGGGATCGTCGAGGGCACGCTGCTCTCGCTCTACAGCTTCGACCGCTTCAAGTCCGAGCGCGACGACGACGCCGCGCGGCCTCGAGTCGCTCGAGCTGAGCGGCGCCGCCGCCGACGACGGCGAGCTCGAGCGCGCCCGCGTGGGCGCCGAGTCGGCCAACGACGCGCGCGACCTCCAGAACCTGCCGGCCAACGTGGCCACCCCGACCTTCCTGGCCGAGCGCGCCGGCGAGATCGCCGACGACCACGAGTCGCTCGAGGTCGAGCTGCTCGACCGCGACGCGATCGTGTCGCGCGGCATGGGCGCGTTCGCAGCGGTGGCGCAGGGCTCGCACGTGGAGCCGCGGCTGATCGTGCTCCGCTACCGGCCCGCGAACGCGACCGGTCCGCACCTCGGGTACGTGGGCAAGGCCGTGACCTTCGACACCGGCGGGATCTCGATCAAGCCCTCGGCGAAGATGCAGGAGATGAAGTTCGACATGTCGGGCGGCGCCGCCGTGATCGAGTCGATGGCGGGCATCGCCAGGCTCGGGCTGCCGGCGACCGTGACCGCGGTCGTGCCCTCCACCGAGAACATGCCGAGCGGCCACGCGGTCAAGCCCGGCGACATCGTCACCGCCATGAACGGCAAGACGATCGAGATCAACAACACCGACGCCGAGGGCCGCCTGATCCTGGCCGACGCCCTCTGCTACGCCGTCGAGCAGGGCGCCGAGCGGATCGTGGACCTCGCGACGCTGACCGGGGCGATCCTGGTGGCGCTCGGGCACACCTACGCCGGCCTCTACGCCAACGACGACGGCTGGTACGACGACGTGGCCGGCGCCGGCGACGCCACCGGCGAGATCTGCTGGCGGATGCCGCTCCACCCCGAGTACCTCGAGCTGACCAAGGGCAAGTTCGCCGACCTCACCAACGCGTCCGACGCGCGGGTGGCGAGCTCCAACTACGCCGCCGAGTTCCTGCGCCAGTTCGTGGGCGACGTGCCCTGGGCGCACATGGACGTGGCCGGCACCGCCTGGGGAATGTCCCGCCCGTACACGGGCAAGGGCGCCTCGGGCTTCGGCACGCGCCTGCTGATCGAGCTGGCCGCGCGCGCTTCGGGCTGAGTCCGCGACGGTCGAGACCGACGAAGCGGGGAATTATTGCCCGTTTCAGCGGTCTCGAGGACGAGCCGGCGCCTCAGCCCGAAGGCCGCACGCAGCCCGCGCCGCGGCGGGCCACCACGTCGCGCAGGCGGATGTCGCGCGATGAGCTGCCCACGAGGACGCGGTAGCAGCCGGGCGCCACGCGCCAGCGGTTGCGGTCCTTGTCCCAGAACGAGAAGTCGCGGTCCTCGAGCACGAAGGTGAGGTCGCGGCTGCGCCCGCTCGGGATCTCCACGCGCTTGAAGCGCTTGAGGGCCTTCGGCGGCTGGACGACCCCCGGCGCCGGCCGCGGCAGCCCGAGGTAGAGCTGGACCACCTCGGCCCCCCTGCGCGGCCCCACGTTCGCCACCCGCAGGCTCACGCGCACGCGCGCGGTCCCGCCCGGCGAGCCCGCCGCGCAGCTCGCGGACGCCGAGGTCGCGGTAGTGGAAGCTCGTGTAGGAGAGCCCGTGGCCGAACGGGAACAGCGGCTCGATGCCGCGCCGGTCGTACCAGCGGTAGCCCACGAGCACGCCCTCCGAGTAGACCGCGCGGCCGTCCACGCCCGGGTACTGGAGCGGGGTGTGCGCGGGCACGTCCGCCAGCGAGCGCGGGTAGGTCACCGGCAGCTTGCCCGAGGGGTTGACCTTGCCGAGCAGGACGTCGGCGATCGCGTTGCCGCCCTCCTCCCCCGGCTGCCACGCCTCGATCACGGCGCCGACGTGCCGCAGCCAGGGCATGGTCACCGGCC
Source organism: uncultured Thermoleophilaceae bacterium (assembly GCA_963768465.1). Lineage (GTDB taxonomy): Bacteria > Actinomycetota > Thermoleophilia > Solirubrobacterales > Thermoleophilaceae > JACVRW01. Next base: position 249,304 of record CAVYIA010000010.1, on the reverse strand, counting down.
CCGGCGACTGGAGCACCACGACCGTCTTCGCGTTGGCCGCCGCGACCGCGCGGATCAGACGCGCCTGGTGGGGGCCGTCGGGCGCGCAGTCCAGGTCGATGCAGGGGCGATCGAGGAACTCTCCCGAGATCGTGCTCGGCGCCGCCGCCACGATCGCCACGTCGGCGCGGCGCGCGACCCCGGCGGCGCGCTGGACGTCGGCGCCGTCGTCGTAGCGGACGGCGAAGCTGCCCGCGGGCGGCGCGCCGGATGCCCTGGAGCGCGGTCACGGAGTAGAACGGCGTGACGCCGCCGCTCGAGACCGCGTTCGGACGCTGGTACTCGCTCGCCGGCTTGCCGATCACGGCCACCGAGTCGAGCCGCCGCGCGTGCAGCGGGAGCAGCGAGCGGCGGTTGCGGAGCAGCACGATCGCCCGGTCCTCGACCTGCCTCGTCACGCGGCCGTGGCGCTTCACGGCGATCTTCCCGTCGCTGGGGAAGGCGGCGCGGTCGAACACGCCGAACCGGAACAGCACCCGCAGGTAGCGGCGCACGAGGTCGTCGATCGTGGCCTGCGGGATCTGCCCGGCGGCGATCGCGGCGCGCAGCAGCGGCGGGTCGTAGTACTGGGCGAGCGGCAGCGCGAGGCTCTGGCCCGCGAGCGCCGCCCCGACCGTGCTCGCGCTCGCGTAGAAGTCGGACAGCACGAAGCCGTCGAAGCCGAAGTCGCGGAAGAGCGTGTCGCGCACGAGCGGGCGGTTCTCGCCCATCCATGCGCCGTTGACCTTGTTGTAGGCGGTCATCACGGTGCCCACGTGCCCGCGCCGGACGGCCGCCTCGAAGTGCGGCAGGTAGATCTCGCGGAGGGTGCGCTCGTCGATGATCTCGTTGACCGTGAAGCGGCTGCTCTCCTGGTTGTTGGCGGCGAAGTGCTTCACGTCCGCGATCAGCCCGGCGCGCTGGAGCGCCCGGATCCAGGCCACGCCCATGTCGCTCAGCAGCCGCGGGTCCTCGCCGTAGCTCTCGAACGTGCGCCCGCCGCGCGGATCGCGCACCAGGTTCACGGTCGGGCCGAGCACCACGTCGTGGCCGCGCCGGCGGGCCTCGGCCGCGATGACGCGCGCGTAGCGCGCGGCCAGCTTCGGGTCGAAGCTCGCGCCGAGCGCGAGCGGCGCGGGCAGCGCCGTGCCCGGCTTGCTCGTGGCGGCGATGCCCTGGCGGATGCCGCCCGGCCCGTCGTTCAGCGTGAGCGGCGGCACGTCGAGGCGCGGGATGCCGTTGACGGTGCCGGAGCTCGTGGAGGGGTTGAGCACGCCGTCCACGTCCCCGCCCATCAGGTCGAGCTTCTCGTCGAGCGTCAGCTGGGCGAGCAGAAGGCCGGCGCGGGCGTCGGCCGGCTTGGAGCGGTCGCACCACGGATGGTCGCCGCAGCGCCCGGCGGCAAGGGCCGGCGCGCTCCCCGCGACGCAGGCCGCGATCGTCGCGAGGGCCGCGATAGCCCCTCTCCTCATGGCCCGCAGCCTAGTCGCGCGGGCCCTGCAGGTGCTCGGAGGACTCCTCGTCCGGCTCGTTCTCCTCCGAGCGGCGCTCGAAGCGGCGCCCCCGCTCCATGCTCTCCTCCGCCTCGAGCCGTGCGCGCTCGGCACGGGCGTCGTGGAAGTCCGTCTCCCGCCTGAGCTCGTCGGCGTGGATGCGCCGCTCCTCCATGCGCCGGGCCCGCCCGCTGCCGGCGACAACGCCGAGCCCGATCAGCCCCATGAGCACCGCCAAGACGATCACCACGACCAGCAGGACGTCCATCGTTCTCCTTTAACTCACTCTGAGCGAGAGCGCCCTGCCACTCTCAAACGCGGTCTGGCGGCGAGTGGAGACTACCCGGAACTACTGACGGTCAGGCCCTTCAATTCACGCTTCAGGACCTTGCCGGTGGCGTTTCGCGGAAGCTCGTCGAGGAAGACGATCTCGCGCGGCACCTTGTAGCGGGCGAGGTTGCGCTTCACGTGGTCCTTGAGGTCGTCCTCGGAGACCTCGGCGCCCTGCTCGAGGACCACGAACGCGCGCAGGCGCTGGCCGAAGTCCTTGTCCTCGACGCCGATCGCGGCGGCCTCGCACACGGCGGGGTGGCGGGCGAGCGTGTCCTCGATCTCGGCGGGGAAGACGTTCTCCCCGCCGGAGACGATCATCTCGTCGTCGCGGCCCTCCACGAACAGGCGGCCGTCGGAGTCGAAGCGGCCCACGTCGCCGGTGGCCATGAGGCCGTCGATCACGTCCTTCGAGCCACCGCCCGTGTAGCCCTCGAAGAGCATCTCGTTGCCCACGAAGATGCGCCCGGTCTGGCCCGCGGGCGTGGGGCGGCCGCGCTCGTCGTAGAGCTTCACGATCGTGCCGCGCGGCGGCGATCCCGCCGTGCCGGGCGCGGCGCGCATCTGCTCCGGCGAGGCGATCGACGCCCAGGCCACCTCGGTCGAGCCGTAGAGGTTGTAGAGGTTGTCGCCGAACTCGTTCATCCAGTCGGTGGCGAGATCGCCCGGCAGCGCCGAGCCGCTCGCGGCCACCACCTTCAGCGACGAGACGTCGTACTTGCTGCGCACCTCATCGGGCAGCTCGAGGATCCGCTGCATCATCACCGGCACGACCACGAGCACCTCGGCGCGCGTGCGCGCGACCTCGGCCAGGGTCGCCTCCGGGTCGAACTTCCGGCGCAGCACGTAGGTGCTCCCGAGGATCAGGCCGATCGTGTAGTGCGCGAAGCCCCAGGAGTGGAACAGCGGCGCCGCCACGCACACCGTCTGGCGGGTCCGCAGCGGGATCCGCGACAGGAGCGACACGGCCGGGTCGAGCGTCTGCGGGTTCCCGCGCGAGGCGCCCTTCGGCGTGCCCGTGGTGCCCGAGGTGAGGATGACCACGCGGCCCTCGCGCGAGGGCGCGACCACGTCGCTCGCGGTCGCCCTTCTCGATCAGCTGCTCGAGGGTGGGGTCGGCCGGCTTCTCGGAGTCCTGCCAGGCGATGAAGCGCTTGCGCCGCTTGCCGGCGTCCGCGAGCAGCCCCGAGAACTCCTCGTCGTAGATGATCGCCACCGGCTTCTCGCGCTGGGCCACCTCGGTCAGCTGCGGCCCGGCGAAGGCGGTGTTCAGGTAGAGCGCGTCGGCGCCGAGCTTCGACACGGCGACGGTCGACTCGATGAAGCCGCGGTGGTTGCGGCACATGATCCCCACGCCGTCGCCCTCCTTGATGCCGGCGTCCGAGAGGGCGTGGCGAGCGCGTTGGTGCGGCGGTGCACCTCGCCGAAGGTGAGCGTCCCGAGCTCGTCCACGATCATCGGCTCGTCGGGGTAGCGGGCGGCCAGCGAGATCGTGCCGGCCGCCGGGCTGCGCCCGAAGCGGGCGAGCGTCGTGATCACCTTCACCAGCTTGTCCGGGCGAATCGGCCTGATGACACCCGCGTCCACCAGCACCTTCGCGCTTCCGAGCGCGTACCCGATCTTGCCGGTCAGGCCCGTCCCTGGTTCGAGCCACCTCCGATCCTCCCCCTTCGACCTCACGTTGCAGGTTGTCGAGCGTGCGCTCGAGGTTGCGCGCCGACCATCGGCGCGCCCATCCGGTCCGAGATGATCCCGAATACGCCGCCCGGGGACTCGTACGCGAGCCGGAGCGTGACCTTCGTGCGTGCCGTCGCCGCGGTCCCGGAGCCGCCAGCGCCCGCGCTGGTCGATGCCGGTGAGGTTCGTCCAGCTGAGGTCGCCCGGCTCGTCGAACTCCACGAGCTCGATCGACCCCGCCCACGTCCGCCGAGCCGCACGCGCATCCGCATCGAGTAGCGCGATCCGAGCCCCGGTCCTTCGTGCCACGCGGTCCCGTGTCCCTCGACGTGGTCGGCGCGCCCCTTCGACGTCGCAGCGCGTCACTCCCGTCCATGAAGCTGCGGGTAGCCGCCGGGTCGCGCACCCGCTCCCAGATCAGCTCCCGCGACGCCGCGATCGTGCGCGTCCGCTCGACGCGCATCAGCCGAGCACCGGCAGGCTCCGCTCCGCCTGGAGCGCGGTGAGAGCCGCCTGCATGCGGCCGAGCACCTCCGCGTAGACCTCGTCGAGGTCGGGCTCCTCGCCGAACTCGGCGCGCAGGTCGATCGGGTCGAGCACGTCGATCGTGATCTTCGCGGGGAGCGGGACGTGCCCGAGCATGTCGCCCACGTTCACGCCCCAGGGCAGCGCCAGCGAGATCGGCAGCACCTTCAGCCGGAACATCCTGTCGAGCCGCAGCAGCTTGGCGAGCCCCTCGCCGCGGGTCAGGAAGAGCGCCGTCTCCTGGCCGCCCACCGACACCACCGGCACGAGCGGCACGTCGTGCTTGAGCGCCAGCCGGAGAAATCCCTTGCGCCCGTCGAAGTCCACGCGCCCGGACTCCCAGGTCGGCCGGTGCACCTCGTAGTCGCCGCCCGGGTAGACGAGCAGCGCCGCGCCCGACTCGAGCGCCTTCGCGGCGTTCGCCGGGTTGGCCGCGACCGTCCCGTACTTGCGCAGGAAGCCGAGGCCGGGCATCGAGAGCACGAGGTTGTGGGCCAGCTGGTAGAAGCGCCGCTCGACGCCGAAGTAGGTGCTGAACGCCAGCGTGAAGACGCCCGGTGTCGACGGTCATGTTCCCGCCCGAGTGGTTGCCCACGAGCAGGACCGGGCCCTCCTCGGGGATGCGCTCGAGGCCGCGCACCTCGGCGCGGAAGTAGAGGCTCGCGAGCAGCCAGAGCCGCGGCAGCGTGTCGCGGATGTAGTCGGGATCGCGCTCGTCGAGGTCGGCGCTCGGCACGCGCCGCTGCGCCGACTCGGCCACCGCGCCGATGGCGCGTCCGGCGGCGCCGGCGAGGGTGCCCGAGCAGACCGCCGCCGGGCTGGGGCTCAGGCGCCGGGGCCCCGCCGTTCGACGAGCGGCTGTGCGAGGAGCGCCGGGACGTGCCGGTGCCGCTCACGCCGCGCTCCGGACCGGGCCGATCGCGGGCCACTCGGACGGCGGCCCGGCGGGGCGCCGCAGCTTGTGCGGCTCGCCCTTCGGAAGACCCTCGAGCAGCTCGCGGACGCCGGCGGCGCGGAGCTGCTCGGTCACGGTGCGCTCCGCCGTGGAGATCACGTCGTCGCGGCGGTCGGGGCTCATCAGGTTGCGTCCCATGGCCGCGAGGTCGTCCGCCTTCGGCTGGATCAGCACGACCTCGGTTCCGTACTTGCGCACCTTGCGCGCCTCGTGGCCGAGCCGGCGGCCGTTCGCGTCCCGGCTCAGCGAGTTCACCCAGTCGAGCGGGTTGATCGAGTGCGAGCCCTCGCGTGAGGACAGCGGGTTCATGCAGATGACGAGGTCGAGGCCGCGGCCGGCGAGCAGGTCGAGGTTCGAGGCGGAGCAGACGCCGCCGTCCACGTAGCGGCGGTTGCCGATCTTCACGGGCCGGTAGAAGCCGGGGATGGCGCAGGAGGCGGCCACGGCGTCGGCCACGTCCGCGATGGGAGCGTCGGCGCGGCCGAAGGGCACGCGCTTGCCGGTCCCGTAGTCGCACGCCACCGTCCACAGGTTGGGGTGGTCGATCCAGCGGTCCGGGGCCACGCGCCGGACGATCTCCTTGAGCGAGTCGGTGGAGACGAGCCCGGCCGGCAGCCAGCCCGCCATCATGCTGGAGCGGCGTGTGCCGGAGCGGGTTCGAGAGCGCGGTGGCCACCATCCGCAGGGAGCCCGGCCCGATCCCCGGCAGCCCGCGATGGATCCGGAACACGGCGCCGGCCGCGCGGTCGGCCTCGGAAGCCGGCCGCCCGTCCGCGCCCACGAGCCCGGAGAAGCTCTCGCCCCGCGAGTGGGCGACCATGAACCAGGGCGGCACGCCGGCCGCCACGAGCGTGCCGACCATCGACCCCGCGGAGGTCCCGACGATGAAGTCGGCGCTGCCCGGATCCCAGTCGGTCTCGCGCGCGAGCGCGTGGAGGCCCCCGGTGAGCCAGGCGCCGCCGAGCACTCCGCCCGCGCCAAGCACCAGCCCTACCTTCATGACCGCTCAGGTGCCCGCTCGGACGACGGGCCAAACGACGCGGATGCGGGACTCATCCTGCGTACAAGCCTATTCGTGTGCGCCGTCCCGGCGCGCGGGCTCCGCTCAGGACCTGTCGCTCTCGGGCTCCCGGTAGGCCTCCTTCCCCCAGGGCGGCGTGACGCCGTCGTCGTTCGGCCGGTAGCCGCGCCGGTCACGGGTCTCGAGCGGCACGAGCCGCAGCCCCTCGGCCGTGGAGGTGCGCTCGCGGGCGAGCTCCGCCGGGATGTGCCCCGCGTGGCTCCCGCGCGACACGCGCGTCCATCCGCGTGGCGCGCATCCAGCGGTTCCGGCAGCCCGCGTCCTTGCAGCCCTGCCAGTGGCCGTGCGAGCTGGCCCGCGCCCACGCGCGCCCGCGCGCGTCCACCCGCACCTCGTAGCCCTCCCAGTCGTCGCGGTGGTAGCCCGGGTAGTCCGGGGTACCGCGGATCAGGCGGCCGCCGAGGCGGCAGCAGCGGGTTGCGCCTCCAGATGGCGTCCGAGCCGGCCCAGGCGGTGTTCGAGTCGGGGTAGTAGAGCCAGTACTGGAGATACCTCGTGCCGCCGCGCCGGACCACGCGCGTGAACACCGTGGCCCGCTCGCCGGCGTCCGAGCGGTGGGCGTCGAGGTCGCGGTCGTCGGGCGCGCTCCGCGCACGCGCGGCGCGCGGCAGCGCGCGTAGTCCACGGGAAGCTGGCGCTCGCCCGGCTCGTAGACGAGCCCGGGCGCGTGGTCGCGGACGAGCGCCGCGTCGCGAGGCCCGTACGCGCGCGCCAGCGCGGCGTCGCCGTCCTGGCAGCCGCCGCGGGCCGCGCAGACGATCCGGTGCGCGAGCGCGCCGCCGAAGCCGCGGCCGTCGACGGCCGGCACGACCGCCAGCGCGGCGCCCGCGGCGAGGCAGACGAGCAGCGCCAGCGCCACCCACTCGACCGTCGCCTGTCCGTCCTCGGAAGCCACCCGGCGACCGTACGGCCGCCCGGCTCACGCGTGGGTTACGGGCGCGACGACCCCGCTACATCTTGATGTCGACCGCGACCTCGTACATCTCGACGCCCGGTGCGGCTGCCCATGCCCTCGCCGGGCGGGCTCATCCCCTCGAGCACCTCGTGGCCCTTCGCGCGGTCCTCCTCGCTGCCGAAGAACGTGATGGCCATCGAGCGGCCGCCGTCGGGATCGATCAGCACCATGAGGCCGCTGGCGGGCAGGCCTTCGGGCGGGCCGGAGGCCGCGTCCTCGTTGATCTGCGCCGCGCTGGCCCGCATCGCATCGCCGTCCTGCGCCTTCCCACTTCACGACTCGCGCGTACATGAGCGGAGCACCTCCTCGTCAGGGATCGGCGCGAGCATCTCGCCTCGCAGGCCCCCGGCGCAAGGCCGTCGCCATAATCGCCCCAGTGCACGCGGCGAGCAACGCCCAGCAACCCGCCTCGATCACCGTCACCTACCTCGAGCTGGACGACGCGGAGGAAGGTCAGGCCCCCCGCGGGGCCGCACCCCGCCGGCCTCGAGAGCCGCGTGATCCACGACCCGGCGCGCAACCGCGACCTCTACTCGCGCGTGGGGAACGAGTACAGCTGGTTCGACCGGCTCGTCTGGACCGACAAGCAGTGGAGCGCCTGGGCCGCGCGCGTCGAGACGCACGTGCTCGAGCTGCACGGCCGGCCGATCGGCTACTTCGAGCTCGAGCCGGAGCGCTCGGCCACCAAGATCGCCATCTTCGGCCTGCTCGGCGCCTTCCACGGCCGCGGCCTCGGCGGCCATGCGCTCACGCTCGCGCTGCGGCGGGCCTTCGAGCTGCACCCGCGCGTCTGGCTCACCACCTGCTCGCTCGACTCGCCCGCGGCGCTGCCGAACTACCGGGCGCGCGGGCTCGAGGTCTTCAAGGTCGAGCAGCGGCAGTGGTCGCCTCCGGCTGCCGCTCGCCGCTGAGCCGCGCAGACGGCCGCTCCGTATGCAACGTTGAGGCGGTAGGCGAGTACTCAACGCTTGCGTGAACAGCAGTTCCGGTATTGGATCGACCCCATGAGCGTCGCTGCACCCAAGGCACCATCCGAGGCCCCCACGGCGGGAATCGGAGCGCTCGTGGAGCGCTACGACCCCGACGTGATCGACCTGCCGGGCGGCAGCGCCAAGGTCCGGCTCGAGATCGCCGGCGGGCGCGCCTGGGACGCGTCGCTGACGCGTCGCGGCCTCAAGCTCGCCGAGGCCGCCTCGAACGGCGAGGCGGACGCCACGCTCACCGCCGACACCGCCACCTGGCGCCAGATCGCCGCGGACGTGCGCGGCGGCATGAGCGCGTTCCGGCGCGGCAAGCTCCGGATCCGGGGCAGCCTGCACGTGGGCGTCGGCTTCCTGGCCGCCACCACCGGCGCCACCGAGGAGTCGCGGCTCACCTTCGAGTCGGTGCGGACGCGACGCTCCGGCCGCCTCTCGATCCTGTCCGCCGGCAGCGGAAGCCAGACGCTGATCTGCGCCCACGGCCTCGGCGGCACGAAGGCCTCCTTCCTCCCCACCGTCGCCGCGCTGGCCGAGAGCTACCGGGTGGTCGCGCTCGACCTGCCGGGCTTCGGCGAGTCGGACAAGCCGATCGGCGCCCCCTACGACGCCCCGTACTTCGCGCGCGCCGTCTTCGACCTCATGGACGCGCTCGACCTCGACGAGGCGCACCTGGTGGGCAACAGCATGGGCGGCCGCGTGGCGATCGAGGCCGGCCTGATGGATCCCGAGCGGGTGCCGTCGCTGGTGCTGCTCAGCCCCGCGCTCGCCTGGCTCCGCGACCGGCGCTGGGCGCCGATCGTCAAGGCGCTCCGGCCTGAGCTGGGCCTGCTCCAGATCGCCCCGCGATCGATCGTGGAGGGCGTGGTCCGGCGCTTCGTCGGAGCCCAGGGCGGCTGGGCCGACGCCGGCGTGGACGAGTTCCTCCGCGCCTACCTCACCCCGCGCGGCCGCGCCGCCTTCTACGCCGCCGCCCGCAGCATCTACCTCGACGAGCCGCACGGCGAGTACGGCTTCTGGACCCGGATGGCGGAGCTCGCGCCGCGCTCGCTGTTCGTCTGGGGACGCCACGACACGCTCGTCCCGATCGCCTTCATGAAGCACGTGGAGGACTGCCTGCCCGACGCGAAGCACCTCGAGCTCGAGTGCGGCCACGTGCCCCAGCTCGAGTCGCCGCGCGAGACGCACGCGGCGATCAAGTCGTTCATCGGCTAGCGCTCCGCGCCGCCAGGCGGTACAACCCTCGGGTGACTCGCGTCCCAGGACCGCGGATGCCGCGGCTGTTCCAGGCCGCGCGGGTGACCGCGCAGCCGTACGGGTTCATGACCAGGCGCTGGCGCCGCTACGGCGACGTGTTCAGCACGCACTTCCCGATCTTCGGCCGCGTGGTCTACGTCGTGGACCCGGCCGAGATCAAGCGGGTCTTCAGCGGCGACCCCGCCGTCTTCCACGCGGGCGAGGCGAACCACCTCGCGCTGGGCGACGCGCTCGGCGAGCACTCGCTCCTCACCCTCGACGAGGGCCGCCACATGAGCCAGCGCAAGCTGCTGCTGCCGCCGTTCCACGGCGAGAGCGTGCGCCGCTACGCCGAGGTGATGGCCGAGGCCACCGCCCGCGAGGTGGACGCCTGGCCCACCGGCGAGACCTTCGCCCTGCGCCCGCGGATGCAGGCGATCACGCTCGAGGTGATCCTGCGTGCGGTCTTCGGCGTCCGCGACGGAGAGCGCATGGACCTGTTCCGCGAGCGCATCCCGCGGCTCGCCGACACCACGAGCGTGCTCAGCTGGCTGCCGTTCATGGACCGCGACCTGGGCGGGCTCTCCCCCGCCGCCCGCTTCCGCCGCGCGCTGGCGGCCGTGGACGAGCTGATCTACGCCGAGATCGCCGAGCGCCGCGAGTCCGGGCCCGGGCGAGGACGTGCTCTCGCTGCTGCTCTCGGCGCGCCACGAGGACGGCAGCCCGATGTCGGACGTCGAGCTGCGCGACGAGCTGATGACGCTCCTCACCGCGGGCCACGAGACCACCGCCACGGGGCTGTCGTGGGCGTTCGAGCGGCTGATGCGCACGCCGCGGGTGATGGACACCCTGCTCGGCTCGCTCGACGACGACGAGTACCTCGACGCCGTCGTGAAGGAGACGCTCCGCGTGCGCCCGGTGATCGTCGACGTGGCCCGCAAGCTCACGCGGCCGATGGAGATCGGCGGGTACTCACTGCCGGCCGGCACGCTCGTGCTGCCGGCGATCGCGGCGGTGCACGTGCGCCCCGACCTCTACCCGGACCCCGAGGAGTTCCGGCCCGAGCGCTTCATCGACGGGCAGCCCGAGTCGTACACCTGGATCCCCTTCGGCGGCGGCGTCCGGCGCTGCATCGGCGCCTCGTTCGCGCAGGTGGAGATGCGCGTCGTGCTCCGCGAGGTGCTGCGCCGCGTGCGCCTGCGCGCCCCGTCCGCGCGGCCGGAGCGCCCTGCCATCAAGCACGTGACGGTCGTCCCGGCGCGCGGTGCGCGCGCCGTGGTGACCGAGCGGGTGGCTACTGCTGGCCCGGCACCTCGGGCCGCTCCGCCGCGGGCGGCGCCGGCTGCGACTCCGGTGGCGTGAGGGTCGCCTGCCCGCCGCCTTCCGAGAGCTGGCGCCAGGCCTTGTTCAGCTCGCTCTGGGCGTACCAGAGGCCGACCGGCGAGATCAGCAGCAGCAGCACGAAGATCACGGGCCCGCTTGCCGGCCGCTCGACGCCGGCGGTCTCCTGCGAGCGCTGGATCCGGCCGGTCGTGGTCCATTCCGAGACGATCGCCGGGACGATGATGAGCGCACCGAGCGACACCGCGAGCACGGAGTTGCCCGGCTTCTCCCCGAGGTCGACCCCGCGGGCCTTGCCGAGGTCGCGCATCTCCCGGTTGATGTAGTACCACCAGAAGAAGAAGTAGATCCCGAGCGTGATCAGCGTCAGGCCGATCACCCCGAGCGGGTTGCGAATCTTCGCGGAGGTCCCTGCCCCCGGTATCTGGATCTCCTCGGCCACTGAGGCTCCTTCCGTCGTGAGTGCGAGTCCGGCGAGCCGATCGTAACCGCGCCGTCGGCCTACCGCAGCCCGGCCAGCCCGGCCAGCTCCGCGGCCGGGCGCTCCGGATCGTCGAGCGCGCCCGCCAGCCGCTCCGCGCCGAGGTCGGCGAGCTTGCGCTCGAGCGCCGCCGCGTCGAGCGGATGCTCGGGCGAGCCCGTGGCCGCCTCCACGCGCTGGAGCTCGGCGCCGCCCGCGTCGAGCAGCACCGCCTCCGACTCGAGCAGGCCAGGGTCGGCGCGCACCTCGATCGCCTCGGCGCGCCGGGTCACGTCGGGGTCCACCGCGGCGAAGCTCTCGATGCCGGGCGGGCCGTTCAGCAGCGTGTACGCCGTGAGGTAGGGGATCGAGAACTTGGCCTGGAGCCCGTCGGCGGGCGCCGGACCGACCCCGGCGGCCTGGAGCGAGACCGGGTGGACGATCACGGTCGCCGGCTCGGCGTCCTCGCCGCGAGCGCGGCTCGGCCGCCTCGATCGACCCGTGCGTCTGGAGACAGCAGGGCCAGGCCTTGATCCAGTTGAGCTCGACCGCGCGCTCGCCGGGGTCCGCCTCGGCGTAGGCGCCGCCGGTGGCCTCGGCGAAGCCGGCGGCGGCCGCCTCGAGCGGCACCCGCGCGCCCTCCGCCGCCAGCCGCGCGGCGCGCACGCCGGCCGCGGCCGCCCAGCCCACCTGAAGCGACTTGCCGTCCGAGCCGAACGCCGCGCGCAGCCCGGCCGCCCCGAGCAGCGCGAGCGCGCGGGCCGAGCGCTCGGCCTCCGCGTCGAGCCCGAGCAGGCGGGCGGCGGTCACGGCCGCGCCGAGGCCGCCGCAGACCGCGGTCGGGTGGAGGTGGCGGTCGTAGAGCGCGGGGTGGCTCGCCCGCGCGAGCGCGCCCATGGCCTCGAAGCCCTCGGCGTAGGCGTCGAGCGCCTCGCCCACCGTGTCCGCGAGCAGCAGCGCCACCGGCGCGGTCGGCGCGCTCAGGTGGGCGAGGCCCGGCAGGTAGGTGTCGTCGAAGTCGAGCACGTGGCCGGCGGTCGCGGCCGCCGCCACCGGGTCGTCCTGCGCGGCCGCGGCACGGGCGGCGCGCTCGGTCCTCCCCCGGGCGGCGCAGCCCAGCCAGTCGAGGAAGGCGGTGCGGTGGGCCGCGTCAGCCACTGCCCATGGCGTCCAGCCGCCTGCGGAAGGCGCCACGCGCCCTCGACGTGCGCACCGTGCTCGCGCACGCGCCGCTCGAGCGCGGCGTCCGAGGTGACCACGCGCAGGTCGGCCGGATCCGGGTCGGCGGCCACGAGGGCGGCGATGTCGTCGTCGGCCGCGTCCGGGCCGCGGCGCGAGGCGAAGCGAACGTCCACGTCCGCCGCCGTCGATGTCGAAGGGCGCCCCGTCGAGCACGACCGTCACGGGCTCGGCGATGCCGCCCAGCTGGTCCACGAGCCGGCGCATGGCTCCGCGGCGGTCGCGCCACCAGCCGTCCGGGCGCGACCCGATCACGTTCATGCCGTCCACGATCCAGCGCGTCACGCGGTCAGCCGCTCGCTCAGCTCCCAGAGCCGGCGCCGGGCGTCGGGGTCGTAGGCCTGCTCGTTCGCGCGCGCCTCGCGCAGCCCGTTGAAGAAGCGGCCGCTCACGCCGTCGAGCTCGGGGTCGGTCACGAGCCTCAGCGTGGCGCGAGCACCCTCCTCCACGGTGGTGTGCGGGCGGCCGAGCGTCTCGCGCACCATCTTCGTGTCCATCAGCGTGGCCGGGTGGAGCGCGTTCACGGTGATCTCGCGGTCGCCGAGGCGCTCCGCGAGCTCGAACGTCCACGTGACCTGGGCGAGCTTGCTGCGCGCATAGGCGCCGTAGCCGTCGAAGTCGCGCTCGTACCCGGGATCGTCGAAGTCGAACGGCGCCTGCCCGATCGAGGCCACGTTCACGATCCGGGCCGGCTCCTCCAGGCGGTCGAGCAGCAGCGCGGTGAGGAGGAAGTGCGACAGGTAGTTGACCGCGAAGCTCAGCTCGAGGCCGTCCGCGCTCGTGCGGCGCTCGGCGCTCACGGTGCCGGCGTTGTTCACGAGCGTGTCGATCCGGCCCACGCGGCCGGCGAGCAGGCGCACCTCGCGGAGCGAGGCGAGGTCGGCCACGAGCGCGCGCCCGGCGCCGATCTCGGCGGCCACGGCACGCGTCTTCTCGGGGTCGCGGCCGTGCACGATCACCGCGGCGCCCCGCTCCGCCAGCCCCTCCGCGACGCGCCGCCCGAGCCCGTCCGTGGAGCCCGTGACGAGGATCGTCTGCTCGGCGAGCGGCCTCACTGCCTGCGGCGCACGAACACGATCAGCACGCCCACGAGCACCAGCCCGGCCGCCAGCTGCGCTCCGAGCGCCACGCCGGCCCCCTCGTCCTCCGTGGCGTTCTTGATCGCCGCGAACATGATCGACGCGCCGAAGAAGAGGACGATCGTCCAGAGCGCGGTGTTCCGGTCCACGGCGTGACCATACCCACGGCCCGGCATTACCCTCGGCGGCCGCTATGTGGGACCGACCGGTATTGGCGGGCGCGCTCGGCGCCTTCGTGATCGCCTTCTCGGCGATCCTCGTGCGGCTTGCCGAGGTGTCGCCCTCCACGGCGGCGTTCTTCCGCTGCGCCTACGCGCTTCCGCTGCTCGGGGCGCTGGCGCTGGTGGAGCGCCGCCGCTACGGGCCGCGCTCGCAGCGCGACCGGCTGCTCGCGATCGGCGCGGGCGTCTTCTTCGCGGCCGACCTGACCTTCTGGCACCACTCGATCGAGGCGGTCGGCGCCGGCCTGGCGACGGTGCTCGCGAACGTGCAGGTGCTGTTCGTAGGGCTGATCGCCTGGGTCTGGCTCGGCGAGCGCCCCGAGTCGCGCTCGCTCATGTCGATCCCGGTCGTGTTCGTGGGCGTGGTCCTGATCTCCGGCGCGATCGGCGCCGGCGCCTACGGCGACGACCCGGCGCTCGGCGTGCTCTTCGGCGTCCTGACCGGGATCAGCTACGCGCTGTTCCTGCTGATCCTGCGCCAGGGGAACTCGGACATCCGGCGGCCCGCCGGGCCGCTGTTCGACGCCACGGCCAGCGGCGCGCTGTTCTCCGCCATCGGCGGGATCGCGGTCGGCGACATCGACTGGCTGCCCGACCTCGAGGCCCAGGCCTGGCTCGTGCTGCTCGCGCTCTCCTCGCAGGTGCTCGGCTGGCTGCTGATCTCGGTGTCGCTGCCGCGGCTGCCGGCGCTGCTGACCTCCATCGTGCTCATGCTGCAGCCGGTGAGCGCAGTGTTCCTGGCCGCGCTGCTCCTGTCCGAGGCGCCGTCCTCGGTGCAGCTGCTCGGCGTGGCGATCGTGATCGCCGGGGTGGCGTTCGCCTCCACCCAGCCGCGAACCCCGGCGGCCGTCACGTGATCCCGCTGCTGCCGCTGGCGGCGGGCGCGGGCGTGGCGGCGCTCGGCTACCGCACCTTCTGGCACGAGCCGCGGCGCGTGGGGCTCTCCGTCGAGCGGCTCGAGCTCCCGAACTGGCCCGCCGAGGTGGACGGCCTGCGGGTCGGGGTCATGGCCGACCTCCACGCCGGCGCCCCGCACGTGCCGATCGCCCAGGTCACGCGACTCGTGTCACGGCTGAACCGCGAGGAGCCGGACCTCGTGGTGCTGCTCGGCGACTACGCGTCGCCGCGCGTGCTCGGCGGGCGCCGCATCGCGCCCGGCCCGGTGGCGCAGAGCCTGGCCGCCCTGTCCGCGCCGCTCGGGGTGTTCGCGGTGCTCGGCAACCACGACTGGTGGGTCCACGGCCGCGCGATGGGCGCCGCGCTCGTGGCCTCCGGGATCCGGGTGCTCGAGAACGACGCGTTCAAGACCGGGCCGCTGTGGGTGGCCGGCCTGGCCGACCTGCGCGAGCGCGAGCCGTCGATCGGGATGACGTTCGGGTCGATCCCCGAGGGCGAGCCGGTGCTCGCGCTCAGCCACGACCCCGACCTGTTCCCGTTCATCCCCGACCGCGTGGCGCTCACGCTGTCCGGGCACACGCACGGCAACCAGGTGAACGTGCCGCTCCTGCGCAACTTCGTCACGCCCTCGCACTTCGGCACCCGCTACGGCGGCGGCCACGTGATCGAGGAGGGCCGCCACCTGTTCGTGAGCCGCGGCGTGGGCACGAGCACGCTGCCGGGCCGCTTCCGGGCGCCGCCCGAGATCGGGGTGCTGGAGCTGCGCTCGGCCTAGGCGGCGCCGAGCGTCCTGCCCTGTGGTTGCTCTGCAACCGGAACTCAGGACGCTTCGTCTCGGCGGCGCACAGCTCTGTTACGTCTACGACAGCAGTGAAGGAGGCCGCTCTGGCCGAGCCTCGTAACGCTCCCGTGCGCCTTCACTGCCAACCGTCCTGCCCAGTGGTTGCTCTGCAACCGAAAGTCAGGACGCTTGCCCGCGCCGGCTAGCGGCGGCGGCTTCGAGCGGCACGTCGGCCGCGCGCGGGTGGCGCAGCAGGGCGCCGTCGTCGGCCACCTCGTAGGTGCCGACCCGCTCGAGCGGCGGCGAGTAGGCGTGGAGCGTCACGGCCGGGCCCTCGCCCGCGTGGCGGACGCGGTGGATGGCCTCGCGCGCGATCGTCACCGTCTCGCCGGCCCGGACGGTGGTCTCGACCGTCCCGCCGATCGCGAGCCGCTCCTCGCTCACCTCTCCCTCCACCACGGTGATCGCGGCCGCGCTCTCGTCGTGGTCGTGGAAGCCCGTGTCGTGGCCGGGCATCCAGCAGACCAGGTAGAGCTCGACCTGCTCGTCGCGGTGGAGCTGGACGTACGTGCGCTCGCCGGGATCGTGGCGGACGAGCGGGCGCCAGCTCTCGGGGCGGGCGGCGAAGTCGGCCAGCGCCTCGACGCAGCGCGCTCACGCCGGCACCCACGTGTAGCCGAGCGCACGCGCCGGGGCGTCGCGGCGCACCACGTCGGCCAGCTCGGCGCAGAAGGCCCGCTCAACGGCGTCGGGCGCCTCGCCCGCCACCGGATGGTCCGTGCCGTGCACGAGCTGGCCGATGCCGACCACGGTCGCCAGGGCGCGGATCGCGTCGGGCCCGTAGGAGGACGTGTCGTAGAAGACGAGCGGGTCGTTGATCACCTCGCGGCCGCCGGGGCCGCCGCGCGAGGCGGTGCGCTCGGAGTGCAGCGGCGCCAGCCCCGCGAGCAGCGCGAACACCGCGCGCAGGGAGGACAGCCGCGGCCGCACCACGGCGTGGAAGGCGGTCCAGGCGGAGTGCTGCTGCGCCACGTAGGCGGTGGCCGGCGACCACCAGGCCGGCTCGCGCGCCCCCGCGGCGCTCGGCGCCACCGGGCCGGGGTGCACGAACACGGGCACGCCCGCGTCGGCTGTGGCCGCCAGCAGCGGCAGCAGCGACTCGGCCGCGGCGGTCGTCGAGAGCCTGGTCGCGGCGAGGCAGAGCCCGGCGGCCCCGCTCGCCACGGCCTCCGTCACGATCGCCGCCTGCTCCTCCACGGGGAGCGCGGCCGGAGCCAGCGCCCACCAGCCCAGCTCGCCGGGGAGCGACTCGGCCGCGTCCTGCCACGCCGCCACGGCCGCCAGAGCGTCGCGGGCCGGAAGCTCCTCGAACCCCACCGGCGCCGACAGCGCCACCAGCGCGTGGTCCACGCCGAGCTCGGCCGCCCGCTGCTCGGGGTCGTGCTCACGAGGGTCGACCTCGAAGGCCGGCTCACCCGGAAGCTCCACCTGCCAGACCCCGCGCAGGCGGCGCGCCCGCGGTGCCGCGGAGCGGCGCTCGAGCACCTCGAGGACGGCCTCCGGCCAGAGGTGCTGGTGCACGTCGACGCTCTTCACGACGGGGACCATAGCGTATTCTGCATAAAGTCAGTAGAGAATAGGGAGAATTCCCCTCGCGTACGAACTTCGTACGGGGCGCACAACTTCGCGATAGAAGTGGTGTTTGCGCGGGTCACCACACCGCATCCCGCGTCCCGAGGAGAGAAATGCGCCCGAACCTGGCCCGCCGTCTGCTGTCACTCCCCGCTCATCGGGATCGCGGTCGCTCGCGATCGCCGGCTGCGCCGCCCCGCTCAACTCGCCGGGCAAGACCGCGCAGATCGAGTTCGTGAGCACGACCACCACCGGCGGCTACAAGTTCGACTACTACCGCAACCTCGCGTACCCCTGCAGCATCAGCGGCTACCAGACGTTCGTCATCGGGACCAAGGTGGGCTCCTCCGCCACGGACACGCGCCCGCTCTGGGTCCACATGCACGGGGGCGGCGTGGGCTGGTTCAACTCGGCTGGGGAGCCGCAGCCCGGGCCCGGGCAGAAGGTCGAGGAGGCCGCGAGCGGGCTCATCAACCGTCTCCGGGACAACGGCGTCATCGGCCGCGCGCGCAACGACGCGGTGGGCTTCCGCTTCGTCGCGGTCTCCATGTGCAACCACGACATCTACGCGGGCGGGGACCAGCCCGACCCGAACAACCCGAACAAGACCCCGGACGGCAAGCCGCGCACCACGAACGGCATGTTCGCGACGAAGGCCGCGATCGCCTACGCCAAGCAGCAGTACCCGACCGGCAAGGTGATCCTCCACGGCGGCAGCGCCGGCTCCGCGGGCGTCTTCAACGTCTCGTACTCGATGCAGAAGGAGGGCGTGCCGCCGGCCGGCGCGATCGCCGACTCCGGCGAGGTCAACACGCTCTGGGAGCGGGCGCAGGCGGCTCAGGGCGTCTGCCCCGACCCGGGCCGTGACGAGGAGGCGCTCGCGGCGATCTCCGCGCGGGTGCATCCCGAGCTGGCAAAGGCCGGCAACGAGCCGGACCAGCTGATCGCCCGCGGCGAGCTCACCGTGCCGATCCTGCACGTCTGGAGCAGCGCCGACCCGAACACCTGCGGCTCGACGCCGATGACGTGCTCGCTCCGTGACGGCTCGACGAAGACGCTCGGCTCGGCCGACTGCGCCCATGAGCCGATGCGCATCGCGGTCGCCGGCGCGGGCCCCAAGTTCCGCAACCTGCGGCTCTGCGTGAGCCCGGACACGGCTCCGGGCAGCTGCGCCACGCACGTGCCCACGACGAAGAACGGCACCAACACGGACCCGGCCGAGGCCGCGGACTACAACGCGACGGTCCTCGCCTGGGCCAAGGCGCGCCTGGGCGACTAGGTCTTCTCGACAACCATGGCGATGCCCTGGCCCACGCCGATGCACATCGTGGCCAGGCCGAGCTGAGCGTCGTCGCGGCGCTGGAGCTCGTGGAGCATCGTCGTGAGCAGGCGGGCGCCCGAGCAGCCCAGCGGGTGACCGAGCGCGATCGCGCCGCCGTTCGCGTTGAGCCGCTCGTCCTCGGCGTCGATCCCCCACTCGTCGGTCACGGCGAGTGACTGGGCCGCGAACGCCTCGTTCAGCTCGATCAGGTCGATGTCGTCGAGGCTCACGCCCGCGCGCTCGAGCGCCTTCTTCGTGGCGGGCACCGGGCCGATGCCCATGATCCGCGGCGGCACGCCGGCCACCGCCACCGAGCGGACCTTCGCGAGCGCGGTCAGCCCGTTCGCCTTCGCGTAGTCCGCGCTCGTGACCATCACGGCGGCGGCGCCGTCGTTCAGCGGGCTCGAGTTGCCGGCCGTGACGGTGCCGTCCTCCTTGAAGACCGGCTTGAGCTTGGCGAGCGACTCGAGCGAGCTGTCGCGCCGCGGCCCCTCGTCCGACTCCACGACGGTGTCGCCCTTGCGGCCCTTCACGGTCACCGCGACGGTCTCGTCCGCGAAGCGCCCGGCGTCGATCGCGGCCACCGCCTTCTCGTGGCTGTGGAGCGCGAAGCGGTCCTGGCGCACGCGCGGGATCTCGCGCTCGTCGGCCAGGTTCTCGGCGGTCATGCCGAGCGAGTCGGTGTGGCCGCGGCGCTCCATCTCGGGGTTCGGCATGCGCCAGCCGAGCGTGGAGTCCCAGGCCGTGCGGTTGCCCGACTGGAAGGCCTTCTCCTGCTTCTGGATCACGAGCGGCGCGCGGCTCATCGACTCCACGCCGCCGCCCACGTACACGTCGGCCTCGCCGAGCATCACCGCGCGCGCGGCCTGGGCCACGGCCTCGAGCCCCGATCCGCAGAGCCGGTTCACGGTCGCGCCGGCCACCTCGAGCGGGTAGTCGGCCAGGATCAGGGACATCCGGGCCACGTCGCGGTTGTCCTCGCCCGCCTGGTTCGCGCAGCCGAAGTACACGTCCTCGATCTCGGAGGCCGGAACGCCGGTGCGCTCGGTCAGCGCGCGCAGCGCGTGCGCGCCCAGGTCGTCCGGCCGCACCGCGCTCAGCTGGCCGCCGTGGCGGCCCACCGGGGTCCGCACCGCGCCCACGATCACCGCTTCGTTCGTGCCGCCGTAGCTCATGGCGGCCGAGTCTATGCAGAGGCGCAGCGCCAGCAGCTCGTCTATCGAGTCCCCGAGCAGCTCGCCGATCCGGTCCGCGTCGGGCAGCGCGTCGCAGCCGGCGTAGATGCCGAAGAACGCCTCGTCGCGCAGCGTGGTCATCCCGATCGACAGCGCGTGGCGGTCGGTGATCGGCACCACGGGATAGACCTCCTCGAGCTCGCAGCCGAGCATGTAGAGCGGCGCGGGCGGGCCCGGGATGTTCGAGACCGTGAGGTTGAACGCCCGCGGGCTCGCGACCATGTGCGAGAGCGCGTGCTGCAGCGGCCGCGGCGCGAAGCCGAGCGCCTTGAGCACGCGGTCGGCGCCCTCGGGCTGGCCGCCGCGCTTGCGCTTGCCCATCTCGCGCATCACGTGCCCCAGCCGGAGCACCGGGTCGGGCTCGTGGCAGGGCAGGTCCACGAACACGAACGAGATCTGGTTGCCGAGATCGCCGCCGCCGTCCGAGGCGCGGACGCTCACCGGCACCATCGTCTTGAGCGGAACGGGCTCGTCGCCGCGCTCCTCGAAGAACTCGCGCATCGCCCCGGCGACCGAGGCGAGCACCACGTCGTTGACCGTGGCCCCGAAGCCGTTCTTGATCAGCTTCAGGTCCGCCAGCGGGCGGCGCGCCCGCGCCAGGTGGCGGCGCGAGGAGATCGGCTCGTTCAGGCAGGTGCGCGGAGTCGCGGAGCGCAGCGAGTCGGCGAGCGCGCGGGCGCTCGGCACGGCCTCGCCCGCCAGAGCGGCCAGCCGCCGCGGGTGACGCGTCGAGCTCGAGCGGCCAGCGCGCGAGCCCGGCCAGCTGGCCGGCGCGGTCCGTGAGCGCGTCCGCCACGAGGCTCACCGCGTCCGGGCGCGCGGGCCGGCAGCCAGCCGTCGGGCTCGGGCGGATCGGGCTCGGGGGTCAGGTCCACGAGCAGCGACGCGAGCTCCACGGCCGCGATGCCGTCGACCATCGCGTGGTGCGCCTTGCCGATCACGCCGATGCCGCCGTCCGGCAGGTCGTCCGCGATCCACAGCTCCCAGAGCGGGTGGTCGCGCCCGAGCTGCTCGGACATCACCTCGTCCACGAGCATCCCGAGGTCGCCCGACTCGCCGTGGCGCACGTGCCGGTCCACGTCGAAGTCGCCGTCGTCGACCCACACCGGGTCGTGCAGCGAGAGCGGGACGCGCGCGAGCTTCTGGCGGTAGCGCGGGGCCCGGCCCATCCGGCCGGCCACGTGCTCCCGCAGCTCGTCGAAGCGGGGCGCCGGGTGCCCCGGGCGGGGCGCGAAGCGCGCCGCCCAGCCCACGTGCATGTGCGCAGACGAGCTCTCGAGCTCGAGGAACGACGCGTCGAGCGTGGTCAGTCTGCTGCCGGACATCCGCTGCCTCCTTGATCGGACGCCCCGAACGCTGACCCCTATCCCTCAGCGCCGGGTAAAATCTGAGAGAAAGCTTGCCCGGGATTGAACAGCTTGGGAATGGGGTAAAGACCCCAACCGGGGAGGACTACGCCAGCGATCGGAAGGCCCGTACGTGACGACGCAGAAGGAACGTGACGCCGCGAAGCGCGAGGAGAAGCTCGCGCACGTGAAGGAGCAGGTCGAGAAGGGCACGCTCAAGATCCGCAAGATGACCGCCAAGGAGCGCGCGGCACACCCCCCGCGCCCCGAGGCCGAGCGCCCGCGCCGCCGGCGCGCCTCCTAGCTCGCCGCGAAGTCCATCCGTCCCCCCAAGCGCTCGTCGGCCTCCGGCCGCGTGAGCTCGTAGACGGCAATGCGCTGGCTGCCCGGCAGGGCGAGCGCCGCGCACGGCCCGTGCGGGATCTCGAAGCGCGCCTCCACCTCGGCGCCGCTCGCCTCCAGTCGCTCGAGCTCGGCGTCGAGGTCGTCCACCCGGTAGACGAGCACCGGCGCCTCGCCCTCGAGGTGGCCGGCCAGCAGCACGCCCGGTCCCTCGTCGCTCAGCCTGACCATCGCCACGCGCGTGTCGAAGGCCTCGATGGCGAACACCGCCTCGCCGCCGAGCGCGCCGGTGAAGTGCGCCAGGTCGCGCGCCACGTCGCTGCTCGGGGTGTAGACGAAGTCGAGTGAGCGGAACGGCATCGGCGCGCACGCTAGCTTCCGCACATGCCCGGCGAAAGCGCCCTGCCGCCCGGCCCGCGCCTGCCGCGCTGGATGCAGACCGCGGGCTTCATCTTCCAGCCGTCGCGCTGGATCGACGCGAACCGGCGCCGCTACGGCGATGTGGTCACCTTCCGGAGCCTCTTCGACCCCTGCTTCGTGATGGTCTTCGACCCGGAGCTCACGAAGCAGGTGTTCCGCGCCTCGCCCGAGCAGCTGCGCGCCGGCGAGGCGAACGCCCCGCTCGGCCCGGTCGTGGGCGCGCGCTCGGTGCTCCTGCTCGACGGCGCCGCGCACCTGCGCGAGCGCAAGCTCCTGCTCCCGCCCTTCCACGGCGAGCGCATGCGCGCCTACGAGCAGGTGATGACCGAGGCGGCCGACCGGGCGATCGACTCCTGGCCCGTGGGCGAGCGCTTCGAGCTGCTGCCGTCGATGCGCTCGCTCACGCTCGACATCATCCTGCGCGCCGTCTTCGGCGTGGACGAGGGGCCGCGGCTCGACGAGCTCAAGCGCCGCATCCGCGCGATGATCGACCCGACCGCCTCGCGGCTGGGCCTGATCGCGCTCGCTCTCTCGGGCGGGCGCTTCGGCAGCGCCGCCGGCCAGCGCTTCGAGGACCGCCGCGCCGCCGTCGACGAGCTGATCTACGAGGAGATCGCCCGCCGCCGCGACGCTCCCGACCTGGCCGAGCGCGAGGACGTGTTCTCGATGCTGCTGCTGGCGCGCGACGAGGACGGCGAGGCGATGACCGACGCCGAGCTGCGCGACGAGCTGGTCACCCTGCTCGTGGCCGGTCACGAGACCACCGCGACCGGCCTGGCCTGGGCGTTCGAGCTGCTGCTCCGCCGCCCGGACGTTCTCTCGCGCGCGCGAACGGGCGACCGCGCCTACCTCGACGCGGTGGTCAAGGAGACGCTGCGGCTGAAGCCGGTGATCGCCGGCGTGGGCCGCGTGGTGCGCGGTGAGCCGTTCCCGCTCGGCCCCTACACGGTGCCGCCCGGCATCGAGATCAACCCGTCGATCGCGGCGATCCACCGCCGCCGCGACCGCTACCCCGACCCGCGCGACTTCCGCCCCGAGCGCTTCCTCGGCGACGACGCCCCCGACACCTACTCCTGGCTTCCCTTCGGCGGCGGCACGCGCCGCTGCCTCGGCGCCGCGTTCGCCAGCCTCGAGATGGCCGTGGTGATCCGGCGCGTGCTGGAGCGCGCGGACCTGACGCTGGCCGACCGGCGCCCGGAGAAGGGGATCCGCCGCGGCATCACCTTCACGCCGAGGCGCGGCGTGCGCGTGGTGATGCCCGCCCTCAGCCGCTGAGCGCGAGCCCGAAGGGGTTGCCCTCGGAGTCCTTGCAGATCGACCAGCGCTCGCCGGGATGGACCACGCTGCCACCCAGCTCCTCGACCCTGCGCACGGCGCCGTCCATCTCGTCGACCTGGAAGTAGGGAAGCGAGAACGTGTCGCCCGGCCCGCGGCCGCGGGAGTGGACGCCCACCGACTCGCCCGGCCCGGTCTGCCAGCCCTCGCCCTCCCCCTCGCCACGCGGCTCCAGCTCGGAGCCGAGCAGCCCGGACCAGAACGCGCGAGCCCGCTCGGGGTCGTCGGCGGGGAACTCGACCAGGGAGAGACTGGCGTTGATCACGCCGGGGACGATACGCGCGTTATCTGCCTCGCCACACGCTCGGCGTCGCGGCCGACCCCGCCGATCAGCATCGAGCCGAAGGCGTGGAGGAACGGCAGCCCGACGAAATAGAGACCGGGCTCGGACGTGACCGCGCCGTGCACCTGCTCCGGCCAGCCGTCCTCCCCGGCCACCGGGAGGCGGACCCAGCCGAGGTCCTTGCCGAACCCGGTGCACCACACCACGTTCGCCACGTCGAGCACGCGCCCGTCGTCCAGCAGCGGCTTGCCGCCGCTCACGCCCGCCACCCGGGCCTCGGTGCGCTCGACGCCGGCGGCGTCGAGGTCGGCCCGCTTGACGCGCAGGAACGGACCGCCGTGGTCGCGGACGTGGGGCCGCATCCTCCGGCCGATCGGCGTGCGCATGGTGAGCACGTGGTTCGCCAGGAACCAGAGCACCCGGATGATCACGCGGGCCGGCCTGCCCTCGATGTCGAAAGGCACCTCGCCGTTCACCTTGCCGGACAGGATCGTCGGGTGATCGCGGGCCACCTCGAGGGCGATGTCCCCGCCGGAGTGGCTCGCGCCGACCACGAGGACGGGGCCGTCCAGCAGCTGCCCGGGGTTGCGGTAGTCGTTCGAGTGGAGCTGTCTGATCGCCGGGTCGAGCTCGCGCGCGAACTCCGGCGTGATGGGCTTCTGGAAGGTGCCCGAGGCCACCACCACGTGGTCGGCCTCGAAGCCGCGGTCGCCCGCGGAGATCAGGTAGCCCCCGCCGTTCCTCGACAGGCCGTCCACCCTCACCCCCGTGCGCACCGGCAGGCCGAAGCGAGCGGCGTAGGCCTCCAGGTAGTCGGCCACCTCGTCCTTCGTCGGGAACGACCACGGGTCGGCGGGGAACCCCCAGCCCGGGAGACCGTCATAGCGGGCCGGGCTGTACAGGCGCAGGGAGTCGAAGCGCCGGCGCCAGCAGTCGCCGATCCGCTCATCGGCCTCGAGGAGCACGAACTCCTCGCCGCGCTTCGCCAGGTGGTACGCGACCGACAGCCCCGCCTGGCCGCCCCCGACGATGACGGTCTCGTGGCGCTCGCTGTCATCTCCGGCGCTCATCGGGCCTCCGCCGTCCGCGCTCCCAGCGCGCTCTGCAGCGCGTCCACCAACGCCTCCGGCTGCTCGATCGGCGGGTCGCTTCCACAGTCGTCGATCACCTGGAGCGGCCACCCGTAGCGCTCGCTCGCCGTCTCGGCGTCCGCCAGCCGCGTCGCGAGGTCGTGACGCCCCCAGATGAGGCTGGTGGGGGCCGCGATGCTCCCGAGGTCCTCTGGCGCGATCGCGGGCAGGCCGAAGACGCCCATCAGCGTGCCGAGCGCCGCCTTCACGCTCGGAGTCTGCGCTCGCTCGAGGTTGTAAGCCTTGAACGGCTGCCAGCGCTCGCCCAGGCGCGTGCGCACGCCGTCCAGGTCGAGCGTGCACTGATGCCAGAGCCGGTCGTGATTGGCTCCGGTCGGCTCGGCGAGGAAGGCCTGGAGCGCCGCGCCGAAGTTGGGCGCGGGCGCGAAGTCCACGAGGCCGAGCGTGTCCACCAGGACGAGCGCCGAGAGCCGCTCGGAGCGCTCGCAGGCATAGCGTGCCGCGATCGCGCCCCCCAGCGCGTAGCCGACCAGCGCCGGCGGCGACGCGCAGGTCCGGTCGATCAGCTCGTCGAGCCAGGCGATCACGCGCTCGGCGTCGAGCGGCTCGCCGTCGAGCCGGGACTCTCCCTGCCCCGGCAGGTCGGGCACGACCAGAGCGTGCGCCATCGCCATCTCGGGGATCACGCGCGCCCAGTGCATCGCGCTGCCGCCGGGTCCGTGAAGCAGCACGACCGGCGCGCCGTCGCCGCCCTCGAGCACGGGCGTGTCGATGCCCGCGCAGTCCACACGGCGCTCGGTGACGGGCAGCGTCGCGAGCTGCCGCTCTCTGTTCTCGTTCACGGTCTTCTCCTCCAGGTCGTTTGCACGACCGGGAATCTGAACCCGGCGAGCGGCTTCCGCATCGGCCGAAGGACCCAACCTGCACCCGCGGTCGCGTCGGTGGTTTCACCCACACCGGCCGCGATCAGACCAGGCGGTGCTCGTAGGCGTAGGCCGTGGCGGCGGCGCGCGACGAGACGCGCAGCTTCGCGAAGATGTTGCTCACGTGGCGGTCCACCGTGCGCTCGCTGACCACGAGCTCGGCGGCGATGGCCTTGTTGGTGCCGCCCGTGGCGACCAGGCGCAGAACCTCGAGCTCGCGCGGAGTGAGGTCGTGGGCCTCACGCGCCGCCGGCCTCGGTCAGTCGCGCGGCATCGGCGGCCGCGCCCAGCTCCTCGAAGGTGGCTCGCGCGGCGTCGAGCTCGAGCTCGGCGGTGTCGCCGTCGCCCACGGCGCGGCAGGCGAGGGCCCACGAGCTCGCGCGCGCGGGCCGCCTCGTAGGGCGCCTCGAGGTCCTGCCACACACGCCAGGCGCGCCGGAGCGGCGGGAGGGCGGCCTGCGGGTCCCCCGCGCTCAGCTCGACGGCGCCGCGAGCCTGCGCCGCCAGGGCGCCCAGCATGCCGTCCTCATGGCCCTCCGCAAGCAGCTCCAGCTCCTCGCAGGCCGCAGCCGCCCCCTCGCCGTCGCCGGCCGCCAACAGGATCTCCACGCAGGCCGGGAGGAGCCGCGCGCGCTCCGGGCGCAGCGAGGTCTCGCCGAGCGCCCGCCGGATGGCGGCCGCCGCCAGGTCCACCTCGCCCTGGGCCAGCCGCAGCAGGGCGAGGCCCGGCTGGGGCTCGTAGCCGCCGCGGCTCGCCTCCCTGTAGCCGTCCTCGGCGGCGAGGTCGCCGCGCACGCGGTGCACCTCGGCGCGCCGGTAGGCCGCCTCGGCCGATGCGAGCCGGTAGCCCTGCGCCGCGAAGCGCTCGCCGGCCTGCCGTGCCTCCTCGAGCGCCTCCGACCACTCGCCCCGCAGCTGGAGCAGCTCGGCACGGTGCACGAGGCAGCGGCCGCGTGAAGGCGACCATGCCGGCCTGCTGCTCGCACCAGCGTGTGAGCGCAGCGGTCCACTCCTGCGCGCGGCGCATCTCGTAGGCGTCCTGGCAGCCGAGGATCACGCCGCAGTACACGAGGCCGCTGGCGATCGGTGACACCTCGCCGGCCGTCACGGCCACCATCGCCTCGTCGAGCAGCCGGAGGCCGCGCTCGGTCTCTCCCTGCTGGATCAGGATGTGGCCCTGCTGGTGAACGGCCAGCGCGAACAGGTCGGCGTCGCCGAAGCGCTCGCCGATCGCGGCCGCCTCGGCCGACAGGTCGCGCCGCCGCATCGAGCTCCCCGGCGGCCTCGTGCCGGAAGATCACGGGGATCAGGAGGTACCCGCGCTCCACGCGGTCGCCGCCCTCGCGATCGACCCAGCGCTGTGCGCGGCCGAGCCAGCCACTCGCCTGGCCCACCTCACCGCGCCGCGCGAGGTTCACCCCGACCCAGAACGCGCAGCGGATCGCGGACACCATCTCCCCGGCGTCGGCGTAGGCCTGGTGGGCGCGCTCCAGAGTGCTCAGGTACTCGTCGTCGCGGCCGGCCATGTACGCGGCGTTGCCAGCCGCTCGAGGTCCGCGCCGGCCAGCGCGACCGCCTGATCCGCGGCCGACAGATCCTCATGCGCGGCACGCCAGTCCCGCTCCGCGTGAGCCCGGCGGCCGCTTTCGAGCTGAGCCCGGGCATCCACCGACGCCCAG
Organism: uncultured Thermoleophilaceae bacterium; assembly: GCA_963768465.1. Classification (GTDB taxonomy): domain Bacteria; phylum Actinomycetota; class Thermoleophilia; order Solirubrobacterales; family Thermoleophilaceae; genus JACVRW01. The sequence goes on along the minus strand of CAVYIA010000010.1, from coordinate 222,432 downwards.
TATCCCGCGCGCGGCTAGGCCGGCTCCAGGCCGGGCTCCGGCGGGCGCTTGGGCAGCAGCGCGTGCCCGTCGACGACGGCGGTCGCGATGTCCACGAGCTTGCGGTTGCTGTCGCGGGCGTGGCCGCGCAGCATCTCGAAGGCGGCGTCCTCGTCGATCGAGTGGCGCTCCATGAGGATGCCCTTCGCCCGCTCGGTCATCGCGCGCCGGCCGAAGGCGCCCTCGAGGTCCTGGAACTCCGTGAAGCGGCGCAGGACGATGTCCATCGACCCCTGCCAGTCGGCGGCGTCGCCGTCGATGATGTAGGCGAAGATCCCGCGCTTCGAGGCCTCCTTCACGAACTCCGGATCTGGCCTCGTGGATCAGGAGGATCACCGGGCAGGCGGCCTCGTTGACGATCTTCTCGATCAGGTGGAGCGCGTGTTCCGAGCTCTCGCCGAGCCCGACGAGCGCGACGTCCGGCCGCTCGCGGGCAGTCACGGGGCCCACGTCCTCCACCTCGATCTCGCGGGCGATCACCTCATGACCCATCGAGGCGACGATCGGCGCCACGAGCGCCAGGCGGTCCTTCCTCTCGTTCGCGATCAGTACGCGAAGATGCTCCGTCTCGCGGTAACTCATACTTTCGGAGGCTTGGAAGCTTACGTAAAAGAGCTACCCGGTGGTACGCTGCGCTAACGCTGCGTCCCCCAGCAATCGGGGCGTAGCCGCTCCGGCTCCACGCACCCGGTCGGATCAGGCGTCGACCGCTCGCCCGGCGGCGCTCAACGTGGTCGTCAGGAGCCCGGTTTCGATGTCCCCCTCCGCCGGCGAAGGTGAGTATCTCGGAGTTCGTCTCGACTCCGGCCCAAGTGCCGCTGCGGCGGCCCGCCAGGCTGTGGTGGCGGCCAACGGGTCGCTCCCGGAGCAGCGTGCGCAACGACCTCCTGCTGCTCGTGACCGAGCTCGTGACCAACGCCGTGCGCCATGGGAACGGCGGGTCCGAGGGCACGGTGGACCTGGGCATGAGGATCGCCGCCGGGCGCATCCGGGTGGACGTGGCGCACCCGGGCAGCGGCTTCACCCACGAGATCGCCGCGCCGTCGCGGGGTGAGGCTGGCGGCTGGGGCCTCTACCTCGTCGACCGGATCGCGGACGACTGGGGCATCGAGGGCTCGAACGGGAGCACGAGCGTCTGGTTCGTGCTCCGCTTCGCCGTCTGACGGGAGCCGTGCTGGTGCCCCACTCGCGGCCACGTCGCGGATGGCTCGGCCGAACCTGTCGATGCCGCTGAAGAGGTCTTCCTGCGAGATCACGAGCGGCGGGGCGATCTCGATCGCAGCTGCCGTTGCGTCTCGACGAGGACGCCCAGCTCGCGTGCCCTCAGCCGACGATCCGCTTGCAGCATGTCCGGACGGGCGGCGCGCGCGTCTCGGGGTCACTCGTGAAGTCCACGGCCGCCCACATCCCGAGCCCGCGCACGTCGCCCACGATCTCGCGCGTCGCGGAGCGCGCTCGGAGCACGTCGAGCATCCGCGCGCCCACGCTCGCGCGCGCGGTGCGATCAGGCCCTCGGACTCGTAGATCCCGATCGCGGTCAGCGCCGCGGCGGCCGCCGCCGGGTGGCCGCAGTACGTGTGGATGTCGGGGATAGCAGTCGATCGCCTCGGCAGATCTCGCTCGCTCGACCATCGCGGCGCCGAGCGGCATGTAGCCGGCCGGTCATCGCCTTGGCCATGGTCATCATGTCCGGCTCGACGCCCCAGTGGTTCGACGCCGAACCACTCGCCCGTGCGCCCGAAGCCGGTGATCACCTCGTCGGCGATGAACAGCACGTCGTGGCGCGTGCAGATCTCGCGCACGCGCTCGCATGTAGCCGCGGCGGCGGGATCTGCACCCCGTTGGCCTGCATCGACCGGCTCGACGATGAAGGCGGCCACGAGCTCCGGGCCCTGCGTCGAGGATCTCGCTGCTCGAGCAGGTCCGCGCACGAGGTCGGCCCAGCCGCCTCGCCGCGCATCCGGACGGGCGAGCGGTAGCCCGTCGGCGCGGGCACGCGCGAGAAGCCCGGGCACGCCCGGCTCGAACGGCTGCCGCACACCGAGCCAGTCGCTTGCCGCCATCGCGCCGCCCACCGCGCCGTGGTAGTCCGTTCCAGCGCGCGATCACCTTGTAGGCGCGCGGCTTCACTCCGCGCGCCTGGTGGTAGAAGCGCGCGAGCTTGAACGCCACCTCGTTCGCCTCCGAGCCGCTGCTCACGAAGGCGGTCGCGCGCCAGGTCGCCCGGGCGCCAGCTCGGCGAGCCGCTCGGCCAGCTCGATCGTCACGTCGGCCTGGAATGCGCCGCAGCCGGCGTAGTGGAGCCGGCCGAGTTGCTCGTAGACGGCGCGCGCCATCGCGCTCGTTGCCGTAGCCGAGGCTCGCCGCGCGCGAGTTCGTGCTCATCAGGTCGAGGTAGCGCGTCGCCGTCGATCGAGCGGACGTGCACTCCCTCGCCCTCCGTCAGCACCAGCGGTATGCCCTCGTCCTGCTCCTCGCGCGAGACGAGGGACCACAGGTAGTGCTCGCGAGCCGCGGCGTGGACAGCGTCCGGAGTGCCCGCCTGAATGCCATCAAGCCTTCGCTCTCCAGACGCGCCCACACTTCCTCGATCTAGGCCCTTCAGCTGAACCGCCTCCTCCCAGCGGTCCGACATCTCGAGCCCGTCGGGACCGGTCATCGCGTACCACTCGGGCGGGCCGAGCTCGGGGGTGAAGACGAGCGACGCCGCGGGCGGCGCCTGAGCCCGCCAGGCGCGGAAGCCCTGCTCCCACCAGCCGAGGAACAGGTCGAGCCAGATCCGGTTCTGCGGGAAGCCGATCTGGACCTGCACCTGCTCGCGCGACGCGACCCGGCCGTGGAAGGCCCACGAGCGGTCGAGGATGCGCCCGATGAGCGCGTGGTTCTCCTCGTCGACCGGGTAACGGAACTCGCGCCCCACGAGGTAGTGCGAGAGATCGGCGGTGAGCTTCATCGCGGGGACCGCGTCGATCAGCTGGAGCGTGAACAGCAGGTCCGTGGTCATGCGGTCGCGATGCGTCTCGAACAGCAGCTCCATGCCCGCCTCGTCGGCCAGCCGCTGCCAGCCGAGGATGAAGCGGATGCACTCGAGCACCCGCACCCGGCCTGATGTTCGGCTGCAGGTTGATGTCGCTGCAGCGCTCCGGTTCCGAACTCCACGATCCGCTCGATCGTCTCGGTCAGCTCGTCGACGGTCTCCGGGAAGCACTCGGCGGTCCAGTCGAGGTCGCGCTCGGCGAGCAGCCGGGTGGTCTCGCGCGCGAGCTCGTAGTCGTCGAACTCCACCTCGGCGCCCCTGAACCCGGCAGCGGCGATCCGTCCGACCTTCTCGTCGAGTGGCAGCTCGGTCCCGTCCGCGCCGAGCCGCTCCATGCCCCACATCGACTGGAAGACGCGGAGCTCCATGCGAGCCCTGCCGGACTACGCGACCTTGCCCGTCAGCTGCGCCCACCCGCGCATCGTGTGCTGGTGCAGCCGCTCGTTCGGGCCCACGATCTCGTAGTCGGGGAAGCGCTGCCAGAACTCGTCGAACGCCACCTTCGACTCGAGGCGGGCCAGAGGCGCGCCGATGCAGTGATGGATCCCTTCGCCGAACGCGATGTGCCGGAGCGGCTTGCGGTCCACGTCGAACACCTCGGGTCGGTGAACCGCCGGTCGTCGCGGTTCGCCGCCGCGTAGCAGAGCCACACCTGGCGCCCTCCGGAATCGTCTCCCCGTGGAGCTCTACGTCACGCGTCGTGTAGCGGGCGAGGCCCGGGATCGGCGACTCCCAGCGGATCAGCTCCTCGATCGCCGGCGGCAGCAGGTCGCGCTGGTCCAGCACACGCGCACGTATCTCGGCAGCGGAGCGAAGCGGTGCAGCCCGTTCGAGATCAGGCACGCAGTGGTGTCGATCCCCGCGAGCACGAGTATGAACGTCAGCCCGCGCGGCTCGTCCTTCTTCAGGACGCCAGCCTTCTCGGCCTCGACCATCACGCTCAGCAGGTCGTCGCCCGGGTTCTTGCGACGCTCGTCGAGCTGGGCCTTGATGTAGTCCGCGATCTTCCTTGCCGGCCTTTCTTCGCGTGCTCCGGGATCTCGAACAGGTCCGTCTGCCCCGGCTCGGACTGGCGTGCCTCGAAGTCGTACATGAGGTGCTCGAGCCAGCGGTGGTCAGACTCCGGAACCCGCGGATGCTGCTCGTGGTCGTGACCGGCAACCGCCACGCGAACTCCTCGGCGAGGTCCACGGTGCCGGCCGCCTCGAGGTCGTCGAGCATACCCGTGGACATAGCCGCGGATCCGCTCCTCGAGCTGCTTGACGGACTTCGGGTGAACCTCTTGTGCACGACCTTGCGGATGCGGGTGTGCTCCGGCGGTCGTATCTGAGGACCACCCCCAGCCCGAAGGTCTCCGGTAGAAGTCCTCGGTGTCGTCCAGCTCCACACCGCGCGTGTTCGTGTAGCCTGCCAGTCGCGCCCGCCGCCTGGACGTCCTCGAAGCGCGAGATCGTCCAGAAGTCGCGCACCGCGTTGTGGTACGCCGGGTAGACGTCCCGCATGATCCGGTAGTGCTCGTAGGGGTCCTCCTGGGTGACCAGGTCGAACGGGTCGTAGATGAACGTCGAGTCCGATGTCTGGCTCACGTCACGTCCCGATGCCGAGCTTGAACTCGTTCCAGACCTCCAGCGCTTGTCGAGGTCCTCGACCGCCTCGAAGAACAGGAGCTTGCCGAAGAACTCCTCACCCTCCCGGTCTGGGGGATGAGGGTCGCGGCGAGCTCCTCCTTGGTCAAGCCCTGCGTCGATCGCCTGGTCGTAGCTGAGCGTCCCGCTGTTGCCCGTCGTCTTGACCAGTCGTGCCTGCCACGGCAGCGAGGTCGTCTCGTTGATGAACTCGTAGGCGGCGTCCTGCTTCTTGGCGCCGCCCTCCTTCGTGAGCGTCGCGTTGTCCGACCAGGCCGGCACGCCCTGCGAGACCTTGTGATTGGCCGCGATCTCGACGCCCTTCTTGGCGCGCGGACCACGATCACCAGGTCGTGGTTCACGTAGCCGATGATCGCCTCGCCCGTGACGAACGTGTTCGTCTGGTCGTCGAACCCGCTGGTCAGCTTCTTGACCTGGGGCGCAGCTCGAACAGCTTCTGCTTGAACTTCTCGAACTCGGTCGTCCGAGAGCTGGTACGGATCCTTGATCCCGATGGCCAGCGGGATCATCGGCTCGACCGACGTGGGATCGTCGAAGATCGTCACCTTCCCCTTGAACTGGTCGTCCCAGAGGATGTTCCAGTCGTCCGGGATGCCGTCCGTCGTTGACGTACTGGCTGATGTCGAAGTCGCCGGGGACCTCGGCCGTGTTCCACCCGAGCGGCTGGGCGCCCCAGGTGTAGAGGATCCCGTAGTTCTTCCCGTCGACCGACGTCGCGTCGCGCCAGGGGAACGCGTCGGAGATCTCCTTCACGTTCGGGACCTTCGCCTCGTCGATCGGGATGATCAGATCCGACTGCACGTACTGGTCGAACCAGCCCGGAGGTGTTGTAGATGATGTCGAACTGGTCCAGGCTCGCCTTGACCTTCGAGAACATCTCCGCCGGTGAGCCGACGTTCGTCACGTTGACCTTGATGCCGGTCTGTTCTTCGTGAACTCCTGATCCAGTCGGCGCCTGGTAGCCCTCCCAGCTCAGGATGTTGATCTCGTCGGAGGAGCCGCCGCCCCCGCCGCCGCCACTGCCGCCGTCGTCGTCGTCGTCACCGCACGCTGCGAGGAGGCCGGGCCCCACGATCGCGCCTGCGCCGACCATGCCCGCGCGCCGGAGGATCTCGCGCCGGGACAGGCCCCCCTCCTCGAGGAGGCGCTGAACCTCGAGTTCCTTGCGCCGCATCTCATACAGCTCTTCAGGGATTCGCCGGCATCTGCCGCTCCTTGTCTCGCGCGGGTGTGGGCTCGTACGACAACAGCCTCCGGCACGGCGCCCCCGCAGCTCAGAGCGTTTCCGCAATGCGCTTCGCGTCGAACGGGACGAACATGACGCAGGGGCAGCAACGTCACCCTTCCGGAAGCCTGTTCGCTATATCGGTCAATATTGGCCCAAGGTCCAATTTTGTCGGTGCGACCGTACAGAGATCAGCCCGAGGACGCAGAGACCAGCCGTCGAACCCGGCTCAGTCAGGCTCGGATCTACGCCGCGCGCGCGTAGAGGATGACGTTGTCGCGGTACCCCTCGCCCGGCGTGAAGGGGCCGCCGCAGGTGATCAGGACGAGCGTCCGGCGCGGCGACGGCGCGTAGACGAGCTCGCGCCGGAAGCGGCTCTTCTCGACCTGGCGCCGGCGCACGAGCCGGAACCGGTGGATGCCGCCGCGGTGGTCCTCGACCAGGATGCGCGTCCGCCGCCTGAGCGTCTGCAGGCTGGCGAAGAGCGCCGGGCCCGCCTGCGAGTCCACGTGGCTCACGATCACCGCCCGGCCGGGCTCGCCCGGCCGCGGGCCGCCGCTGAACCAGCCCGCCCGCCCCGGCGGGGGGATCTCGAGCTGCCCGCCCACGGCCCGGATCGGGTCCACCGGCCCCTGCACCCCGGCGGCGGGAATGGAGATGCCGAGCGGCTGCGCCGGGCGCCGCTTCTGGGGCGTGGGAGCGAGGTCCACGCTCGGCAGCCCGGCGGGAGCCCTCGCCACCGGAGCGGGCTCGCCGCGCCCGCCCTCGGGGAGGACGAGCAGGGCGGTGAGGGAGCCCGCCACGAGCGCGGGGACGACGATCGAGAGCAGCAGGAGCGCCGGCCGCCGAAGTGCCTCAGCCACGACGGCGGAGGCACGCGTCGACCAGCAGCCGGCCCAGGGCCCGCGCCGCCAGCAGGGCGTCGGCGGCCAGCGGCCAGCCACCCTCGGCGCGTGGGCGCGGGCGCCTGTGCGCGCGGCGGCTCGACGGCTGCACGGCGCGGCCGAGGCGGCGCGGCCACGAGCGGCGTGGGCAGCGCCGGCACGGGCATGCCCGGCCGCCTGCGGGCGGCGAGCACGTACGCGCTCCCGCCGAGCAAGCCGGCCGCGAGCGCCGCCAGGGCCACGAGCAGCCAGGGGTTGCCGTCCCCGACATCGCCGACGAAGCCGGTGGCCGGCGCCACGCTGGGGCCGGCCGTCTGGTCGGAGACGAGGAGCAAGTCCGCGGGCGCGCCGCCGCTGCCCACCACGATCGCGGTCGAGGCGCTGCCCGCCACGAGCGGTACGCCCTGCTCCGACACGAGCGCCCCGCCCGCGCCGCTGGGCCGGGTGATGGCACAGGTCGTGGCGCCCCGGCGGGACCGACGCGTACTGGGTCGCCTGGTCGGGACGTATCCGGGAGAGCGGCTGCCCGTCCACGCGCATCTCGGCTTGGTCGAGCTCGGCCGCGGCGTTGATGGTGCGCATCCTGGCCTTGCCCGGCACGGCGTTGCCGTCCTTGTAGACGCGCAGGCCGACCTTGTTCCCCTCGGGCACCGCTATCACCGTGTAGCGGCCGCGGCCGATCTCGATGTTCGCGGTCGCCACCGGCTTGGCCTGGCCCTCCAGCCTTGAGCTCGACCCGCGCCGGGCCGGGATGGCAGTCGTGGTAGGCGCTCGGGTGCCCGTACGACGAGTGAATCCGCGGCGGGTGGCCGTGCACGATCAGCGTCGCCGGAGCCGCCATCGGGACGGCATGCAGGAAGCGGGCCCGCGTGAGGACCTTCCCTTGCTGCTGCTCGTGCGCCTGCGCGGCGGGCGGCGCCGCGGCCATGCAAACGGCTGCGCTCCCGAACAGCAGCGCCCTTCTCCAACTCGGCGGCAAAGCGCGGCTCATGCTAAGTCTCCCCCCGGCACGACGTGACGGCCCGCGGACATCTCTCGGCGCTATTTGCGGGCTTCCTCGGCCTGATCGCCGTCGTCGCTCCGGGGTGCTCCGACGACGGCTTCGAGTACGAGCCCGCTCGCGACCGGGCGGGCGCCGTGGCGCTGCGACGCGGTCACGCCGGACGTGCACGCCCGCGGCGAGGCGAGGATCGTGGGCCGCGGGCGAAGCGCCCGCCTGGAGCTGCGCGTGCGCGGGCTCCCGGTGGGCGACGAGGCCTACGAGGTCTGGCTCTTCAACTCGGCCGTGACGCCGTGGGGCTGGCCCGCGTGGCCCGCGGCAGCTTTGCGGTCCGTGTCCGGCTGCCGGAGGACGCCGGGCGCTGGCGATACCTCGACGTGTCCCGGGAGCCGCTCGACGGCAACCCCAACCACAGCGGCGCCAGCGTGCTGCGTGCTCCGGTGGCACGCCTGCTCGCGGCCGCCCGCGACTGACGCTAGAGCGGGTCGCGCTCGAGCCCGCGCCGGTGGAAGAAGGCGCCGAAGGCGCCGGCGAGCATCGTCACCACGGTGATCGCCCAGAACTCGAGGCCCACGTCGATGACCCGGCCCGCGGTCGAGAGCGGGTTGACCATCTGGGACGAGACGGTGAGCAGCTGGGTGCTGGTCCAGAAGAGCGAGTCGCCGATGTTGGTGATCTCGGTGCCCGGCTCGTCCCGTTCCACGAAGAGGATCAGCACGCTGGCCACGGCATCCACGATCAGCGATGCGAGCAGCAGCGCCAGCAGCCGAGAGCGCAGGTGCTCGTGTGTGGGCGTGTGCCCGCGAGCGACCTTGACGGCCTCGCGCACGCCCGTTCGCAGCGGTCCCGCCATCGCGGCGGAGTATTGCTGGTCACTGACCCATCCCGGCCGGGCGTCGCCGTCTTGGGTTAAGTTTCCGGGCGTGACGGGCCAGCCGCTGATCGCGTCGGGGATCAACGCGTACCACATCTGCGGCGGCCTGCTGGCCACCTGGGCCGTGCTCGTGACCATCGTCGGCGTGAGGAGTCCGAACTTCCCGGGCAGCGCCGGCGCGGCTCGTCTCACCGCCGCGATCTCGCTCATCCTGGTCGTCGCCACGATCGGCACGGCGATCTACGAGGGCACGCAAGAGGAGGAGGAAACGGGTGAGGCCGAGGCGGCCGAGGAGGCGCCGGCGTCCGAGCCCGCCCCGCCGCCCGGCGCCCCGCTGCGGCTCGCCGCCGACCCGGACGGCGCGCTGATCTTCGACAAGAAGGCCCTGACCGCCGACGCCGGCAAGGTCACGATCGACATGAAGAACGACTCGGACGTCCCCCACAACGTGGCGATCAACGGCGAGGGCGTGAACGAGGTCGGCAAGGACGTGACCGGCGGCGGCACCTCCACGGTGACCGCCGACCTCAAGCCCGGCGAGTACACCTTCTACTGCGCCGTGCCGGGCCACCGCCAGGCCGGCATGGAGGGCACGCTCACCGTCCGCTGACCGTGGCCCGCCGGACCCGGATCTGGGCGTACGGGGGTTGCGGGGCGCTGGTGGTGGCGGGCGCGCTGTGCTCGGCGATCATCGGCGGGCTCACCGGCGACGTGCTCCTGATCGGCCTCGCGATGCTCGGCCTCGGCGGGATCCTGCTGCTCGTGTTCCTCGAGGTGGGGCTGAGCGAGGACCGCGAGCGCGAAGGGCGCTAGTCCTTGCGGCGCGTGAAGCGCTGGGCGATGCGGGCGCCCGGCTGCGCCAGGCGCGGGGAGATGCGCCGGAGCCCCCACGCGAGCGCCACGTGGTGGCGCGGGACGGTGCGGATCAGCTTGTTCTTGCGGATCGCGTCCACCACGGCCTCGGCCACCACGTCCGGCTTCGAGCCGAAGCGCTTGTAGAAGCTCTCGATCTGCGAGCGCTGCGCGGCCGCCTCGCCCTGCAGGTGCGAGGCCGCGACGATCCCGGTGTCGATGAAGCCGGGGCAGATGGCGCTCACGTGGATGCCGCGCGGCGAGAGCTCGGCGTTCAGCGACTCCGAGAGGCCGACCACCGCGTGCTTCGACGTCGTGTACGGGGCCATCTCGGCCACCGGCACGAGGCCGGCCATCGACGCCGTGTTGACGATGTGGGCCGGGCGGCCCTGGGCGAGCATCCGCGGCAGGAAGAAGTGGATGCCGTGCACCACGCCCATGAGGTTCACGCCGAGCACGCGCTGCCACTCCTCGAGCGAGGTGTTCTCCACCGGGCCGCCGTGGCCCACCCCGGCGTTGTTGTGGAGGATGTCCACGGCGCCGTCCTCCTCGTAGACGGCGTTGGCCAGCCGCTCGACGGAGGCCGGGTCGCTCACGTCCACGTGGTGGGCCGTGGCGTGGCCGCCGGCCGCGTCGATGTCGGCGCAGACCACCCGCGCGCTGCGCTCGTTGAGGTCGGCCGTGTGCACCTTGGCGCCGAGCTTGCCGAGCAGCAGCGCGGTCGCGCAGCCGATGCCCGATCCGGCGCCCGTGACGACGGCGACCCGCCCCGCGAACTCTTGCTCCAATTTGTTCACTGCTGGGACGGTACCGCTTGCGCCAAGGGACCCTCGCACCGGGACCTCCGGAGGGGTAGCCTCCCTTCACAATTTTTTATCTGGCCGCCGCCCCGCCCGGCGGCCGTGGGGAGAACATGGCGCATCGAATCGGCGACCACCCGGTCGTCAAGCTCAATGGACGATTCCCGCTCCGTTGAGCATGCGCCGCCGCGGCCCGGGCGCTGCGTCGTGGCCCCCGGCGACGCGATGGCCGACCGGGACGACCTCCTCAGGCTCGCCGGGAACCTCCCGGGCTCGCCCGGCGCCCGGCGCTTCGAGAAGTACTACGACAGGAGCCCGTTCGGGCCGCCGTCGGTGTTCCTCGCCCGCGAGCCCGGATCGGGCCGCGCCGTCGGCATGGCGGCGCTCCTGCCCAGCCGGCTGAGGGTCCTCGGGAAGCCGGTCGCGGCGGCCGTGAGCGCGGACTTCGCGATCGACCCCGAGTACCGCGGGTTCGGGCCGGCGCTCGCCCTGCAGCGCGCCAGCCTCAAGAGCCTCCCCGAGCGGGGGATGATGTGCGCCTACGGCTGCCCGAACCCGCTCTCGGAGCCGATCGTCAAGCGCGTCGGGTTCGAGGAGGTCGCCGCGCTGACCCGCTTCGTGAAGGTGCTGCGGGGCCGCCTCGTGATCGACCTCTACGTGGGCCGCCCCGGCCTCGCCCGCATCCTGTCGGCGTCGTCCACGGTCACCGCCGACCCCGTGCTGCGGGCCCTGTCCCGCGAGCGGAGGGGGCGCGGCAGCGGGCTCTCGTTCGAGCGCCCGGCCATGTTCGACGACCGCTTCGGCGAGGTCTGGGAGGCCACCGCGCGCCGCCACGCGATCACCGGCGAGCGCAGCGCCGAGATCCTCAACTGGAAGTACGAGCTCGACACGGCCCGCCCGTCCGGCTACTCGATCTTCGCGGCGGTGGAGCCCGGCGGGCGCGTGGTCGGCTACGTCGTCTACCTGGTCAAGGACGGGGTCCGGCACATCTTCGACATCGCGTGCCTCGAGTCGAAGGCCACCATCGACGCGCCTGCTGGCCGGCTTCATCGCGGATGCGCGCCGCGAGCACGCGCTCGGCATCGCGTTCCTCTGCCTCGGGTCGCTCGGGCTGCTCGGCAAGCGGCTGCGGACCTTCGGCTTCCTGCCGCAGGGTCGAGGACAAGCGCCTGCGCGTGTACCTGCCGGAGATGCCTGCCGGCGTCGACCCGCTTCAGCCCGACAGCTGGTACTTCGTGATGGGAGACGACGACCTCTAGCGTGGGCGGCCCGGCTGAGGTTGGCCACGCCACCGAGGCCTGGCTGTGCATGCTGCCGGCCGACGCGCGGCGCTTCCGGGTCTCGGAGCCGCGCCTCGCGGCGGCGCTGGCCGCGAGCGGCGGCGAGCTCGTCTCCGACTCGCCCGACGTGGAGATCGTCGGCGCGGGCCGGCGAGCTGCGCGGCGACGCTCGGGTTGCGGTGGTCAGCCTGGGACGACCGGGTTGGGCGAGCGGCTCGCTGCCGGCCCGGATCGCGAAGCGGTCGCAGGCGAGCGCGCGGGTCCGGGCCGAGGCGCTCGCGGCGCGCCGGGCGCTGCACCGCTCGGGCTACCCGCATACGGAGGTGGCGTTCTGGGACATGGGCCACGCGTTCGCGCGGATGGGGAGCCCCGGGCCGGCGCTCGCCGGTCGAGTACCTGCCGCAGTGCGCGCTCGTGTTCGGGCGCCGGGAGCCGCCGGGGCGCTCGCTGCTCGACGCGGCGCTCGCGGATGCCGGCGTGGCGCGGCCGCCCTCGACGCCTGCTCCGCGCGCGGCGGGCCGATGCTCGTGTTCACCGACCGCGGCCTGCTCCGGGTGGCGGTCGGGCCCGGGCGCCGCCAGCTGCGCGCCCAGGTCGAGGCGCTCGAGGCGCTTCATGCGCACGACCTGCCGGAGATCGTGGGCCGGCGGGTGCCGTGGCCGATCGCGAGCGGCACGGCGGGGCTCGCCGAGTGGACGCTCGAGCCGGTGTTCCCGGGCGCCGCTCCATCCGGGCCGCTCCCGGGCGAGTGCGTCGACTTCCTGGTCGCCCTGCACTCGCTGGGCGGCAGAGCCCGCCGCATCTCTCCGCGCCGCCGCCGAGGTGGTGGCGCAGGCGTCCTCGGCGGCGCCGAACCGGTCATGGAGATCGGCGAGCGACTCGATGCCGACCTGGGCGCGGTCCCGCGCGGCTTCGGCCACGGTGACTTCTTCGCCGGGAACCTCCTCGTGGAGGGCGGCCGGCTCACCGGCGTGGTCGACTGGGACTCGGCGGGCCCGGGACGGCTCCCGCTGCTCGACGTGCTGCAGATCGTGATGACGTCCCGCTTCCGCCCGGCGGCCCGCGAGTGGGGCCCCGCCGTGGTCGGCGAGCTGATGCCGTGGGCACGGCGCAGCGGGGACGCGCTCGCGCGCGACTACTGCGCGCGCGTGGGGCTGGAGCCCGACCCGCGGGTGCTGGAGCGGCTGGTGGCCGCCTACTGGCTGGATCGCGCGGCGAGCCAGCTGGCCACGCACGCCGAGCACTGGGAGGACCGCGAGTGGATCGCCGCGAACGTCGAGTTCGTGGCACGCTCGCTGCGCCTGCCAACCTAGGCGGGTGCCCCAGCGCTCCGATATCCGCAACGTGGCGATCATCGCCCACGTCGATCACGGCAAGACCACCCTCGTGGACGCGGTGCTGCGCCAGACCGGCGTGTTCGCCGCGCACGAGGAGCTCACCGACCGGGTCATGGACTCGATGGACCAGGAGCGCGAGCGCGGGATCACGATCCTCGCGAAGAACGCGTCCGTCACCTACGACGGCGTGAAGGTCAACCTGGTCGACACGCCCGGCCACGCCGACTTCGGCGGCGAGGTGGAGCGCGGGCTGACGATGGTCGACGGCGTGATGCTGCTGGTGGACGCCTCCGAGGGGCCGCTGCCGCAGACCCGCTTCGTGCTGCGCAAGGCGCTCGAGGCGCGGCTGCCGGTCGTGCTCTGCGTGAACAAGGTGGACCGGCCCGACGCGCGCGTGAGCGAGGTGGTGGACGAGGTCTACGAGCTGTTCCTCGACCTGGACGCCGACGAGTCGCAGATCGAGTTCCCGATCGTCTACACGAACGCGAAGGCGGGCTGGGCGTCGCTCGACCCCGAGGTCGAGGGGTCCGACCTGCGGCCGCTGCTCGAGCTTCTGCTGGCGACCGTGCCGGCGCCCGAGTTCGAGGAGGGGCACCCGCTGCAGGCGCGCGTGACGAACCTGGACGCCGACCCCTACGTGGGCCGGCTCGCGCTGTGCCGCGTCCACCAGGGCGAGATCGCGCGCGGCCAGCAGGTGGCGTGGTGCCGGCGCGACGGCTCCGTGGTCCCCGTGTCCGTCTCGGAGCTCTACGTGACGTCGGGGCTCCAGCGCGTGGCCGCCGACTCGGCCGGGCCCGGCGAGATCATCGCCCTGGCCGGCATCCCCGAGATCACGATCGGCGAGACGATCGCCGACGTGGCCGACCCGCGGCCGCTCCCCGTGATCGCGGTCGAGGAGCCGGCGCTCGGGATGACGATCGGGATCAACACCTCCCCCCTGGCCGGCCAGTCCGGCTCGCGGCTGACGGCGCGGCAGGTGGAGGACCGGCTCCAGGCCGAGCTGGTGGGCAACGTGGCGATCCGCGTGCTCGAGACGGAGCGCAAGGACACCTGGGAGGTGCAGGGCCGCGGCGAGCTGCAGCTGGCCGTGCTGGTGGAGTCGATGCGCCGCGAGGGCTTCGAGCTGACCGTGGGCAAGCCGCGCGTGGTGCTGCGCGAGGTGGACGGCGCGGTCCACGAGCCGATCGAGCGCCTGTCCATCGACGTGCCGGAGGACTTCCTCGGCGTGGTGACCCAGATGCTCGCGCTGCGCCGCGGGCGGATGGAGGGCATGGTCAACCACGGCACCGGCTGGGTCCGCATCGACTTCCTCGTGCCCACGCGCGGCCTGATCGGCTTCCGGACCGAGTTCCTCACCGAGACGCGCGGCTCCGGGATCCTCCACTCGATCTTCGAGGGCTACGAGCCGTGGCAGGGCGAGATCCGCACGCGGCCCTCGGGGTCGCTGGTGGCCGACCGCCGCGGCCGGACCGGCTCGTTCGCGCTGGTGAAGCTGCAGGAGCGCGGCCAGCTCTTCGTCGGGCCCGGGCGAGGAGGTGTACGAGGGGATGGTGATCGGCGAGAACGCCCGCCAGGACGACCTCGACGTGAACGCCGTGCGCGAGAAGAAGCAGACGAACGTGCGCGCCGCCGGCTCCGACGACACGATCAAGCTCGTGCCGGCGCACCGCCTGTCGCTTGGACCAGGCGCTCGAGTTCATCCGCGAGGACGAGGCCGTGGAGGTCACGCCCGACGCGGTGCGGCTGCGCAAGGTGGTGCTGGAAGCGGGCGCGCGCCAGAAGGAGTCGCGGCAGAAGAAGTACGCGGAGGCGCCGGGTTGAGCGAGGCGCTCGTGATCGTCGACGTTCAGAACGACTTCACGCTCGGGCGGCGCTTTGGCGGTGCCCGACGGGGACGCAGTGATCGAGCCGCTTGAATCGCCTCGCCGCGCAGTCGGACGTCGTCTTCGCGACGCGCGACTGGCACCCGGCCGACCACCAGTCGTTCGTCGCGCAGGGCGGGCCCTGGCCGGCGCACTGCGTGCAGGAGACACACGGGGCCGAGCTGCACCCGGGCCTCGACCAGTCCCAGATCGACGAGCTCGTGGACGCCGGCGACAAGCCCAACGTCGAGGGCTACTCGGCGTTCGACGGGACGGACTTCGAGGCGCGGCTGCGCGAGCGCGGCGTGGACTCGCTGGTCATCGGCGGGCTGGCCACGGACTACTGCGTGCGCGCGACGGCGCTGGACGCGCGGCGAGCACGGCTTCGGCGTCAAGGTCGTGACGGACGCGATCCGCGGGATCGAGGCCCAGCCCGGCGACGTGAGCCGCGCGCTCGAGGAGATGCGCGACGCCGGGGTCGAGCTCGTGATGACGGAGGAGCTTGCTAGTACGTGAGGAGGCCGGCGGCGTCCTGGTCATAGGCCAGGCGTCGCATGCGTGGCTGTCCGGGCAGCTCGCCCGTGCGTGGAAGCCGCGGCCGTCCGAGGAGGTCTGCCTCGCGGCCGAGCAGCACGACGTGGGGATGGCGGAGTGGGACCTCGCCCGCGGCTGCACCCCTCCGGGCCGCCCGGTCTCGTTCCTGGAGATGGAGCTCGACGAGCACCTGGCGCTTTGGTCGGCGGCGCCGGACAAGCTGCTCACGCAGTCGGGCTACGCGGCGCTGCTCGTGTCGATGCACGGCTGCGCGCTGTATGAGGGGCGCGCCTCGGACGCCGGCCGTGGCCGACTACCTCGCGCGCGAGCGGGAGCGCCAGGAGCAGCTGATCGAGTCGCTCGGCGCGGACCGCGAGGAGGTCGCCCGCGACCAGCGGCTCGTGGCCGCCTGGGACGCGATGTCGCTGGCGCTCTGCCTCGGGCTGGGACGACTACGAGGTGGACCACGTGGGCGTCACGCTGTCGCAGCTGGACGACGCGCGGTTCCGCGCCTCGCCCTGGCCGTTCGCCGCCGACGTCACGCGTGCATGCGAGTCCCGCCGGCTCACCGAGCGCTTCGACACCGAGGCAGCGCTGCACGCGGCGCTCGACGCGGCGCCCGCCGACGCGCTCAGCTTCGAGCTACGCGCTTAGTGCTTCGCGCTCCACTTGGCGTTCGTCACGCAGCCCGTCCAGAGCTCGCCGTCGTGGTAGACGCCGCCGTTGAACTTGAGCGTCCCGCTCGCCTTGGTGGCGCTCGGAGAACGTGCCGCTCACGGTCGTCTTGCCCGTGCTCGTGGACACCGACTTCTTGAACTTGCCGCCGGGGCCGACGTTCATCGGGAAGTTGAAGTGGCCGCTGATCGTGAGCTTGCCCTTCGGGCACTTGGCGGGCACCTTGTTCCACCTGAATCCGTGGCCGAACGGAAGGGGCTTCGCCGACCCGATCACCTGAACGGGCTTCCCCTTCTTGATCTTGGCCTTGAAGTCGACCTTGCCGCCACCGTCGACCTTTCCCTTGAAGCCGCGGTTGGCGGCGAGGGCGACGGCAGCGAGCGCCAGGATCACGACAGAGACAGAGACGGCCAGTCCGACGATCCTGGGAGTGCGAGTCCGGACCATTCGTGAGGCTCCCTTCTTCGGGTTGCCCTGCGGTCAGGCCACTCGTAGGTCAGCTCCGGCGCGCGCTGCGGCTCAGACGAGCCGGATCTCGCCCGTCACCGTGATCTCGTTCGGCAGTCCCTCGACGGTCACGGTCGCCCGGGCCGGAAGCGTGGCCTCGCCCCCGAGCTCTCCGGCGTCGAGCCGTTCGCGCACGCCCAGCTCGATCTCGCGCTGGGCGGTGATGCCGAGCTGCTTCAGGAACTTGCGCACCGACATGTTGAAGGCCTCTTCGTCCATGGCGGCAGCCTTGCACGCTCGCGCGCCGACGGTCACACTGAGCGGCGGACTCGCGACATGCCCGACAACGTCGAGACGATTCGCCGCGGCTACGAGGCCTGGAACCGCGGCGATCTGGACTCTCTGGCGGCGATCTACGCGCCGGACGTGACGGCCGATGCCGGCGTCCTGTGGCCGGCCGCCGGCGAGATCGCGGGACCCCAGGCGATCATCGACGCATACGCCTCGATCATCGCCGTCTTCGAGGAGTCCGAGGTGCTCGCGGACGAGTACATCGAGCGCGGCGACTGCGTGGTCGTGCCCACGCGCTGGCGCGGCCTCCTTCCCGGCAGCGAGGACGTGGTCGAGCAGAAGGTCGTCGCCACCTACACGATGCGCGACGGGCAGGTGACCCACATCGGCTACTTCACCCGCCTCGAGGACGCGTTCGAGCACCGACGCGGCTAGCCGGCGGCGCTCTCCCAGAGCACGCGCCCGTCCTCGAGCACGAAGTCCATCCGGACCTCGAAGGCGATGTCGGTCGACTGGTCCTCGATCCCGAGCGTGCCGGCGATGTCATGGCTGTTGAGCGTGTGCAGCTTCAGGTCGAACGGCCCGGGCAGCCGCGCCCACTTGAAGCTGTCGGTGATCGTCGAGCCGCCGTCGGTGACCTGCTGCTGGCTCGCGAGCTTGCCGTCGCCGACCGAGCGGAACTGCTTCAGGAAGAACGTCGGGAGGCTGCGCCTCAGCAGGACGTCGGCGAGCGGCGAGGCCGGCATGGTCGCGTTGTTCGTCACGAGCGGGTCGAGCGGGCTCTGGAAGAGCTCGCGCTCGGCGACGCCCAGGAAGCTCTCGAGGTCCTCCCAGACGGGGTCGTCGTCGGTGCGGCCGAAGGGCGTGGCCAGCGACGGGTGCACGTCCATCAGGGGGAAGTCGCCGGCCTTCTTGCCGGTGCCGAAGTCACCGCCGTAGCTCGTGAGCGTCATCGGCTGGGCGCCGGCCTTCGGCACGCCGATCTGGCCCCAGTTCTTGTTGTAGCCGTAGATCTCGCGCCCGCCCGCGAGCGAGAGCGGGTTGTCCACCCACATGATCGGGACGAAGAAGCCCGGGGTGATCACGCCGCCGTGGATCGCCAGGACCGGGATCCAGAACGCGACCTGGCACTCGCGCGCGTGCCCCATCTCGCACCACGGGAAGAGCTTGGGCTTGATCTTCTCGACGACGCCGAAGGTGAGGATCACGCGGTCGAGCGGCACGAACGGCCGGAACTCGCCGGCCGTCGGGACCGTGAAGACCTGGTCGCACATGGCCTGGAGCTTCTGCCTGTCGCCCCGCAGGACGAAGCCGTAGAGGGTGGCGTCCTCGCAGTCCACCGGGTGAGGGGGCGGTGCCGAGGCCGAAGTAGTCGACGTAGGCGGGGAGGTCCCGCCCGGGCCCTTCGGCAGCCGCGTCGTGGGCGGCGCGCCGAGCCAGCCCTGGTCCTCGCCGAGGATGAACTCGGGCGACCCGCAGATCGCCCGCGACGCCTGCATCCCGCCCATCGTCGCCGCCTCGACGCAGCCGGCGTCGATGCCGGTCTTGACCCAGTCGCCGGCGAGGACGAGGTTCTCGTAGCCGGACTGGTCGGACTTGAGGCGGTGCTGGATGCTGCCCGCCGGGGTCAGGACGTAGCGCTCGGTCGGCTGGTGGTTGGCGAGCCAGAACTGGGAGTCGAGGCGCGCGGGGCCGCGGCTCTCGCTGCCGGCCAGCACGTCCCAGTCGAAGCCGTCGCGGTTCACCGCCTTCGGCCAGATGCGCTTCGCGTCGTTCTTCAGGTAGTCGATCGCGTTCTGGCGGACGCGCTCGTTGGCGCTCTGCTGGGTGTCGCCGCGCTTGTCCTCGATGACGCCGCAGAAGTAGGCCACCGCCTCCACGTTCGCGCCCGCCGGCCAGGACTCGCACGGGAGCAGCTGGCTCATGTCCGCGTAGGTGTCGAGCGGCTCGACGTAGCCGGTCATGATCGAGTCCTGCCCGAAGGGCCAGTCGATGTCGCGGGCCGTCTTGTGCGTCCAGAGCTGGAAGGCCTGGGTCATGACCGTGTGCGAGTTCTTGACCATCCGCGCGAACTCCGGCACCGACATCTCCGGCTTCGTGACCATCACCGCCAAGACCGGCGAGAACGAGATCTCCAACATCCTCGTCCCCAACGGCACGCCCGGCTACGAGATCGGCGAGCCGTACCGGAAGATGGGCTGGAACGCCTCGGACACCCGCCCGCTCAGCTTCGAGGACTGCCGGGTGCCCGAAGACAACCTCGTGGGCCCACGCGGCCAGGGCTTCAAGCAGTTCCTCCAGACCCTCGACGGCGGTCGCATCGGCGTCGCCGCCATGGGCCTCGGCCTCGCCCAGGGCGCCCTCGACGAGGCCCTCAAGTACGCCAAGGAGCGGCAGGCGTTCGGCCAGTCGATCACCAAGTTCCAGGCGATCCAGGCCAAGCTCGCCGACATGTCCACCGAGATCGAGGCGGCGCGGCTCCTCACCTACAAGGCGGCCCTCGAGAAGGACGCCGGCAAGAACTTCTCCCTCACGGCGGCCCAGGCCAAGCTCAAGACGGGCCGGCTGGCGGTCAAGGCCTCCGAGGAGGCCGTCCAGATCCACGGCGGCTACGGCTACATCGAGGAGTACCCCGTCTGCCGCTTCTACCGCGACGCCAAGATCCTCACCATCGGCGAGGGGACCGACGAGGTCCAGCAGATGGTCATCGCCCGAGCGCTCGGCTGCTGAGCCGGCGATGCCCGGGCCACCCACGCCGCTGTCCGCTCGCTTCGACGAGGCGGTCACGCTCGCGCGCACCCTGCACGCCTCCCAGCGGCGCAAGGGCACGCAGATCCCCTACGTGAGCCACCTCATCGGCGTCGCCTCGCTGGTCCTGGACGACGGCGGCTCCGAGGACGAGGCCATCGCCGCGCTGCTCCACGACGCCGCCGAGGACCAGGGCGGCAGGGAGACGCTCGACGACATCCGAACCCAGTTCGGCGACCGCGTGGCGGAGATAGTCGACGGCTGCACCGACACCTACGAGTACCCCAAGCCCCCGTGGAAGGCCCGCAAGGAGCAGTACATCGAGCACGTGAGGCAGACCGACGACATGGGCGTCCTCCGCGTCTCGCTCGCCGACAAGCTCCACAACGCCCGCGCCATCCACTTCGACCTCCTCGCCATCGGCGACGAGCTCTGGGACCGCTTCCGCTCCGGCCGCGACGAGGTCCTCTGGTACTACGAGACCCTGGCCGACGAGTTCGAGCGCAAGAACGCCGGCCCGATGGTGAAGGAGCTCCGGCGCACCGTCGCCAACATCCGTGCAGACTCGTCGTAGACCCACGCCATGGACCCGATCCAGGCCTTCTACGACACCTACAACCGCGGGGATCTCGACGCGGCCCTGGCCCTCTTCACCCCGGACGCCCGGCTCGAGAACCGCGTCCTCGGCCAGACCTACGAGGGCGCGTCCGCCATCCGGGGCTTCTGGGACGAGTTCGCCGAGATCGTCGAGGACGCGAAGGCGATCCCGAAGGAGCGGACGACCGATGGCGACCTCGTCCTCGTCGACATCGAGCTACGTGGGCGCATGCGGCACACCGGCATGAGCGAGGACACCATGTCCGCGTACCAGGTCGTCCATGGCCTCCGCCTCGAGGGGGACAAGCTCGCCTGGTGGGCCATCTGCTCGACGAGGACGGAAGTCCTCAGAGCAGCCGGCCGGCACGAGTAGCTAAGGCCGGCGCAGCCCCCGCACGCGCATCGCCAGCCGCTGCGCCGCCGCACCCGCGCGATCGGCCCGCGACCCCACCGCAGGCAGCAGCCCCACCTGCCGCCCCACGTCCATGTTGTCGAACACGATGCGCAGCTTCGCGACGCGGCCGTCGCGGTACTCGTGGAAGTCGGCTCCGTAGAACTCGATCGCCTTCCCGGTCGGCGCGAAGCCGGGCGGGTCCAGCGGCCCGGTGAAGCGCCCGGTGCCGCGCCAGTAGAACGCGGCGGACGGCGCCTCCGAGACGCCTACAAACGGGTGCCCCACCATCTCGAAGCGCAGGTCGGGCATGGCCGTCCAAACAGACGAAAGGAACGCGCGCACATCGCCGTGCCCGTGCATCACCGTCGGCCACGCCGAGTCCTCGTACTCGATGTCCTCGGTCATCAGCGCCAGCAGGCGCTCCGGCACGTGCGAGTTCCAGCCGTCCTCCCAGTGGCCGATGAAGTCGCTGAGCCAGGCGGGATCGACGTCAGTGGTGTGAGATAGACCGGTCAAGGTCGGCCTCCTCCAGTGCGGTTTCGCGGTCGAAGTAGTTGCGGATCTCGAGCAGCCGGCCCTCGTGGAAGCGCATCACGCAGAAGACCTCCCACTCGATCGTCACGCCGCTCGGAGCCCGGGACGAAGGCGCCACGCGCACGAACACCCCGTGCGCGCGCTCCTCCACCTCGCACACGGGTATGGAGAAGCGCCCCAGCTGCTCCATGAACTCGTCCATCCGCGCCAGCGACGCGTCGCGCCCGTTCATCACCTGCGCGTCGGGCAGCTCGGGGGCGTCGTAGAACTCGACGTCGGGGTGACACCCGTCCGCTGCCCAATCCCTGAGCGTGCCGTTCTCCCAGGCCTCGAAGGCGGCTCGCGCGAGGTCCGCGTCGCGCGTGAACATGGACAGACCCTAGCCTCCCGCCCTCCATGGTGCGAACCGCCGCCCTCTTCGCCGTCCTCTTCGCCGTCTACGCCTCCACGATCGGCGTCGACGCCTTCAAGGACTCCGACTACGGCGGCGACGAGCCGCACTACCTCCTCGCCGCCGAATCGCTCAAGCGCGACCGCGACGTGGACGTCAAGGACGAGTACATCTCGAAGTCCTACGCCAAGTTCTACCCCTACGTCCTCGACAAGCACGGCGAGGAAACGGAAGGACGGCTGAACGAGCCCCACGGCGTGGGCTTCCCGCTCTTCATCCTGCCCGCGTACCTGATCGGCGGCCCGCACGGGGTCGAGCTGTTCCTCGCGCTGATCGCCGCGCTGGCGGTCGCGCTCGGCTACCGGCTGGCGCTGAGGGTCGTGCCCGACCCGTGGGCGATCGGCTCGGCGGCGGTCGTCGGCGTGAGCCCGCCCTTCCTCGCCTACGGCACCGCGATCTACCCGGAGCTGACCGCCGGCGCCGCGCTCGCCGGCGCCGCCCTGCTCGCGCTGAGGCTGGACGAGCGGCCGCGGCGCAGGGAGGCGTTCCTCTGCGCCCTCCTGCTCGGCTCGCTCCTCTGGCTCGGCACCAAGTTCGTGGCGGCGGGCGTGGCGATCGCGTTCGTCGCGATCCGCGGCCTCTGGCGCGCCCGTCGCAAGGTGCTCGCCGTCTTCACCGTCGAGACCGCGCTCTTCAGCGGGATCCTCTACGTCGCGATCAACGAGGCGATCTACGGCGGCCCCACCCCCTACACCGCCGACAACGCCGGCGAGACCGC
This sequence comes from uncultured Thermoleophilaceae bacterium, assembly GCA_963768465.1. GTDB lineage: Bacteria > Actinomycetota > Thermoleophilia > Solirubrobacterales > Thermoleophilaceae > JACVRW01. The sequence goes on along the minus strand of CAVYIA010000010.1, from coordinate 200,207 downwards.
CACCGACGCCTCCTTCCCCGGCGGCTACGCCAACCGCGCCTACCGGCTCGTGGCCCTGTTCGTGGACCGCGAGTACGGCCTGCTGCGCTGGGCGCCCTTCTTCGCGCTCGTCTTCGTGGGCGTCTGGTGGCTCTGGCGCCTCCACCGCGACCATCTCTCGCGCGTGGTGGCCGACGTCCGCCAGATCGAGCTCACCGGCGGCCTCTGCGCGCTCGTGCTCGGCGTCCAGCTGCTCGTGGCCGCCTTCCTCGCCCCCACCATGTTCGGCTTCTGGTTCCCGCCGCGGCACCTGCTCGCCGGCCTGCCGCTGGCGATCCCGCTGATCGCGCTCGGGCTCCGGCACGCGCCCAGGACGGGCGTCGTGCTCGGCGCGCTCACGCTGATCTCGGGCGTCTGGGTCTACGCCGACGCGCGGCTCTTCGGCGGCGCGCTCGTGGCCGGGCGCCCGGACGCGCCGTTCGGCCCGCTGACCGACCTGCTGCCCGACTTCACGAGCGACTCCGCCTGGCCGTTCGGGCTCGCGGGCGCGATCGGGGCGGTGGCGCTCCTCCTGGTGGCCCTCGAGTGGCGCCACTCGCGCCAGACCGCGGGCGCCACGCGCGCCAGGTACTCCGGGTAGCGCACGAACGAGCGCCCGCTCGTCCGGCGCCGGTACGACGATCGGCACCTCGACGGGCTCGATCCGAGCCCCCCAGAGCGACAAGGTGAGCACCTGGGCGTAGTTGTAGTCGTGCGCGATGCGGGCGTTCGCGAGCGCGTGGGAGGAGAAGGCGCGGTAGCCGGACTGGGCGTCGCTCGCGATCGTGCCGGTGAGCGTGCCGACGAGCGCGCTGGTCACGCGGTTGGCGAGGTTGCGGTGCCAGGTCATCCCCTCGCGCCGGCCGAGGAAGCGCGAGCCGAGCACGTAGTCGGCCCGGCCGCGGGCGACGGGTTCGAGGACGCGCTCGAAGTCGGCCGGGTCGTACTCGCCGTCGCCGTCGAGGTAGACGGCGGCCGCGTAGCGGCGCTCGCGTGCGTACTCGAGCCCCGTGCGAAGCGCGGCGCCGAGCCCGCGCGAGGCCTCGTGCGAGATCACCGTGGCGCCGTGCTCGCGGCCGATGGCGGGCGTGGCGTCGGAGGAGCCGTCGTCCACGAGCAGCACGTCCACGGGCAGCCCGCAGGCCGACGACGGCAGCCCGGCGAGCACCCGGCCCACGGCCGGCTCCTCGTCGCGGGCGACCACCACGGCGAGCGCGCGGCCGGCCGAGGCGACCGGCTCGATGCAGGGGTCGAGCACGGGCACCATCGGCCGGCCCCGCGCCGCCGCGGGGGCCTCCACGCCCAGAAGTGATGAGACGGTCTGGGCCAGCTCGCAGACCGAGTGCGGCTCGCGGCTGACGGCTCCGGGTTGCGCGCCCGGCCCCCAGACCACGAACGGCACCGGCCGCTCGCCCCAGTCGAGGTGGCCGTGGCCGCCGATGCCGCGGCCCTGGCCGTGGTCGGCCATCAGGATCACGGTGGCGTCGTCGAGCTTGCCGCGCTCGTCGAGGAACTCGAGGAAGTCCCCCACGTGGCGGTCGGCCTCCGCGATCTGGTCGAGGTACTCGGGGTTGCGCACGCCGCGCACGTGGCCGAGCTGGTCGGTGGCGAGCAGCTGCAGCACCAGCAGGTCGGGGTCCTCCTCCTCGACCACGCGGCGGCCCTCGGCCGCGAGCGAGTGGTCGATCCGCGAGGTGGGCTGGACCGAGGTGACCGAGCGCACCACGTCCTCGCCGAACGGGTCGAGCAGGTGCGCGATCCCCACGAGCCGGCCCTTGCGGCCGTGGCGCTCGAGCACGTCGAACACGGACTCGACCCGCACCCCGAGGCGCGGCGCGAAGTTCGAGCGCATGCCGTGCTCGGCCGGCGCGGCGCCGGTGAGCATCGACGAGAAGCAGACGACGGTGCGCGCCGGGTACGCCGGCTCCACCGCCAGGTACTCGGTCCCCTCGCGCGCGAGCCGGTCCATCACGGGCGCGTTCGCCTGCCAGAGCCGGCCGCGGTTGAGGCCGTCCACGACGATCACGTAGACGCGCTTGGCGAGCGGCTCGGCGCGGCCGGCGCGGCGCGGCGCCCGGCGCCGGGTAGCGCGGCAGCCGCGTGCGCGCGAACGAGCGCCACGCGATCGTGCCCGCCGCGGCCACGAGCCCGGCGGCGATCGCGATCCAGCCCACCGACGCGAGCTCCGGCGTCCTCCGCCAGCAGGTTGCCGGCGCTCAGCGCCATCACGATCTTCGGCACCTGCTCGAGCGCGTTGCCGCTCGTGGGGTCCGAGTTCGTGAGCACGAGCCGCCAGAAGCGCAGCCCGTTCGTCCACGGCGCGCCGGTGCGCAGGTGGTAGTAGATCGAGCCCCAGAGCACGACCGTGAAGAAGAAGTAGCCCGCGAGCGCGCCGGCGAGGAGCGGGAGCGCGCGCCAGGGCTCCAGCAGCGGGATCGAGGCCAGCGGCGACGAGCCAGAGCAGCGCCCGCCAGCGCAGCGGGAAGCTGAAGCGCGAGAGCACGACGGCGAGGCCGAGCGAGCCGAGCAGCGCCAGCCCCAGCGAGCCGTCGGGCGCGAGGCCCACGAGCGCCGCGCAGAGCAGCACCATCGCCGGGTAGACGATCGTGAACGGCCTGCCCTCGTTGAACACGTTCCAGGCGCGGGCCGCCCACACCTCGAAGGCGCCCGCCGCCTGCTGCCCGTCGCCGCCGAACATGTCGGCGGCATCCTATTAGGGAACCCTAACTCGTGTCTGCCGCCAGGCCGCAGGCGCGGGAGCCAGGCGGGAACGTGGGAACGGTAGGCCTCGTAGTCGGCGCCGAACCGCTCGCTCAAGGTCGGCTCCTCGTAGAGGCGCACGAACGAGGCGAAGATGACCCACAACACGACCGCGTAGGCGAGCAGGACCGATCGGCCGAGCAGCAGCGCTTGGCCGACGATCATCGCCAGCACCGCCACGTACATCGGGTTGCGCACGTACCGGTAGACGCCGCCGACGACGAGCCGCTGAGGCGCTGCCACGGGAGCCGGGGTACCGATCCCCTCCGAGACGAAGCGCCAGAAGGCGTGGAGCACGAACGCGGCGCCGGCGGCGATCAGGATGACGCCCAGCACCTGCATCCCGACCCATGGGGACTCGGACTCCCAGCCGGTGAGCAACCACGGCACGAGGACCGCCGCCGTCCCCGGCGCCAGCACCAGGAAGAGCCCACTGCCGAGCGCCGCCGCTCGCCTCGACATGGGCGCAGGCTAGCCGGGCACGGGCTCCGACAGCTCGCGGTGCAGCTCGAGCAGCCGGCCCACGTCCTCGGCCTCGCCCCGCCCCCAGCCGCACTCGGTGGCCACGCCGAACCCGTTCACGTACCTGCGCGCCGCGGCGATCCGCTCGCGCCCGCCGCCGCTGCCGTCGTCCGGGTGGAGGAGGCCGAGGTAGAGCTCGGTCTCGGGCGCGCAGCTGCAGGTCTCCCAGCGGAGCGAAGTAGCGGTCGTCGGTGCGCCCGCGCGGCACCGGCATGTGGATCCAGTCGAGCGGGCGCTCGAGGCCGTCGGCGAGGGCGTTCGCCACGTCCACGAGGTTGCCGGCGTCGGCCGGCTCGCAGAAGTGGCCGTGCTCCTCGTCGCCGTAGCAGAGGTGGAAGCCGAGCTCGACGCCCTCGGGCACCCGGCTGCCGTAGTGGAGGAGGCGCTCCACGATGCCGGCGCGGACCTCGGGGAACCAGACGGCGATCGCGCCCTCGAGCATCGCGAACTCGTAGCGGGCGTCCCACTGGATGGCGAGCTCGGCGGCCGGGATCGCGGCGACGATCCGCTCGACCTCGCGGAACATCTGCTCCTCGTAGGGCGGCTCGAGCGCGGCCTGGTTCTCGAGCGCGACGAACGCGCTCACGGGCGCGAGCGGCGTGGGCAGCGACACGAGCATCCGGCACTCGGCGGGATCGCCCCCTCCTCCTTCAGGCGCGCGAAGGTGGCGTACGCCGAGATCGCGGCGTCGGCATAGCCGAGGTTCCCGAACGCGAGGCCGCCGGAGCGCTCGCCCGGGCGCAGCCTCAGCTGCGGCAGCGCGCCGTAGGTGGCGCTCTCCGCCGGGCCGGGCTCGAACTGCGGGAGGCAGCGGAAGTGCGGGTACTGCCAGGCGATCCAGTCGGAGCGCTCGCCGGTCTCGCCGTCCGGGATCCGGCGCAGCCGGGCGCCCAGGACCTTGGCCGAGCGCCGGAAGACCTCCTCGGCGTCGGCCAGCGGGACGCTGCCCACGAGGTGGGCTCCAACGGGGTCCGTGGTCTTCTCCATGCTCCTCCCTGAGACAGACCTGTCTACCTGAATCCCGACCCTATCCGGCGGGCGGCGTCAGGCGCAAGCACCGGCCGCCGTACACTCGTCTCCTGGCCGAGCATGCGCAACTCCTGACGCGCCTCTATGCCGCATTCAACGCCCGCGACGTGGATGCCGTGCTCGCCGCGCTGCACCCCGACGTGGACTGGCCGAACGCGTTCGAGGGCGGCCGCGTGCACGGCCACGCCGACGTGCGCGCCTACTGGTCACGCCAGTTCGCCCAGGTCGACCCGCAGGTGGAGCCCGAGACCTTCTCGGAGGACGACGAGGGCCGGACCGTGGTGCGCGTGCGCCAGACGGTGCGCGACCTCGCCGGCGCGGTGATCGCCACGGGCGAGGTGGACCACGTCTACGAGCTGCGCGACGGCCTGGTGGTCCGCATGGACGTGCGCGAGCGCGGCTAGGCGCGCTCGACCAGGCGCCGGGCGAGGTAGTCGTCCTCGCCCTCCACCCCCGGCGGGCAGAAGAAGTACCCGCCGCCGAACGCGACCATGTACTCGTCCAGGTCCTGGCCGTGCGTGCGGCGCTTGACCGTGGCGAACTGGCGCTCGAGGTCGCGGCAGAAGGCCATGAAGACCGAGCCGGAGTCGAGCAGGCCGTAGTCGTCGAAGCCGTTGGCGTAGACGAACGGCCGGCGCAGGAAGCGGTGGCGCTCGTCGCCCGGCTTGCGCGGGTTCGCCATCCGGATGTGGGCGTCGACGGGCGTGCGCGAGTCGAGCTTCGGGACCTGCTCCTCCTTCGTCCCCTCGAGCGGGGCGCCGGACACCTTCTTGCGCCCGATCGAGTCCTCCTGGGCCGTGCGCGAGAGCCGGTCCCAGCGCTCGAGCTTCAGCCGGATCAGCCGGACCACGAGGTACGAGCCGCCGCGCGCCCACTCGTGCGTCTCGGCGCCGGTGAAGATCAGCTCGTGGCGGTCCACGCCGATGTTCTGCGAGCCGTCGGCGAAGCCCGAGCAGGCCGCGCGCGTCGGCCACCCCGTCGCGCCTGCGCGTGGAGGGGTTGTCCTCCGCGAAGCGCTGGAAGCAGGTCTGCGCCCAGCGCCCCTCGAGCCGGCCCTTGGTGCGGCGCATGATGTCGCGGACCGCGTGGTGGGTGATCATCGCGTGGTCGGACTGGGCCAGCACCAGCAGGTCGCCGTGGGTCCGGCGCTCGTCGAGGTTGTCGCCCGGGAACGACGGCATGCGGCTGAGCGTCTCGGGGCGCTGCGCCGCGAGCCCGAAGCGGTCGTCGAACAGCGAGGCCCCGAGCGCGATCGTGATCGTCAGCCGGCCGTCGTCGCGGTCGCCGAAGCCGAGCTCGCCGGTGTCCGAGGGCGGCAGCGACGCGTTCGACAGCGGGTCGAGCCGGTCCGGGTGGCCCTGCGTGATCTCGGCGATGCGCGCCGTCAGGTCCTGGAACAGCTCCGGCAGGTCGTCCGTGACCACGTCGAACGCCGCGACCATCCCGTAGGGCGTTCGCGGCGTGACGATCCCCGCCTGGCGCGGGCCCTCCCACGGCAGCAGGTCGGCCCGGGCGTCGTCGCCTCCGTCGAGCAGGCGGCCGGCGCCAATGGCACCGGCCGCCACGGCCGCGCCTCCCGCGGCCCCTGTTATCGAGCCGTCGGCGTGAGACGCCGCTCAAGGCTGGGTCACCCCTTGACGCCGAGCGTCCCCTGCACCCGCGCGAGCGGCTCGGCGAGTGCCTCGATCGTCTGCTTCACCTCGCGCTGCTGCGCGTCCGACAGCTCGTCGTAGGCCGGGAAGCTGCCGCCCTCGCGCAGGCTGTCCACCTCGTCGAACGCGGCCTTGAACGCGTCGTCGATCTCGTCCGCCAGATCGGGGTCCTTGGCCTCGACGAGCGGGGCGAGCGCTTCGTAGAACACGCGGGCGCCCTCGAGGTTGGCGAGGAACGTCGGCAGGTCGAGCTTCGAGTAGCGCTCCTCCTCGCCGGTGATCTTCGACTCCTCGACCTCGTCCACCAGCTCGGCCGTGCCCGGGATGACCACCTCGGGGGTGACCGTCGCGTCGGCCATGCGCTGGTCGAGGGTCCGCGAGTCGCGGACGAGCCCGGCGGCCAGCACCTTCGTGCGCGGCGTGATCTCGCCGTCGTGCCAGAGCATCGCGCTCGATCGGGTGGAAGCCGGTCCAGGTCGGGTCCTTGGCCTTCTTCGGGAAGTCGTCCTCGCGGGCGTCGATCTTGCCGTCGAGCTCCGGGAAGAGCGCCACGAGCGGCTCGATCCGCTCGTAGAAGGGACGGCCGGCGGCGTAGGCGTTCTTCGCCTGCTGGACCGACCCGGCGTCCACCGCCTTCTGCAGCGCGACCGTGGCGGCCACGAGGTCGGCCGTCTGCCCGCGGGCATAGGCGGTGACCTTGGACATGGCCTCCTGGAGGCCCTCGGCGCTGGTGGCGTTCGTGTCGACCGTGACCGAGCCCGTGCTCGTGCCCGTGGTGCCGGTCGTGCCGGTGGTGCTGCCTTCGATCTGGACGTCGGCGTCGTCCTCGCCGCACGAGGCCACGAGCGTTGCGGCACCGCCGCCGATCAAAGCGGCGACGAGCACCGCGAGCCACTGCCTGCCAGCCATACGCCCTCCGGAGGGTTAGGGTTGCCTAAGAGTTAGGGAAACCTAACATCACAGGCGCTGTAGCGCGCTGCGCCCGCGCTGACGCGTCTCAGAGCTCGCGCTCAAGGTCTCAGAGCTCGCGCTCGAGCAGCTTCGCCGCGGCGGTGGCCGGGTCCACCCGGCGCGCCACCACCTCGTCGAGCAGCTCCTGCACCGAGTCGTCGTCGCGCACCTGCTCCTCGAGCCGCCGCCGCAGCCGCACCGCGGCCAGCGCCAGCACCTCGTTCATCAGGTTGCGCTTGCGGCGCTCGTCGAGCGTGCCCTGCTCGGCGATGAACTCGCGGTGGGCGGCGATCTTCTCCGCCACCTCCTCGATCCCCTCGCCGCGCGACGCCTCGGTCTTCAGGATCGGCACGCGCCAGCCCTCCTGCGGGCCGAGCGAGAGCACGCCGCGGATCTCGCGCACCATCGTGTCGGTGAGCGGGTGGTCGGACTTGTTGACCACGATCACGTCGGGGATCTCCATCACGCCCGCCTTGAGCGCCTGGATCGAGTCGCCGCTGCCGGGCATCAGCACGAGCACGACGGTGTCGGCGTGGTCGATGATGTCCACCTCGGCCTGGCCCACGCCGACGGTCTCGAGGAACACGTCGTCCTTGCCCGACGCGTCCATCAGGAGGGCGGCCTGGAGCGTGGCCTCGGACAGCCCGCCGAGCGAGCCGCGGCTGGCCATCGAGCGGATGAACACGCCCGGGTCGAGGAAGTGGTCGGAGAGCCGGATGCGGTCGCCGAGCAGGGCGCCGTGGGTGAACGGCGAGCTGGGGTCGATCGAGAGCACCGCCACCTCGCGCTCGAGCTTGCGCTGGTGCTCCACGAGCCGGCCGATCAGCGTGGACTTGCCGACCCCGGGCGGGCCGGTGAAGCCGACCACGGCCGCGTTGCCGGTCTTCGGGTAGACCTCGCGCACGAGCGCCCAGCCCTCGGGATCGTCGTTCTCCACGAGCGAGATCGCCCGCGCGAGCGCGCGCTTGTCACCCGCGAGCAGGCGCTCGGTGAGCTCGGCGGCGGTGCGGTCGGCCCTCGGCATGGCCCGGAGATCCTAGGGGCGCAGCCGGGGGTTCCGTCAGTATGCATCGCATGGATGCATTAGGTGCGGAACCCCCCTACTCGTACGCCAGCGCTTCCAGCACGTCCAGCTTGGCCGCGCGGCGGGCGGGCCAGATCGCCGCGAGCACGCCCGCCAGCGCGGCGAGCAGGAGCAGCACGATCAGCGTCCCGATCGGGTAGGCCAGCTCGAAGCCCTCGTCGGCCAGCGGCCGCGAGACGAGCGCCGCGAAGATCACGCCGAGGACGGTGCCGAGGATCGCGCCGATCAGCGCCGTGATCACCGACTCGTAGCGGACCAGGGTCCGCACCTGGCGCCGCGACATCCCCACCGCGCGCAGCAGGCCGAGCTCGCGCGTGCGCTCGTGGATCGAGAGCGCCAGCGTGGTCACGATCCCGAGCAGCGAGATCACGATCGCCAGCGCGAGCAGCACGTAGAAGAAGGCCACCAGCTGGTTGATCTGCTCCTCCTGGTTGTCCTTCAGCTCCTGCTGGTTGAGCGTGTCGACCGTCCCGAAGCTCTCCTTCACCCGGTTCTTGATCTCGTCCTGGACCTGGGCGGCGTCGGCGCCCGGCTCGAGCTTCACGAACGTGAGCGAGGGCGAGCGCACGCCGAACTCGCGCCGCAGCTGCTCCTCGGTGAGCACGAGGTTCCCGAGCAGGTCGGCGTTGTCCTTGACCGTGCCCGTGACCGTGTAGGTCCACGTCGCGCTCGAGCGGGGTCCGCACCCTGATCCGGTCGCCCACGTCGATGTCGTTGGTCTTCGCCCAGGCGTCGTCCACCACGGTCTCGCTGTTCGAGAGCGACGACAGCGTCTCGGGCGAGCCCTTCTGCCAGTCGAGCGAGAGCACGTCGGCCACGTTCCTCGGGTCCACCGCCGACACGCGGATGTCCTTGCCGCCCACCACGCCGCCGGCGAACGAGAGCGAGGACACCGTCTTCACGCCCGGCGTCTCCGCCGCCGCGCGGCCCGCGCCCGGGCTGATCGGCGAGAAGCCGTCGGTGTTCTGGAGGACGATGTCGCCCTGGAAGTTGCGGTCGATCGCGTTGCCGACCGAGGCGCTGATCCCGGCGGCGAACGTGGTCACGAACACCACCACCGCCAGGCCGATCATCAGCGCGCCCGCGGTCACGGCGGTGCGGCCGGGCTTGCGCACCGTGTTCTCGCGCGCGAGCCGGCCGGTGAGGCCGCGCAGCTTCTCGAGCGGCCAGCCGCAGAGCGAGGCGAGCGGGCGCACGAGCCGCGGGCTGAACATCGAGACGCCGAAGAGCGTGGCCACCGCGCCGCCGCCGACCAGCGCCGCGGCCGTGTTCGCGTCGTCGGTGGCGCCGAACAGCCCGGCGCAGGTCATGCCGATGCCGATCGCGAACAGCAGCAGCGCGAACGCCGTGAAGATCCGGCCGCGCGTGCGGCTCTCCGGCAGCTCGGCCTCGCGCAGCGCCGCCATCGGCGACACGCGCGTGGCCCGCACCGCCGGCACGAGCGCCGAGGCCAGCGTCACGCCGACGCCCACCACCAGCGCCACCACGATCGTGCGCGTCTCGATCACCGTGCCGGTGTTCGGCAGGTCGATCCCGAAGCTCTTGAAGATCCCGTTCAGGGCGGCCGCGAAGCCGATCCCCGCGGGCACGCCGAGCCCGGCGCCGAGGATGCCCAGGAAGAGCGCCTCGAGGATCGTGCCGCCGAGGATCTGGCGGCGGCTCGCGCCGAGCGTCCGCAGCATGCCGAACTCGCGGATCCGCTGGGCGACGGTGATCGAGAAGATGTTGAAGATCAGGAAGCTGCCCACCAGCAGCGCCACGCCGCCGAACACGAGCAGCACGACGCGGAAGAACGAGAGGTCGTCCTTGATGTCCTGCGCCTGGCGGGCGGCGGCCTGCGTGCCCGTCTCGACCACGAGCCGCGGCGGCAGCACCTGGTCGATGCGGGTGCGCAGCTCGCGCGGCGACACGCCCGGCGCCGCCTTGACCGAGATCCCGTCGAGCTCGCCGCGCTTGTCCGTGATCGCCTGCGCCTCGGGAAGCGTGAGCTGGGCGGTGCCCGACCCGCCGCCGGAGGTCTCGCCCAGCCGCTGGAGGCCGACGATCCGGTACGGCCTTCACGCCCGCCTGGCCGGCGATCCGCAGCGTGTCGCCGATCTCGAGGCCCTCGCGGTCGGCGGTCGAGTCGTCGATCGACGCCTCGGCGGCGGTGCGCGGCGGGCGGCCGTCGGTGTAGGTGAGCGTCTGGAAGGGCTTGGGCGCCACGGAGCTGATGAACTCGGGCGCGAAGCTGTTCGACGAGCGGGTCGCCCTTCGCGTCGACGAAGCGGCCGAGCGAGAAGATGCCGCCCGCCGCCTGCTCGACGCCCGGCACGCTGCCGCACGCGGTCGAGGTAGCGCTCGGAGAAGGGCGGCAGGTCGCCGCCGTCGGCCTGCCCGGTGGTGCTCGACGAGACCGCGACGTCGGTGCCCTGGTACGCCTCGTCGAAGAGCTGGTCGAACGACTTGTTGATCGTGTCCGTGAGGACGTAGCTGCCGGCGATGAACGCGACGCCGAGCAGGATCGCCAGGACCGTGACGAACGCCCGCAGCTTGCGCTGCGCGATGCCGCGGATAGCGACCTTCGTCATCGCCTAAGCGACGCTCTTCATGAGCTCGATCACCTGGTCGGCGCTGCCCGCGTCGCAGTCGTGCACCACCTTGCCGTCGCGCAGGATCAGCAGCCGGTCGGCGTACGACGCCGCCTCCGGGTCGTGGGTGACCATCACCACGGTCTGCCCGAACTCGTCGACCGAGCGGCGCAGCAGCTGCAGCACCTCCTCGCTCGACTTGCGAGTCGAGGTTGCCGGTGGGCTCGTCGGCGAACACCACGGCGGGCCTCGAGATCAGCGCCCGGGCCACGGCCACGCGCTGCTGCTGGCCGCCGGAGAGCTCGGACGGGCGGTGCGTGCGGCGGTCACCGAGCCCGACCGTGTCGATCAGCTGCTCGAGCCACTCCTGGTCCGGCTTGCGGCCCGCGATCGAGAGCGGCAGGACGATGTTCTCCTCCGCCGTGAGCACGGGGATCAGGTTGAAGAACTGGAAGATGAAGCCGAGCTTGTCGCGGCGCAGCTTCGTCAGGTCGCCGTCGTCGAGCGCCGTGATCTCCGCGCCGTCGATCTGCACGGATCCGGAGGTCGGCCGGTCGAGCCCGGCGAGGATGTGCATGAGCGTGGACTTGCCCGATCCGGACGGGCCCATGATTGCGCTGAAGCGGCCACGCTCGAAGGAGACCGTCACGCCGTCGAGCGCGTCGACCGCGGCGTCCCCCTCTCCGAAGCGGCGTTGAAGCTCGTGTGCGGTGACGATCTGGTCCATTGGCGCGAACTCTGTCAAAGCGCCAAATAGAGCCGCAGTACGGATAACCGGCCTATGATGCGGAATGCCGACCGCCCCGTACGGCTCCTGGCCGTCCCCTCTCACAGCAGCAATGACCGCCGCCGCGGGCGTGCGCCACTCGGAGCCCTGGTTCGGCGACGACGGGTCCGCCTGGTGGCTCGAGCGCAGGCCCAACGACGACGGGACGCACGACCCTCGTGCATGCCGGCGAGGACGTGACACCGCCCGGCGTGAACGTGCGCACGCGCGTCCACGAGTACGGCGGCGGGGCCTGGTTCCTCCACGGAGAGACGGCGTTCTTCTCCGACGACGCCGACCAGCGCCTCTATCGCCTCGACCCCGGCGGCGCCCCGGTGGCGATCACGCCCGAGCCGCCCGCGCCCTCCTCGCTGCGCTACGCGGACGGCCGCGTGAGCCCCGACGGCGAGCTGGTGGTCTGCGTGCGCGAGACCCACGGCCACGGCGAGCCCGCGAACGACCTGGTGGCGCTCCCGGCGAGCGGCGACGGCGAGCCGCGGGTGCTCGCCTCGGGGCGCGACTTCTACGCCTTCCCGCGGCTCAGCCCTGACGGCCGGACGCTCGCCTGGACCTGCTGGGACCACCCCAACATGCCCTGGGACGGCACCGAGCTGTGGGTGGCGCCGCTCGACGCGCCCGATCAGGCGCGGCTCGTGGCCGGCGGCCGGAGCGAGTCGATCTGGCAGCCCGAGTGGAGCCCCGACGGCGCGCTCCACTACGTGTCCGACCGGAGCGGCTGGTGGAACCTCTACCGCGAGGACGGGCAGCTGACCGCCGAGCGGGCGGAGCTCGGCTACCCGCAGTGGGGCTTCGGCGGCTCGACCTACGCCTTCCTCGAGGGCGGCGACATCGCCTGCCTGCGGATCGAGCGCGGCGTGGAGCGGCTCTGCCTGCTGCGCGCCGGATCGGGCCGCCTGGAGGAGCTCGACCTGCCCTACACGGCCGTGAGCTACCCGCACGTGCGCAGCCACGGCGAGCGCGTGATCTACGTGGCGATGTCGCCGTCGAGCGACGAGGCCGTGGTGAGCTGGTCGGAGGCCGAGGGGGTGCGCGAGCTGTCCGCGGCGCGAGGAGGTGCTCCCGCCCGAGTGGGCGCCCGAGCCGCAGGCGATCGAGTTCCCGAGCTCCGACGGCCGCACGGCGCACGCCTTCTGGTACCCGCCGCGCAACCCCGGCTACGAGGGCCCGCCGGGCGAGCTGCCGCCGATCCTGGTGCAGGGCCACGGCGGCCCGACCGCCCACGCCTCCCCCATGTTCGACCCCGAGATCGCGTTCTGGACGAGCCGCGGGATCGGCGTGGTCGACGTGAACTACGGCGGCAGCACCGGCTTCGGGCGCGCCTATCGCGAGCTGCTGAACGGCGCCTGGGGGATCGTGGACGTGGAGGACTGCGTGGCGGCGGCGGCGCACCTGGCCGAGGCGGGCGAGGCCGACGGCCGGCGGCTCGCCATCCACGGCCGCAGCTCCGGCGGCTTCACCGTGCTCTGCGCGCTCGCCTTCCACCGCGGCTTCGCGGCCGGCGCCAGCTACTACGGCGTGGCCGACGCCGAGACGCTCGCCGCCGACACGCACAAGTTCGAGTCGCGCTACCTCGACTCGCTGATCGGCCCCTACCCCGCCGCGGCCAGCACCTACCGCAAGCGCTCGCCGATCCACCACGTGGACCGGATCCGCGCGCCCGTGATCCTCTTCCAGGGGCTCGAGGACGAGGTGGTGCCGCCCGCGCAGGCGGAGGCGATGGTGGCCGCGCTCGCCGGCAACGACGTGCCCCACGCCTACCTCGCCTTCGAGGGCGAGCAGCACGGCTTCCGCCTGAGCGAGTCGGTGATCCGCTGCCTCGAGGCGGAGCTCTCCTTCTACGCGCAGGTGTTCGGGTTCGAGCCGGCCGACGCGATCGAGCCGGTCGAGATCGTCGGGTAGGGCTAGCCGCACCCCCGCTCGGGGGGAGGCCCCATTGGACGCGCACCCGCGGCGCGCGAGAGTGACGGGCATGGACGCACGACTCTCACTCGAAGCCCTGGAGGCGATGGTGGCCGAGGCCCACCGCGCGGCCGAGCAGCGCGCCGCGAAGAAGGAAGGCCGGCAATGACCTTCTGGGGCCGTCAGGTACGGCGAGGCGCCGCCCGCGAGCGGCGCCGGCGCGAGCAGAGCCGCCGGCTCCGCGTGCGCTACGCCTGACCCGTACTGTGGGCCGCGTGATCGCGGTCGACACGCCGCACGGGCCGGCGCACGTGCACCTGCACGAGGCGCCCGAGCCCGGCGCGGCGCTCGTGATCGGGCACGGCGCCGGCGGCGGCGTGGAGGCGAAGGACATCGTGGCCGCCACCGAGGTGGCGCTGGAGCAGGGCTTCAGCGTGGCGCTCGTGGAGCAGCCCTACCGGGTCGCCGGGCGGCGCTCGCCCGCCCCGGCGGGCCAGCTCGACACGGCGTGGACGGACGGTCGTCGAGCACCTGCGGGCCGGCCCGCTCGACGGGCTCGAGCTGATCGCCGGCGGGCGCTCGCTCGGCGCGCGCGTGGCGTGCCGCACCCACGCGGACACGGGCGCCGTGGGAGTGCTCTGCCTCGCCTTCCCGGTGCACCCGCCGGGGCGCCCGGAGAAGAGCCGCCTCGAGGAGCTCGACGCCGTGACCGTCCCGGTGCTCGTGGTGCAGGGCGACAGCGACCCGTTCGGGATGCCGCCGGAGGCCGAGGGCCGCACCGTCGTGACCGTGCCCGGCGATCACGGGCTGAAGAAGGACCTGGCCGCCGTGTCCGCGGCCGTGGCCGGCCTGGCTGCCGCGCTTCAGCGCGGCACGTGCGCGCTGAGGAAGCGCTCGACCTCGGCGAGGTCGGGCCGGTCCAGCCTGAGCTCCTCGCCGGGCGGGACGATGACCGCCTCGGAGCGCGGCAGCCCGCCGTCGGCAGGCGGGTCGAACGAGTCCCAGTCGGTCGACCCGGTCTTGTCGCGCACCGCGCGCATGTAGTCGATGAAGCCGCTGTCGGGCGAGTGGAGGTTGAGGTACTGCACCTCGGCGTCGCCGTCGTTGTCGAAGCCGTGGATCACGTTGGGCGGGGCGGCGAAGAAGCCGCCCGCGCCGAGCGTCTCCCGGTCGAAGTCGGGACCGACCGTGACCGTCAGCTCCCCCGCGAGCACGTAGAAGCAGTCGATGTGCTCGTGGTGGACGTGCGGCTCGGCGCCGCGCCGGCCCGCCGCGAAGCGCGACCAGGTGACCGACAGCCCGGGCTGCTCGGCGAGCACGAGCACCTCTCGCTCCTCGCTGCGGCCGAGCACCTCGGCGTCCTGTAGCCCCGCGATCATGCGACGCAAGGTTCGCGCATCGCGGCCCTTGATGGAAGTGTGAGTGAGTGCTAACTTACACTTTGAATCATGACCCCGCCGACCAAGACCCGGACCCTCTCGACCGCCGAGGAGCGCCGCGAGACGCTCGTGGAGGCGGCGCTCCCGGTGTTCGGCGCGGCGTGGCTTCCACGCGGCGTCCACCGTGGAGATCGCGGAGGCGGCCGGCATCTCGCAGGCGTACCTCTTCCGGCTCTTCCCCACGAAGGTGGACCTGTTCGTGGCCGCGGCCGACGAGGGCAGCCGGCGGATGCTCGCGACGTTCCGCGAGGCATCCGAGCAGGCGCCCGGCAGAGCGGCGACCCGCTCGAGGCCATGGGCAAGGCGTACACCGGACTCGTGGAGCGCGATCGCGACGTGCTGCTGATCCAGCTCCAGTCCCAGGTGGCCTCCCCGGCCGAGCCGAAGATCCGCGAGGGCATGCAGAAGTGCTTCCGCCAGATCTACGAGCTCGTCTCGAGCCGCGCCGGAGCGGGGCCCGAGGAGATGAGGGTCTGGTTCGCCCACGGGATGCTCTGCAACGTGATGGCCGCGATCGACGCCGAGCAGCTGCCCGAGCCGTGGGCCCAGGCGCTGGTGGCGAGTGAAACCGAGTGACTTTTTTCAGGAGGTCAAAGTGAGTAAGCAATCACACACCCAGAAGAACGCGTGGTGGACCCTGGGGCTCGCAGGGGCGGGGCTCTTCATGACCGCGCTCGACAACCTCGTGGTGGGCGTGGCCCTCCCCTCGATCCGCGAGGACCTCGGCGGCTCGATCGAGTCGCTCGAATGGACCGTGAACGCCTACACGCTCGCCTTCGCCGTGCTCCTCATCACCGGGGCCGCGCTCGGCGACCGCTTCGGCCGCAAGCGCGTCTTCGTGCTCGGCGTGGGCGTCTTCACGCTCGCGAGCGCGCTGGCCGCGCTCGCGCCGTCGCTCGACGCGCTCGTGGCCGCCCGCGCCCTGCAGGGTCTCGGCGCGGCGATGGTCACCCCGCTCACGCTCACGCTGATCAGCGAGGCCTTCCCGCCCGAGCGGCGCGGCGTCGCGCTCGGCATCTGGGGCGGGATCAGCGGCCTCGGCGTGGCGCTCGGCCCGTTCGTGGGCGGCGCCGTCGTCGAGGGGATCGCGTGGCAGTGGATCTTCTGGCTGAACGTGCCGGTGGGGCTCGTGGTGATCCCGCTGGCCGCCCGCAAGCTGACGGAGTCGCGCGGGGCCGACAGCTCGCTCGACCTCGGCGGCCTCGCCCTCGTGGGCGCGGGCCTGTTCGGCGTGACCTTCGGGATCATCCGCGGCGAGGCGCTCGGCTGGGGCAGCGCCACGGTCCTCACCTCGCTGGGCGCGGGCGTGGCGCTGCTCGCGGCCTTCGTCCGCTGGGAGCTGCGGGTGGCGCAGCCGATGCTGCCGATGCGGTTCTTCCGCAAGCGCGGCTTCAGCGCGACCAACGGGCTCTCGTTCGCGATGTTCTTCGGGATGTTCGGCTCGATCTTCCTGCTCGGCCAGTTCTTCCAGGTCGCGCAGGGCTACGGGCCGCTCGAGGCCGGCGCGCGGACGCTTCCGTGGACCGCGATGCCGATCTTCGTGGCCCCGATCGCCGGGGCGCTGATCGGGCGCGTGGGCACGCGGCCGCTGATGGCGCTCGGGCTCACCCTCCAGGCCACCGCGCTCGCGTGGATCGCCGTGGTGTCGGAGCCGTCCACCCCGTTCTCGTCGCTCCTGATTCCGTTCGTGCTCGCGGGCTCGGGCATGGCGCTCGTGTTCCCCACCGCGGCCTCGGCGGTGCTCGACTCGGTCCGGCCCGAGGAGGCCGGCAAGGCGTCCGGCGCGACCAACGCGATCCGCGAGGTCGGCGGGGTGATGGGCGTGGCGGTGCTCGCCACGATCTTCTCGGCCAACGGCGGCTACGAGAGCCCGCAGGCGTTCTCCGACGGCGTGGTGGCGGCGCTGCCGCTGGCGGTGGTGGTGCTCGCGATCGGCGCCGTGCTGGCGCTGTTCGTGCCGGGCAAGCCGGTCAGGAGCGCAGAAAGCGCAGAACTGCGAGCACCCGCCGGTGGTCCTCCGGAGCCGGTGGCAGGTTGAGCTTCCCGAAGATGCTCGTCACGTGCTTCTCCACGGCCCGCTCGGTCACCACCAGCTGCTCGGCGATCGCGTGGTTCGAGCGGCCCTCGGCCATCAGCTCGAGCACCTCGCGCTCGCGCGGCGTGACGTGCTCGAGCGGGTCGTCGCGGCGCGCGCGGCCCACCAGCTGGGAGACCACCTCGGGGTCGAGCGCCGAGCCGCCGTCGGCCACGCGCCTGACGGCGTCGAGGAAGCGCTCCACGTCGGCCACGCGGTCCTTCAGCAGGTAGCCGACGCCGCCGGCGCTGTCGCCGACCAGGTCGAGGGCGTAGCCCTCCTCCACGTACTGGGAGAGCACCAGCACGGAGGTGGCGGGCTGGCTCGAGCGGATCTCGAGCGCGGCGCGCAGCCCGTCGTCCGTGTTCGTGGGCGGCATGCGGATGTCCACCACGGCCACGTCCGGCTTGTGCGCGCCGACCTTGCGCAGCAGCTCCTCGGCGTCGCCCGCCTGGGCCACGACCTCGAAGCCGTCCTGCTCGTCGAGCAGCCGCACGATCCCCTCGCGGAGGAGCACCGAGTCGTCCGCGACGATCACGCGCAGTTGGCCGTCGTTCAAAACGGGATCTCCGCCCGCACGAGCGTGCCGCCGCCGCGCGCGTCCATGACCTCGAGCTGGCCGTCGACCGAGCAGAGCCGGTCGGCGAGCCCGTTGAGCCCCGAGCCGCGCGACGGGTCCGCCCCGCCCACCCCGTCGTCCACGACCTCCACGACCACATGCCCGTTGTAGCGCACGGCGCGTACGGTCGCGTGCGAGGCGGACGCGTACTTGGCGACGTTCGTGAGCGCCTCGGCCACCACGAAGTAGGCGGCGGCCTCCACCGCCTCGGGGAAGCGCTCGCCCGGCGTGGCCTCCACCTCCACCGGGATCGGCGCGCGGTGGGCGAGCGTCTCGAGCGCCGCGTCGAGCCCGCGGTCGGTGAGCACCGCCGGATGGATGCCGCGCGCCAGCTCGCGCAGCTCCTCGAGCGCCGCGTCGAGCTCCGACGCCGCGTCCGCGAGCAGGTGCTCCGTGTCCACGTCGTCCCCCACGCGCGCGCGGGCCATGCGCAGCTTGAGCGCCATCGAGACGAGCCGCTGCTGGGCGCCGTCGTGGAGGTTGCGCTCGAGCCGGCGGCGCTCCTCGAGGCCGGCCTCCACGCTGCGCCGGCGCTGCTCCCGGAGCTCCTCGACCTTCGCGCGCAGCTCGGCGTCGAGCCGCTCGTTCTCGAGGGTGAGCGTGGCGGCCGCGCCCACGGCGGCGATCAGGTCGCGCTCGTCGGCGAGCGAGCCGTCGTGGACGATCGCCGCCACCGGCTTGCCGTGGTCCTCGACGATGGTCGCCACGCGCTCGCCGCCCGGTTCGGGCAGATCCGTCGCCCGGCCCTCCGCGTTCACGTAGCGCTCGCGCGACGGCAGCCAGTAGAGGAGCGTCAGGCTGGGGTCGCCGAGCGCGTCGGCGAGCGCCTCGCCGAGCCCCCGGCGCCGGTCGTCGGCCGTCAGGCGCGCGACGAGGTCCGCGATCGCGCCGGCGTGGGACAGCCGGCTGCGCATCAGGCCGACCAGGAACGCGAACGGGATCGTCGCGAGGCTGACGAGCCCGGCGATGTCGATGCTGTCCTCGACGGTGCCGTTCGGGCCCGTGAAGTCCGCGATCAGGCTGAGCAGCAGCAGGGTCATCAGCACCGCGGCCGCCAGGTACACGGGCTCGAGCACCTGGCGCTGCCCGCGGCTCGCCCGGTTCCAGCGCCGCCGGAGGATCACCGGGACCAGCAGGACGGCGACGATGGCGAGCGCGGACTGGAGGCCGATCAGGAAGTCCGCGATCTGGTCGTCGTCGAAGGCGTTCAGCGGGTTGCTGGCCCAGGCGTCCCTGGTCGGGTCGTAGAAGAGCAGGATCACCCACCAGAGAACGGTGGTGATGAAGTAGCCGAGCCCCACCGCGAACTTGCTGAGGCGGTCCGCGAGCCGGCCCGTGGGGAACGCGCAGAGCATGTGGAAGAGCAGCGCGAACGGGAGCGGGTTGATCGCGTAGCCGATGATGAACAAGTTGGGGTGGCGGTCCACGCTGAGGCCGGAGATGCACCACGTGAAGCCCACCGCCGTCATCAGGGGGCCGAAGCGGTTGTCCGGGCGCCGGTACCAGGCGAACAGCCCGGTGCCGATGAACGACCAGCCGATGAGCGGCCCGAAGACGGCCGTGAGCTCCGGGCTGTTGACGTCGGGCGCGGACAGCCCGAGCACGAGCGGCACCGCCCCCGCGATGAAGCCCGCTATCCCGAGGCCGATCAGGGCCCGGCGCAGGCCTCCCGTCACCCGATCAGCGCCTCCAGCGCCGGCCCCGAGAGCTCGGACTTGGGGATGAAGCCGCGGGCCGGGCTGGCGTCGACCTGTTCCTTCATGTCCTCGCGCGCCCGGCTCGAGATCAGGACGATCGCCGGGGCGGAGCCGTTCACGTTGAGGCCGTCCGCCACCTGGAAGCCGTCCATGTCCGGAAGCTGGATGTCGAGCAGCACCACGTCGGGACGCAGCTCGGCCGCCGCCTGGAGGCCCGAGCGGCCGTCGCCCGCCTCCCCCACCACGTCGAACCCCTCGGCCTCGAGCAGCATGCGCGCGCTCGCCCGGAAACCGGGGTGGTCGTCGACGATGAGGACGGTCTTGGACATGTAAACGCTGATTCTGCCCGCTCGGGACGCGTGCGCCAATACGGCTACCCGCACCCACCGGGCACCTATCATCCTCGCCCCATGGAGGGTGCGACAGAGCCGATCGCGGCACCGCCGTCCGACCCGCCGCCGCCCGAGCTGCGCGGGGCGCCGCTGCCGCGGTCCGGGGGCCTCCCCGCGCTGCTGCGCTTCATGCGCGCGCACGGGATGCTGAACCTCAAGTACGGGCGGCTGATCGTCCGGCTCGGGCTCAGGAAGGCGCGGCTCGGCCGCCGCCTGAAGACCGACGGGCTCGCGTTCATCGGGCCCGGCTGCAGCCTCGAGGTGGGCCGCCGCGGGACGCTCGAGCTGGGCCGCTGGTCCTGGGTCGGGCACGGCTGCAAGCTGCGCGCGCACGAGGGCGTGATCTCGATCGGCGCCAAGACCGTGCTCGGCCAGGAGTGCACGATCTCGGCGTTCCAGCACGTGTCGATCGGCCGCGAGTGCGTGGTCGCCGACCGCGTGATGCTGATCGACTTCGACCACGGCATGGTCGAGGTGGAGCGCCCGATCCGGCTCCAGGGGATCTACAAGCGCGACGTGCGCGTGGGCAACAACGTCTGGATCGGCTACGGCGCCTGCATCCTGCGCGGCGTGACGGTCGGCGACAACGCCGTGATCGGCACCAACGCCGTGGTCACGCGCGACGTGCCCGCCAACGCCGTCGTCGGCGGCGTGCCGGCGCGGGTGATCAGGATGCGCGAGGCGCCGCAGCGCATGCAGTTCGACTGACGGTCCGCAGCCCTAGAACGTCCAGAAAACTGGCCACATGGCCGGAAATCTGGACGTTTCCCGCGGGCCGGCTACCAGTGACCGTGCCACGGCCAGCCGCGGCTCGGCGAATCGATGCAGTTGCGGCGCCAGGAGTCGGGCGGGAAGGGCAGGTCGGCCGCGATCGCCGTCTCCAGGTAGTCGTTCTGGAGCGGGTCGCCCGAGCCGGGGGCCAGCTTGGCCTGGGTCGCGCGCAGCGCGGCGCGCGGGGCGTCGGGCGTGACCCACGGGGCCAGCGCCAGGAACTCGCGCTTCGGGCCCGCGTAGGGCTCGAGCGAGGCGGCGTCGTTCTCGGGCGGCCCGCCCTGGAAGCGTGAGTTGCCCACGTAGTTGCAGCGCTCCCGCCCGCGCAGGCCGCGCTGGGTGATCGCGGTCTGGCCGTCGAAGACGAGGTCGCCGAGCTGGCCGACCAGGTGCGGCGTCACGTTGTAGTCGAAGTCCACCGTGGGGTCGGAGACGGCGCGCCAGGTGGAGCGCATCCAGTCGAGCGGCTGCCAGAACGGCGGGTCGGTGACCCAGGGGCCGGGGTTCGCCTCGTCCTGCATCACGAGGTTCGCGCCGAGCTTGTCGAGGCAGCGCATGTAGTACTTGCTCGTGTCGGAGCAGGGGTCCACGCCGGCGGGCGGGTCGCCGTAGATGAACGCCGGCAGGCTCGTGGCGAAGCCGATCCGCGCGCGGCGTGCCGGGGATCCGGAACGGCCGCAGGTTCTCGACCGCGTCGGGGCCGGTGCTCGGGCCGTTCACGACCTGCAGGATGTTCTCGATGTCGGTGAGCGGCACCTTCTTGTTCTGCTGCACCACGTTGCGCAGCGGCCGCGGTCCCTCGCTGGCGCACCTGGTAGGGCGCCCACATGAAGGCCTCGTTGTAGACCTTCTGGCTCGTGGCCACGAACACCGACTCGGGCCGCGGCAGGTCGGGGTCGCGGAACGCGTCGATCTCGCTCGGGTCGTTCGACTCACGGAACGGCGACTGGTTGTTCGAGCCGAGGATGTAGACCCCGTAGCGGCGCGCCATGTCCGAGAACACCTGCATCCAGCCGCGCGCGAAGGTGTCCGTCCCGGCGGTGAAGACGCCGCCGAGGCCGGGCAGGTTCGGGAACAGCGCGCTGGCGGTAGGCGGTGGCCTGCGCGCTGTAGCCCTGGAGCAGCGCCGCGATCGTCTGGATCGTCGCGCAGGGGAAGCCCTCGCCGTTCGGGCACGCGCTCGCCGGGTCCTCGATGATCTCGCGGGCCGCCGCGCCGCGCGAGCCGATGCCGAGCGACATCAGGCCGATGTCCTCGTTGAAGGCGACCACGTTCGGGGCGCCGCGCGCGAGCCGCGGCAGCACGCGCTCGCGGATCATGCACTCGATCTTGGTGCGGAAGCTCGCGTAGCTGACCACGTGGCGGGCCTCCTGCTTCGGCTGCATCGCGAAGACGCGGATGCCGTGGCGCTTCGAGCCGTACGCCTCGATCGTGCCGAGCGTGCGGCTCGCGCGCGCCGCGCGGCAGGCCGACTCGCTCGGCGGCGGCGGGATCGGCGCCGGCTTCGGGTCGATCTCGGCCTCGGTCCTGCGCGCGAGCAGCGGGTCGTTCGTGATCAGCTCGTCCACGCCGCTCGTCACGGCCGCGGCGATCTGGTCGCGCGTGTCGAGCGTGTACGGGACCACCCGCATCCCGAGCTGGTGCGCCCGTGGCACGAACTGGGCGTCGAGCGGCCACTGCGCCGAGACCCAGTCGTAGCCGCGGCCGTCGGGGAACGACAGTCCGCCGCTGCCGCCGCCGACCTGGAGGAAGCTCGTCTCGGCGTCCGGCATCAGCTGCTTCGCCAGGTCGAGGTTCGGGAACCAGAACGACTGGATGATCAGGCGTGACGGCGGGAAGCCCGACGCCTTGATCGCGTCGATCACGGTGGTGGCGTAGGCGGGCGTGTTGTCGAAGTCCGGGTCGCTCGGGATGTTCTTGATCTCGAGGTTGATGCGGGCGCCCGCGTCGCGCGCGAAGGCGAGGAAGTCGCTCAGCCGCGGGAGCGGCGCGCGGCGGCGGTCGTTCGGCCCGAGCTGCACGAAGTTGCCGTCGGTGCCGACGATGTCCGACGGGCAGTTCGCGTGGATGTCGGCGTAGGTGCGCGCGCTGACCTGGCCGGTGCACGGCGTGGTGCGGTCGAGCGTGGCGTCGTGGATGACGATCGGCACGCGGTCCTTCGTGAGCTTCACGTCCACCTCGAGCACGAAGCCGCGCCGGGCGGCGGCCCGGAACGCCGGCATCGTGTTCTCCGGGTAGACCGGCTTGCCGAACTCGATCGACCCGCCGCGGTGCGCGTGGATCGGCGGCCGCACGGCGAACGCGGGCGCCGCGATCGCGAGCAGCACGGCGCAGGCGGCTACGAGGACGGCGACCGGGCGGCGGGGCGGCACGGGCCGGATCCTAACCCCACCTGTGAACGCGCGGGCGCCGTTCGGTTACCCGCACCGCCGCTCGGGTGGAGGCCGCATTGGAAGGGGGCCCGCGCGAGCCCAGACTCCTCGGCATGCCCATCCATGCGAGAGGAGACACCGTGACTCGCAACCAAAACCTCGCTGCGCGCGCCGGCCGTTGGAGCGCACAGCACCGCAAGAAGGCGATTCTCGGCTGGCTCACCTTCGTGATCCTGGCCGTGTTCATCGGCGGCTCCGTCGGCACCCAGACGCTCACTGACGAGCAGGCGGGCAGCGGCGAGTCGCGCCGCGCCGACGAGGTGACCGCGAAGGCGTTCCCGGACAAGGCCGGCGAGTCCGTCCTCGTGCAGTCGAAGAGCGGCAAGAGCCCGGACGACCCGGCGTTCAAGGCCGTCGTGGCTCAGCTGACCGACAAGCTCGAGGCCACGAAGGGCGTCCGCGACGTGGACAGCCCCTACGCCCCCGGCAACGAGGGCCAGATCTCGAAGGACGGGCGCTCGGTGCTCGTCTCGTTCGACATCCCGGGCGACGACGACAAGGCCGAGGACCTCGTGGACGGGCCGCTGGCAGCGGTCCAGTCGGTCGAGCGCTCCAACGCCGGCTTCCGCGTCGAGGAGTTCGGCGACGCGAGCTCCGACAAGGCGCTCTCGAAGGCGTTCGAGGACGACTTCCAGAAGGCGGAGGTCACCTCGCTGCCGATCACGCTGATCATCCTGATCCTCGCGTTCGGCGCCCTGCTCGCGGCGTTCGTGCCGCTGATCCTGGCCGTGACCGCCGTGGCGGCGGCGATCGGCCTGATCGGCCCGATCAGCCAGATCTGGCCGGTGGACGAGTCGATCTCCTCCGTGGTGCTCCTGATCGGCCTGGCCGTGGGCGTGGACTACTCGATGTTCTACCTCCGCCGCGAGCGTGAGGAGCGTGCCCGCGGCAGGAGCGAGGAGGCGGCGCTCGAGGCGGCCTCGGCCACCTCCGGCCGCGCGGTGCTGATCTCCGGCCTGACCGTGATGGCCGCCATGGCCGGCATGTACTTCGGCGGCGCGGCCACGTTCTCTTCGTTCGCCACCGGCACGATCATGGTCGTGGCGATCGCGGTGATCGGGTCGCTGACGGTGCTGCCCGCGGTCCTGTCGAAGCTCGGCGACCGCGTGAACAAGGGCCGCGTGCCGTTCCTGAAGCCCGAGCGGCGCACGGGCGAGTCGCGGATCTGGTCCGCGGTCATCGACAGGGTGCTGAAGCGCCCGCTGGTGTCACTGGTGGCGGGCGTGGCCGTGCTCGTCGTGCTGGCGCTCCCGCTGACCCACATCCACACCGCCAACTCGGGCGTGGACGGCCTGCCTCGCAGCCTCGCCGTGATGCAGACCTACGACCGCATGCAGGCGGCCTTCCCGGGTGAGCAGTTCACCGCCTCGATCGTGGTCCAGGGCGCCGACGTGTCCAAGGCCGAGGTCCAGGACGTGGCCGCCAAGGTCCGCCAGGTCGCGCGCAGCTCGGACCAGTTCGAGGAGCCCGTGACCTACGACATGAGCCCCGACGGCACGGTCGCCGAGATCAACGTGCCGCTCGCCGGCAGCGGGACCGACGACACCTCGCTCGACGCGGTCAAGGAGCTGCGCTCGAACGTGGTGCCCGAGGTCACCCGCGGCCTCGACAGCGCGGACGTGGTCGGCGTGTCCGGCTTCAGCGCCGGGTCGCTCGACTTCACGAACCAGATGTCCTCACACGTCTGGTACGGGATCGGGTTCGTCCTGTTGATGGCGTTCGTGCTCCTGCTGGTCACGTTCCGCTCGATCGTGATCCCGATCAAGGCGATCGTGCTGAACCTGCTCTCGGTCAGCGCGGCGCTCGGGCTCGTGACCTACGTGTTCCAGGACGGTCACTTCGAGGACGTCCTGAACTTCCAGTCGACCGGCGCGATCACCGCCTGGTTCCCGCTGATGCTGTTCGTGATCCTGTTCGGGCTCTCGATGGACTACCACGTGTTCATCCTCAGCCGGATCAAGGAGGCGGTGGACCGGGGCGAGCCGACCGATCAGGCCGTGTCCCACGGCATCAAGTCCACGGCCGGCGTGGTGACCGCGGCGGCGATGGTGATGGTCGGGGTGTTCTCGATCTTCGCCACGCTCTCGTTCATCGACATGAAGCAGTTCGGCGTCGGGCTGGCCGCGGCGGTCCTGATCGACGCCACGCTCGTCCGGGGCGTCCTGCTCCCGGCGTCGATGAAGCTGCTCGGCGACTGGAACTGGTACCTCCCCCAACGGCTCAGCTGGCTCCCGAAGGTGGCCGGCGAAGCCGAACCGGAGCCGGCACGGGCCTAGCCCGAAGCGAAGCTCCCTCCCCCCGCACGCGCCCGCCAACCGGCGGGCGCGTGTGCGTTCAGGGCAGGTCGACGACCGTCGTCGCGGGTGCCGGGCTGAACCGGCCCACCCCGTCACGCGCCCAGACCGCCACGCAGACGCGGCCCGGGAACGGCGGGCGCAGCGCCGTGGTCTGCACGCCGCCGTCGGGCACGGTCCACGCGCCCTCGACCGCGGCCTCGCCCTCCTCCGGCGCCGCGGGGCAGGCGCCGAGGCGGGACGCCACCACGTAGCTGCCCGGCCCCGCGGGCACGTGCGGCGGCGGCCGGCGCGTGGCCGGCCGGACGAAGCTGATCGCGAGCCCGCCGGTGCCGTCCGGGCCGCCGTGAGGGAACCCGGCGTGGCGGGCAGCGCGAACAGGTCGCAGACCGCCCGCGGGCGCCGCTTGACACGGCCGCCGTAGATGCGGACGGCGCCGCGCACGTCGTCGCGCTCGAGCACCCGGCAGCGCCATTGCCACGGCGGCAGGAGCGGCCGGCAGTCCTGCGGCGAGAGGTTCGCGAGCGTGGGGTTCATCAGGGCGCAGCGGCGCGTCTCGTGGTCGAGGCCGAGGGCATGCCCCAGCTCGTGGGCGGTCACGAGGGTGAGCGCCCAGCGGGTGCAGGCCGCGTTCAGCGGATCCGGACGCGAGATGCGCACGACCGCGCGCACGGCGCGGCCGCTGTGTGCGGTCGTAGCTCGTGGAGGTGACGCCGCCGGGCACGCAGCCCGGGCTCGGCCAGTAGCGGATCTCCACGCCCGCCCGCCGGCGCGAGCGGCGCACGAAGCGCAGCCGCGTGCCGCTCCGGTTCCACATGCGCACCGCGGCCCGTACCGCCCCCGCGTTCGCGCGCGCGGCGTTGTAGTAGCCGATGCGGCGGCCGGGCCAGCGCCAGGGGGCGCGCCGGAAGGAGGCCTGAGCCGTCGGCGGGCGCGCATCGAGCGGTATCTCGGCTGCGGGAGCGCCAAACGCGGCGACGGCCATCGAAGCGGCGATCGACAGCATCGGCGCACCACGATAGAGCGCCGTAGAGGGCGCCTTAACTATGTAGTCAGTCGCACGATATTGTTGCTCGCTCATGGCGTCCGACAGCCTCCAGCAGACCGCCCTCGACCACCTCTGGCTGCACTTCACGCAGATGGGCGGGTACTCGGACCCGTCGGAGCTCCAGGTGATCGTGAGCGGCGACGGCTGCTACCTCGAGGACTCCAACGGCAAGCGCTACCTCGACGCGCTCGCCGGCCTCTTCTGCGTGAACATCGGCTACGGCTTCGGCGCCGAGATGGGCGAGGCGGCGGCCGCGCAGATGCGCGAGCTGCCGTTCGCGATCAACTGGACGTTCGCCCACCCCCGCTCCATCGAGCTCGCGGCGGAGGTCACGTCGCTCGCCCCGGGCGACCTCAACCGCGCCTTCTTCGTCTCCGGCGGGTCCGAGGCCACCGAGGCCGCCTGGAAGCTCGCCCGCGAGTACCACCGCGTCCGCGGCGAGCGGCGCTGGAAGGCGATCGCCCGCCGCGTGGCGTACCACGGCACCACCATGGGCGCGCTCTCGCTCACGGGCTGCACCGAGCTGCGCACGCCCTTCGAGCCGCTCGTGCCGGACGTGCTCCACGTGTCGAACACCAACCGCTACCACCGCCCGCCCGAGGAGACCGAGGAGGAGTTCACGGCGTTCCTCCTCGACGACCTCGAGGCCACGATCGTCCAGGCCGGGCCCGACACCGTCGCGATGGTGATCCTGGAGCCGGTGCAGAACGCCGGCGGCGCGTTCACCCCGCCGGCCGGGTACTTCGAGGGCGTCCGCGCGCTCTGCGACGAGCACGGCATCCTGCTCTGCGCCGACGAGGTCATCACCGGCTTCGGGCGCACCGGGTACTGGTTCGCCTCGGAGCGCTACGACATCCGGCCCGACCTGATCACGAGCGCCAAGGGACTGTCCTCGGCCTACGCGGCGATCGGCGCGGTGATCGCGAGCGAGCGCGTGATGGAGCCGTTCGCGAAGCCCGGCGAGATGTACACGCACGGCATGACCTTCGGCGGCCACCCGGTGCAGGCCGCGGTGGCGCTCAAGAACATCGAGATCATGAAGCGCGAGCGGCATCGTCGAGCGCGTGCGCGAGCTCGAGCCGGACTTCCGCGCGACGCTCGAGCAGCTGCTCGACCTGCCGATCGTGGGCGACGTGCGCGGCTGCGGCTTCTTCTACGCGATCGAGCTCGTGAAGGACAAGGAGACGCGCGCCGGCTTCTCGGACGACGAGTGCGACGACCTTCTCCGCGGCTTCGTGTCGCCGCAGCTCTTCGAGCGCGGCCTCATCTGCCGCGCCGACGACCGCGGCGACCCCGTGATCCAGATCTCCCCGCCGCTCGTGGCCGGCCAGGCCGAGTTCGACGAGATCGCGGGCACGCTCGGGGCGGTGCTCGAAGCAGGCCGGCGAGCGGATGAACGTGTCCGCGTGAGCGCCCGGGCTACTTGAACCCGACGACCATCGAGTCGGGCCCCAGCAGGTGCTCGACGTACGTGTCGCGGAAGCCGGCCTCCTGCATCCAGCCGCAGCAGTCGGCGCCGGTGTAGTCGAAGCCGCCGGGGGTCTCGATGAGCATGTTGAGGCTCATCAGGAGGCCGAACGCGTTCTCGCGCCGGTCGTCGTCGATGATCGCGTCGTAGACGATCAGCGCGCCCCCGTCGGGGAGCGCGTCGTAGGCGGACTTCAGGAGCTTCCGCTTCTCGTCCAGGTCCCAGTCGTGGAGGATGTGGCCCATCACGAAGACGTCGGCCTGCGGCCAGTCGTCGGCGAAGAAGTCGCCGCCGGTGAACGTGAGCCGGTCGCCGAGGCCGAACTGGGTGACGTAGCGGTTGAAGATCGGCTCGAGCGGCGGCAGGTCGAAGCCGCCGCCGCTCACGTGCTCGTGCGCCAGCGCCACCTGGACCGGGACCGCCCCCTCGGCGCAGCCGAAGTCGATCACGCTCTTGTGGTCCTTCCACGGGAACTTCGCGGCGATCGCCTGGCCGGCCGGGACGCTGATCGAGCTCATCGCGGCCGCGAACTGGCCGAGCCGCGCGGGGTCGGCGTAGAGCTGCGCGAAGAAGTCGCCGCCCTGCTTGGCCTCGTTCTGCGGCGCGCCGGTCTGGAGGCCCTCGGTCAGGGTGGCCCAGAACGGATAGAGGCGCGCCTCCGCCATCTCGAGGATGCCGCCCGCGTAGCTGGGCTTGGCGCGGTCGAGGAACAGGTCGGTCGACGGCGTGTTCGAGTAGCGGCCGTCCTCGCGCTCGAGCATGCCGAGCGCCACCAGCGCGTCGAAGAAGTCCGTCGGCGCTGCGCTCGTGGAGCTCCAGACGCCCGCGCAGCGTCTCCGCGTCGAGCGGCCCGGTCTCGGCGAGCACCGAGAAGAGCCCCATCGCGACCGCGCTCAGCAGCGTCTTCGAGGCCCAGAAGCCGAGGCCGAGCTGCAGGATCGGCTCGGGCGTGAGCGGCGGCTGTTCGGACATCGGGCGATCCTCTCCGCTGCGGGCGGCCCGGTCAAGTCAGCTAGCGCGCAGGTGCTCGATGACGTCCTTGGAGTGCGTCAGCGGTATGCGGTTGCCCTCGAGCTCGATCCGCGACCCGGTCGAGTCGTCGATGAGCTCGAGCACGCGCACGTTCACGCGCTGGTGGACCTTCACCTCGATGCGGTCACGGGGCACCTGGAACACGAGCTCGGTCGGCTCCTTGCTCCGCGACCTCCCGGCAAACCCGTACACGTTCGTCTCGAGACTCCCACGAGCATCCACTCCGGCAGCCCGGAGGCCGCGTCCGCGGCCCTGGTGCCGGCCGCGTAGCCGGCGACGGTCCCGACCGCGTCGCCGAGGCTGCCGGCCACGCCGCCGACGTCGCCCCCGATCAGGCCGCCGGCGAAGCCGCCGCCCGTGTGGCCGCGCGGATTGAACTGGCCGACGGCCTCCAGCCGGTCGTCGATGCCGCGGTCGTCGAGGGCCGCCTGCACGGCCTCGAGCATCTTCTCTTCGGACATCTCGCCCTCCTTGGGTCAGGTCACGCTTGGGAACGGCAGGGCGATCGAGTCGGTGGCCAGGCGCGAGCGCCCCTCGGCGTCGAAGCGGTCGAGCCCGAGGTCCGACACGTCGACGACGTCGGTACCTCCGGACAATGCCAGCTGGGCGGCTGCGCGCGCAACCGCCGGCCCCCACATCATCCCGTGGCCGGCCGCGCTCGCGATCACGAGCCCCTCGACCGGGGAGGCCAGGATCGGCAGGTGGTCGGGCGTGTAGTCGATCGTGGCCGCCCAGGTCTTGCGCACGCCGAGCCCGGCGCTGGCGGGCACGTCGGCGGCGAGCCGGGCGCGCACCTGCTCCAGCTGGTCGAACGCGACCTCGCGCGCCTCGCCCGGGCTCTCGTCCGGGTCGCTCCAGCCGAACAGGAGGCCGTCCTCCTCCTGGCGCCAGTAGATCCCGGCGGTCACGTCGAAGACCATCGGCAGCGGCCCGCCGGCGAACGCCTGGTGCGGCGAGCTGACCGCCACCTGGTGGCGCGCCCCGCCCGCGAACACCGTGAACCCGAGCTTCCGCGCGGTGTCGCTCAGCGTCGGGCCCGCCCGTGAGGATCACGCGCGAGCAGGCGATCTCCTCGCCGCCCGCGCGCACGCCGACCACGCGCGCGTCCTCGATCAGCAGCTCCTCGCACTCGCAGCGCTCGCGCACCTCCACCCCGGCCTGCTGGAGGGCGAGCATGTACGCGCGCACGTTGCGCGGCGGGTCGATGCAGCCCTCGATCGGCGAGTACGACGCGCCGACGATCCCGTCGGGGGAGAGCGTGGGGTTGAGCCGCACGGCCTCGTCGGGGTCGACCCAGCGCACGTCCAGGCCCTCCGCCTGCTGCATCGCGATCCGCTCGCGCGCCTCCGCGGCCTCCGCGTCGTTGCGCGCCACCAGCAGGTAGCCGAGCCTCCGGAACCCCGAGTCGGTGCCGATCAGCGAGCGCTGGCGCTCGTAGAAGTCGATCGACCAGCGCCCGAGCGCCACCGCCGTCGGCGTGCCGCCCTGCGCGCGCACGATCCCGGCCGCCCGGCTCGAAGCGCCCTGGCCGGCGGTGTTGCGCTCCACGACGGTGACCCGCGCCCCGATCTGCCGCGCGAACCAGCCCGCCCAGCCGCCGACGGTCCCCGCCCCGACCACGACGACGTCGGGGCTCATCTCAGGACCGAGCCCAGCTGCTGGTCGACCCCCAGCTCCTGGGCCAGGAACGCCCAGACCTCCTCGCGCGCCCGGTCGATCGAGAGCTCGGTGAGCAGCGCGCGAACGCCGAAGCCGTCGCACATCGCGAGCACGCGGTCGGCGGTGCGCCCGGGGTCGGCGGCGGCGCGGAACTCACCCGCCTCGATGCCGGCCTCGATCGCGTCCGCGAACCACACGTGCATGCGCCGGTAGAGCCGCGCGGCGGTCGGGCGCAGCTCGGGATGGCGCACGGCGCGCAGCCACAGCTCGACCCAGAGGATCCAGTCGCGCTCGAGCGCGCCCGGGTAGGGCAGGCACTGGTCGACCATCGCCGCCAGCCGTGCGCGCATGGTTCGGCGCCTCCCCCTCGCCGTCGCCGATGCGCACGTCGCCGGCCAGCTCGAACGAGTAGTCGAGCGCCTGCTCGAGCAGTGCCTCGCGAGTCTCGAAGTGGTAGTGGACGAGCGAGGTGGACACGCCCGCGTCCATCGCGATGCGGGCGATCCGGACGTCGTCGATGCCGTCGCTCGCGATCCGCTCGACGGCCGCGGCGAGGATCCGCTCGCGCGCGCCGAGGGAGGGCTCGGTGGCGGCGGTCACTCCTCGAGGTCCTGCCGGATGCGGTCGGCGAACCAGGCGATGGCGGCCTCGCGGCCCGACAGCGGCCCCGGCTCCCAGCCGCGCGTCTGGATGCCCGCCTGCACGTTGCTCACCAGGTCGAAGTCCTCGTCGCCGACCACCTTGTTCACGCGGTAGTTCACGCGCTGGGCGAGCCGGGTGCGCAGCGAGGCGTCCGGGTGGCGGTACAGCCAGGCGGTGTCGCGCGTGGTGGTTTCGTCGTCGGCGTCGATCTTCCAGGTCCAGACGAGGTCCGGATACAGGTCGATGGCCGTGTTCGGGTAGATGAAGACGAAGCGCCACACGCGCCGGTCGCCCTCGCCGAGGCCGGGCATCGGCGACACGAGCCTCTGGTAGAGGCGCTCCATCCTGTTCCCGGACGGCTTGTCGCGCAGCGGCGCCTCGAACCAGACCCAGTTGCCGTGCACCTCGACGTCGTAGTGCTTGTAGTCGAGCAGCCGCATGAGCCCCGGATGGGCGATCGGCACGTGGTAGCCCTCGAGGTAGTTGTCGGCCGTGATCTTCCAGTTGGCCGGCTGCGTGCCGTCGTAGGGGGTGTGCGGCTCGAGCCGCTCGATCTCGTAGGGCGCCATCCGCTCGGGCAGCCCGGCCACCTGCTCGGCCAGCGGCGTGGCGTGCGGGTCGAGGTTCACGAACACGAGCCCGCAGATCGTCTCGACGCGCACGGGGAAGAGCCCCAGCTCCGACTTGTCGAGGCCCGGGATGCTGCGCGCCTCGGGCACGCCGATCAGCTCGCCGTCGGTGCGGTAGGTCCAGCCGTGGTAGAGGCAGCGGATCGCCTTGCCGCATTCCCCCGAGCCGGCCAAGCAGGCGCGAGCCGCGGTGGCGGCAGACGTTGCGGAAGGCGCGCAGGACGCCCTCCTCGTCGCGGAGCACGAGCACCGGCTGGGTGCCCGCCTTGGCCGTGACGTAGGTGCCGGGCTTCGGCAGCTGCGACACGTGGGCCGCCAGCTGCCAGGTGCGCTCGAAGATGCGCTTGCGCTCGAGCTCGAGGACCTCGGGGTCGCGATAGAGCCGCGCTGGGAGCGCCGTACCAGCCGAAATCCGCTCTACAGTCGCCATTCCGATGCTCCCTGACTTTGTGATCAGTCGCATGATACCATGCCCCCGTGGGTCAGTCCGGCGCCCGCCACGCATGGCTTTCGATCACCCCAGAACCAGAGCGCGAGCTGCCCGCGGCGGTGGCTCGGCTGCGGGCCGGCGGCGCACCGAGCGCCGCCGCGGTGGAGGCGGAGCAGGCTCGTGCGGAGCGGATCGTGACCCACGGGACCCGGCGCGCCTGGGCCGCATATCTGGACGAGGCGGGGGCGCTCGCAAGCGCGGCCCCCACTGACGGTGAGCTGGGCGCGGCGCGCGCGCTCGTGCTCGACGTGATCGACAACCACGACAACCTGAAGCTCGGACTTCCGAAGAAAAAGCGAGGACTCGCATGACCATCTCCCAGGCCCCGCCGGCCCTCACGACCGCCACGGACTTCACGCCCGAGCAGCTCGACCTGCAGGCACGGGCGCGGCGCTTCGTGGACGAGGTCCTGATCCCCAACGAGGAGCTGGCCGAGCGCGCCGGCGGCCACATCCCCGACGAGCTGCACGAGCGCATCAAGCGCGAGTCGATCGAGTTGGGGCTCTCCGGCGGCCTCCACGCCCAGGAGTACGGCGGCCAGGGCTGGACGAAGACGGAGTGGTTCCTCGTCGAGGAGCAGCTCGGGCGCTCGACGAACGCGCTCTCCTGGCACATGCCCGGCGCCTACAACGTGCTGGCCAACGGCACGCCCGAGCAGATCGACCGCTACCTGCGGCCGGCGCTCCGCGGCGAGCTCCACGACGCCTACGCCGTCACCGAGGCCGACGCCGGCTCCGACCCGTCGCGCATCAAGACCACCGCGAGGAAGACCGACTCCGGCTGGGTCATCGACGGCGAGAAGTGGTTCGTGACCTACGGCGACATCGCGAAGGTCTACATCGTGATGGCGAAGGCGCTCGTGGACGGCCGGGAGGAGCCCACGCTGTTCCTCATCGACGCCGGCGCGGACGGCATCGAGATCGTCGACGACCCGCCCTTCACGCACACCTACCCGCACGGCCACCCCGCGATCCGCTTCACCGGGGTCGAGGTGCCCGAGGACGCCGTGATCGGCGGCGTGGGCGGCGGCGACGACCTCCAGCGCGCCTGGTTCACCGAGGAGCGGCTCGGCATCGCCGCCCGCGGCGTGGGCTCGATGTGGCGCCTGATCGAGGAGGCCACCGCCTGGGCGATCGAGCGCGAGCAGGGCGGCAACCGGCTGATCGACTACCAGGGCGTGTCGTTCCCGCTGGCCGACTCGGCGGCCGACGCCGCGGCCGGGCGGCTGCTCACCCTCGAGGTGGCGCGGCTGGTCGACGCGGGCGCCGACCCGAAGGTGGTGCACGCCAAGGCCTCGATGGCCAAGCTGTTCGTGAGCGAGGCGGCCTGCCGCTGCGCCGACCGCGCCGTCCAGGTGTTCGGCGGCCGCGGCTACATGCGCACGAACGTGGCCGAGCGCTTCAACCGCGAGCTGCGCGTGGACCGCATCTGGGAGGGCACCAGCGAGATCCAGCGGCTGATCGTGGCGCGCGCTCTCGAGCGCCGCGGCGTGGAGCGCACGCTCCACTAGTGGAGAGGCTGCTCCACCCGAAGACGATCGCGGTCGTCGGCGCGAACGACCGCGAGGGCTCGTACTCCGGCGAGACGCTCCTCAACCTGCGCCGGCTCGGGTACCCGGGCACGGTCTGGGGCGTCAACCCGGGGCGCGAGGAGGCGCACGGCTTTCCGTGCTTCCCCACGCTCTCCGACCTCCCCGAGCCGCCCGACGCCGTGGTGGTGGCGATACCCGCCGCCGGCGTGGCGGCGGTGGTCGAGGAGGCCGGCGCCCTCGGCTGCGGCGGCGCCGTGGTCTACGGGGCCGGCTTCGGCGAGATCGCCAAGGGCGCGGAGCTCGAGCGCGAGCTCGAGGCGGCGGCGCGGCGGCACGGCCTGCCCGTCTGCGGCCCCAACGGCAACGGCATCGTCCAGCTCCACGAGCGCGTGGCGCTCTGGGGCGACGCGCTCAGGCCGCTCGAGCCCGGGCGCGTGGCGCTCGTCTCGCAGAGCGGGAACGTGGCGGTCAACACGCTCGCCACCAAGCGCGGGCTGCGCCTCCACACGGTCGTCTCGTGCGGCAACTCGGCGGCGGTCGACCCCGCCGACTGGATCGCCCAGCTCGCGCGCGACGAGGGCGTGGGCTCGATCGCCGTGTACCTGGAGGCCGACGGCGACGGCGTCCGCCTCTGCGAGGCATTCGCCGAGTGCGCCGACCGCGGCGTGGGCGTGACCGTCCTGAAGGTGGGCTCCTCCCCCGCCGGCGCGCTCGCCGCCGCCGCCCACACCGGCGCGGTGGCCGGCGACCAGCGCGTGTTCCGCGCGCTCGTGGAGGAGGCCGGCGCCGCCTGGGCCGAGGACGTGCACGAGCTGCTCGAGCTGGCGAAGGCGCAGGCGGTGCCCGGGGTCCGGCCGCGCCCCGCCCCCGGGACCGGGCTCGGCATCCTCACCTGCTCGGGCGGCGACTCCGCGCTCGCCGCCGACTACTGCGCGCGCACCGGGCTCGCCCTCCCCGCGCTGGCGCCGGAGACGGCCGCCAGGCTCCGCGAGCTGCTTCCCGACGCCGCGACCGTGGGCAACCCGCTCGACTACACCGCCCTGATCTGGGGCGAGGTGGACACGCTGCGCGACATCGTCCTGACCGTCGCCGGCGACCCGTCGATCGACCAGGTCATGGTGCTCTACGACCAGCCCGTCGGCATCGAGGGCGCGTCCGCCGAGAGCTGGGATCGGGTGCGCGAGGGCATCCACCTCGGCGCGGCCGGGAGCCCGGTGCCCGTGATGGTCGCCTCGACGCTTCCCGAGCTGCTCGACGACGACGCCGGCGCCCGCTTCGCCGACGCCGGGCATACCGGCGATCGCGGGGCTCCGCACCGGGCTCGTGGGCGCCGCGGCGCTCCGCCACCCGCCCGCCGACGCCGCACGGCTGCGCGCGATCGCGGCCGCCGCCGCGAGCAGCGGCAACGGCGCCGTGGCGCTGGCCGAGCACGAGGCCAAGGACCTGCTGCGCTCCGCGGGCGTGCCGGTGGTCGAGGGCCGCCTGGCCGCCGGCGAGGACGAGGCGGCCGCGGCGATCGAGGACCTCGGCCCGGCGCTCGTCCTGAAGCTCTCGGCGCCCGCGCTGATGCACAAGAGCGAGCTCCGGGCGCTCGCGCTCGACCTGCGCAGCGCCGACGACGTGCGCGCCGCCTACCGCCGCCTCGTGGCCCTCGACGTGGACAGCGCCGCGGTGC
The DNA here is from genome assembly GCA_963768465.1 of uncultured Thermoleophilaceae bacterium. GTDB lineage: Bacteria > Actinomycetota > Thermoleophilia > Solirubrobacterales > Thermoleophilaceae > JACVRW01. Next base: position 165,043 of record CAVYIA010000010.1, on the reverse strand, counting down.
TCGTGGAGCGCATGGAGCCGGCCGGCGCCGAGCTGCTGATCGCCGCGCGCCGCGACGCCGTGGTGCCGGCGCTCGTGGTCGGGCCTCGGCGGCGTCTGGACCGAGATCCACGACGACGTGGCGGTGGTCCCGCTCCCCGCCACGCCCGAGCGCGTGGAGGCGGCGCTGCGCTCACTGCGGGGCGCGGGCATCCTCACCGGCGCGCGCGGCGGCGCGCCGCTCGACCTGGGCGCGGCCGCCCGGCTCGGCTCCCAGGTGGGCGACCTGCTGCTGTCCGAGGGCCTCAGCCTCATCGAGCTCAACCCGGTGCTCGTGCACGAGCACGGGGCGCTCGCCGTGGACGCGCTGGCCGCCTGACGAGCCTGAGCCAAGTGGGGGCTCTGCTCGAGTTCTTCGGGCATTACCCGAAGAAGTCGAGCACGACCCCTTGTGACCTCGGTGGCTCCCGTGACCCAGCCTGTAGTTCGGCTCGACGGACGCTTGTGCGTCCGGCCGCGGCGCTTATCTGCTCCCGTGGAGCGCAGCGAGGACCTCACCCGGACCACCGCCTTCAGCGACGCGCGTCATGGCGGTGGCCATCACGCTGCTCGTGCTGAGCATCGAGGTCCCGAACGTGCCCGCAGAACGAGCTCAAGGGCCAGCTCGACGACCTGATCTTCCCGCTGGCTGGCCTACGCGCTGGCGTTCGCGCTCGTCGGCCGCTTCTGGGTCATCCACCACCGCCTGTTCGAGGACCTGCGCGAGCTTGACGGCACGGCTGATGGCGCTCAACCTGCTCTTCCTCGGCCTGGTGGCCCTGCTGCCCTTCGCGACCGACCTGATGGGCTAGTACGACGAGGCGCCGGAGGCCGCGGCCGTGTTCGCGTGCACCGATCGCGCTCATCTCGCTCACGCACTGGACGATGGCGCGCTACTCGGTCAGGCGGGGCTTCCTGCCCGGACGAGTCGCACCGGTTCGCGCAGCCCGCGGGGCTGGGCTTCGCGTTGGTGTTCCTCGCCTCGATCCCCGCCGCCTACATCGACACCGGGATCGCGCAGCTGATGTGGATCGGCGGAGCCTTCCTGCACTACCCGCTGCGGCGGGTGGCGGGGCGCGGGTCCGAGACCTCGTCGTAGACCGCGGCCACCTGCCGCGCCACGTCGGCCCAGTCGAAGCTCAGCACGTGCTCGGAGGCCTCGGCCACGAGCCGGTCGCGGAGCTCCTCGTCGGTGAGCAGCCGCTCGGCCATCTGCCCGAGCGAGTCCGGGTCGCGCGAGCGGAAGCGCAGCCCCACGTCCTCGTTCGGCACCACCTCGCGGAGGCCGCCGGTGTCGGCCACGAGGCAGGGGCACCCGGACGCCATCGCCTCGAGCGCCACGAGGCCGAACGGCTCGTAGATCGAGGGCACCACCGTCAGGTCGGCGATCCGGTAGAGCGAGTGCAGCACGTCGTCGCCGATCCAGCCCAGGAAGGTGCCGTGCTCGTCGAGGCCGAGCTCGTGCGCCTGGCGTCTGCAGCTCGTGCTCGGCCGTGCCCGAGCCGGCGACGATGAAGCGCACGTTCCCGAGCCGCTCGATCAGCCCGGGCAGCGCCTCGAGCGCCAGCTGGAAGCCCTTCTCGTAGACGAGCCGGCCCACGAGCAGGACGAGCCGCTCGTCCGGCTGGGCGAAGCGCGCCCGCAGCGTGTCGAGGTCGTCCACCGGGACGAGCTCGGACGGGTCGATCCCGTTGGGGATCACCGTGATGCGCGACTCCTCGAGCCCGTAGATGTCGGCCACGTGCTCGCGCATGTAGGCGGAGCAGGTGATCAGGCGCTCCGCGCGGTTGGCCATCCAGCGCTCCACGCCGTGGATGTAGGACTGCGGGTGCTTGTCCACCCAGCCCTGGTGGCGCCCGTACTCGGTCGCGTGGATCGTGACCACGAAGGGGGCGCGGAAGCGCTTGGCGAGATGGTCGCCGGCCGACGCCACGAGCCAGTCGTGGCCGTGCACGAGGTCGAAGTCGTAGCGGTCGCCCACCTCCACCCCGGCGGCCAGCATGTCGGCGTTCATGCGCTCGATCCAGGTCACGAACTCGCCGAGCTCGCGCGGGCGCTCGGGCTCGCGGACGCGGTGCACGATCACCCCGTCCATCTCCTCCTCGGCCGGAGACTCCTCGCGGCCGCGCGCGAGCACGTGGACGTCCACGTCCTGCGCCGCGAGGTTCTCGGCCAGCTTGCGCACGTGGCGCGCCAGGCCGCCCTCGATCAGGGGCGGGTACTCCCAGGACAGGATCAGGGCCCGCATCGCTACTTCTCCGTGAGGGGCGCGAGGTCCAGGTCCGGGGCGAGGCTGCGTACAGCGGGCTCCGGCACGGGCGCGGAGTCTGTCAGAGCGGCCAGCGCGGCGTCGTGCTCCGCGCGGTGCGCCGGCCGTGCGCCGCAGGGGGTAGTCGGAAGCCAGCGCGCGCGTGGTCATGAACGCCCAGTCGCTCGCCTGGAGGGCCAGCAGCTCGCGCGCGGCGCGCTCCAGCGCGGCGCCGGGGCCGGCGCCGCGCGCCGCGGCCGCCAGCGTGTCCAGCTCCGCGCGGCGGGCGCCGAACGCCAGCTCCGCCACCCCCGCGCCGTCCCAGGTGGACAGGTCCTTGTCGGCGCCCCAGGTGGACGGAAACAGCTCCCGCTCGACGGCCGGCACGCGCTCGAGCCCCTCCGCCACCGTCACGAGCTCCACGCCCTCGGCCTCCGCCTCGGCCAGCACGGTCGCGAGCCACTCGGGCCCCTCGTACCACCAGTGCCCGAGCAGCTCGGTGTCGAGCGCGCAGCAGACGAGCCCGCCGCCCGCCGCGCGCTCCGCGGCGCGGCGCAGGAAGTCGCGCGCGTGCTCGCGGGCGAGGGCGAGCGCGGCGGCGTGGTCGTAGGGCTCGCCGGAGTTCGCCCAGGGCCGCAGGTCGTGGACCGTGCGCCGGTGGTAGTCGCGGTAGCCCGGGTGGGCGGGATAGCCCTCGCGCTCGTTCCAGATCAGCTCGACCGTCTGCCAGTCCACGGGCACGGCCAGCGCGCCCGAGGCCAGCCGCACCGGCTCGAGGTGCTCGGGCGCGCCGACCCCGTGCGCGGTCGTCTGGTCCACGCAGAAGCGGCGCACCCCGTGGCGCTCGAGCGCGGCGTCGAGGTCGGGCGAGTAGGCGCATTCCGGCAGCCAGAGCCCGCCGTCCCAGCCGCCGAAGCGGCGCGTGTGCGAGGCGATGCCCGTGGCGAGCTGGAGGTCGAGCCCGGCGTCGGTCGCGAGCATCGGCAGCACCGCGTGGGTGGCCGCCGAGGTCCACAGCTCCACTCCCCGCAGCGCGCCGAGCGCCGCCAGGAGGTCGCGCCCGCGCCGCTCGAACTCGTCCGCCGCCCGCTCGTAGTCGCCGGCCGCGCGGCGCACCTCGGCGGCGAGCTCGTGCTCGCCGCCGCGGTCGAGGCCCGCCGAGTCCTCGGCGTGCACCTCGGCCCGGACCTCGCGCAGGAAGCGCAGGTAGCGGTCGCCCGGCTCGCCGCGCATCGCCTCGAGCTGGTCGCAGAGCACCGGCGTGAGGCCGACCGTGACCGGGGCGCCGTCCAGCACGCTCGAGCAGCGGGAGGTAGACGCACGCCACCGCCTCCCAGAGCCACTCCTCGCCGAACGGCCACGTGCCGAACCCCTCGACGTAGGGCATGTGCGTGTGGAGCACGAGCGCGAGCGCGCCGCGGCGCTCGCTCATCCCGGCGCGTGGAGCACGGCCACGAAGTCCAGCGCCCGCTCGAGCCGCTCGCCGCGCAACGTGAAGTCGCTCGCGGCGATCGCGGGGGTGAAGCGGTCGTAGAAGGGCTTCGTGAAGCCGAGCGCGGCATGCACGCGGTCCCAGCCCGCCCGCAGCGCCAGCTCGTGCACGCGCAGCTTGCGCGCGTGGAACAGCCCGTACAGCTCGAAGCTCTCGAACACCGACGCGCAGAGCGCGCGGAACTCCTCGACGCGGTACTCGCGCAGGTGCCAGGGGTTGTCCGACTTGTCCGCGCCGGGCGGGGCCAGGGTGAGCAGGTTGGGCGTGGACACGTAGGCCGTGCCGCCCGGCCGCAGCATGTCGCGGAAGTGGCGCAGCACCTCCTCGGGGCGCTCCACGTGCTCGATCGTCTGCAGGAACACCACGGCGTCGCAGTCCTGGCGGTAGGTCTCGATCATGTCGCGGACGAAGCCGATGCCGGGCCGCGTGTACTTGAGCCGCGCGTGCTCGTGGGCGTCGGGGTTCGCGTCCACCCCGGTGACCGTCCGGGCGCGCCGGGACAGCACCTCGGTGCCGTAGCCCTCGCCGCAGGCCATGTCCACCACGTCGAGGCCGGCGCAGCGCGCCGCGATCCACTCGTACACGGCCAGGTGGCGCCGGTACCAGTAGTTCTCCGCCGGCACGTCCGGCATGGTCCGCTCGCCCGTCAGGGCCAGCGGCGGGACGCCCGCGGGCTGGTCCCGCTGGACGGTTGCCTCGCTCACGGCGCCGAGTGTATGCGATCGGTGCGTAGGCTTTCCCGCGCCAATGTCAGGCGACCAGATACTCGACGCCAACGTCCGCTACCACGACCTGGCGGCCGCGGGCTACGACTCCAAGTGGGGCATCGCCTACGACACCGAGGGCGAGCGCCAGGTGGTCGGGAAGCTCCGCAAGGCGCTGGGCCACGAGCCGCAGCGCTTCGGGCGCGCGCTCGAGATCGGCTCCGGCACCGGCTACTTCATCATCAACCTCGCCCGCGCCGGACTGGTCGAGGAGGCGGTGGCCACCGACATCTCGCCGGGCATGCTCGAAGTGCTCTCGGCGTCCGCGGCAAGCCTCGGCGTGAACGTCGAGACCGTCGCGTGCGAGGCCTCGAGCCTGCCCTTCGAGGACGCGTCCTTCGACCTGGTGGTGGGCCACGCGGTGCTCCACCACCTCCCCGACCTGGACGCCGCCTTCCGCGAGTTCCGGCGGGTGCTGCGACCCGGCGGCGTGGTGGCGTTCTGCGGCGAGCCCTCGCACTACGGCGACCGCCTGGCCACGATCCCCAAGCGCGGCGCCCACGCGGTCGCGCCGCTCTGGCGCGCGCTCATGGGCGCCGGGCCGCGGCGCAACGGGCACTCCCACGAGGCGCGCGAGGAGGACCTGCTCGAGCAGGTGGTGGACGTGCACGCGTTCACGCCCGGCACGCTGGCGGGCCACGCCGGCGACGCCGGCCTGGAGCGCGTGCGCGTGCGCGGCGAGGAGCTGGCGGCCAGCCTGTTCGGCTGGGCCAACCGCGCGCTCGAGGCCACCGCGGCCCCCGACGAGATCCCACACGCGTGGCGCATGTACGCCTACCGCGGCTACCTCCTGCTCCAGGCGCTCGACCGCTCGCTGCTCGAGCCGCGCCTGCCGGCGGCGGTCTTCTACAACCTGCTGATCTCGGCCCGCGCGCCGGTCTAGGCGGCGCCCGTGCGGGGACGCAGCGGCCGGCGCGGCCGGCTCCGGCCGCCCGACTCGCTCACCACCCAGGCGAGCACGGCGTCGAGGAAGGGCAGCGGCCGGTAGGGCACGTCGCGCAGCGACACCGCCAGCGCGCGGGCGCCGGCCACGAGCCGGCGCTCGAGCCGAGCGAGTCGAGCACCACGGCCGCCTCGGGCATCGACGGCACGCGGCGGGCCTTCGCGAGCATGCGCCGCCCCACCTCGCGCAGCCCCTCGGCGCCGGCCGCGGCGCGCAGCCAGGTGGCCACCAGCACGAGCAGCGCGGCGCGGAGCGCGCGACGCAGAGTCTCGTCCAGGCCGAGCCCGCCGCCGAGCCCGAACAGCAGCGCGCCGCCGCCGAGCACCGCGGCGAAGACGCAGCCCGGTCGGGCAGCACCGAGGTGTCCGGCCGCGACAACGGCCCAGGCGATCGCCAGGAACGCGGCCACGCCAGCAGCACCGGCCACTGCGTGCTCGCCAGCAGCGCGACGAAGAGCCATGGCGGCGACGAGCGAGACGGCGCGCGGGTCGAAGCGGCCGCGGTGCGTGGCCGTCTCGGCCTCCTCGACCTGCGGGACGTCGAGGTGCGGCGCCCTCGGCCGCGAGCCCGGTCCCACGCCAGCAGCCCGCGCCGGTAGACGAGCACCTGGACGACGGTGGCGAACATGCACCAGGCCACGAGGCCGACCGCGGTCAGCACGAGCGCGTCGGCGGTCCCGACGTCGAAGCCGAGCCGCCGCCCCAGCGCGTCATAGGTGCCCGCGTACGCGTCGAGCCCGCCCGCGATCACCCAGATGAAGAACGCGGTCGTGGCGGTGTTGTGGATCAGCCGCAGCAGGCCGACGATCGCGAACTGGAAGCCGACGGCGGTGCCGCGGGCGTGCAGCCGCCCGATGATCGGCGCCGTGGCGGCCTGCGTGAGCGGCACGCCGAAACGAGCGGGCCCGATGATGGCCACCGTCTCGAGCATCGCCGCGATGCTCGCTCCGAAGCCGAGCCGGGCTCCGCGGCGCTCGGCGACGCGCGCCATCGCCACGCCGCCCGCGAGCGCGACCCAGAAGCCGCCCGAGGGGGCGGCGCGGGCGGCCAGGAACGACACGACCGCTACGCGCGCTGGACCAGTCGGCGCTCGGGAAGCCACGGCCGCCACTGAGGCGACCGTAGCGGGAGCTACCTGAGGTTGTTACTCGCCCTTGCCCGAGTAGCGGCGGATCGGGGTGTCGGCGATACGCCGCCCCAGCTCCGCGATCTGCTCGTCGCTCAGGCCGTCGGTATCGAAACCGGCGTCCTCGAGCTCGTCGCGTACCTGGTTCACACCACTGATGTAGTCGAGCTTCTGACCCAGCTGCACCATCACCGACTTCGCGTGCTTGTCGTCGATGGCCGCGCTGCCGTCAGCCGCCGGCTTGAGGAGCCAGGCCTTGAGGGCCTCCGCCTCATCCAGCGTCAGCTCGAGCTCAAGGGTGATCTCCCCGCTCTCCGGCTGACCGTTCTTCGTCTCTACGGACATGCGGCCTGTATCGACAAGCCCGGGCGAAGCTTGAGCCCTGGTGCGGCCTAGACCCGGTAGCGCTCGAGCGCCTCGCGGCGCGCCTCGGCGTGGTCCACGATCGGCTCCGGGTAGTCCTCGCCGATCACGCAGCCGGCCTCGGCCTGGATCTCGTCGGGCATCTTCCACGGCTCGGCCAGATGCTCGTCGGGCACGTCGCGCAGCTCGGGCACGTAGCGGCGCACGTAGTCGCCGCCCGGGTCGTAGCGCTCCATGTGGCGGGCCGGGTTGTAGATGCGCCTGAAGGCGGGCGCGGGATCGGTGCCGACGGAGGCGATCCACTGCCAGTTCCCGTTGTTGTTCGCCTCGTCGCCGTCCACGAGCAGCCGCATGAACCAGCGCTCGCCCCAGCGCCAGTCGATGCCGAGGTCCTTCGTGAGGAACGACCCGACCACGAGCCGCGCGCGGTTGTGCATCCAGCCCTCGCGCCGCAGCTGGCGCATCCCGGCGTCCACGAGCGGGAACCCCGTCCGGCCCTCGCACCACGCCTCGAAGCGCTTCTCCGCGTAGCTCCACGAGATGCTGCCGCGGTAGCGCTCCTGGAACTCCGAGCGCGCGTTGCGCGGGAAGTGGAGGAGCACGTGGTGGTGGAAGTCGCGCCAGCAGAGCTGCCGCCTGAAGGCCTCCGCCCCGGCACCGCCCGGCAGGCGCTCCTCGATCTCACGCACCGAGAGGCAGCCGAAGTGGAGGTAGGGCGAGAGCCGCGAGGTGCGGTCGCGCCCGAGCGCGTCGTGGTTGTCCGCGTAGTCGCGCACGTCGCCGTCCAGGAAGCGGGCGAGCCGCTCGCGCGCGGCGCTCTCGCCGCCGGGCGGCGGCTCGGCCACCTCCTGCTCGAGGCCGAGCGACTCGAGCGAGGGCAGCCGCCCCTTCGCGAGCCCGGAAGGCAGCGCCGGCAGCTTGCGCGGCGCCCCGACCACGTCGCGGCGGGGCTGCTCGAGCCACAGGCGGTGGAAGGGCGAGAAGACCGTGTAGGGCTTGCCCGACTGGGTGCGGAGCTCGCCGAGGTCGTCCACGGCCGCCACGCCCGGGTGCGCGACCGTCGCGACGCCGGCCCTGCCGAGCGCATCGATCCGGCGGCGCGCGAACGGCCCCACGTCAGCCGTGAAGTGCACCTCCTCGGCGCCCACCTCGGCGGCCAGCTTCGGAAGCTCGTCCTCGGCGCGGCCGCGCCGGATCACGAGCCCGCCGCCGCGGTCCGCCCAGCGCCGACGAGAGCTCGCCGAGGCACTCGAGCAGGAACTGCGTGCGCGGGCCGGAGGCGTGGCGGCCGTCCAGCAGCCGGTCCTCGAAGCAGAAGACGGGCACCACCCGCTCGTGGCGGTCGAGCGCGGCGCGCAGGGCGGGATGGTCGTGCACGCGCAGGTCGCGCGTGAACCAGACGAGGGCGGTCACACAGGCGGTACGGCCCGGCCGTCCGACCGGGTCAGGACCCGGCCGAGCGCCGCGGCGAACGCCTCGTTCTCCTCGTCGGTGCCCACCGTGACGCGGATGCCGGCGGGCGCGCCGAAGCCGGGCAGCTCGCGCACGAGCATCCCCTCCTCCTCGAGCAGCCGCCGCGCGAGGGCGGCCCCGTCGCCGCCCGGGACGTCCGCGTAGACGAAGTTCGCCTGCGAGGGCTCCGGGTCGAGCCCGGCCCCGGCGAGCGTCTCGAACAGGCGCTCGCGCGCCCGGCGCGCGTGGCCGACCCGGAGCGCCACGGCCTCCTCCTCGCCGAGCGAGGCGAGCGCGGCCTCCTGCGCCGGCTGGTTCACGTTGAAGATCGGCCGCACCCGGTCGAGCGCGTCGGCCACGTCGGGCGACGCGAGCGCGTAGCCCACGCGCAGGGCCGCCAGCCCGTAGACCTTGGAGAAGGTGCGCAGCACGCACAGCCGCGGGGCGCCCTCGCGCAGGAGCGCGGGCCCCTCGGGCTCGGGGTCGGCGTACTCGGCGTACGCCTCGTCGAGCACGCAGAGGGCATTGGGCAGCTGGTCGATGAGGCTGCGGACTTCGGCCGCGTCCAGCAGCGCGCCGGTCGGGTTGTTGGGGTTGGCGAGGTAGACGAGCTTCGTGCCCGGCCGCCGCGCCGCCTCCAGCAGCCCGTCGAGGTCGGGCGCCCGTCCCGCCAGCGGCACGGCGAGCGGCTCGGCGCCGCCGCAGCGCGCCGCCGTCCGGTAGCTCGGGAACGACGGCCACGGGTAGGCGGCGGCGTCGCCGGGGTCGAGCGTCGCGACCGCGCAGAGGCGGATCAGCTCGTCCGCGCCGTTGCCGAGCACCACCTGCTCGGGCGGCAGGCCGTGCTTCTCGGCGAGCGCCTCGCGCAGCGGCACCCCGCCGCCGTCCGGGTAGCGGTTCAGCTGGGACACGGCGGCCTCGAACGCGGCAACGGCCGCGGGCAGCGGCCCGAAGGCGCCCTCGTTCGAGGACAGCTTCACGATCCGCTCGAGCCCGAGCGTGGCCCGGAGCTCTTCCATCGGGCGCGCGGGCCGGTACGGGTCCACCCGGGCCAGTGCGTCGCGGAGCGGCACCCGACTAGCCTAGGCACTGACGGCAGATGGGCGACACGCTCGACAGCTTCCCGCTGTTCCCGCTCGGGCTCGTGCTGCTCCCGCAGGAGCGCATCCCGCTGCACATCTTCGAGGACCGCTACCGGACGATGATCGGCGAGTGCCTCGAGAACGAGCGCGAGTTCGGGATCATCTGGCTCTCGGACGACGGCCTCAAGGAGATCGGCTGCAGCGCCCGCATCGACCGCGTGCTCGAGCGCTTCGACGACGGGCGGCTGAACATCCTCGTGGAGGGCACCAGCCCGTTCCGGCTGCTGCGGCGGATCGAGGAGCTGCCCTATCCGGCCGGCGACGTGGAGCTGCTCGACGACGTGGCCGACGGCGACCCGGCCGTGGCCGCCGCGGCCCGCAACCGCTACGGCGACCTCGTGGAGCGCGTGACCGACGAGCGGCCCGAGCCCGAGTCGCTCGAGGACCTCGACGCCTACGGGATGGCGGCCACGCTCGACGTGGCGCCCGACGCCAAGCAGTCGCTGCTGGAGCAGCGCTCGGAGAGCGACCGGCTCGAGCGGCTCGACGCGCTGTTCACCTCCGCGCTCGAGCGGATCCAGCTCGTGGAGACGGCGGCCGAGCGCTCGCGCGGCAACGGGAGCATGCGGAGCTGAAGGGCCGCGGCCTGGTCATCGCAGCGCTGCTGCTCCTGGCGGCGGCGCCGTCCGCCGCCGCGCGCGAGCTCGTCGACGAGGTCAACCCGTTCATGGGGACGCTCCCGGGCGCGGCCGACTTCGGCACCGGCGGGGGCGCCGGCAACACCTTCCCCGGCGCGACCATGCCGTTCGGGCTGGTCGCCTTCAGCCCCGACACGCTTCCCGGGCGCCGGCACGCTTCCAGCTACAGCTACGCGGACACGCGGCTGCGCGGGCTTCTCGCTGACCCACTTCAGCGGCGCCGGCTGCCTGCTGTACGGCGACGTGCCGCTGCTGCCCACCACCGCGTCGCTCGCGCGCTCTCCGGTCGGCCGGCAGCTTCGGGCTCGACCCCGAGCTCTGCCCCGCTTCATCGATCACCGCCGCGAGCAGGCGAGCCCGGGCCGCTACAGCGTGACGCTCGACCCGGGCACGCCGCGGGCGATCGACAGCGAGCTCACCGCCACGACGCGCACCGGGGCGGCGCGCTTCACCTTCCCCCGCGGCGCGCGCAGGAGCGTGCTCGTGAACGCGGGCGGCAGCATCAACCGGAACACCGCCGTCCGCGTCGCGATCGACCCGCGGCGCCGCGAGGTGTCGGGCATGGTGGAGAGCGGCGCGCTTCTGCGTCCAGCCCACGCGCTACCGGGTCTACTTCAGCGCCCGCTTCGACCGCCCCTTCGCGGCCCACGGGACCTGGAGCGGCGAGAAGCTGCGGGCGGGCTCGCGCAGCGTCTCGGCGCCGGCGCGCGCCGGCGGCGGCTACGTGACGTTCGGCCGGCGCGGTCGCGCGTGGAGGCGCGCGTGGGGATCTCGTTCGTGAGCGTCGCCGGCGCGCGCGCGAACCTCGCGGAGAGCCGCGGGCGCAGCTTCGCCGCGCTGCGCGCCGGCCGCGCGCCGGACCTGGGCGCGGACGCTCGGGCGCGTGCGAGGTGAGCGGCGGCCGGCGGCGCGACCGTCGCGTCTTCGCCACCTCGCTCTACCACGCGCTGCTCGAGCCGAGCGTGTTCTCGGACCGCGACGGGCGCTACCGGGGCATGGACGGCCGGGTGCACCGCGCTCGCGGCTTCGCGAAGTACGCCGACATCTCGGGCTGGGACGTCTACCGCGGCCAGACCCAGCTGATGGCGATGCTGTTCCCACGCCGCGCGGCCGACGTGGCCAGCTCGATGCTGGCCGACGCCCGCGAGAGCGGCTGCCTGCCGCGCTGGCCCTACGCGAACCAGCAGACGAACGTGATGGTCGGCGACCCGGCCGCGCCGATGCTCGCGTCCACGTTCGCGCTCGGGGCCCGCGGCTTCGACGCCCGCGCAGGCGCTGCGTGCGCTGGTCCGCGGCGCCGACCGGCCCTGCCACACGCGAGAACGGCGACTACACCGCAGCGCGAGGCGCTCGCCGAGTACCTGCGCCTCGGCTACGTCCCGCACGAGCTCGACCGTGGACGTCGATCGCAGCACACGTTCAGCGCACGCGACCAGCCGTGGGGCTCCACCGTCCACCTCGCTCGAGTACGCGCATCGCCGACTTCGCCATCTCGCGCCTGGCGCTCGCCCGCGGCGAGCGCTCGCTCGCCGCGCGCTTCACGCGCCGGCGCGCGGCACCTGGCGCACGCTCGTGAACCCGGCGAGCCGCACGATCCAGCCGCGCCTGGCGGGCGGAGCGTTCATGCCCGGCTTCTCCCCGGCCTCGGACGACAGCTTCGTCGAGGGCAGCGGCGCCCAGTACGCCTGGCTCGTCCCGCACGACCCGGCGGGGCTGTTCGCGTCCATGGGCGGAGCGGCGGCGGCGCGCACGCGGCTCGACGGCTTCTTCGAGGAGCTGAACGCCGGCCCCGAGTCCGAGCACGCCTTCATGAGCAACGAGCCGAATCTCGGCACGCCCTGGCTCTACGACTGGCTCGGCCGCCCCGACCGCGCCCAGAGCGTGGTCCGGCGGGCGCTGCTCGAGCTCTACGGCCCCGGGCCCGGCGGGCATGCCGGGCAACGACGACGGCGGGACGATGGGCGCCTGGTGGGTGTTCGGCGCGCTCGGGATGTACCCCGCCGTGCCGGGCACCGACGTGCTGGCGCTCGGCAGCCCGCTCTTCCCGCGCGTCACGGTGCGGCTGCCCCGCGGAACGCTGCGGATCGAGGCGCCACGCGCGGCGCCGGGGCGGCCCTACGTGCGCTCGCTGGCGCTGGACGGCAGGGCGTGGAAGCAGCCGTGGCTGCGCTACCGGCGCCTCTCCGGCGGGGCCAAGCTCCGCTTCGCGCTCGGCGGCGAAGCCGACCGCCTGGGGCTCCGCCGCGCGGCTCGCGCCGCCCTCGTACGGCCCCTAGCCGACGCTGACCGCGGCGCCCCCGCGGCGCGGATCGCCCGCGCCGGTGAGCTCGCCGCTGTGCGGGTCGCGGCGCCACCGCCTGCACCCCGCCGAAGAAGAGGTTGCGCTCCTCCCAGCGGCGGACCGTCCAGCCGCTCTGCTCGAGCTCGTCGAGCGCGTCGGGGTCGATCCCGGGCTCGGCGTCCACCTCGCGCCCCTCCACGTGCAGCCGCGGCGCGGTCACGGCGTCCTCGGCGCGGGCGCCGCCGTCCACCACGGCGAGCACGGTCTGGAGGATCGCCGAGCGGATCCGGTTCGAGCCCGCCGAGCCGAGCGCGAGCTCGGGACGGCCGTCGCGCAGCACCACCGTCGGGGCCATCATGCTCGGCACGCGCGCGCCGGGCGGGTTGCGGTGGAAGCCGAGCGGGTTGAGGTCCTGCTCGCCCAGCATGTTGTTGAGGTGCATCCCGGTGCCGGGCACGACCACGCCCGAGCAGGAGCCGTTCGAGCACGTGACCGACGCGCAGGCGCCGTCGGCGTCCATCACGGACACGTGCGTGGTGTTGCCGAGCCGCGAGCGCACCTCGGTGGCCACCGTGTCGAGCGCGTCCTCGGCGAGGAAGCGCTCGAGGTAGCCGTCGCTGCCGAGCCCCTCGAGGAAGTCCGCGTCGCGGGCCCGGTTGGTGGAGGCGATCACCTCGGCGATCACCCCGGCGCCGTGCGGGCGCTCCAGGCGCTCGAGGATGCCGAGCGCGTCCGCGATCAGGATCCCGCCCGACGACGGCGGCGGGTTCGTGAGCACCTCGCGCCCGCGGTAGGTCACGCGCGCGGGCTCGCGCTCGACCACCTCGTACGCGGCGAGGTCCTCCTGCGTGAGCAGGCCGCCGCGCTCGAGCACCCACTCGCTCACCGCGGCGGCCACGTCGCCCTCGTAGAGGAAGCCGGGGCCCTCCGCGCCCAGGCGCTCGAGCAGGTCGCCCAGCTCGGGCAGCCGGATCGTGTCCCCCGCCTCGAGCAGCCGGCCGCCCGGGGCGTAGATCGCCTCGCACTCGGGCGTGTCGCGGAAGATCGGCTCGAGCACGTGGAAGAGGAAGCCGTGCATGGGCACGACCTCCACCCCGTCCCGGGCCGCGCGCGCGGGCGCGCTCGTGAGGTCCGCGAGCGGCAGCGTGCCGAAGCGCTCGAGCGCCTGCGCGAGCCCGACCGTCGTGCCGTAGGCGCCGACGGACGACGGGCCGACGTTGAACTGCTGGACGGCACCCTCCGCGAAGGTCACGTCGATCGGCGTGAGGTCGCCCGGCTCGCGGCTCGCCGGCGCCGTGTCCCGGCGCGGCCACGAAGAAGTCGAGCAGGTGGTCCTCGCCCGCGGCCGTGTGCACGAGCATGAAGCCGCCCGCGCCCGGCCCGGTGAGCGGCGACTCGGTCACGAACGACATCAGCACCGCCGCCACGGCGGCGTCCACGGCGTTGCCGCCGGCGCGCAGCGCCTCGGCGCCGGCCTCGGCGGTCAACGGGTGTCCGGCTGCGACGACTCCCTTCACGGCGAGGCATTCAAGCGATCGCCGGGGACCAACGGCGCGCAGGCCCGAAATAGTTGCGGGCCCGGTTGGCGTGCCGGGCCCGCGTGGTGCCAAGGCGGGCCGGGGAACCGTTATGCCGATCCGGCCTTGGCGGACTACTCACGTTAGCTACGAAATCGCGGCGCTCTGTTAAGGGATACTCGCCGCGCGATGCCCTCCGAGAGCGCCGAGGTGGTGCGCCGGCAGTTCGCCGCGTTCGCGGACGGCGGCCTCGACGCCGTGGCCGCCTTCTGGCACCCCGACATCGAGTGGCGGGCGGTCGAGGGAGCGGCCGACGACGTGGGCCCGATCCGCGGCCAGGCGGCCCTTCGCAGCTACTACCAGGACTGGCTCGACAGCCCTCGACGACCTGAGCGCCGAGCTCGAGGAGGTGCTCGCCGAGGACGGCGACCGCGTGGCCGTGACGATGCGCAACTCAGGCCGCGGCCGCGCGAGCGGCGTGGTCATCGACCGGCCGCTACCACGTGATCTGCACGGTCCGCGACGGCCTGATCGTCAGCGGGCGCGAGTACGCGACGCCGCGCCGAGGCGATCGCAGCGCTTAGCGGCGCGGGATGAATTCCGGCACGTCGACCTCGCCCAGGAGGTTCGACTCCCGCTCGCGGCCGCGGCGCACGCGCGGCTCGGCGTCGGCCGGGATGAGGTCGTTGCGCGGGGTCGGCCCGGTGCTGGGGACGGTCGCCGTAGCCGGTGGCCACGACGGTGACCCAGACCTGGTCGTCGACCTTCTCGTCGACCATGGCGCCGAAGATGATGTTGGCGTCCGGGTGGGCCGCCTCCGCCACCGCCTTCGCCGACTCGTTGACCTCCCACAGCGAGAGGTCGCGGCCGCCGGTGATCGACAGCAGGATCGACCGCGCTCCTTCGAGCGAGGTCTCGAGCAGCGGCGACTCGATCGCGTGCTCCACGGCGTCCATCGCACGCCGCTCGCCGGTGCCCATGCCGATGCCGAGCAGCGCCTGGCCGGCCTCGGCCATGATCGTGCGGACGTCGGCGAAGTCGAGGTTGATCAGGCCCGGGAGCGTGATCAGGTCCGAGATGCCCTGGACGCCCTGGCGCAGCACGTCGTCGGCCACGCGGAACGCCTCGACCATCGAGGTGGTCTTGTCGAGCACCGTGAGGAGCCGGGCGTTCGGGATCACGATCAGCGTGTCGACCTCCTTGGCGAGGTCCTCCACGCCCAGGTCGGCCTGCTCGCCGCGCCGCGCGCCCTCGAAGGCGAACGGCTTGGTCACGATGCCCACCGTCAGCGCGCCCACCTCGCGGGCGATGCGCGCCACGACCGGCGCCGCGCCGGTCCCGGTGCCGCCGCCGGCGCCGGCGGTGATGAACACCATGTCGGCGCCCTTGAGGACGCTCTTCAGGCGGTCGTACTCCTCCATCGCCGCGGTGCGGCCGAGCTCGGGGTTCGAGCCGGAGCCGAGCCCGCGCGTGCTCTCGCCGCCGATGTGCAGGCGGTTGGAGGCGGCGGACTGCTCGAGCGACTGCATGTCGGTGTTGACCGCGACGAAGTCCACGCCCTCGACCTGGGCCTCGATCATGCGGTTGACCGCGTTGACGCCGGCGCCGCCGACGCCGACCACGCGCAGGACGGGCTCGGTCGAGCCGCGTGTCAGCGGCGGGCCGGGCGCGAACGGCTCGGGCTCGGGGGCGCGCTCCACGGGAGCGCGCTCCATGATGTTCTCGGGGATGTCGGAGGAGAAGACGCTCCGCAGGCGCTCCTCGGGCGTGGGCACGCCCTCGTAGCGGCTGACGCGCTGCGGCTCCTCGCCGCTCTCGCGCTGGCGGCGGCGCTCGGCGCGCTCCTCGGCGCGGCGGGCGGCCTCCGTGGCGCGGGTGCTGAAGGCGTCCTGCGCGGGAGCCGGCTCCTCCGGCTCGGCGCGGCGCTCGGGACGCGGCTCCGGGACCTGACGCGTGGCCTGCGGCGCCGGCCCGTCCTCGGGCAGCGGCCGGCCGGCCTTCGGCTCGGCCTCGGCGCGCGGGGCCTCCGCCCCGGCCTCTTCCTCGTCCGTCTTGCGGAACAGCTGGGCCAGCGGCCCCTCCCGCATGCTCGCCCGCTTACCGCTTGCCATTCGCCAGGACCTCCTCGGCTAGCTGACGGTAGGCGTAGGCGGCCTTCCCGTCGGGGTCGTACTTGAGCACCGACATACCCTTCACCGGCGCCTCGGCGAACCTAACCGTCTTGTTGATGCGCGAGGCGAAGACGCGCTCCCCGAAGTTCTCCTCCAGGATCTCGATCGCCTCCTTGGCGTGCACCGTCCGGTTGTCGACGAGCGTCGGCAGGATTCCCTCGATCTCGATGTTGGGGTTCAGCTCCTCACGCACCATCGAGAGCGTGTTCTGGAGCTGGATCAGCCCACGCATGGACAGATACTCGCATTGCACGGGGACGATCACCTTGTCGGAGGCCGTGAGGGCGTTGATCGTGAGCAGCCCGAGGCTCGGCGGAGTGTCGATGAAGACGTAGTCGTAGTCCTCCTTGACGGGCAGGAGGCCCTTCGACAGCGAGCGCTCGCGCCCGATCATCGTGGACATGGCGATCTCGGCGCCCGCGAGGTCGATCGAGGCGCACGCGATGTCCACCTCGCGCCGGCGGATCACCTCGCGCAGCGACACGTGATGGACGAGCACGTCGTACATCGAGACCTCGAGCGAGTCGGGGTCGATGCCCTGGCTCATCGTGAGGTTGGCCTGGGGGTCGAGGTCCACGCACAGGACGCGGTTGCCCCGCTCGACGAACGCGGCGGCGAGGTTCAGCGTCGTCGTGGTCTTGGCGACGCCGCCCTTCTGGTTGGTGAAGGCGATGACCTTGGCCTTCTGCGACACGGGTGCCTCCGGTTCAGTCGTCTGCTGCGCAGGACGAGAGCGCTCGAACAGTCCCATTACAGGGGGCGTATTCGCACGAGCTGAGCGGAATCCTTCACTCTGTCCTCCGGTGGGCTCACCTCTGGACAAGCGTCTCGTGCTGGTTACCGGCAAGGGCGGGGTCGGCAAGACGACCGTCGCGGCGGCGCTCGGGCTGGCCGCCGCGCGCCGCGGCAAGCGCGTGATCCTGTGCGAGCTGGGCGAGCAGGAGCGCCTCACCGCCCTCTTCGGCCCGGCCGACGGTGACGGCGAGCGCGAGCTCGCGCCCGGCCTCTTCGGCGTGACCGTGGACCCGGAGCGGACGAAGGAGGAGTGGCTGCGCTACCAGCTGCGCTCGGACACGCTCGCCGGCCTGCTCGGCGGCAGCCGCGTGTTCCAGTACCTCACGGCGGCGGCTCCGGGGCTCACCGAGCTCGTGACGATGGGGAAGGTCTGGGACCTCGCCCAGCTCGAGCGCCGGACCGAGGGCGCCGTCTACGACCTCGCGATCGTGGACGCGCCGGCCACCGGCCACGGCCTCGCGATGCTGAGCGCCCCGTCCACCTACGCGGGCGTGGCGCGGGTGGGGCCGATCCGCCGCCAGGCGCTGATCATCGACGAGTTCGTGCGCGACGCGGAGACCACGGGCGTGCTCGCCGTCGCGCTCCCGGAGGAGATCCCCGTGAACGAGACGATCGATCTCGAGCGCCGGCTGAACGACGAGCTCGGCATGGAGCTGGACGCGGTCGTGGTGAACGCGGTGCTCCCGCAGCGCTTCACCGCCGCGGAGGCTCGCCGGCTCAGGGGCCTCGACGGCCGCGGGTCGGCCGAGGCGCGCGCCGCGGTGCAGGCCGCGCTCTCGGAGGAGCGCCGCGCCCGGGCCGAGCGCTCGCAGGCCGCCCGCCTGCGGCGCGCCTCGCACGCTCCGGTGCTCACCCTTCCCTTCGTGTTCGAGCCCGAGTTCGGCCTCGCGGAGCTCGAGCGCATCGCGCGCATCCTGGAGCGGCGGCTGTGATCCACCGCTGGCTCGACGGCAAGGAGGTGTGCGTGTGCGCCGGCCCCGGCGGCGTGGGCAAGACGTCCACGGCGGCGGCCGTGGCGCTCGGCATGGCCGACCGCGGCGCGAAGGTGGCCGTGCTCACGATCGACCCCGCGCGCCGGCTCGCGCACGCGCTCGGCCTCGACGAGCTGGGTCACGAGGCGCATCTCGTGGACGCGCCGGTGAAGGGCGAGCTCTGGGCGATGATGCTCGACCCGAAGCGCACGTTCGACCAGCTCGTCGAGCAGCACGCTCCCGACGAGGGCGCCCGCGACTCGGTGCTGTCGAACCCGATCTACCGCGAGCTCTCGAACGCCGTGGCGGGCTCGCAGGAGTACATGGCGATGGAGAAGCTCTACG
This sequence comes from uncultured Thermoleophilaceae bacterium, assembly GCA_963768465.1. Classification (GTDB taxonomy): domain Bacteria; phylum Actinomycetota; class Thermoleophilia; order Solirubrobacterales; family Thermoleophilaceae; genus JACVRW01. Next base: position 146,779 of record CAVYIA010000010.1, on the reverse strand, counting down.
AGCTCCACTCCGAGGGCGACTACGACCTGCTCGTGCTGGACACGCCGCCCACCCGGCACGCGCTCGACTTCCTCGACGCGCCGCGCAAGCTCGCCGCCTTCATCGACTCGCCCTCGCTCCAGCTGCTCGCCGGGCCCGGGGCGCTCGGGCTGAGGCTGCTCGGCCGCGGCAGCGGCGTGCTCTTCGGCGCGATGAAGCGCGCCACCGGGGTGGACCTGCTCGCCGACCTCTCGGACTTCTTCCGCAGCTTCGGCGGGATGGTCGAGGGCTTCCGCGAGCGCGCCGCCGCGGTGAACGCCCTGCTCGCCGACGAGCGCAGCACCTTCGTGGTGGTCACCTCGCCGCGCGAGGACTCGCTCGACGAGGCCGCCTTCTTCCACGAGCGCCTGCGCGAGGCCGGGCTGCCGTTCGCGGGCGTGATCGCCAACCGCGTGCGCATGCCGGTGCCGGCGCACGACGCCGACGTGGCCGAGGAGGTCGAGGCGCTGCTGGGCGACGCGCTCGCACGCAAGGTCGTGCGCACCTGGGACGAGGAGCGCGTGCTGGCCGCGCGCGACCGCGCGGCGCTGCGGCGGCTGCAGGAAGCGGCTGGACGGGGCGCAGCTGATCGAGGTGCCGCGGCTCGACGAGGACGTGCACGACCTCGACGGCCTGGCGCGGCTGAACGACTACCTGTTCAGACCGGCGCGGAGAAGTCCTCGGGGTCGTCCCAGCCCCAGTCGGCGGACTGGGTGACGCCCTCGAGCTCGTGCTGCACCGGCGACGCGGCCACCGGCTCGAACTCCGGCTCCGGCTCCGGCTCCGGCTCCTCGCGCAGGTCGCGCGCCTCCACCTCCACGGGAGCGTGGCGCTCCTCGGCGAGCGCGAACGGCTCGGGCGCGGTCTCGAGCAGGATGTCGTCGGCCACGCCCTTCAGGTCGGGCTCGAGGTAGCCGCAGAGCACGTCGCGCAGCAGCGCGCGCAGGTGCCCCTCCATCTCGCGCACGAGCGCGCGCGGCGACTCCGACCCGATCCGCTCCTGAAGGCTGCCGCGGCCGCCCATGAGGAAGCGCTCGAGCGCGAGCGCCGCCTCGATCCGGCGCTGCACCGCCCGCCGCTCGCCCTCCTCCGCGCAGAGCGCGGCCACGCGCAGCGCGAGGCTCGCCTCGCCGGCGTCGCTGGTGGCGTCGAGCAGGGCGCGCAGCCCGAGCAGGTAGTCGGAGAGGGCCTCGGCGTCGTGCGCCCGCTCGCAGCCCATCTCGAAGCGCCCGAGCGCCCAGCCCACCGGCCCGCCGGCCGGGGTGTCGCCCAGCGCCGTCAGGAACTCGCGAAGGTCGTCCTCCTCGTCGGCCGCGAGCGTCCACGGCTCGCCGCGCGTGGTGCCCGGCCCGCCCACGCCGACGGCGCCCCAGCGGCCCTCGCCCGAGCGGCGCCAGCCCGGCGCGCACAGGGCGATCGCGCCCGGAGCCCAGAGACGGAGGGCGGTCACGAGACCCCGGAACCGCTCCTCCGCCTCGGACGCCGGGATGTGGTCGTCCGCCTGCACGTCGCGCTCGACAACGCAGAGAACCGCCGGCTCGTCACTCTCGGAACCCTCCGGCCAGACAGCCTCCGCGGGCGCGTCCACGCAATCGCCCACACCAAGGGACAACCCGCGCCCCAGGTCCACCGTGTCGCTCTCGATCTGCACGCCGGCGAGCGGCGCCACCACGCGCGCGCTCACCGCGTCGCGGAAGAGAGTCGACTCCACCTCCTCGTACAGCCGCTCGAAGCGCTCCTCGGGAAAGCCGAAGCTGGTCGCGTCCTCGTAGAGGCGGTCGATCATGGCGCGCAGCGCAGGCTCGGCCTGCTCACCGCGCATCCCGTTCACCCGCAGCCACGGCGCGGCACCCGCGCCGAGCTCCTCGGCCGCCCGCCGGCAGGCGGGCAGCGCGCGCAACTCCTCCCAGCGCGCGTCGAGGAAGGCCGCGGTCCGCGGCTGGTAGCGGTAGAGCGCCGGCCCGGACCCGTGGCCGCCGTCGATCACGTCGAACTCGAGCTCGGCCCCGGCGCGGACCTCGTCGGTCAGGAAGGCGGCCGTCTCGAGCGCGAACTCCCTGAGCGCGTCGTGGAGGTCGCGATTCCGCATCCCCGGCGGATTCGCTTTCGGCGGGGGTGTTCCTGCCGAGACAGCCGGGGCTCACGCCCGGACTCCCGCGCCACCTGGCCGGTAGCTGGCCTAGGCGGCGGCGACGGCCGGGCCGTCCGCTCGGCCGGGCTGCAGTCGCCCTCGGTCGCGCCGAGCCACTCGCGCCCGTAGGCGCGCATGTCGTCGATCAGCGGGACCAGCGCCTCGCCCTTGGCCGTGAGCGAGTACTCGACCCGCGGCGGCACCTCCGGGAAGGTGTGCCGCGCGACGATGCCCTGCTCCTCGAGGCCGCGGAGGCGGAGCGAGAGCGTGCGCGGGCTGATGCCGGCGAGCGAGCGCTCGAGCTCGCAGAAGCGGCTGCGCCCGCGGGCGAGGTCACGGATGACCAGGATGGTCCACTTGCCGCAGATGATGTCCGCGGTGGCGCAGACAGGACAGCTCGAATCGGCCATACGAACGCCAGTCTAGCGCAAGACTTCACGAACTGAAGTAAGCGAACTGCCTGCTAGCCGCCCAGATTCCCGAGCAGCCCGCCGCCGCTCCCGGCGTGCTCGACGCGCCCCTCGCTCGGCTGCACGAGGACCCAACCCGGGCCGCTGAAGGCCAGCTGGAACGACTCCCCCGATCCGAGCCCGATCAGGCCCTTCAGCTTGATGTCCGTCTTCACGGACGTCTTCACGGTGGACGCCCAGGTGATCGCCGCCGCCGGGTCCGTGAAGGTGGGCGCGTCCTCCGGGTTCAGGAGCATCGGGGGGCCGTCGGAGACGACCGCCACCCAGCCGGTGCCGCGGAGCACCGTGTTGAAGAGGCCACCGGCCATCACACCGCTGCCGCCCTCGACCTTCTTGATGTCCCAGTCGATCCCCGCGTCGAAGGCGAGCAGGTTGCGCGAGTTCGCGGTGATCGAGTCGTCCTCGAGGCGCAGGAGGTGGACCTCCTGGGCCTCGTCGGCGAGGAACACCTCCCCGGTCCCGGACATCTTCATCAGGGACTGCCCCTCGCCGGTGACCGCCTTCTTCAGGAGCCGGCCCATGCCGGTGCTCGGCGCGCTCGAATGAGACCTCGCCCTGGTAGGCGACCATCGATCCGAGCTTGGCCTGGATCGTGACCTCCTCGAGCCTGCACCTTCAGCAGCTTCGGGTTCTGAAGCGCGAAGGCGTCCTGGGACTGCGTCTCCGCGAACTGCGCCAGCGTGTTCTGCACCGTGCCTCCTGAGTCGGTATGAGCCGACTCGGATATTGGCGCATGTTCCCGCCGGGGGACCGAGGATTTCCCCGCTCAGGATTCCTCACGCTAGGCTCCGCTGCTTGCTTCGCCGTGCCCTGCTGTCGGCTCTGCTGGTTCTCACACTCGCGCCGGCGGCGCGGGCCGCGGACCCGATCATGCCCCTGTCACAGGTGCGGACCGGGATGCAGTGCACCGGTCTGTCGGTGGTGAGAGGCACCACGATCTCGCAGTTCGACGTCGAGGTCCTCGACGTGATCGGCACCCAGGCCGGGCTCAGCGGCCCGCGCATCCTGGTGCGGACCTCGGGCCCCGCGGTCGACGCGACCGGGCATCGGCCCCGGCTTCTCGGGCTCGCCGGTCCTCTGCCCCGGCACGGGCGGCCTGCGCAACGCCGGGGCGATCTCGGAGAGCGTCGGCGAGTACGGGGGCCACGTGGTGCTGGTCACGCCGATCGAGGAGATGCTCCGCGACCAGCCGCCCGCGCCCACCGCGGTGAAGTCGGCCCGCTCGCTCGACGCGCTCTCCGATCTCCGGGCTCTCGCCGCGCACGCGCGACCTCGTGTTGCGGGCGGCGGCCCGGGCCAAGCGCACCGTGCTCGCCGCGCCGGCCGGACCGCTCGGCGGCTTCGCCCAGCAGCCGCTCGTGCCCGGCGCGGCGGTGGCCGCGACGCTCGCCTCCGGCGACATCGCGCTCGGCGCGATCGGCACCGTCACCTATCGCGACGGGGCCAAGATCTGGGCCTTCGGGCACTCCTTCGACACGCTCGGCCGGCGCGCGCTGATGCTGGAGGACGCCTACGTCTTCGGGGTGATCTCGAACCCCATCGCGATTCCCGAGATCGGCGCCGGCACCTACAAGCTCACCTCCGCCGGCGGGCACATCCAGGGCGTGGTCAGCTCGGACACGGTGGCGTCCATAGCCGGCACGGTCGGCGCCACGCCCCCGACGATCCCGTTGACCGTGACGGCGAGGGAGTCCGGCGGAGCCGGCGCCTCCGTGCAGCTCGACTCGCAGCTGGCGGACGAGCGCTCGCTCGGCTTCGGCGCGTCGATGGCGCTCGCGGCGCCGATCGGGGCCTCACAGGCGCTCGAGCAGCTGTTCCGGGACTACGGCCCGGCGACCGTGTCCGCCTGCTTCCGCGTCAAGGTCGCGGGGCGGGCGAAGCCGATCGGCTTCTGCAACCCCTACTTCGACCAGTTCACGCCGCTCGACGACATCCTCCAGGGCGCCTCGCTCGTCGACGCCTTCGACCTGCCGGCCCCGCAGATCGAGCACGCGGTGGTGCGCATCAGCGCCAGGCGGGGAGTCACCTCGGACGTGCTGGTCTCGGCGCGGGCCCCGCGGCGCGTGGTGGCCGGGAAGCGGGCCAAGCTGCGGGTGACCGTTCAGCGCCGGCGCGGCGGGCGCCGCACCCTGAGCGTGCCGCTGCGGATCCCGCGCGGGGTCGCTCCCGGCTCGTACCCGCTCGTGCTCTCCGGGACCGGCGGCTCGGCCTCGGCGGAGGACAGCTTCCTGATCGAGTTCGCCGACGTGTTCTCGGACCTGTTCGGCGGCCCGACGGAGCCGCGCACGCTGCGCGAGCTGTCGCGTCGCGTGGCCGGCCTGCATCGCGACATGGGGATCACGGCGCGCATACGGCGCGGGCGCCAGCGGCTCGTCCACCGCTCGGACGACGTGAGCTTCGAGGGGCGGGTGCGGCTTACGCTGAGGGTTGGCCGGGCACGCCGCTGACGGCCGGGGTGCCGCCGTTCTGCTCGTCCTCGATGACCGTCTCGACCGACGTGTGGCGCTTGCCCTCGGAGGCCACCAGCAGCCGGAAGTCGTGCGGATGGGTGGCCGCCTTGAGGGCGTCCTCCATCGACACGCGGCCGGCCTGGAAGTGCTGGAGCAGCGCCTGGTCGAAGGTCTGCATGCCGTAGTAGCCGCCCTCGGCGATCGCCTCGGGCAGGCGGCCGGTGTCGTCCGAGTTCAGGATCATGTCCCGCACGCGGCCGGTCATCCGCAGGATCTCGCAGGTGGGCACGCGGCCGAGCCCGTCGGGCGTCGGCACGAGCCGCTGTGAGATCACGCCCTTGAGCGTCCCGGCCAGCATGGCGCGCGCCTGGCGCTGCTCGGCCTGGTCGAAGAAGTCGATGATGCGGTTGACGGACTCGGAGGCGTCCACGGTGTGGATCGTGGAGAGCACGAGGTGGCCGGTCTCGGCCGCGGACAGCGCGGTGCGCACCGTCTCCTCGTCTCTCATCTCGCCGATGAGGATCACGTCCGGGTCCTGGCGCAGCACACGGCGCAGCGCGCGGGCGAAGGAGACCGTGTCCTCGCCGACCTCGCGCTGGTTGATGATCGCCATCTTGTCGCGGTGGAGGAACTCGGCCGGGTCCTCGATCGTGACGATGTGCTTCGCGTAGTTCGAGTTGATGTGGTCGATCATCGACGCGAGCGTCGTGGACTTACCCGAGCCGGTGGTGCCGGTCACGAGGATCAGGCCGCGCTCCTCGTCGGCGAGCGAGTTGATGACCTCCGGGAGCAGCAGCTCGTCCACGGACTTGATCTGGAAGGGGATGGCACGGGCGACCAGGGAGATCGAGCCGCGCTGCACGAAGGCGTTCACGCGGAAGCGGGCCACGCCGGGGATGGAGTAGGAGAAGTCGACCTCGCGCTCCTGGCGGAACGACTCGAGCTTGCGCTCGTCGGTCAGCATGTGGAAGAGGACCTGCTCGGTCTGCTCCGGCCGGATCCGCTCGGTGTGCGGAATCGGGATCAGAGTGCCGTGGCGGCGGATGACGGGAGGCGAGGGAACCTTGAGGTGGAGGTCCGAGCCCTCGGTCTCGATCACGTGCATGAGGGCCTGATCGATGTCGAACATGGGTCATTTCGATCGAGCCATCCGACCGCGTCGCATCGCTGAAGCCCTCGGTTGGGCGACTTGATTGGACCGGTTGCGGTCCCGATGTGCGTCGCGAAGAAAGCCGGCCGGCTAGGCGACGTCGCGGAGCTTCTGCGCCTCTGCGAGCGACTGAAGCTTCTTCAGCGACTGGTTCTCGATCTGGCGGATGCGCTCGCGCGTGACGTTGAACGTGCGGCCCACCTCGTCGAGCGTGCGCGGGTGCTCCCCGCCCAGCCCGTAGCGCAGCTCGAGGACGCGGCGCTCGCGGTACGAGAGGTTCTCGAGGGCCTCGCGGAGGGCTTCCTTGGTGAGGATCTCGGCGGCCCGCTCGTAGGGCGACTCGGCGCGCTCGTCGGCGATGAACTGGCCGAACTCCGACTCCTCCTCGTCGCCGACCGGCTTCTCGAGCGAGACCGGGGCCTGGGCGGAGCGCTTGATCGACTCCACCTCCTCGGGCTCGATGCCGGTGTGCTCGGCGATCTCGTCCGGGGTCGGCTCGCGGCCCAGCTCGGTCACGAGCTTGCGCTCGGCGCGGCCGATCTTGTTCAGCTTCTCGACCACGTGCACCGGGATGCGGATGGTGCGGGCCTTGTCGGCGAGCGCGCGGGCGATCGCCTGGCGGATCCACCAGGTGGCGTAGGTCGAGAACTTGAAGCCCTTGCGGTAGTCGAACTTCTCGGCCGCGCGGACCAGCCCGAGCGTGCCCTCCTGGATCAGGTCCAGGAAGGGAAGCCCCTGGTTGCGGTAGTTCTTGGCGATCGAGACGACCAGCCGGAGGTTCGACTCGACCATCTTCTGCTTCGCGTCGAGGTCGCCGCGCTCGATGCGCTTGGCGAGGTCGACCTCCTCCTGCGCGGTGAGCAGCCTGACCTTGCCGATGTCCTTCAGGAACAGCTGAAGGGAGTCGGTCGTCATGTCCGGCTTCAGGTCGATCGCGGCCTTGGGCTTCCGCCGGCTGCGGCGGTCGACCGCGCGCTCGACCTCGGGCGCGGCATGCGTGGGATCGTCCTCGACCAGCTCGATCTCGGACTTCTCGAAGTAGCCGTGCAGCTCCTCGATGTCGCCCTCGTCGAGCTCCACCTCGGACAGTGCCGTGGCGACCTCGGCGAAGGTCAGCGTTCCGGTCTGCTGGCCCTTCGCTACGAGGAGCTTTACCTCCTCGAGCTCTTGCAGTTCAGCTACTGACATTCACGTTCCTTGCGGCAAGCAGGGCCCAGCGCACGGGCGCCGGGCCCATCTAGACAGGCCTGAAGAGCATAGAGCTAGCGATATTGAAGTCAAGCGTTGGAAAGCGGAAATTCCGCTGACTAGCCAGTCAGCCAATGGGTTCTACCCACAACCCCGGTTGGGGATACACATATCCCGATCCGCGCCCTCCTGCGCCGCTACATCGGCGCGAAAAGCCACAGGCTCCAGGTGCGTCCACTCACTCTAGACTGCCCGACGATGAGCGACGACAAGAGCGTGCTCGGCAACCTCCCGCACTCCCGGCCGGGGACCCGCAGCAACAAGCGCACCGGCCGCCCCGCTGACGCGACGGAAGCCGCGGCCAAGGCGAGCGAGCAGACCCCACCGAGCACCCCGCCGGCGGCGAAGCCGCGCAAGCCGCCCGCGGCAGCGAAGCCGCGCCCGGCCGCGCCCCAGCCCGATCCGGCGGCGCCCGAGGCCGCGGCCGATGCGGGCGACCCGCTGACGGAGGCCGCCCGCGTGGCGGCGAAGGCCGTGGGCACCGGAGTCAAGATCGGCACAGGTCTTGCTCAGGAGGTTCTGCGCCGCCTGCCTCGTCCCTGAGCAGCGTGTGCCCGCTATCGGCTGACGGCCGTACACCGCATCGGTGAACGGCACTGCGATCGAGGGTATGCTCCGCCCGATGCCGAGCGGAGCGAAGGATCCGCCGCGTTGCTTGATCGTCGATGACCACCCGGTGGTCAGGGCAGGGGTCCGATCGGTGCTCAGCGACGCTTTCGCAGGGGCCACCGTGGTCGACGCGGCCACCGTCGAGGAGGCCTTCGACGCCCTCGGCGACCAGGTGCCCGACGTGGTGATCGTCGACCCCTGGAAGGTCGACCCCGACATCGGCGACGTGGTCGGCCGGCTCGCCGGTCGCCTGGCCGCCCCGATCGTGGTGTTCACCTCCGACGGCGGAGCGCGGCTCCTCGCCGAGGCGCTCAAGGCGGGCGTGAAGGGCTACGTCCGCAAGGACTCCCCTTCGGAGGACCTGATCCGGGCGATCGACGCGGCGCGCGCGGGCGAGTTCTACGTGGACCCGGGCCTCTCGTCCACGATCGTGCTGGACGAGGCCGACCGCACGCTGAGCGCCCGCCAGCGCGAGATCCTCCAGATGCTCGCCGACGGCATGCAGACCGACGCGGTGGCCCAGCGCCTCGGCCTCTCGACCGAGACCGTGCGCACCCACACCAAGCGGATCCTCGCGAAGCTCGAGGCCTCCACCCGCACGCAGGCCGTGGCGATCGGGATCCGCCACGGCATGATCGACTAGACGCTTCAGCGGTCTAGGTCTTCGCCTCTTCGGCGACCTCGGCGGGCGGGGCCTCGCCCAGCGCCACGCCGTCGCCGGCCGCCTTGGCGCGGTACATGGCCTTGTCGGCCACGTCGATGAGGGTCTCCGCGTCCGTGCCGTGCTCGGGGCACGAGACCGCGCCGATCGACAGGCCCACGGGCGGGTCGTCGGGCGTGGCCACCTCCTCGGCGGCCGCGGCGTGCAGGCGCTCGCCCAGCTTCAGCGCGTTCGCCGCGTCCTGCTCGGGGGCGAGCACGCAGAACTCGTCGCCGCCGATCCGGGCGGCCACGTCGACCGAGCGGATCGACCGGCGCACGGACATCGCCACCTGCATCAGCACGCGGTCGCCGGCCTGGTGGCCGTGCGAGTCGTTGATCCGCTTGAGGCCGTCCACGTCCATCAGCAGCAGGCCGAACGGGTGTCCGTAGCGCTTGTGCAGGTCGAGCATGTGCCCCATCTCGCGCTGGAGGGCGCGCAGGTTGCCGAGGCCCGTGAGCGCGTCGGTGTTGGCCTGCGACTCCAGCTCGCGCGAGCGGATGCGCACCAGCTCCTCTGTCACGGCGGCCTGGATCGCGCCCGCGGCGTCCACCAGCTGCTCGACCGCGTCGGCGAACTGCACCGGGTCGTTCTCGGCGAGCTCCTCGCGGAGCGCCCGCACGAGCACCGCCTGGAGCGAGGCGACGTCGCGGGCCACCTCGCCCACCGAGGCGTCGCGGCCGCCGCGCAGGCCCGCGAGCGACGCGGCGCGCTCCACCTGCGCGTCGTCGAGCTTGTACGGGTCCGACCCGTTGCTCGCGACCGACTTCAGGATGTCGCTGATCAGCTCCGGAAGCTCGCGCGCGATCCTGTCCGTCGGCAATTCGCGGATCTCGTCGAGCGTCGCGCGCTCGATCAGCCGGACCAGAAAAGCCTTTGCAAGCTCCTCCCTGGAGCGGTCGACCCGCGCGAGAGGGCCCCGGATGGGTGTCATGAGACGGCGATCAGTTCGTACACCGGACGTCCTTGGCGGCAATACGATCCTACCCCCGAAAACGGCGGAGCCTGGCCGGAATTTGCGCGATAGTCGCTGCGCCAGCGTCGGCTCGGCGGCGCGTCACTGGGTAGATTCGCCCGCGTGAGCACGCCGCTTGCCATCGAGGAGGCCCGCGAGCGGGTGCTGGCGGAGGTGAGACCGCTCGCCGGCGGAGGACGTCCCGGTGGAGGGTGCGCTCGGCCGGGTACTCGCCGAGGACGTGGCCGCCGGGATGGACGTTCCCCCGTTCGACAGCTCGGCGATGGACGGCTTCGCGCTCGTCGCGGGGCCCGCCGCCGAGCTCCCCGTGGTGGGCGAGTCGCGCGCCGGCCACCCCTTCGGCGGGCGCGTCGAGCCCGGCACGGCCGTGCGGATCTCGACCGGCGCGGTGGTGCCGGAGGGCGCCGACGCGGTGGTGCCCGTGGAGCGCACCGAGGCGGCGGGCGAGCGCGTACGGGTGCCGGACACCGACGCCGGCGCCAACGTCAGGTACGCGGGCGAGGACGTGCGCGCGGACGACGTGGTGATCCGCGCGGGCACGGTGCTGGGGCCGGCGGAGATCGGCGTGGCGGCGTCGCTCGGGCGCCCACGCCTGCGCTGCGCGCGTCCGGCCGCGCGTGGCGCTCGTGGTCACCGGCGACGAGCTCGCGCGCCCCGGCGAGCCGCTCGAGCCCGGCCGGATCTACAGCTCGAACGGCTACGTGCTCGCCGCGCTGGTGGAGCAGGCGGGCGCCGTGCTCACGGGCGTCGCGAGCGCCCCCGACACCGAGGAGGGCACGCGCGGCGCGCTCGCCGAGGCGCTCGAGGAGGCCGACGTGGTCTGCGTATCGGGCGGCGTCTCGGTCGGCCCGCACGACCACGTCCGCGGCGCGATGGCGGAGCTGGGGGTCGAGGAGCGCTTCTGGGGAGTGCGCCTGCGTCCCGGCAAGCCCACCTGGTTCGGCGTGCGCGGCGGCACGCTCGCCTTCGGCCTGCCCGGCAACCCGGTGTCGGCGACGGTGACCTTCCAGCTGTTCGTCCGGCCGGCGCTCGCTGCGCTCCAGGGCGCCGACCCCGCGGCGCGCCGCGTCACACGCCACCCTGGGCGAGGACGTGCGGCGCAACCCGCAGCGCGAGCAGGCGGTGCGCGTGCGGCTCGCGCTCCGGCGACCACGGGCTGGTCGCGACGCCGACCGGGCCGCAGGGCTCGCACCAGCTGACCTCGATGCTCGGCGCCGACGGCCTGGCCCGCATCCCCGAGGGCGAGGGCGTCGCTGGCTCCCGGGCGAGCGCGTGCGAGGTGGAGCTCCTGTGAGGCGGCGCGACCCGCGCCGCCTGCTCGCAGCGGCACCGGCGCGCACGTGCGCGCGTGCAGATCGTGCACGTGCCGCGCTCCGACTACGCGCCCGACGGCAGCATCGGCAGCAAGCAGGCGGCCGAGGTGAGCCTGCCGAGCGAGGAGCTCGACCGGATCTGGTCGGCCGAGTACCTGGAGCGCCTCGCGGCCACCTACTGGCGCTTCCTCACCCGCTTCTCGCTCGGGATCCTGCGCGTGGTCTACACCGACGACGCGCGCGAGGTCGTGGTGTTCCGGCGGCCGTTCGTGCTGCTCCGCTTCCGCAAGCCGGAGTACGAGATCCTGCCCAACGGCGGCGTCGGTGAGCTGGCCGATCGAGAAGGGCCTGCTCGTGGCGCCGTCCGGGCGCGGGAAGGGCTACCTGAGGCTGACCGTCGAGCGGCTGCCGGACGACGGCGCCCCGGATGACGAGGCCCGGGCCACGATCTCGTCCGAGGTCGTGAACTTCTACCCGCTGATCGCGGGCTGGGGCTGGTTCTCGCGGATCGGCCGGATCATCTACAACGAGACCCAGCTGCGCATCCACGTGGTCGTCACGCACGCCTTCCTGCGCTCGCTCGCGAACCTCGACCTCGTGGAGTCGTCGGTGGGCAGCTCTCCGAGCAGGTGGGTTAGCGCTCGTCGCAGCCGTCGCGCGCTAGCCGACGCGGTGCGAGGTGATCTCGCGCAGCTTGGCGCGGTCGTGGCGCGCCGTGATCGTGCGGACGGTGCCGGAGCGGGAGCGCATCGAGATCGACTCGGTCGTCGCGCCCTCGGGCCCGATGTACTGCACGCCCTCGAGCATCTCGCCCGGGGTCACGCCGGTGGCCGCGAAGTGCACGTCGTCACCTGACACGAGCCGGTTGGTGTCGAGCACCTCGTCGAGGTCGTAGCCGGCCTCGAGCGCGGCGCTGCGCTCGTCGTCGTCGCGCGGCCAGAGCCGTCCGACGATCGCGCCGCCGGTGCACTTGATCGCCGCCGCGGCGAGCACGCCCTCGGGCGTGCCGCCGATGCCCCAGAGCAGGTCGACCGGGGAGCCCTCGGTCACCGCCACGAGCGCGGCGGACACGTCGCCGTGCGGGATCAGCCGGATGCGCGCGCCCGCGCTGCGGATCTCGGCCATCGCGTCGTCGTGCCGGGGCCGGTCCAGCATGATCACCACGAGGTCGCCCACCCCCACGCCCTTGCGCTTGGCCATCAGCTCGAGCGTCTCCGGCAGCGGCCGGTCGAGGTCGAGCAGGTCGGCCATGTCGCGCGAGGTGGCCATCTTCAGCATGTAGACGCACGGGCCCGGGTCGAACATCGTGCCCCGCTCCGAGAGGGCGATGGTCGCGATGGCGTTGGGCAGGCCCTTGGCGCAGAGCTCGGTTCCCTCGAGCGGGTCGACGGCGATGTCCACCTCGGGCGGCGAGCCGTCGCCGATCTGCTCGCCGTTGTAGAGCATCGGCGCCTCGTCCTTCTCGCCCTCGCCGATGACCACGCGGCCGTCCATCGAGACCGTGTCGAGCATCAGCCGCATCGCGTCCACGGCGGCGCCGTCGGCCGACTCCTTCTCGCCGCGCCCGATCCAGCGCGCGCAGGCCAGCGCGGCGTACTCCGTCGTCCGCACCAGCTCCATCGCGAGGTTGCGATCGGGGCGCGTCGAGCCCTCGGGCATCGCCTAGATCACGCCCGGGGGCTTGCGCACGTCCGTGTAGAACGCCTGGCGCAGGTAGCCCGCCGCCATCAGCCCGGCCGCCGCGAGCAGTCCGACGAAGTAGCCGATCCCCAGCCCGATGTCCACGCTGTCGCCGGGGCGCCCGAGGATGATCCCGTTGCAGAGGATCAGCACGAAGGCGGTCATCCCCACGACCATCGTGACCTCGCCCGGCTTCCAGGTCAGCTTGTGCCCGCGCGCCAGGATCCACGCCAGGATGAACGGCGCGCTGCAGGCGGCCACCAGCAGGAGGTCGAGCGTCGAGAAGACCTGCCAGGCGGTCGCGCTGTCGCCGCCGGCGATGCCGTTGCCCAGTGTCGAGTTGGGGTTCGAGTCGCTCGTGGTGAACCAGGGCAGGAACAGCGACAGGAACAGCACCACGGCTGCCGCCATGCCCATGTACTCGCCGGGCGACAGCTTCGAGAGATCGAGATAGCCGCCCGGTCGCTCCGCCCTCGAAGCTTCCATCGGGCTGCAACCTAACACGGTAGGTTCACCGTGAGGTCCGACCGAGAGGAGAGTCGTGGCGGTAACCAAGATCATCGAAGTCGTGGGGAGCTCCCCGGAGAGCTCCGACGGGGCGGTCAAGGCGGCGCTCGAGGACGCCCGCCAGTCGCTCCGCAACATCAAGGCCGTGGACGTCGTTTCCACCGGCCTGCGGGGCGACAACCTCGACGAGTGGAGGGCGCTCGTGCGCATCTCGTTCCTCGTCGAGCGCGTCTCCGAGTAGTTCGGACGGCGACTCGTCACATATCCGGTAAGGGGGGCCTCGGTAGGCTGAGCGGCGCCCCCGTGCGTCCTGCCGAGATTCCAACACTGCCCCCTGGAGGGGTCGAGGTGCTTCTCGATGAGGCACGCGACCGCACCCTCCGGCTCGTGGAGCCGGTGTCCGACGCCGACCTCGACCGCGTCCACGACCCGCTCATGAGCCCGCTGGTGTGGGACCTCGGCCACATCGCCGCCTACGAGGACCTCTGGGTGTGCCACCGCACCGGCGGGCTCGACCTGCTGCGGCCCGACCTCGCCGAGCTCTACGACGCCTTCGAGACCCCGCGCTCGAAGCGCGGGGAGATCCCGTACCTGCGCCGCCACGACGCGCTCGACTACATGGAGGCGGTGCGCGAGCGCTCGCTCGAGGTGCTCGCCGCGACCGGGCCGGACCACCACGTCTGGCAGCTGGTCGCACAGCACGAGCACCAGCACGACGAGACGATGCTCCAGACCCTCCAGCTCGCCGACAAGGGCGCGTTCGCCCCGGAGCCCGGCGATGCCTCCGGGCGTCGCTCTGAGCGGGCACGCATGGCCGTGCCCGGCGGCGCCTTCGAGCTGGGCGACGGCGGCCACGGCTTCGTCTACGACAACGAGCGCCCGCGCCACGCGCGTCGAGCTCGAGGCGTTCACGATCGACCGCTCGCCGGTCACGAACGCGGCCTATCTCGACTTCGTGGAGGACGACGGCTACCGCCGGCCCGAGCTGTGGAGCGAGCGAGGGCTGGGCGCACAGGCTCCGCGAGGGCTGGGAGCGCCCGCTCTACTGGACCGCCGACGGCGGCGTCCGCCGCTTCGACCGCGAGCTGGAGCTCGAGCCGGAGCTGCCCGTGATGCACGTGTCCTGGTTCGAGGCCGACGCCTTCGCGCGCTGGCGCGGCGCGCGGCTCCCGAGCGAGGCCGAGTGGGAGCGTGCCGCGGCGGAGGCCGGCGGCGAGCGCGGCCACCTCGACCAGCTCGACTTCGGCCCCGGCCCGGCCGGCCCGTTCGTGGGCGACTGCTGGGAGTGGACCGCGAGCGAGTTCGAGGGCTACCCGGGCTTCGAGCCGTTCCCCTACCCGGAGTACTCCGAGGTCTTCTTCGGCCGCGGCTACCGCGTGCTGCGCGGGGCGTCCTGGGCCACGCGGCCGGCCGTCGCGCGCGACACGTTCCGCAACTGGGACCTGCCGCAGCGGCGCCAGATCTTCGCCGGCTTCCGCTGCGCGGAGGCGGCATGAGCGCCACGGAGACGGTCCGCATCGAGCATTGCGACGTGCTCGACACGCTCGGCGACGACGTGCGCGCCGGCCTCGCCCGCCCGCTGAAGGAGCTGCCCCCGAAGTACTTCTACGACGAGCGCGGCTCGGAGCTGTTCGACCGCATCACCTCGCTGCCGGAGTACTACCCCACCCGCTGCGAGCGCTCGATCCTCAACCGCCACGCGCCCGACATCGTCGCGAGCAGCGGCGCCGAGGAGCTGGTCGAGCTCGGCTCGGGCACCGCCTCGAAGACGCGCGCCCTCCTCTATGCGATGGCCGGCACGGGCACGCTGCGCCGCTACGTCCCGTTCGACGTGGACGAGTCGGTGGTCCAGGCGTGCGCGGTCGAGCTGGTGGAGCTCTACCCGGGGCTCGAGGTGCACGGCGTGGTCGGGGACTTCGGCCGCGACCTCGACCACGTGCCCGCCGGCGACCGCCGGCTCTTCGCCTTCCTCGGCGGCACGATCGGCAACCTCTACCCGCGCGAGCGCACGCAGTTCCTGCGCCGGCTCCGCACCGCGATGGGTCCCGACGACCGGCTCGTGATCGGCACCGACCTGGTCAAGGACCGCGCCATGCTCGAGGCCGCCTACAACGACAGCGAGGGCGTGACCGCCGAGTTCAACCGCAACGTGCTGCGCGTGATCAACCAGGGTCTCGCGGCCGACTTCGACCCGGACGCCTTCGAGCACGTGGCCTTCTTCGACGAGGCCAACTCCTGGATCGAGATGCGCCTGCGGGCGAACGGGGCGCAGACCGTCCGCATCGACGGCGTGAACCTGGACGTGCGCTTCGCCGACGGCGAGGAGATCCGCACGGAGATCAGCGCCAAGTTCACGCGCGACGCCGTGGACGCCGAGCTGCGCCAGGCGGGCCTCCGGCTCGAGGACTTCCTGACCGACGACGGCGGCCTCTTCGGGCTCGCCGTGGCGTCGCGCGGGTAGAGGGAGCGGAGCCGGTACGCCTGCCGCGCCGATGGAGCTGAACGGCATCGGCGCACTGGTGGCCGGCGGGGCCTCGGGCCTCGGCGCGGCCACCGCACGCGAGCTGACCGCGCGCGGCGCGCGCGTGGCCGTGGTGGACCGCGACGCCGAGCGCGCCGAGGCGCTGGCGGCCGAGCTCGACGGCGCCCTGGCGTTCGAGGCCGACGTGACCGACGAGGCGGCCGTCGAGGCCGCGGTGTCCGCCGCGGCCGAGGGGCTCGGCGGCCTGCGCATGGTCGTCTCGTGCGCGGGCATCGGCTGGGCCGAGCGCACCGTGGGCAAGCAGGGGCCCGCCCAGCTGCAGCCGTTCGAGACCGTCGTGCGCGTGAACCTGATCGGCACCTTCAACGTCCTGCGCCTGGGCGCCGCGGCGATGGCCGCCGGCGAGCCCGACGCCGAGGGCGAGCGCGGCGTGGTGGTCATGACCGCCTCGATCGCCGCCTACGACGGCCAGATCGGCCAGACCGCCTACGCGGCCTCCAAGGGCGGCGTGGTCGGCCTCACGCTCCCCGCCGCGCGCGACCTGGCGCGGCTCGGCATCCGCGTCTGCACGATCGCGCCGGGCCTGTTCGACACGCCGCTGCTGGCCGCGCTCCCCGAGGAGGCGCGCCAGGCGCTCGGCGCACAGATCCCCTTCCCGTCGCGCCTCGGCCAGCCCGACGAGTACGCCCGCCTTGCCTGCCACATCGCCGAGAACCAGATGCTGAACGGCGAGACGATCCGTCTCGACGGCGCCCTGCGAATGGCCCCTCGGTAGCGTTTCGCGGAAGCAGGCTCTTCCGGCTCCCCCATCCGTCGCCACAGGAGATGAACAGATGCCCGAAGCAGTGATCGTCGACGCCGTGCGCACGCCCATCGGGCGCGCCTTCAAGGGCTCGCTGGCCCAGCTCCGCCCGGACGAGATGGGCGCCTTCGTGGTGGACCAGCTCCTCGAGCGCAATCCGGGAGTGGACCCGGCGCTGATCGAGGACGTCTACTGCGGCTGCGGCATGCCGCAGGGCCTCCAGGCCTTCAACATCGGGCGCATCATCTCGCTGCTCTCCGAGCAGCTCCCGGTGGGCACCACCGGCGTGACGATCTCGCGCTACTGCGCCTCGAGCCTCGAGTCGATCCGCGCCGCCGCGAACTCGGTCACCGCCGGCCAGGGCGACGCCTACATCGCCGCCGGCGTCGAGTGGGTCTCGCGCTACAACGAGCGCACCGAGGCCGCCGGCGAGGCGGACCAGAACGAGCATCTCCAGGGGAAGAACGGCGACCCGGACGCGTACATCGCGATGGGGCTCACCGCCGAGAACGTGGCCGACAAGTACGAGGTCAGCCGCGCCGACATGGACAAGTACGCGCAGCGCTCGCAGGAGCTCGCCGTGAAGTCCCAGGAGGAGGGCTTCTTCGACCGCGAGATCGTGCCGGTCACGCTGCCCGACGGCACCGAGGTCGCGAAGGACGACGGCCCGCGCGCCAGCTCCACGCTCGAGAAGCTGTCGCAGCTCGAGCCCGGCCTTCCGCCCGGACGGCAAGGTCACGGCCGGCAACTCCTGCCCGCTGAACGACGGCGCGGCCGCCGTGCTGGTCATGTCCGACACGAAGGCCGACGAGCTGGGCCTCACGCCGCGCGCGCGGATCGTCACGGCGGCCACCGCCGGGATCGAGCCCGAGCTGATGGGCGTGGGCCCGATCGGCGCGATCAAGAAGGTGCTCGACCGCGCCGGCATGACGATGAACGACGTGGACACGGTGGAGCTGAACGAGGCGTTCGCCGCCCAGGTGATCCCGATCATGGACGAGTGCGACATCCCGCTCGAGAAGATGAACCCGCACGGCGGCGCGATCGCCCTGGGTCACCCCTTCGGCATGACCGGCGCCCGCATCATGACCACGCTGCTGAACGGCCTCGAGACCGACGACAAGACGATCGGCCTCGAGACGATGTGCGTGGCCGGCGGCCAGGGCCAGGCCATGATCGTCGAGCGGCTCGGTTAGACCAGCTCTAACCGGCTCGCGCACGAAGCCCGCGATCAGCTCGGCCAGCCGGCCGGGCTGGTCCTCGGACGAGAAGGTGCGGGCGTCGTCGATCCACTCGAGCCGGGCGGACGGCCCGAGGTCGCGCGCGAGCTGCTCGCCGTGCTCGGGCTTGAAGAAGCGGTCCTCGCGCGACCAGGCGATCAGCGCCGGCCTGCCGAACTCGTGCAGGCGGTCGGCCGCCTCGTTCGTGTAGCGCTTGTGAAACCCGCGGACGACCTTCTTGACGTCGCGCACGACCTCCCGGTTGGTCAGCGCGGGGAACACGTACGAGTCCTCGGCGTCGCGGTCGATCGGCCGCTTCACGAGCCAGCCGAACGCGAACGGCAGCCGCCGCGGCGCCTGGAAGCGCATCGGCGCCATGAGCGCCGACAGGCCGCCCGGGATGCTCGCCACCGGCTTGAAGTAGGCGAACATCGGCGGCGGGAAGTTGTCGCGGTAGTCGCACGAGGTGAGCACGAGGCGGCCGATCCGCTCCGGGCGCCGCGTCACGACCATCTGGCTGAGCGCGCCGCCCGAGTCGTTGCCCACGAGCGTCACGTCCTCGAGGCCCAGCGCCTCGATCGCGTCGGCGATCAGGTCCGCCAGCGCCGTGGCGCTCAGGTCGGCGTCCTCCTTGAGCGGCACCCGGTGCGAGCCGAGCGGCAGGTCGAGCGCGATGCAGCGGAAGCCGGACGAGAGCCGCGCCACGACCTTGCGCCAGAGGTTCGCGTTCACCAGCAGGCCGTGGACGAACACGATCGGCGGCCCGGAGCCGGCCTCGAAGGCCTCGACCGTGCCCTGCGGCACCTCGACCCTGCGCGCCTCGCCGAGCGCCGGGTCGCGCCAGGCGGCGCGCTCGGCCGAGCTCACCGGCCCCTCCTGAGGGCGGCCCACAGCAGCCGCGGCGACCGGCAGCAGCTTCAACGCCACGGGCAGCGGGTCGAAGTAGGAGTGGCGCTCGGCGATCAGGCCGTCGCGCAGCACCAGCCGGTCGACCGCCGTCCAGGTGACGGGCCGGCCCGAGAGCGTGCCCGCGCAGGCGGATCTCGATCATCGCGCCGTCCGCGGTCGCGCCCCAGCGGAGGACCTCCACGCCGAAGTCCGGCATCGCGGCGAAGAGCGGCGCGAACAGCTCGCGCAGCCCCTCGGGGCCGCGGGCCGGGCGCCGCCAGCGGCTGCGTCATCAGGGCGTCGGGGGTGAGCCGGGAGCCGAAGTGGGCGTAGAAGCGCTCGGGGTCCGAGGCGCCGATCCGCCAGCCCTCGGCGAAGAAGGCCACGAGCTCCTCGGCCTGGGACGGGGCGATCACGGCTTGCGCGCTCATGCCTCTGCATTCAACATACAGACAGTATGTATGTCAAGTGGCGAAGGTAGGGTGCCCGCCTGATGGAGGGCAAGGGGGCGCGCGCAGAGCAGTCGGAGGCCACCCGCATGGCGCTGGTGAGCGCGGCGCGGGCGCTGTTCGCCGAGCGCGGCTACGCGGGCGTGGGCACCGAGGAGATCGTCCGCCGCGCCGACGTCACGCGCGGCGCGCTCTACCACCACTTCGAGGACAAGAAGGACCTCTTCCGCGCGGTGCACGAGGCCGTCGAGGCCGAGCTGGCCCAGACGATCGCCGGCGCAGCTGGCGGAGGGAGGCGCGACGGGCGCGCTCGAGCTGCTGCGGACCGGCGTGCGCACGTTCCTCGACGCCTGCACGGATCGCGAGCTGGCCCGGATCGCCCTGGTGGACGCACCGTCCGTCCTCGGCTGGCAGGAGTGGCGCGAGATCGACGAGCGCTATGGCCTCGGCCTGGTCGCGGCGGCGCTGGAGGGCGCGATGGAGTCCGGCGAGATCGCCCGCCAGCCGGTCAAGCCGCTGGCGCACCTGCTGCTGGGGGCGATGGGCGAGGCGGGGATGCTGATCGCGAACGCCGAGGACCCGGGCGCCACCCGCGAGCTGGTCGAGCCGGCGCTGATCGCGCTGCTCGAGGGCCTGCACGCCTAGGGCAGCAGCACGATCTTGCCGAGCTTCCCGCCGGCCGTGAAGCGCTCGTAGGCCCGCTCGGCCTCGGCAAGCGGGAACGTCTCGGCCACCGGCACCTTCAGGGCGCCCGACTCGAACCCCGGGAGCACCTCCCGCTCGACGTGGCGTGCCGCGATCGCCTTCTCCTCGAGCGGGCGCGAGCGCAGGGTCGAGCCGTGGATGCGAGCGCGCTTGCCCATCAGAGCCAGCAGGTTGAGCTCCGCCTTGAACCCGGCGCCCACGCCGATCACGGCGATCCGGCCGCCGGTGGCGAGCGCCTTCAGGTTCCCCGGCAGGTTCGGCGCGCCGACCAGCTCCAGGATCACGTCGAACGGCCCCGCGTCCTCGAAGTCCTCGGGGTCGATCGCGGTGGCTCCCAGGCCCTCGACCCCGGGGCGGAGCTCCTCGCGGCGGACCGTGGCCACGACCTCGGCGCCCACCGCGCGCCCGAGCTGGACGGCCGCCGTGCCCACGCCGCCGGCGCCGCCGTGGACGAGCAGGCGCTCGCCCGGGCGCAGCCCGGCCTGGGTGAAGATCGCGTCGTGAGCGGTCGTGAAGACCTCCGGAAGACCGCCGGCCTCCGGCCAGTCGAGCCCGTCCGGGACCGGCATCGCCGCGCGCTCGTGCACGGTCGCGAGCTCGGCCTGGCCGCCGCCGCCGACGACCGCCATCACCCGGTCGCCCTCCTCGAAGCGCTCGGCCCCCGGCCCGCGGCTCACCACCTCGCCGGCGAACTCGAGCCCCGGGATGTCGGGCGGGGAGCCGGGTGGAGCCGGATAGCCACCGGCGCGCTGGTGGATGTCCGCTCCGTTGATCCCGGCGCCCCGGACGCGCACCAAGACCTCGCCCGAGCCGGGCTGGGGATCCGGGCGCTCCTCCACCAGTAGGGCGCCGTCCGCGATGGTCACCGCCTGCACGGCCGGAAATCTAGCCTCCGGCCGCAACCCGGGTTATGGTGGAGATCAGTGGTGAGCGAAAGGATTCCCATCACCGGCGGCAGGCGGCCGCCCCTTTGGCGGGAGGCGAGGTTCGGGCTGGAGACCGCAGCCCTGCTCCGCCACCCGGTCCTGCGCGGGCAGGGAGTGGAGGACGGGCGCGGCCAGCCCGTGCTCCTCGTACCCGGCTTCATGGCGGGTGACGGCTCCCTCGCTCTGATGGCCAACTGGCTGCGCCGCACGGGCCACCGCCCCTCGCGCGCGGGCATGCTGGCGAACGTCGACTGCTCCGGAGCGGCCGTGGACCGCCTCGAGAAGCGCCTCGAGAAGCTCGTCCGCGAGCAGGGCAGGCGCGCCGCGATCGTCGGGCAGAGCCGCGGCGGCGGGCTCGCGAAGGTGCTGGCGTCGCGCCGGCCGGAGCTCGTGGCCGGGATCGTGACCCTCGGCTCCCCGCAGGTGGACCCGCTCGCGGTGCACCCGCTCGTCCGCGCCCAGGTGCGCGCCGTGGCGAGCCTCGGCTCCCTCGGAGCCCCCGGCCTCTTCAAGTCGAGCTGCCTCGAGGGCGACTGCTGCAGCGACTACTGGCAGCGCCAGGCGGGCGCTCTCCCCCGCGGCGTCGGCTTCGTGTCCGTGTACTCGAAGAGCGACGGCGTCGTGGACTGGCAGGCCTGCCTCGACCCTGCCGCCGACGAGCTCGTGGAGGTGCGCACCAGCCACTGCGGCATGGCCGTCCACCCGAGCGTCTGGCGCGCCGTGGCCGACGCCCTCTCCGACTTCCGCCGCCGCGACTCCCGCGGCGGCCGCGCGCGCGTCCGGCTGGCCAAGGCCGCGTAGCGGCCTCAGCGTCAAACGGCAGCGGTGAAGGAGCCGCGACTACCGCGGCTTGTCACGGGATGCGCCTCACGTCGGTCGGCCGCGGAAGCAAGCGTCCTGCCCTGTGGTTGCTCTGCAACCGAAAGTCAGGACGCTTCACCGGCCCCACGCCGCGGCGGCGCAAGAAGTGCTCTCCCGAGGGGCACGCGTCACGCTCGTTGCAGGGACGTAACGCAACGACTCCCTCATTGCCGCCGTTCAACCCCCGGTCCCGCCTAGGCCCTAAGGCACCAGCACCGCCGCGCCCCTCACCCGGCCCGTCCTCAGCCGCTCGAGCGCCTCGTTCGCCTCCGCGAGCGGGTGGGTCTCCACCTCGGTCCGCACCGGCACTCGCGGCGCGAGCGCCAGGAACTCCTCGCCGTCGGCGCGGGTGAGGTTGGCCACCGAGCGCAGCACGCGCTCCTCCCAGAGCAGCTCGTAGGGGAACGACGGGATGTCGCTCATGTGGATCCCCGCGCAGACGACGGTCGCGCCCCGGCCCGTGGCGCGAAGCGCCGCCGGCACCAGCTCTCCGGCCGGGGCGAAGATCAGCGCGGCGTCGAGCTCCTCGGGCGGGCGGGCGTCCGAGTCCCCCGCCCACTCCGCCCCGAGCGAGAGCGCGAAGCGGCGGCCCTCCTCGTCGCCGGGGCGCGTGAAGGCGAACACGCGCCGGCCCTGGTGGCGCGCCACCTGGCAGATGATGTGGGCCGCGGCGCCGAAGCCGTACAGCCCCAGGCGCTCGCCATCCCCGGCCAGCCCGAGCGCGCGGTAGCCGATCAGCCCCGCGCACAGGAGGGGCGCGGCCTGGAGGTCGGGATACCCGTCGGGCACGGGGAAGCAGAAGCGCTCGTCGGCCACGGCCCGCTCGGCGTAGCCGCCGTCGCGGGTGTAGCCGGTGAAGACGCGCGCGCTCGCAGAGGTTCTCGCGCCCCGAGCGGCAGAAGCGGCAGCTGCCGTCCACCTGCCCGAGCCACGGCACGCCCACGCGCGCCCCGGGCTCGAAGCGCTCCCCGCCGGCGAGCACCCGGCCCACGATCTGATGGCCCGGCACCAGCGGCAGCTTCGGGTCCGGCAGCTCGGCGTCGACGATGTGCAGGTCCGTGCGGCAGATGCCGCACGCGCTCACCTCGAGGAGCACCTCCCCCGGCCCCGGCTCGGGATCCGGCAGCTCTCGCGGCTCGAGCCTCCCGGGGGCACGGGACAGCACCATCGCGCGCACCCGGCCTAGGGTACGCCCGTGTTCCCGCTCGTGGACGCGGCCTGGCTGCGCGAGCACCTCGGCGACCCCGGGCTGAGGGTCGTGGACTGCCGCTTCATGCTCGGCGAGCCCGGCGCCGGGCGCCCGGCCTGGCTGCGCGGGCACGTGCCCGGCGCCACCCACCTCGACGTCGACGCGGACCTCGCCGGGGAGCCCGGCGAGCGCGGCCGCCACCCGCTGCCCGAGCCGGCCGCCTTCGAGGCCGCCGCCCGCCGTGCCGGGATCGGGACCGGCTCGACCGTCGTGGCCTACGACGCGGCGGGCGAGGGCGGCGCGGCCAGGCTCTGGTGGCTCCTGCGCCACTTCGGCCACGCGAACGCGGCCGTCCTCGACGGCGGCCTGGGCGCCTGGCGCGAGGCAGGCGGGCGGCTCGAGGCCGGGGAGCCGCAGGTCGCGCCGGGGGACTTCGAGGCGCGGCCGCGGGCCGGCGACACCGTGGACGCCGAGGCGGCGGCCGCGGCGCCGCTCCTGCTCGACGCGCGCGCCCCGGAGCGCTACCGCGGCGAGAGCGAGCCCATCGATCCCGTGGCCGGCCACATCCCCGGAGCCGTGAACGCGCCCGCCGCCGAGCTCGCCCCCGGAGGCCGCTTCCGGGAGCCCGCCGAGCTGCGCCGGCTGCTCGAGGGAGCCGGCGGCGAGGCCGTGGCCTACTGCGGCTCGGGCGTGACCGCCTGCACGGTCGTGCTCGCCGCCGAGCTGGCCGGGCTCGGGCCCGTGCGGCTGTATCCGGGATCGTGGAGCGAGTGGTGCCGGGCGGGCCGCCCCGTCGAGCGCTCCCGCTCCGACTGAAGCGCGCGCCGGTCCCCGCCGATACCAGGACTATCTTGGCGCGAAGGACGTGATGGCCGGATCAAGGACGCTCAGGGCCGCCCTCACGGCGACGGTTGCCGCGTCGCTCGCCGCGGGCATGACGCAATCGGCCTCCGCGGCCGAAGGGGTGTCGCACGCCAAGCTGGCCGACAAGGCGAAGAACTCCCGGAAGGTCGGCGGCGTCGGCGTGTCCCGCCGGCCGCGGCCGGGGATGCTGCTGCCGCTCGGGAGCAAGGGCCGCTTCCCGGCCTCCGTGCTGACCAACATCGTGGACTCGACCCTGCTCCAGCGGCCGCTCTCGCGGGTCTGCCCCATCGGCCAGTCGATCCGCGGCATCTCGCGGATGGGCGTGGTCACCTGCCAGCTGACCGGCGACATCACCTCGGTCAGCGCCGGTCCGGGCCTCAGCGGCGGCGGGACGTCCGGGGCGATCGACCTCGCGATCGCTCCCCCGCTCTCGTTCAGCGCCGGCGCGGCCGTGCCGCTGCTGGACATCGCGAACAACGGCAGCGGCGGCGCCATCGAGGGCGAGTCGGCCTCCGCCTTCGCGAGCGCCTACTTCCGCGCCCTCGGCACCGGCGCAGGCGCGGCGCTGCGCGCGGACACCACGTCCGGGTCCCAGGGCAACGCCGTGAGCGCCTACAACTACGGCACCGACGGCTACGGCGTGCTCGCCGAGCTGGTCAACGTGAACAACCCCAAGGCGGCGATCTTCGCCCGCACCTCCGGCGGCGGGCAGGCCATCCGCGCCGAGGTGAACAGCGACTCGGGCGGCGCCGACGCCCTCTACGCGCGCTCCACGAGCTCCGACCCCACCTCCTACGCGGGCTTCTTCTCCGGGAACGTGAACGTGACCGGCGACCTGAACGTGGACGGCATGGTCAGCAAGGGCGGCGGGACCTTCCGGATCGACCACCCGCTCGCGCCGGCCACGCGCTACCTCCAGCACTCGTTCGTCGAGTCGCCCGACATGAAGAACATCTACGACGGCGTGACCCGGACCGACGGCCGCGGCTACGCGACCGTCCGGCTCCCGCGCTGGTTCCAGGCGCTCAACGGGGACTTCCGCTACCAGCTCACGCCGATCCGCTCGTTCGCGCGGGCCGTGGTCTGGCGCGAGGTGAGCCACAACGCCTTCGTGATCCGCACCGGCCGCCCGCACGTGAAGGTGTCCTGGCAGGTCACGGGCATCCGCCACGACGCCTTCGCACGGGCGCACCGCGTGAAGGTCGACGTGGCGAAGCCGCGCTAAGGCGTTCCGTCCCGCCGCGGCGTCACGATCCCGCGGGAATGGCCTCGGCGAAGCTCTTGATCGGAGGCGCGGGCGCCGCGGCCCTGACCGTGCGCGTGACCCGCTCCCTCTACGCGCGCTGGAGCGCGCTCCCGGACGCCGAGCGCGAGCGGATCCAGCCGCTGGCGGAGCGCGCCAAGCGCTCGGCGCTCGACCTGCGCGGAGCGTTCGACCTGGAGCGGGCCGGCGCGGAGGCCCGCGCCGACGGCGAGTCGCTCGCCGCGGCGCTCCTCGACGCGGCCGCGGTGGACCCCGAGCTGGACGAAGGCGAGGTCCTGGAGCTCCGGGAGGACCTGGCGCGCGAGCTCGCCCGGCTTGCCGACGCCGACATTAAGGCTTCGAGAAGCGCGCCGGAGCCGGACAACGCCACACGGGTAGCATCACGGCTGCTCTCCCGGGAGCAGCCCCTCGTGAACCGTTCAGAACCCGCCCACGATCAGGGGTCGTCGGCACGTCCGGCGGCCGCCACGCTCGAGTTCCGCGAAGCGACCAAGGTCTACCCGGGCCAGGACGAGCCCGCCGTGGACGCCCTCTCGCTGACGGTGCCCTCGGGGGAGATCTGCGTGCTGGTGGGGCCCTCGGGCTGCGGCAAGACCACGGCGATGCGGATGGTCAACCGCATGATCGACATCACGGACGGGGACATCCTGCTCGACGGAAGCAGCGTCCGCGAGCGCCGCCCGGCGGAGCTGCGGCGCGACATCGGCTACGCGATCCAGCAGATCGGCCTGTTCCCGCACCTGACGGTCGCGGACAACATCGCCACCGTGCCCAAGCTGCTCGGCTGGCCGAAGGACCGCATCCGAGCGCGTGTGGACGAGCTGCTCGAGCTGGTCAGCCTCGACCCGGCGCGACACCCGCTCGCGCTACCCCGGCCAGCTCTCGGGCGGCCAGCGCCAGCGCGTGGGGGTGGCGCGCGCGCTCGCGGTCGACCCGCCGCTGATGCTCATGGACGAGCCGTTCGGCGCGATCGACCCGATCAACCGCGAGCGGCTCCAGAACGAGTTCCTGCGGCTCCAGCGCGAAATCCGCAAGACGATCGTCTTCGTAACCCATGACATAGACGAGGCGATCAAGATGGGCGACCACATCGCGGTCCTTCAGAAGGGCGGGCGGCTGGCCCAGTACGCGCCCCCGGCGGAGCTCCTCATGTACCCGAACGGGCCGTTCGTCGAGGACTTCGTGGGCGCGGACCGCGCGCTCAAGCGGCTTGCGCTCCAGCGCGTCCGCGACATCGACCTCTGGAAGGCGCCGCTCGTGCGGGTGGGCGAGCCGGTGGCGGAGGCGCGCGCGAAGGTCGCCGAGTCGGACCTCCCCTACCCCCTGCTCGTGGACGGCGACGGCAGGCCGCTGGGCTGGCTCAGCGAGCGCGCGCTCACCGGCGAGCGCGTGACCGATGAGCTGCGCTCGAAGGCGGAGCCCGTGGTGGAGCTCGACGACGTCCTGCGCGACGCGCTCTCCGACCTCCTGGCCCACGAGGCCCAGTACGGGCCCGTGGTGGACGCGCGCGGCTCTATCGCCGGGGTGCTGTCGCTCGAGATCATCGGGCACGCTCTGCGCGAGCCGGCCGACCAGGTGCGCCACGGCGCCGACGCGCTGGTCCTGGAGGACGACTGATGCTCGACCTGATCGCCCAGGTCCAGATCCAGGACCGCTCGTCGGGGGACGCGAGCTGCGTGGCCGACAACGGCTTCTGCCCGAGCTGGATCGTCGACAACTTCGGCCGCTACACGGACCCGCTGCTCCAGCACCTGTTCCTGACGCTGGTCTCCGTCGCGATCGGGTTCGTGCTCTCGCTCGGGCTCGCCCTGATGGCCCACCGGCATCGCTGGCTCATCGCCCCGATCACCCAGATCACGGGGATCCTCTACACGCTGCCGAGCCTGGCCGTCTTCTTCCTGCTTCTGCCGCTCACCGGGCGCGGGAACACCACGGCGATCATCGCGCTCGTCGCGTACTCGCTCCTGATCATCTTCAGGAACATCACCACCGGGCTCGACAACGTGCCCGCGGAGACGAAGGACGCGGGCCGGGGCATGGGGCTCACGGACCGGCAGCTCCTCTGGCGCGTCGAGCTCCCGCTCGCGCTGCCCGAGATCCTCGCGGGGCTGCGAATCGCGGTGACCACCACGGTCGGCCTTGCCACGCTCGCGTTCTTCGCGGGAGCCGGAGGCCTGGGCGAGCGGATCTTCGAGGACCTCGTGTTCAAGTCGAACGTGGTGACCGCGGGCGCGCTCGCGGTGCTGCTGGCCGCGTCGCTCGACGTGCTCATCCTGCTGGTGCAGCGGGCGCTCACCCCCTGGACGCGGGCGCGGGCGTCATGACCACCACGTTCGCCGTCCTCGGCGAGTTCGGCGACGCCATCCAGTTCATCTTCCAGGGCGAGACCACCCGGGAGGGAGTTGATGTCGGCGGCTCCCAGTTCCTCGACCTCACCTGGGAGCACCTCAAGCTCACGTTCGTCTCGATGCTGATCGCGTGCGCCATCGCCATCCCGCTCGGGCTCTGGCTGGGGCACATCCGCAAGGGCAGCTTCCTCGCGATCAGCTTCTCGAACGTGGGCCGCGCGGTCCCGAGCCTGGCTCTGATCGCGTTCTTCGTCGCCTACCTCGGCACGGGCTTCACGAACCTGGCGCTGTGCCTGGTGCTGCTGGCGATCCCGCCGATCCTCACCAACACCTACGTGGCCGTCACCCAGGTCGAGCGCGACACCGTCGACGCCGCGCGCGGCATGGGGATGACCGGGGCCGAGATCGTCCGCAAGGTCGAGCTGCCGCTCGCGCTGCCGCTCATCTTCGGCGGGATCAAGACGTCGGCGGTCAACGTGATCGCCACGGCCACCATCGCGCCGCTCGCCGGGATCAACACGCTCGGCGACCCGATCATCAACGTATCCGGCTACGGAGACACCGGCCGCCTTGCGGCCGCGATCTGTGTGGCCTTCCTCGCCATCATCACGGAGCTAGCCCTCGGCGCCGTTCAGCGCGCCGTGACGCCCGCAGGGCTCAAGCTCGAACCCGACTCCGCGTCACGGCGCATGAGACTCCGATTTGGAAGGGAAGCGACCACATGAAGAAGAGACTGCCGGCGGGCCTCGTGGCCCTGCTGCTTCTCCTGACGCTCGCGCTCGTCGCGTGCGGCGACGACAACGACGACAGCTCGAGCACGGGCGCCGCGGCAACGGAGACCACCGGGGAGGCCGCGTCCGCGATCGAGTCGAACCCGGACAACAAGAAGGTCACGATCACGGTCGGGTCCAAGAACTTCACCGAGGCGAAGCTCCTCGGGGAGATCTACGCCCAGGGCCTCGCCGCGGCCGGTTACACCGTGAAGAAGGAGCTCAACCTCGGCGACGAGCAGATCGCGCTGAAGGCGCTCGAGGGCGGCGACATCAGCGCCTACCCTGAGTACACCGGGACGGTCCTCGGATCGTTCTTCGGGGTGGCCTCGGACAAGATCCCGAAGGACGACCAGGCCGCGTATGAGCAGGCAAAGGCGGACCTCGCGAAGAAGAACCTCACCGCGCTGCCGCCGGCGCCCTACACGAACTCGAACGAAGTCGGCCTGACGAAGAAGAAGGCCGACGAGCTCGGCGTCACGAAGATCTCGGACCTCAAGGGCAAGTCCCAGGACCTGACGCTCTACGGCTCGCCAGAGTGCCGTCAGCGCCTGGACTGCCTGTTGGGCCTCGAGAAGGTCTACGGCCTCAAGTTCAAGAAGTTCGTTCCGGTGGACCTCGCGCTGCGGCACAAGGTGCTCGACGGCGGGCAGGCCGACCTGTCGATCGTCTTCACGACGGATCCGCAGATCAAGCGCAACAACTACGTCCTGCTGAAGGACGACAAGAACATCTTCCCGCCGTACAACCCGACGCTCTAGTGCGCGATGACGTGGTCGCGAAGGCCGGATTGGACTTGGGGTCGCGGTGGCGAACGTCCAACAAGGGGCTCACCGCGCCGGTGATCCAGGAGCTGAACGCCCGCGTGGACCTCGACAAGAAGACCCCGGAGCAGGTGGCCGGGGAGTACCTGTCCGAGTCGGGACTGGTCCAGTAGCGAACCGCGAATGAGCTCACGCGCCCGGCGCCTGTAGCGTCGGGCGCGATGAGCCAACCGCTTCGCTGGGACGACGACGCGCTCCTCGTGCTCGACCAGCGCCGCCTGCCGGCCGAGGAGGCGTGGCTGCGCTGCGAGTCCCCTGAGGAGGTGGCGGAGGCGATCCGCACGCTCGCCGTTCGCGGGGCGCCGGCGATCGGGCTGGCGGCCGCCTACGGGATGGCGCTCGCCGGCGACCGGGAGACGGCCGCGGAGCTGCTCCGCTCGGCGCGCCCCACCGCCGTCAACCTCGCCTGGGCGGTCGAGCAGTCGCTCGCGGCGGACGAGCCGCTCGCGCTCGCGCGCCGGCTCCACCGCGAGCAGCTGGGCGCGGACCGGGCGCTGTCGGAGCTGGGCGCCGAGCTGATCCCGGAGGGCGCACGGGCGCTCACCCACTGCAACGCCGGCGCGCTCGCGACCGGCGGGTACGGCACCGCGGGCGGCGTGCTGCACGCGGCCTGGGAGCGCGGCCGGCTCGCGCACGTGTGGGTGGACGAGACGCGGCCGCTCCTCCAGGGCGCCCGCCTGACTGCTTGGGAGCTGGGCCGCGCGGGTATCCCGCACCGCGTGATCACCGATTCGAGCGCCGGCGGGCTCATGGCCCGCGGCGAGGTGGACGTGGTCGTGGTGGGGGCCGACAGGATCGCCGCCAACGGCGACGTGGCGAACAAGGTCGGCACCTACCCGCTGGCCGTGCTCGCCGCGCGCCACGGCATCCCCTTCTACGTGGCCGCTCCGCGCTCCACGCTCGACCCCGCCACCGCGAGCGGCGCGGACATCCCGATCGAGGAGCGCGACCCGTCAGAGGTCGTGCTCGGATCCCCCGCGCTCAACCTGGCCTTCGACGTGACGCCCGCCGAGCTCGTGGCGGCCGTGATCACCGAGGCGGGCGTGCTGCGGCCCCCCTACCCCGAGTCGATCGCGCGGGCGGCGGGCTGATGGACGCCGAGCGGCTCCTCTCGGACGCGCGCCGTCCGCTCTGCATCGGCATCGGCGGTGGCGGCGACGTGGTGGGCGCGCTCGCCACCGGCGAGTCCTGCCGGCTCTACGCGGGCGCCGAGCCGGTGGTGGGCGGCGTGACCTGGGAGCGGCGGCCGATCGACCCGCTGCCGGGGCCGAGGCGCGCCGACGAGATCGCCGGAGCGGAGCGGCTCGCCCCCGGCGTGCTGCTGGCCCGCCCGGAGACGCGCGTCGAGTCGAGCGGCGTGCGCTTCGCCGAGGCCCGGATGGCCGAGTTCCTCGGCGAGCCGACGGTGCTCGTGGACGTGAACGAGGGGCCGGCCACGCTGGCGGAGGGCCTCGGCCTGGCCGCGGAGGGCCTCGGCTGCGACCTCCTGGTGCTCGTGGACGTGGGCGGCGACGCGCTCGCCCACGGCGACGAGCCCGGGCTGGCCAGCCCGCTCTGCGACGCGCTGATGCTGGCCGCGGGCGCCCGGCTCGCCGACGCGGGCCCGCTGCCGGTCCTCGCCGGGGTGTTCGGCATCGGCTGCGACGGCGAGCTGCGCCCGGCGGAGGTGCTCGAGCGCCTCGCGGAGGTGGGGCGCGCCGGCGGCCTGGCCGGCTGGCGCGGCCTCACCGAGCCGGTCGTGGAGCGGCTCGAGGCCGCCGTGGAGGCGGTGCCCACCGAGGCCAGCGCGCAGGCGCTGCGCTGCTTCAGGGGGGACTTCGGCGAGGCCACGATCAGGGGCGGGCGCCGCACCGTCGAGCTCTCGCCCGCCGGGGCGGGCACGGTCTACCTCGACCCGGTCGCCGCGGTGGGCTCCGCCGCGCGGCTGGCCGCGGCCGTGGGCGACTGCGCGGACATCGAGGCCGGCGAGCGCACGCTGCGGGACCTGGGCGTGCGCACGGAGCTCGCCTTCGAGCGTGAGGCGGCGCACACAACGTGATCAGTTTCGCCATGAAACTGAGTGCATGCTCAAGCGCCTCCCCGACGGCACGCGGGTCCTGATCCGGCCGATCCGGCCGGACGACAAGCGCCTGCTCGAGGCCGGGCTCCACAACCTGTCGGAGACGAGCGTCCAGCGCCGCTTCCTGACTCCGAAGCCGAAGTTCAGCCGCGCCGAGCTGCGCTACCTGACCGAGGTCGACGGCCGCAACCACGTGGCGCTCGTGGCCGAGCGCCCCGACTCGCCCGGGCGGGCTCTCCTGGGTGTCGCGCGCTACGTGCGCCTGCCGGAGGACCCCGAGGCGGCCGAGGTGGCCGTGGTGGTGGCCGATCACTGGCAGGGCCGCGGCCTCGGCACCCTGCTCGTGGACGAGCTTGCGCCGCGCGCCCGCGCCCGCGGCATCCGCCGCTTCACGGCGACGATGTCGAGCGACAACGCCCCCGCGCACCGCCTCTTCGAGAAGCTCTCCCGCCACGCCGCCGAGGAGCACCGCAACGGCGCCGTGACGGAGCTGGTCTCGGACCTGGCGGCCTGAGCCGCGCTAGGCCACGGTCCAGGTCTCGCCCGAGTGGAGGAGCTTCTCCAGCTCCTCCGTCCCCACGCCGGCGCGCGTCTCCTCGAGCTCGAGCGCCAGCTCCTCGCCGTAGACCGGGCGCTTCACGTCCCTGAACACGCCGATCGGGGTCGGGCCCGTCGGGCGGGCGGCCAGGTGGGCCAGCTCGAACGCGAGGCTCGGCTCCTGGCGGTGCGCGTCGTGCACCAGCAGCGCGTCCTCGCCGGCATCCGCCACGTCCACCAGCTCGAGCCGGCCGCCGGAGCCGCGCGCCACGCCGCGCTCGCCCTCGGGACCGAAGCGGATCGGCTTGCCGTGCTCGAGGCGGATCTGGTTCAGCTCGCGCTGGCCCTTGGCGCGCACGGCGTCGAAGGCGCCGTCGTTGAAGACGTTGCAGTTCTGGTAGATCTCGACGATCGCCGCGCCCTCGTGCGCCGCGGCGGCGCGCAGGGTCTCGGCCAGGTGCTTCTTGTCGGTGTCCACGCTGCGCGCCACGAACGTGGCCTCGGCGCCGAGCGCGAGCGCCACCGGGTTGAAGGGGTGGTCCTGCGAGCCGAAGGGCGTGGACTTCGTGACCTTGCCCTCCTCGCTGGTGGGCGAGTACTGGCCCTTCGTGAGCCCGTAGATCTGGTTGTTGAACAGCAGGATCTTCAGCGGCACGTTGCGGCGCAGGGCGTGGATCAGGTGGTTGCCGCCGATCGAGAGGGCGTCGCCGTCGCCGCTCACCACCCAGACCGAGAGGTCCGGCCGCGAGGTGGCCACCCCGGTCGCGAGCGCGGGCGCGCGGCCGTGGATCCCGTGCATCCCGTAGGTGTCCATGTAGTAGACGAAGCGGCCCGCGCAGCCGATGCCCGTGACGAACACGATCCGGTCCGGCGGGATGCCGAGCTCGGGCATGAACGACTGGACCGACGCCAGCACCGCGTAGTCGCCGCAGCCGGGGCACCAGCGCGTCTCCTGGTCGGAGGAGAAGTCCGCCTTCGTGAGCGGCGCGACGTGGTGCCCGTTGCCGTTCCCGGTCACGCCGAGTCTCCGACTCGAGCCAGGATCTCGGCGATCACGTCACGGGTGAAGATCGGGAGGCCGTCCACCTTCGTGAAGCTCTCGCAGTCCACGAGGTACTCGGCCCGCAGGATCTTCACGAGCTGCCCCATGTTCATCTCGGGCACCAGCACCCGCTCGTAGGAGCGGAGCACCTCGCCGAGGTTCGCGGGCAGCGGGTTCAGGTTGCGGATGTGGGCGGTGGCCACGCTCACGCCCTGCTCGCGGCGGACGCGGCGCGCGGCCCCCTGGATCGCGCCGTAGCTCGACCCCCAGCCGATCACGAGCAGCTCGGCGTCGCCGCCCGGGTCGTCCACCTCCAGGTCCGGCACCTCCACGCGCGCGATCCGCTCGGCGCGCAGGCGCGTCATGTGGTCGTGGTTCTCCGGCTGGTAGGAGATGTTGCCGCTCACGTCCTCCTTCTCGAGCCCGCCGATCCGGTGGCGCAGGCCCGGGGTGCCGGGCACGGCCCACGGCCGGGCGAGCTTGTCGTCGCGGAGGTAGGGCATGAAGGCGTCGTCCTGGTTGGGCCCGCTCGCGAAGTCCGGGTCGATGTCGGGCAGCGTGCCCACGTCCGGCAGCAGCCACGGCTCCGAGGAGTTCGCGAGGAACGTGTCCGAGAGCAGGATCACGGGGGTGCGGTGGTGGATCGCGATCCGCGCCGCCTCGATGCCGGCGTGGAAGCAGTCCGACGGAGTGCAGGGCGCGACCACGGGCAGCGGCGACTCGCCGTGGCGCCCGTACAGCGCGGCCATCAGGTCGGCCGCCTCGGTCTTGGTGGGCATGCCGGTCGAGGGGCCGGCGCGCTGCACGTCGATCACCACGAGCGGCAGCTCCATCGCCACGGCCAGCCCGATCGTCTCGGCCTTCAGGTCCATGCCGGGCCCGCTCGTGGCGGTCACGCCGAGCTGGCCCGCGAAGGCGGCGCCGAGCGCCATGTTCACCGCCGCGATCTCGTCCTCGGCCTGGATCGTGCGCACGCCGAGCCGGCGGTAGCGCGAGAGCGCGTGGAGCAGCTCCGAGGCCGGGGTGATCGGGTAGCTCGCGTAGAACAGGCCGAGGCCGGACTTGATGCCCGCCGCGATCAGGCCGTAGGCGAGCGCCTGCGTGCCGTCGACGTTGCGGTAGACGCCCGGGGGCGCCGGCGCGGGCTCCACCTCGTAGGTGACCGCGATGAGCTCGGCCGTCTCGCCGAAGTTGTAGCCCGCCCGGAACGCGGCCAGGTTGGCGTCGCGCACCGGCGGGGCGTTCTCGAACTTCTTGGCGATCCAGTCGACGCTCGGCTCGGTCGGCCGCCCGTACATGAACGAGACGAGCCCGAGCGCGAAGAGGTTCTTGGAGCGGGCGGCGTCGCGCGAGGTGATGCCCTCGATCCCCTCCGTGGCGCGCACGGTCATGCTCGTCATCGGCACGCGGAAGACCTGGTAGCCGTCGAGCGTGTCGTCCTCGAGGGGATCCGCGTCGTAGCCGGCCTTGCGGAGGTTGTGCTCCGTGAAGCCGTCCTCGTTGAGGATGACCGTGCCGCCCTTCTCGACCGTCCCGAGGTTCGTGATCAGCGCGGCCGGGTTCATCGCCACGAGCACGTTGGGGTGGTCGCCCGGCGTGAGGATGTCGCGCGAGGCGAAGTGGATCTGGAAGGCCGAGACGCCGTGCGGCGTGCCGGCCGGCGCGCGGATCTCGGCGGGGAAGTCCGGGAGCGTCGCGAGGTCGTTCCCCACCACCGCGGTCGCGTCGGTGAAGCGACTGCCCGTGAGCTGCATCCCGTCACCGGAGTCGCCGGCGAACCGGACGACCACGCGGTCTCTCTTCTCGACTGTCCTTTGTTCCACGGGCTGCGGA
The DNA here is from genome assembly GCA_963768465.1 of uncultured Thermoleophilaceae bacterium. Lineage (GTDB taxonomy): Bacteria > Actinomycetota > Thermoleophilia > Solirubrobacterales > Thermoleophilaceae > JACVRW01. The sequence goes on along the minus strand of CAVYIA010000010.1, from coordinate 112,464 downwards.
ACGTCGAGTCTAGCCAGGCGCTCAGTCGGCCTGGCGCACTACGCGCGGCGGGTTCCAGCGCCCGTTCAGGACCGAGCGGCGCGGCTCGTAGATCCGCATGATCATGCGGAAGCGCCCACGCGGCGCGGGCAGCCAGTTGGCCGCGAGCGCGCCCTTCGGGCGGGTGCTCTGGATCGCCAGGGTCAGCGAGCCGTCGGCCCCCCGGCGCAGCCCCGGCGTGCGGTCGCCGATCGCGTAGCGGCGCAGGGCGTTCGGGTGCAGGTAGTTCGCCGAGTCGTACATCGTCACCGACCAGAACGCGTCCGCCGGCGGGAGGTTGCCCTTCGCGAAGCGGATCCGGTAGCGGTGCGTGCCGCGGAGGCCGCGCCCGCGGCTGTCGGTGCGCGCGGCGGGATAGACGGTCTCGGGCGCGGTGTTGGCGCCGAGCGCGAACTTGGCGATCACCGCCCGGCCGAGCCAGTTGCGGCCGTAGTCGCCGATGTAGCGCGGCGAGATCTGCCAGCCGTTGTGGCGCACCCGGCTGTAGGCGTTCGCGTGGTCGACCGCGCGTGTGACCAGGCGCGGACCGGCCTTGGCGGCCGCCTCGAGGCCGCGGCGGACGGCGCCGGAGGCCTGCGTGGACGGGGTGAGCCCCGTGCCGATGCCCACCGCGCGGAACGCCTTCAGCGCGCATGCGTCGCCCTTCGGCGGCGGGTTCTCCGCGAGCGTCGCGCCGAGCTCGTCGAAGTAGGCGAGCCCCTTCGGGATCACGAGCGGGTTCAGCATCGGCGGGAAGGCGGGCAGCAGGATCGGGCTGGAGCGCCCGCCGGCGGTCCAGGAGGCGAGCGGCGTGAGCGTGTAGCCGCGCATCAGCTCGGTCACGGCCGGCAGGTCCGCGGCGCCCTTCACGAGGGTGCGGCCGATCAGCCAGATCAGGTTCGTGGGGCTGCGGATCGCCTTGGCGCCGGCCGGGAGGGCGCCCGAGTACCCGGGCGGCACCAGCACGTACGACCCGGGCTTCGTGCCGGTGGTGCGGCGGCCGATGTAGGAGAAGGTGTTCGAGTAGGCGTCCATGAACTGGAGCACGTAGTAGCGGCCCTTCGTGTCGGGCACGTCCACCACGAGCGGGCCGTCCGAGAGGTCGATCTGCCCGACCGTGTAGGTCGTGTCCACGTTCGGCGAGACGACGGTGCGCACGTCGGGCTCCACGAGCTCGCCGATGCTCACGATCTGGTTGCGCGGGAAGCGCGGCACCGTGCCGCGGACGCTCAGCGGCGCGAGCCCGTAGACGTAGGCGGCCACGCCCGCCGAGTAGGCCTCGCGGGCGGCCTTGCCCTTCAGCCTGCGCTCGCCGCGCACCAGCGCGCCGGCCTCGAAGCCGCGCAGGTCCGCCGCGCTCGTACCGAGCGCGCAGCGCGGCACAGAGGGGGACGCGGCCGAGGCCGCGGCGGGGAACGCGGCCACCAGGAGGAGCAGGGCGAAGAGGACTCTGCGCACGGCCGGGGAGTGTATGGATTACCCTCTCGCGCTCTCTGGCAGCCGGAACGTCCCCCAGATGAAGGTCTCTGTACCGAAGGAGCAGGCCCAGGGCGAGCGTCGGGTGGCGCTCGTGCCCGAGGCCGTGCAGCGGCTTGCCAAGGGCGGGATCGACGTGGTGATCGAGTCCGGGGCGGGCACCGAGGCCGGACAGCTGGACGCCGCCTACGAGGAGGCGGGCGCCACCCTCGGCGACGGCTTCGGCGGCGAGGTGGTGGCCAAGGTGGCCCCGCCGTCGGCGAGCGAGCTCGTCCAGCTCGGGCAGGGCTCGGTGCTGATCGGCTTCCTCAACCCGCTGGGCGACGCGGAGACCGTGCGGGCGCTGGCCAAGGCGGGCGTGACGAGCTTCGCGATGGAGGCGATACCGCGCATCACGCGCGCCCAGTCGATGGACGCCCTCTCCTCGCAGGCCACCGTGGCCGGCTACCGCGCCGCGCTGATCGCCGCCCAGGAGCTGCCGCGCTTCTTCCCGATGCTCACCACCGCGGCCGGGACCGTGCGCCCCGCGAAGGTGCTGGTGCTCGGCGCCGGCGTGGCCGGCCTCCAGGCGATCGCGACCGCCCGCCGGCTCGGCGCGGTCGTGCAGGCCTTCGACGTGCGCTCCGCCGTGAAGGAGCAGATCGAGTCGCTCGGCGCGCGCTTCGTGGAGCTGGACATGGGGCTCGAGGACGCCGAGGCGGCCGGCGGCTACGCCCGCGCGCTCACCGAGGAGGAGCAGCAGCGCCAGCGCGAGCTGCTCGCCGAGGTGATCGGCCAGGTGGACGCCGTGATCTCCACGGCCGCCGTCCCCGGCCGGCGCGCCCCGCTGCTCGTGACCGAGCAGGCGGTCAAGAACATGAAGCCGGGATCCGTGGTGGTGGACCTCGCCGCCGAGACCGGCGGCAACTGCGAGCTCACCGAGCCGGGGCAGACGGTGGTCAAGGAGGACGTGACGATCGCCGGCCCGCTCGGGCTGGCCTCGACGATGCCCGACCACGCGTCGAGCCTCTACGCCCGCAACGTCACGTCCCTGCTCGAGCTGATGGTCAAGGAGGGGGCGTTGAGCCTGGACTTCGACGACGAGGTGATCGCGGGCGCCTGCATCACCCGCGACGGCGAGATCGTGCACGAGGGCGCGAAGAAGGCGGCGGAGGCGACGGCCTAATGGACTTCATCACCGAGCTGACCATCCTCGTGCTCGCGGGCTTCGTGGGCCTCGAGGTGATCTCGAAGGTGCCCAACACGCTGCACACGCCGCTGATGTCGGCCACCAACGCGATCCACGGGATCGTGCTGCTCGGCGGCATCCTGCTGATCGGCGAGGCGGACGGCGCCTTCAACAAGCTCCTGCTGCGTCATCGCGATCGCGTTCGGCACGATCAACGTGGTCGGCGGGTTCCTCGTGACCGACCGGATGCTCGAGATGTTCAAGCGCCGGCCGGAGCCGAAGAAGGACCCCGACTCGTGACGCTCGCGTCGTTCTCGCTCCAGGACCAGGACTTCATCCGGGTCTGTTACATCGTCGCGTTCAGCCTCTTCATCATCGGGATGCACTTCCTGAACAGCCCGCGCACGGCCCGCCGGGGCAACCTGGTGGCGGCCGCGGGCATGGCGGTCGCGGTCGGCGCCACGCTGCTCGACGAGCGGGTCGGCAACTACGGCCTGATCGCGCTCGGCATCGTGCTCGGCACGGCCGTGGGCGTGCCCGCGGCGCGCAGCGTGAAGATGACCGCGATGCCGCAGATGGTGGCGCTGTTCAACGGCGTCGGCGGCGGCGCGGTGGCCCTGATCGCCTGGGCCGAGTTCCGCGACTCGGGCGGCGACCTCCCCACCGACGTGATCATCCCGCTCGTCTTCGCCGCGATCGTGGGCTCCGTGTCCTTCTGGGGATCGAACATCGCGTTCGGGAAGCTCCAGGAGGTCCTCCCGGGCCGCCCCATCCAGCTGCCGGGACAGCAGTTCGTCAACGCCCTGCTCCTGCTCGTGGCCGTGGGCTCGCGCGGTGGCGATCGCCGCCGGCTCGGAGTCGGAGGGGCTGTTCGTCCTGCTGCTGGTCAGCGCGGCGCTCCTCGGCAACATGTTCGTGCTCCCGATCGGCGGCGCGGACATGCCGGTCGTGATCTCGCTGCTGAACGCCTTCACCGGCCTCTCCGCGGCGGCGGCCGGCATCGCGCTCGACAACGTGGCGCTGATCGTGGGCGGCATCATCGTGGGCGCCTCGGGCTCGATCCTCACGAAGCTGATGGCCGACGCCATGAACCGCTCGATCCCGAACATCATCGCGGGCGGGTTCGGCGGCGTGACCGTGACGCCGAGCGACGGCGACGGCGAGCAGAAGCCGGTGCGCTCCACCGACGCGGCCGACGTGGCGATCCAGCTGGCCTACGCATCGAAGGTGGTCGTGGCCCCCGGGTACGGCATGGCGGTGGCGCAGGCGCAGCACACGGTCCGCGAGCTGGCCGACGAGCTCGAGAAGCGCGGCATCCGCGTGGACTACGCGATCCACCCGGTGGCCGGGCGCATGCCAGGGCACATGAACGTGCTGCTGGCCGAGGCCGACGTGCCCTACGACCATCTCAAGGAGATGGACGAGATCAACCCCGAGTTCCCGCAGACCGACGTGGCGCTCGTGATCGGCGCGAACGACGTGACCAACCCGGCCGCGCGCGAGAACGAGGGATCCCCGATCTACGGCATGCCGATCCTCGACGTGGACAAGGCCGTGCAGGTGATCGTGCTCAAGCGCTCGATGAACACCGGCTTCGCCGGCATCGACAACCCGCTCTTCTACAACGAGAACACGTCGCTGCTGTTCGGCGACGCCAAGGAGTCCGTGGCGGGCGTGCTCGCCGCGGTGAAGGAGCTCTAGGGGACCAGGGCGCCGGTACGGCGTGCGAGTGTTCGCGCGTGACCGTCTTCCTCAGCGCCCTCGCATTCGGTCTCGCCTCGCTGGTCATCGGCGCGGCGCTCTGCTGCCGGCGCGAGTGGACCTGGACCGCGCCGGCCACCGGCCTCGCCGCGATCGTCCTGATCGCGGTGGTGGCCGTCCGCCTCCCCGGCCACGGCGCCACGGCGGCAGCTGCGCTGGTGCTGGCGCTGGCGGCCGCCGTGGTCGCGCTCGCGCAGGGCGCGAGCCGATCTCCACCCGCTGCTCACCGCGGTTCCCGTCGTGGTGGTCGTGCTCGGCTTCTGCGCCCTTCCCTTCCTGGCCAACGACCGGGTCGGCGAGCTGGGCGCGAGCATGCTCGACGACATCTGGTTCCACATGCGCCAGGCCGACGTGCTCCGCGACGAGGGCACGTCGCGGCAGGTGCTCGCGGACGGCTACCCGATCGGCCCTCACGCGGCGGTGGCCGCTCTGGCCGAGGGGACCGGCATCGGCGTGGCCCCCGCCTTCACCGGGCTCACCCTCGCGGCGCCGATGCTGCTGGCGCTCGTGGCGCTCGCCGGGATCGGGAAGGCGCCGCTGCCGCTGCGGATCGCCGGGGCGGCGCTCGTCGGCGTGCCCTACCTCGTGGTCGCCTACGTCGCCGAGGGGGCGTTCAAGGAGCCGCTTCTCGCACTGTTCTTCCTCGGCTTCGCGCTCACCGTGCGGGAAGCCTTCGAGGCGGGCCGTCTCGAGCCCCGTCACACCGTGGCGCTCGTCCTGACCGCCTCCGCGGGGGTGGCCGTGTTCGGGCTGGCGGCCCTCGTGTGGCCGGCCGCGACCCTCGGCTGGCTGGCGCTGATCGCGCTCGGGCCGCGGGCGAGACGCCTGCGGCTGCCCTCCCCCCGCGTCCTCCTGGCGGCCGGCGCGGCGGCCGTCGCCGTGCATCGGAGCGCTGGCGCTCGCGGCGGTCGCATCCGGTTTCTTCGACACCGGCCCAGGGCGGTTCGTCACGGACAACGGCGTGGGCGGGAACTTCGTGGGGCAGCTGTCTCCATTCGAGGCCCTCGGCGTCTGGCCGCGGCCCGACTTCCGGCTCGCCACCGGCGGCAAGTGGTGGCTGGAGCTCGGTGCGGCCCTCGCCGCGGTCCTGGTGGTGGCGGGCCTGGTCCGCGCGGGCAGGCGCGACCGGGCGCTGCTCGCCGCCGCGCTGGCAGGCCTGACCGTCTATGTGGTGGCGCGGCCCACGACGCTCGCGTACTTCAGCGGCAAGGCGCTGGCCGTGGCGTCCCCCGTGCTGGCGCTCGCGGCGGTGAGCTTCCTGCTCGCCGAGCTGCGCGAGCGGCGGCGGTGGCCGGCACGCACGGCGGTCGCAGCGGCTGCCGGGACGTTCGCGCTGCTCGCCCTCTACTCGAGCGCGCTCGCGCTCCGGGCCGCGCACGTGAGGCCCCACCAGCGCGGCGCCGACCTGAGCGCCTTCCGGCCGCTCGTGCGGAATGCCCCGGTGCTCTATCTCGCCCGTGACGCCTTCGCCGGCTGGGAGCTCCGCGGGTCGCGTCTCGCCGGCTTCCAGCCGGCCGCGGGGCCGGGCCTGACCACCCTCGTGCCGGTGCCCGAGAAGACCGAGCCCGCCCCGCCCACGGCGGTCGACGTGGACTCGGTCGGCCCCGGCGGCCTCGACGCGCTACCGCTACGTCGTCACGCCGCGCACGTCATATGCATCGGTCATCCCGCCCAACCTGAGGCCCGTCGCGCGCACGCGCTGGAGCGTGCTCTGGGAGCGAACCGGCCCGACACCGCCGCGGATGACGCTTTCGGAGGGTGAGGCCCCGGGTGCCGTGCTCGACTGCCGCAGCGCGCCGGGCCGCGCGCTCGCGCGCGCCGGCGGCGTGGCGTACGTGCGGCCGCGGCCGGTGGTCGGGGTCCCCGGCGCGACGGTCTCGGGCAGGCCGCTCGTCCAGACGCTCGACCTGGGCCCCGGGCGCTGGGAGATCTCGCTGCGCTGGTTCAGCGACATGCCGCTCGAGGTGCGCCTGGGCGCGCGAGCGTCGCGACCTGCCCGCGTACCTGAGCGACCGCGCGAGCTTCGTGGCGGTGGGCCGCGTGGACGGCAACGGGCCCCTGCGCATCGAGGTCCGCCCTCGGGCGCGGCGCCGCCTGGACGTGGTGCGCACCGTGCTGCTCGGCGAGCCCGTGGCCGTCCGCGTGGACCGGCCCGGCCGGGTGCTGCCGCTGCGACGCGCCTGCGGCCGCTACGTGGACTGGTACCGGACGGGCGGCTAGGACCGGTCGCACGCCGGGCCGAACCGGCTTATGCTCGCGCTGACGTCCGGTAGGACGACCCGGCGGGGAGACTGGCCTGTGGGGACCGCAATCGAGAGGACCGCGGTGCGGCCGTGGCTGAGCGTCATCGTGCCGGCCACGGATAGCCCGGCCACGCTCGAGCGCTGCGTGGATGCGATCCGCGCGGCCGCGGACAGCCCCGACGAGGTGATCGTCGTGGACTCGCCGCCGGGCTCCGGCCCCGCGGCCGCTCGAAACGCGGGAGCGGGGCGGGCAGACGGCACACTGCTCGCGTTCGTGGACTCGGACGTGGTCGTCCACGCCGACGCCTTCGAGCGGATCCGGGCCGCCTTCGCGGAGGATCCGTCACTCGTGGCGGTGTTCGGCTCCTACGACGACGCCCCGGCCGACGGCGGGCTCGTCTCGATCTTCCGCAACCTCCTCCACCACTGGATCCATCACAGCTCGGCGGGCCGTGCCACGACGTTCTGGGCTGGACTGGGCGCCGTCCGCGCCGACGCGTTCCGCGAGGCCGGGGGCTTCGATGCCCGCCGCTTCGGGGCTCCGTCGGTCGAGGACATCGAGCTCGGGCTGCGCCTCGCCCGTTCCGGCACCATCCGCCTCGACCCGCGCATCCAGGGAAAGCACCTGAAGCGGTGGGGGCTTCGCAGCATGGCCATGACCGATCTCGTCTACCGGGGCGCACCCTGGGTCGCTCTGATGCTCGCCCGCGGCCGCTCGTCGTTCCGGCTCAACGTCAGCGCGCGGCATCTCGCCGGGACCGCCCTGTGCCTCGCGGCGCTGGCGCTCGCCGTCGCCGGCGCGTTCGCCGCCTCGGCGCTGCTCCTCGTTCTGTTCGTGGCGGTCAACGGCCCGCTCTATCGCCTGCTCCTGCGGCGCGGTGGCATCCGCGCGGCGAGCGCGGGGTTCTTCCTCCATGTCCTGCACAGCGTGATCGCGCTCCTGGCGGTGCCGGCCGGCCTCGTGCTCTTCGTGCGGCACTGGATGCGAAGGCCGCGACTCCCCGGCCGTCCCGACGGGCTCAGCCCGGAGGCGGCGCCGCGTAGAGCCGCTCGAGCTCGCGGACGGCCGTAGCCGGCAGGTGCCGGTCGGCCAGTGCGCGCCCCGCGGCGCGCAGCCGGGCGCGCTCGCCGGGCGATTCGAGCAGGAGCTGAACGGCGTCCGCGGCGCGGGCGGGAGAGCGATCCGGCAGCAAGAGGCCGCCGGCGCCCACCAGCTCGGCGAGCCCGCCGGGACAGGGCATCGCCACCACCGGCACTCCGCGGGCCATCGCCTCGGTCGCGGTGAGCCCGAACGGCTCGGACTCGGAGGTCATGAGGAACACGTCCATCCGGTCGAGCCACGGGGCCACGTCCTCCTGCTCGCCGGCGAAGCGCACGAGCTCGCCGAGTCCCGCGGCTCGGCTTCGCTCCTCGAGCGCCGCCCGCTCGGACCCGTCCCCCACGATCAGCGCCCGGCAGGCGAGGCCGCGTCGCCTGAGCTCGGCGACGGTGTCGATCAGGAGGTCCACGCGCTTCTGCGGCTCCAGCCGCGCGACGACGCCGACGATGCCGCCGTCCCGAGCCGCCTCCTCCGCGACGGCGCGCGGCGCGATCGTGAGCGGATGCGGCACCACGGCGATCCGCTCCCGGTCCACGCCGCGGCGCTCGATGGTCTCGGCCACGGCCTCCGCGGGCGCGACGACGCGCCCGGCCGTGAGCCGCAGCAGGCGGTAGAGGACGGCCAGCTTCCGGTCCGGCCGGAGCGCGCGCGGCGAGTGCTCGGTGTAGACGCGCGTGGCGCCCGGCAGCGAGGCCAGAGCCGTCGCATGCACGGCGAGCGAGTGCGTGTGGAGGTGAACGGCCGCCGGGCGCTCGCGCCGAAGCGTGGCGGCGAGCGCCGCGAGCGAGCGCGGACCGGGCCGCCCGCGTGCACCCAGCCGGACCGCCAGCCCCGCCGCCACGAGCAGGTCGCCGATCGGGCCGCGCCCGTCCATGAAGCAGACCCGCTGCCGGCGGCCGCCGTGCTCCGCGGCGGTGAGGACGAGCGTGGAGAGCGAGCGCTCGATGCCTCCGATCCTTCCTGACCAGGTCACGTGAAGGACCGTGCCGGCCTCGCCGCCGGGAGGCTCGGGCAGGGGCGCGCCGCCGACCCACTCGAGGAGATAGCCGGCGGTGTTCGCCAGATGCCAGACGCCGAGCAGCGCGAGCGTGACCGCGGCCTCGCGCGGCCGCCGGCGCAGCGCGGCCCGTACCAGCGCGGCGTAGAAGGACGGCTCGAGCCGCACGCGCGCGTCGCGGCGCGACTGGGTCGCGTGGTAGCGGTAGGCGCCGCGCCCGTAGGCCACGTGCTGCCGCCAGAAGCGGCCGAGCGTGAGCGGGCTGGCATGCTCGACGATCGCTGCGCGCTCCCATGCAAGCCGGCGTCCGGAGAGGACCCAGCGGGCACACAGCTCGCGGTCCTCGGAGGTCTTGAAGCTCTCGTCGAACCCGCCCACGTCGCGAAAGCCGCGCCGCGGGAAATGCGAGGTTGTTCGACGCGAAGAAGCGGGCGTCGTCGCGGTCGTCGTTGTTCTGGTCGTAGCCCACGCCGATGACCAGCTGGCTGGTGGCGGCGAAGGGATTGGAGTCCAGGGCGTTCACGGTGCTGCCGCCGATCCCGTGGCCGGGCCGGGCCGCATGGCACCGGCGAGCCGTCTGCAGCCAGTCCGGTCGCGGGCGGCAGTCGTCGTCGGTGAACGCGAGCAGGTCGCCGCGCGCGCGAGCCGCCCCGGCGTTGCGCGCCGCGGCCGGCCCGGCGCGCCGGCCCGTCAGGCAGCTGACCGCCATCCGGGCCCGGAAGGGCTCCAGCACTTCGTCGAGAGGCATCCCGCCGCCGTCGTCCACGACGATGACCTCGTAGCGGTCGGGCGGGTAGTCGAGTCTCGCGAGCGCGGCCAGGCACTCGGCCAGCTGCGCCGGGCGCCGGTGCGTCGGGACGATGACCGAGCAGAACGGTTCCACCGTGTCAGCGCGGCCAGAGGCTCTTGTCGTCCTCGACGGCCCGCTCCCGGCGCAGGACGTAGCGGACCTTGTGCAGCTCCATGTCGTAGAGGTGGTCGGTCTTGCCGCGGCCGAGCAGATATCCCACGAACTCCCCGAATGCGCTGACACCCAGCGCCAGCGCGAGCGCGGGACCCGAGCCGGAGCATCGACGGGGCGTCCCGGCATCTCCGGAGAGAGAGCCGGATGCGGCGGAACCGGACCAGCGGTATGAGCGGCGACCCGAGGGCGTACGCGAGCCGGTGCGGCAGCGCCCAGCCGCGCGACCGCATGCCGGCGAACGTCCGCCCGGACTCGAAGCGCTCGACGAGCGCCCAGCGGAGCTGGGAGACGTTCAGGTGGTCCACGCGCGCCGCCGGCTCCAGATAGAGCTCGTGGCCGCGCGCGCGCAGCTCGGCGTGCATGATCGTGTCGGCGGTCATCAGCTCGTCGAGGTCGTCCAGCCCGAGCAGGAGGTCGCGCTTGTAGACGCTGTTGTGGCCCGGGACGTCCTCGATCGGGCCGCTCTCGCTCGGCCTCGACCCAGCGGCCGTAGTCCATCAGGAGCGAGGCCCAGCTCATCAGGCTGCCCGGGTTCGCGTTGCCGATCGCCGGCCCCACGACGGGCCAGGGTCCGGCATGCGCCTCCACGAGCCTGTCGAGGTACTCGGCGTTCGGGTACGCGTGCGTCTCGGCGAACAGCACCAGCGGCGCGCTCGCGGCCCGAAGCGCCCGCGCCCGCGCCCGCGGCAGCGACGCGACGTCCGCGACTTCGATCACGCGGACGCCGGCGAAGCCGTGCACGCGCGCGTCGCCGTCCTCGAGCCCGGCTCCGGACGGGGCCACGAACACGATCTCGAGCCGGCCGGCGCGAGGCTGCGCGCGAAGGCAGGCGAGGATCTTCTCCACGGTCTCGAAGGAGTCCGTGGGGAGCAGCACCGAGAGCTCGGGTGACGCGCTCATCGCTCCACCGCGGTCACGCCGGAGGGGGCCGGCATCGAGGGAGCATCGGCCACGCGAACGGACTGGCCGACCGTGATCGAATGTGCAGCGGCCAGCGCCGCCTGGAGCGCGTGGCGGCCGTCATCGAGCGTGCACACCGGCGGCTCCTCGCCACGGACGCAGCGGGCAAACGCCTGCCACTCGGCGCCGTAGGACGCATCGAAGGCGCCGCCGCGGCGGATCTCGCCGGCTTCGAGACGGCCTGCCGGGCGTTCGCGAGCGCTCGGCGCAGCCGGGTGCGCGGCGCGCCGGGGAGATCGCCGAGCCCGACCAGCTCGAGCCCGTCGGAGCGGTAGAGGTCGATCCTCACGGAGCCGCGGTCTCCGTTCAGCGTCAGCTCGTTGCGCGTGACCGTGTCGTCCGACGCCTGCAGCGTGGCCAGCGCGCCGCCCCGCATGCGCGCGCTCACGGCCACGGTCTCGTCGTCGCCGCGCCCGGCATGGCCGAAGGCGAACACCTCGTCGATCCGGTCGTCGAGGAGGTAGCTCCAGAGGTCCAGGTGATGGATCGCCTTGTCGATCAGCGCTCCGCCCCCGTGCTCGCGGCGCATGCGCCAGGCGGGAAGGTCCGGCATCGAGAAGCGCGCGTCGTCGAACGCGCTCGCGATCGAGCCGACCGATCCGATCGCGCCGGAGCGCAGGAGCTCGCGGGCGGCCCGGGCCACCCGATGCGAGCGCAGGTTGAAGCCGACGACAGCCTGGAGGCCGGAGCCCCGATGGCGCTCGATCAGCGCGTCGGCGTCGTCCAGCGAGAGCGCCAGCGGCTTCTCGACGAACACGTGCTTGCCGGCCTCCAGCGCCGCCATGGCCACCTCCGCGTGAGCCCCGGTCGGCACGCAGACGGCCACCGCCTCCACGGCCGGATCCTCCGCGAGCTCGCGCGCACCGGCGTAGCGGCGCGCGATCCCGAAGCGGTCTCCCACGCGCGTGCGCGCCGTCTCGTCCAGGTCGCACACGGCCTCCACGCTCAGCTCGGACGACCTCATGAGCGTCGGCAGGTGCCGGTGCTCGGCGGCGAAGCCGCATCCCACGAATCCGATGCGCACGGCCCCCACTGCGGTGAGTCTCGCATGGATCCCGGCAACCCGTGCCGCTGTATCGTCGAAAGATCGCGGGCTCGCCACGCACCGTTCTGGAGGACCCGGCGGGTGGCCGGACACTCGCTCGGGGAGCTGCCTCGGCGGCCCGCGATGCGGACCCGCGGCGTCTCGCCGACGTGCTCGGCGCCCTCGTGCTGGCCGACGTCCAGGAGCGCTACGGCCGCGGCCCGCTGCGAGTCGTGAAGTGGCTCATCGAGCCCTTCGCCCTGGTCGGGGTCTACCTGCTGCTCGTGGCGCTGGTGCTCGATCGCCCGGACGAGGCGCCCGGGCTCAGCGTCGCGTGCGCCGTGGTGCCCTTCCAGCTGGTCATGACCGCGGTGGTCAACGCCCTGAACGCGGTGAACGTGCGGAAGACGATCATCGTGAACATGGCCTTTCCGCGGCTGCTGATCCCACTCGTCTCGGCGCTCACGGCGTCCGTGGTCTTCGTGCCGAGCCTCGTGCTCGTCGCGATCATGATGGCCGCGTACGGGGTCGCCCCGACGCTCGCGCTCGCATGGCTGCCCGCCGTGCTCTTCGTCTCCCTCGCCCTGGCGGTCGGGTTCAGCTACGCGGCCTCGCTCATCGGGCTCTGGTTCTTCGACCTTCGCTCCGTGGCGTGGCCTGCGTGCGCATCCTGTTCTTCGTGGCGCCCGGCCTGATCGCCCTCGAGCAGGTGCACGGCGACGCGCGCGACCTGCTGCCGCTCAACCCGCTGACCGGCCTCTTCGAGTCGTACCGGGACATCTTCCTCTACGGCCAGTCGCCGGCAGCCTGGGAGCTGCTCTACCCGCTGGCGGCCGCGGCGCTGCTGCTCGTGGTGCTCCTCCCGGTGTACAACCGCGAGCAGCGCCACTTCGCGAAGGTCGTCTGATGAGCGCCACGGTCCAGGCCGAGGACCTGGGCGTCTGCTTCCTCATCGACCGCGCCAGCGCGGGTCACCACGCCGACGCGTCGCCCGGCTCCGGCGCGGCGTCGAGGAGGTCTGGGGGCTGCGCGGGCTCGACCTCGAGCTCATCCCCCGGCGAGGGCGTGGCGCTGATCGGCCCCAGCGGCTCCGGCAAGACCACCCTCCTGCGAACGATGGCGGGCGTGCTCTCGCCGGACGAGGGCAGCCTGGAGGTCCGGGGCCGGATCGGCTCGCTCCTGTCGACCGAGGCGGGCCTCGTGTCGGTCGCTGAGCGGGCGCGAGAACTGCGGCCTGCTCGGCGTCCTCGGCGGGCTGAGCGCCCGCGAGACGCGGTCGCGGCTCGAATGGATGAAGGAGCGGAGCGGAGTGGGCGCCGCCTTCGACCGGCCCGTGTCCACCTACTCGCAGGGCATGCTCGCCCGGCTCGGCTTCGCGGTGGCCGAATGCCGTCGAGCCCGCAGCTGCTCCTGCTGGACGAGGTGCACGAGGCGCTCGACCATGAGTTCCGTTCGCTCGTCGAGGAGCGCGCGCGGGGCATCCTCGCCGCGCGGCGGGATCGTCGTGGCGGCCGGCCACGATCACGACCTGCTCCGCCGCCTCTGCGAGCGCGCGCTCTGGCTCGACGGAGGGAGCGTCCGCGAGGACGGCCCGTTCGACGACGTCGTGGCCGCGTACGTCGGTTAGGCAGCCGCGCTAAGGCAGCAGGCTCTCTTGGCCCGTCACCGCGACGTTGCGGGGACGGCGCGGCAGGCCGGCCGCCTCTGCGAGGGCGGCCTCCACGTCGGCGAGGATGGCGCGCTCCGAGCGCGAGGCCACCACGGGCTCGGACAGGCCGTCCACGTGCACGTAGGTGCGCCGCCCGTCGCGGCGCTCCGAGCCCTCGAGCGGCACCAGCGCGTAGACCTTGTCGGCGCGGACGAACTTGCCGTAGCCGAGGGGCACCATGCGCGGGTCGCGCTTGGCCATCAGCCGACCGGGGTCTCGCTGCGCTCGGCTGCCTCGCCGCCGGCGCCGGCGAGCGCCGACGCCGCGCGCACCCCGCGCTCGGCCACGTCGCGCTCGAAGGCGGCGTCGATCTCGGCCGTCCGCTCGCCCGCGCCGCGGTCCAGCAGCGGCCCGGTGATGCCGCGCAGCCAGAGCATCGGCTTGACCCAGCCGGGGAAGGCCACCACGCGCCGGCGCTGCTCGATGCCCTCCACGGTCTTGCGGACGGCGTCCCCGAGCGGGTAGGTCTTGCCGAAGGGGCCCGGCATCTGCGAGCGCAGGCTCCCGAACACCGGGTGGGTGTCCGCGCCGCGGACCAGCTCCGTGTCGAGGAAGGCGAAGTAGCCCACGCCCACGTCCACGCCGAGATGCCGGATCTCCGAGCGCAGCGAGTCGGCGAACGCCTCGACCCCCGCCTTGCTCGCCGCGTAGGGCGCGAGCCCGGGGCCGTGCGCGGCCGCCGCGAGCGAGGCGATCACGAGCACGTAGCCGCGCCGCTCGATCACGTGCGGCAGGCACGCGCGGACGGTCCGCCAGACGCCGATGAGGTTGACCTCGACGGTGCGCTCGAACGCAGCCGGGTCCATCGAGCGCACGAAGCCGGTGGCCGCCACGCCGGCATTGGCCATCACCACGTCGATGCCGCCGAAGCGCTCCGCCACCGCCTCCACCACGCCCGTCAGCGCGGCCGTGTCGGTCACGTCGGCCTCGAAGGCGGCGGCGTCGGGACCGCACTGCGCGGCCACGCGCCGGAGCTCCTCCGGCTCGAGGCCCACGAGCGCCACGCGCGCGCCCCGTGCGGAGACCTGGCGCGCCGTCTCGGCGCCGATCCCGCGCGCAGCGCCGGTGATCAGGACTGTCTTGCCGCGAAGGTCCATGACCTCCGCACTCTACCCCGCTAATCTCGCCCGCCGTGGCTCTGTCCGACCTACAGGAGGACCTCACGCCGCAGCAGGTGGCGGAGCTCGCCGAGCGCGGCGAGATCCGGCTCGTGGACGTGCGCGAGACCTACGAGTGGGACGAGGGCCGGCTCGCCGGCGCCCGTCACGTGGAGATGGACCAGCTCACCGCCGAGGCCGGCTCGCTGAGCGGCGACCCGCCGGTGGTCTTCTACTGCCGCACCGGCGCGCGCTCGGGCGTGGCGGCGCAGGCCTTCCGCGCGTCAGGGCTGGACGCCTACAACCTTGCCGGCGGCCTCGTGGCCTGGGTGGAGCAGGGCCTCCCGCTCGAGCCCGAGGACGGCAAGGTCGCAATTCACTAGACGCTCGTCAGCTGCCCCGAGTAGGGCCCGCGGCCGGTGAGGCAGGCGGCGCCGCAGCGGGCGCCGAGCTCGAGCGCCTCGCTGGATCTCCATGCCGGCGCCGAGCCCGTAGGTGAGCCCGGCCGCGAAGCTGTCGCCGCACCCGTAGGCGTCCCTCACCGGACCGCCGAGCGGCACGGCGTCCCAGCTGCCGCTCGCGCTCGCCGTCTCCCAGGCGCCGCCCGCGGCGCCCGCGGTGCGCACCACCGCGCGCGGCGGCGGGTCGAGCTGGCCCGTCTCGTAGCGCTCGCCGCGGTCCGCCCCGCTCGCCACCAGCGCGTCGAGCTCCACGCCCGACTCGGCGATCGCCTCGAGCCCGCGAGGCGTGGACACGAGCACGCGCGCCGCCCGCGCGAGCCGCACCGCGCCCGGGTCCCCGGCCGTGAGGTACACCGCGTCCGTCTCCCCCAGCTCCTCCCATGGCAGCGGGTCGTCCGCCCGCGGCCCGAGCCGGTCTCCGATCACCGTGATCGTCCGCTCCCCGCGGTCGTCCACGTGGACGAACGCCGCGCCGCTGCGGCTCCGGCCGGAACATGGCGTGGACCGTCAGCCCCAGGTCCTCGAGCTCGCGCTTGGAGCGGTGCCCGAGCTCGTCGTCGCCGAGCGCCGTGAAGAACGTGGCGCCGCCGGCGAGCTTCGCGAGCTGGACCGCGGCCACCGCGCCTCCGCCCCCCGGCTCCTCCCAGACCTCGCGGGCGTGCACGATGTCGCCGGCCGCCGGCATCTCGGGCACGGAGGCGAACTCGATCCACTCCACGTGCCCGACCACGGCGGCGCGCATGGCGCGGCAGTTTAGGCGCGTAGGCTGGCGTGCCCATGGCGGACGGACTGGACATCGGGCGCGGCGTGGTGGTGCCGCTGAGCGGAGGTCGAGCTCCGCACCAGCCGCTCGTCGGGCCCGGGCGGCCAGCACGCGAACGTGACCGCCTCGCGCGTCGAGGCGAGCTTCGACGTGGACGCCTCGGCCGTGCTCAGCGACGAGGAGAAGCGCCGCATCGCGAGTCGCGCCGGGCGGTCGTGCGCGCGAGCGCTCAGGACACGCGCAGCCAGGCGCGCAACCGCGAGCTTGCGCTGGAGCGGCTGCGCGCACGGCTCCACTCCGCTCTCGCGGTGCAGCGGCCGCGCCGTGCCACGAGGCCCACGGCCGCGTCGCGGCGCAGGCGCGTGGAATCGAAGAAGCGGCGCGGCGAGACGAAGCGCCAGCGGCGCCGCCGCCGTCGAGACCGGCGCACGCGGCCGACTGCGTGCTTCGGCACTAGGGCGAGGAAGGCGCCACGGCCCCGCCGCCGGCGCCGCCGGAGGGCGTCTCGGACTGCGGGGTGGTCGCGGGCGGCGTGACGGGAGCCGCGGTGCCGCCGGCCGAGTCGCCGCCGGGCGCGGGCGTGACCGGGGTGACCGGCGTGGACGGCGCGACCGTCGTGCTCGTCTCGGTGTCGGTGGTCTCGGTCTGCGGTGTTCGTGTTGTCGCCGAGGTTGTCCGGGGTGGTCGGGAGGCCCAGCTCGGCCGGGTTGGAGCTGGGCTCCTCGCTGTCGCCGCCGCCGAGCGCGACGCTCGCGAGCAGCACGATCAGGAGCACGGCGAGCGACCGCCGCCGCCGATCGCCACCAGGCGCCTGCGGCGGTAGACCTCGTCGGGCTCGTGGCGGGGCGGCGGCCGGCCACCCGGGTCCAGCCGGCGTGTGGGCGGATCGCTCAGAACGGCGAAGGTATCAGGCGAAATGCAGGTCGGTTAGCTCGGAGCCGTCCACGGGCTGCGCACAGGTGGGGCACCACTGGCGCATCTCGACGGGCGTCCCGCACACCTCGTGGCGCGGCGTCTCGCCACCCTCGCGATGGCGGGCGCCCCAGTCGGCGAGCAGCCGCAGCGCGCCGGCCAGCTCGCGGCCGGCGGCGCGTCAGCTCGTACACGTAGCGCGGCGGGCGCTCGGAATAGGGCTCCGCCACCACGACGCCCTCCGCCTCGAGCCGGCGCAGGCGGCCGCTCAGCACGTTGGGCGCGATCCCGGCGAGGTCCTCCTGCAGGTCACCGAAGCGCCGGGGGCCGCTCAGAAGCGCCTCCACGACCAGCAGCGCCCAGCGGTCGCCGACGCTGTCCAGGGCCGCCGCGAGGGGGGAGACAGCCGGTTCGGGCACGGTCGCGGATGGTAGGTGCATGGGCTTCTGTATGGTAGTCACTTGCAACTAGCAAGTAAGTATGGAGGACTCGAGAATGGCTGATCTGGAGGCAATGCAGAGCGCGATCGCGGAGGCCGCGGAGCGCACGGGCCCGGCGGTGGTGGGACTCGGCCGCGGCTGGGCGCTCGGCTCGGGGGTGGTGGTCGCGCCCGGCAAGGTGCTCACCTGCGCGCACTCGCTGCGCGGCGAGGAGGCGACCGTCACTTTCGCGCGACGGCCGTCGCGTGAGCGGCTCCGTGGCGGCCGCCGACCCCGAGCTCGACCTCGCGGTGCTGAGCGTGGACACGGGCGACGTGGAGCCGGTGAGCTGGGAGCCGGGCGAGGCCCCCGGGATCGGCACGCCCGTGCTGGCCCTCGCCAACCCCGGCGGGCGCGGCCTGCGCGTGACGCTCGGGTTCGTCTCGTCCGCGGGCCGGCGCTTCCGGCTCCCGCGCGGCCGGCGCATCGAGGGCGCCGTCGAGCACACGGCCCCGCTCCCGCGCGGCTCGTCGGGCGGCCCGCTGGTGGACGCCTCGGGCGGGCTCGTCGGGCATCAACGCGATCCGCCTCGACGGCGGGCTGATCCTGGCGCTCCCGGCGAATGACGACGTGAAGCGGCGGGTGCTCGCGCTCGCCGGCGGCGAGACGCCGGAGCGCCACCGGCTCGGCGTGGCCGTCGCGCCGCCGCGCGTGGCGCGGCGCATGCGCAGGGCGGTGGGACTCCCGGAGCAGGACGGCCTGCTCGTGCGCGCGGTCGAGGAGGACAGCCCGGCGGCCGACGCGGGCGTGGAGCGCGGCGACCTGATCGTGAGCGCCGGCGGCCGTCGCGATCGACGGCGTGGACTCGCTCTACGCGGCGCTCGACGAGCTGCCGGGAGCGGAGGCCACCCTCAAGCTCGCGGTCGTGCGCGGCACGGACGAGCGGGAGGTGGACGTGGCGTTCGGGAAGCAGGCGGCATGAGCGTCGCGGCGCCGGACGTCGAGGCGCTCGACGCCTACTCGCACGCCGTCACGGCGGTTGCCGAGCGGCTGACGCCGTCGGTGGCGAGCCTGCGCGTGATGCGCCGCTCGCGCGGCGGGCAGGTCCCGGCCGGCGCCGGGAGCGCCGTGGTGCTCACGCCCGACGGCTTCATGCTCACCTCGGCGCACGTGGTCGGGCGCTCGTCCGGCCGCGGCCGGGCGGGCTTCGCCGACGGCCGCGAGGACCGCTTCGAGGTCGTCGGGCGCGACCCGCTCTCGGACCTCGCCGTGGTCCGCGCCGACGGCGGCGACCTGGCCGAGGCCGAGCTCGGCGACGCCGACGGGCTGCGGGTGGGCCAGCTCGTGGTGGCGATCGGCAACCCGCACGGGTTCAGCGGCTCGGTGACGGCCGGCGTCGTGTCGGCGCTCGGCCGCTCGCTGCCGGCGCGCTCGCGCCGCGCGGCGCGCGTGATCGACAACGTGATCCAGACCGACGCCGCGCTCAACCCGGGCAGCTCCGGCGGGGCGCTCGCCGACAGCCGCGGGCGCGTGGTCGGGGTGAACACCGCGGTGGCGGGCATGGGCCTCGGCCTCGCGGTGCCGATGAACGAGTCCACGCGGCGCGTGATCTCCGCGCTGATGCGCGAGGGGAGGGTGCGCCGCGCCTACCTGGGCATCGCGGGCGGGCCGCGCCCGCTGCCGCCCCACGCGCGGGCGTCCTGGGAGGGCGACACCTGCATCGAGGTGGTCGAGGTCATGGACGGGAGCCCGGCCGAGCGAGGCGGGGATCCGGCCCGAGGACCTGATCCTCGAGGTGGACGGCGCGCGGCTCGAGCGGGTCGAGGACCTGCAGCGGCTGATGGTGGCCGAGCTGATCGGGACGCGCGTGGAGGTGCGGCTGCTGCGCACCGGCGCCGAGCAGCGGCTCCACCTGGTCCCGGCCGAGCTGGAGGCCCGATGAGCTCCCAGCCGCCGACGCTGTTCGAGTGGGCCGGGGGCGCCGCGGCGCTCGAGCGCCTCACCGAGACGTTCTACGACGAGGTCAGGCGCGACCCGGTCCTCGAGCCCGTGTTCCGCGGGATGGACGAGCGCCATCCGAAGCACGTGGCGATCTGGCTGGGTGAGGTGTTCGGCGGCCCGCCGCTCTACACGGAGGAGCACGGCGGCTATCCGCACATGGTCGCCAAGCACCTGAACAGAGCGCTGACGGAGCGGCAGCGCCGCCGCTGGGTCGAGCTGATGCTGGACGCGGCGGACCGTGCCGGGCTCCCGGACGACCCGGAGTTCCGCTCGGCGTTCGTGGCCTACATCGAGTGGGGCACGCGGCTGGCGCTGGCCAACTCGCAGCCGGGCGCCCACCCGCCCGCGGAGGCCCCGGTGCCGCGCTGGGGATGGGGCGAGGCCCCGCCCTACAACCCGGGCACGTGACGCACGGCAAAGCCCGCGGTGCTGCGCGGCGCCTCCTGCCAGCGCGTGCCCGAGCGGCCGCGGCCGCTCGTGTCGAAGCGCAGGCCGGCCACGACCATGAAGATGTGGCCGGGGTTCGTGTAGATCGTTATCCACTCGCCCGGGCCCTCGCGCCCGTAGCCGAGGAAGTCGCCGGAGGTGAGCGGGCGGCCCAGCAGGCCGGCGCCCGCGAGCGCGAACGACACCGAGCCTGAGCAGTCGTAGCCGTTGTCGCGCCAGGCGCCGTGGCCGCCGCCCCAGCGGTACGGGAACTTGGCGATCTGGTTGCCGGCGAGGATCACGCGCTTGACCACGTCGGGGGCGTCCTCGGGGGCCACCGCCGTGCCGTCGGACGCCACCCGCGCGCGCGGGCCGGTCGGCAGGTACGCCGTCGAGGTGAGGTAGCCGCGGAAGTCCTGCAGCGCCGCGCGCGCCTCCTTCAGCTCGGCGCGCACCTCGGCGTCGGTCTGCGCCCCCGGGCTCGGCCGGTCGTCGGCGGGATCGCCGGCGCTGCCGGGGTGCCGGCCCCGCGCAGCTCGACCGCACGTGCCTGCGAGCGCTCCTTCTCGACCTGCTCGCGAGCAGCGGACTCGCGCGCCTCGCGCGCCGCCTCGGGCGTGAGCACGGGGTCCGCGGGGCCGTCCGGGGCCTGGCCCGTGTCGGCGCCGCAGCCGGCGGCGAGCGCCCCCAGCAGCGCGAGTGCGGTCAGCCCGCGGGCCGCTCGGACTGGTAGCGAGCCTTCCACTCCTCGTAGGGCATGCCGTAGACGGTCGCCCGCGCGTCGGGGTCTGAGAGCTCGATCGACCGCTCCTCGGCGGCCTCCCGGTACCAGCGGGCCAGGCAGTTGCGGCAGAAGCCTGCGAGCTCCATCAGGTCGATGTTCGGCACGTCCGTGCGCTCGCGCAAATGCTGCACGAGACGGCGGAAAGCGGCCGCCTCGACCTCCGTCTGGGTCACCGGATCCATATCCGTGGAACCATAGGGACGTGCACGAACAAGACCGCCGGAACTCCCACCAGCCAGCCGTCCCGTCCGACCCGAGCGGGATCCCCGAGCCGCACGACACCCTCGCCGCCGAGGAGTTCGTGATCGGCACGCGCTACGAGCGCTGGCCGGCCTCCCCCGCGAGCGAGGGCCCGCCCCACGACACGCTGGCGGCCGAGGAGTTCGTGATCGGCACCCGCGACGACCGCATGCCGCGCGACCCGAGCGGCTACCACTCGCCCCACGACATCCTGGCCGCCGAGGCCTTCGCGATGCCGCTGCCCGACCGCGGCGGCGCGATGCCGGCCGAGGCCGGCCGCAGCCTGCTGAAGCTCGGCGCCGTGGCGCTCGCCGCCGCCGGGCTGGCCGTGCTGTTGCTCAGCCGGCGCTAGCGACAGCGAAACCGACGAAACGGGGAACTATTGCCCGCTTCGTCGGCCTCGCCTACGGGTAGAGATCCCCGTCCTCCCCGACCACCGTGATCGCGGTGACGGGGCAGTTGGCCGCGGCCTGGAGGACGTCGTCGAGCGGCGCGCCGTCGGGGTCCACGACCACGGCCTTGTCCTCCTCGTCCAGCTGGAACACGTCGGGCGCCGTGTCCACGCAGTCTCCGGACCCGATGCAGAGCGCGCGGTCCACGGTGATCTCGACGCGGTTCTCGGGCGACAGCTCAGGCACGCCGGCGAGATTAGCCGCGCGCCCGCCAGAAGGAGGTGCGCTTGCGCGCGCCGGCGCGCGTGAGGCCGATGTGCACGTGGTCGCGGTGGCCCAGCGTGCGGTTCACGTGCTTGCGCGGACGCCCGCGGCGGTCGAAGCAGACCGAGTAGGGGCCCATGCGCTCGGCGCCGGCCCACCAGGAGCGGCAGTTCCAGATCAGCTCCTGCACCCCCATGCGGCGTGCCAGCGCGTGCGGGTTGCCGGCGCGGTCGGTGGCGAGCAGCAGAGCGATCAGGCGGCGAGCCGCGCGCCGGTCGGCGGGCACGGCCGAGTCGAGGTGCCAGTCCACGGCGCGGCCCTCGGCGTGGAGGCTGCCGCGCTCGCAGCGAACGATTCCCCACGACTCCCCGCGCGTGTGGCGCTCGAGCCACTTCACGAGCGCGAGCGCTCCGGGCGCGGCGTGCTTGCGGCAGCGCTTCGAGTCGTCGTGCCCGTAGTCGTCGATCGGCACCCGAAGCATGCGGTCGGCCGGGTTGTGGGCCACCGGCGGATACGGCTCCGCGAGCGCGACCGCGCCCGAGCAGAGCACGGCGAGCAGGGCGACGAGGGCGGGCAGGCGAAGGCGCACCCTCTAGGTGTTCGGCCTACCGCGCCGGGGCTTTATCCGGCGCGCCGCAGACTGGACTCAGTCGCGCTTGCCGCGCCCGTACAGCAGCTTCAGCATCCGCCCGATCATCTTCGACGTGCTCGCCTTGTAGGGCAGCATGTGGATGTCCCGCTTCGGCGCGAAGCGCGTCACGAGGATCGCCTGCTTCTTCGTGTACTTGCGGATGCCGTCCTTCGCCGTGGCGTGAGCCCAGACCCGGACTCCTTCCAGCCGCCCATCGGCAGCTCGAAGGCCACGTAGTTGATCTGGGCGTCGTTCACGCAGCACACGCCGGCCTGCACGCGGCGGGCCAGCCGCTCGCCCTTCGTCAGGTCCTTGGTCCAGACGGAGGCCTGGAGGCCGTAGGGCGAGTCGTTGGCCAGGCGCACGGCCTCGTCGGCGTCGGCGACCTTCATCACCGGCAGCGTCGGGCCGAACGTCTCCTCGGTCATGCACTCCATCGAGTGGTCCACGTCGAGCAGCAGCGTGGGCTCGTAGAAGTCGCCCGGGCCCCTGGCCGCGGTGGCCGCCGACCGCCGCGCGGGCGCCCTTGGCAACGGCGTCGCGCACGTGCGAGTCGATCAGGTCCACCTGCGGCGGCGAGGTGACCGCGCCGATGTCCACCGAGCCCGGATCGCCGGGCGGGCCCTGGCGCAGCGCGCTGAGCTTCTCCTCGACCTTGCCCACGAACTCGCCGTAGACCGGCTCCTCCACGTACACGCGCTCGACCGAGATGCAGGTCTGGCCGCCGTTCTGCATCGAGTAGTGGACGGCCGCGTTGGCGGCGCGCTCGAGGTCGGCGTCGGCGAGCACGATCATCGGGTCCTTGCCGCCGAGCTCGAGGCCGACCGGGGTGAGCGTCCTGGCGGCGCGCTCCATCACCTTCTTGCCGACCTCGGTCGACCCGGTGAACATCACGAAGTCCACCTCGTCGATCAGCGCCTCGCCCACCGAGCCGCCGCCCGGCGCCACGATGAACACGTCCTCGGGCAGCCCGCACTCGCGCAGGCCCTCGGCCATCAGGAGCGACGTGAGCGGCGTGAGGCTTGCGGGCTTCAGCACAGCGGAGTTGCCGGCGGCGAGCGCCGGGATGCAGTCGCCGAAGGAGTTCGTGAGCGGGTAGTTCCAGGGGCCGATCACGCCGACCACCCCGACCGGCTCGTAGCGCACGAGCAGCTTGCGGCCGAGCACGAACGGGGAGCTCGAGCGGACCTTCTCGTCCGCGAGGTACTTCGGGGCCTTCTTCGACCAGAAGCCGAAGGCGCCGGCCGCGTAGCTCACCTCTGCGAGCTGGGCGTCCTCGTAGGCCTTGCCGTTCTCGGCCATGATCGTGCGCGCGATCCGGTCGGCGTTGTCGATGACCCACTTCTGTGCGCGCCGGAGGACCTTCGCGCGGCCGTCGAAGCCGAGTGCCTGCCAGCCGGGCTGTGCGGCGCGGGCCCGCTCGACGACGGCGGCCACCTGGTCGGGGCTGAGCGCCGGCACCGAGGCGATCACCTCTCCCGTGGCGGGGTTCTGCACCTCGATCGTCTTGCCCTGGCCGTTCGTCCTGCCGGCGGCCAGGCCCTCAATCGTCGTCTCGGCCACTTGCTCCTCCAAAGTTAGGTCGCTGAAGACTACCCCCGCGGCGGTAGATTCAGCGGCCGTGGCGCGCGGCGGCATCGACGGGGTCAGCAAGTTCTTCGGCATGCGCTGGGAGAGCGCCGACGTGGTCCGCATGGCGGTCCGCCCGGAGCTCATCAACGCCGCCGGCCTGCTCTCCGGCGCCGCCACCTACGCGCTCGTGGACTACTGCATGGGCTCGGCGCTCTGGCGCGAGACGACCGAGGAGGAGTCGATCGCGACCGTCTCGATCTCGATCAACTACGTGGCCACGGCCACCTCCGGCGAGGTCGTCTGCCGGACTCAGCTCGACCGCCGCAACCGCCGCCTGGCGGTGCTCCGCAGCGAGGTCACGAGCGACGACGACCGGCTGATCGCCACCGCGATCGGCAGCTACACGATCTTCCCGCGCCGCAAGATCGAGCCGGCCGGCGGCCCGAGCTAGGCCGACTCGACCGCGGCCACGGCCGCCTCGAGCTCCGCGTGCACCGGCGCCGCCTGCTCGAACTCGACGATCTGCAGCACCCGTGCCACCGGGCCTTCGGGCTCCGCCACCACGTGGAGCACCTGGCGCCGCGCCGCGACCTGGCGGACGAGCTGGAACAGCATCGCGATCCCGCTCGAGTCGATGAAGCCGAGGCTCGGAGAAGTCCATGACGAGCCCGCGCGCATTGCTGGGCACCGCCGCGGCCACGCGCTCGCCCGTGGCCGCCGCCTCGGCGATGTCCAACTCGCCGGTCACATGCGCGATCACGACCTCGCCCCGCTCCTCGATCTCGAGTCCGACCAACCGGTCAGACACCGGTGCCCCCCTCTCCGGTCAGGTCTCGCTGCAGTCGCACCCTAGTTCCATCCGGACCCGGCGACACCTCCACGCTGTCCATCAGCGCGCGCATGAGCGACAGCCCGCGGCCGCGATCGCCCTCGCGCGGGGAGCGCCAGGCGCCGCGGTCGCTGACGTTCAATTCCACGCGGCGGCCGTCCAGGGAGGCGGCCACCTCGAACGGAACGTCGCCTGCCGCGCCGGCGTGCTCGATGGCGTTCGTGGCGGCCTCGCCGCAGGCGGTCACGATCTCCGCGGTCTCCTGGTCGTCCGCGCCCGCCCAGTGCAGCCAGCGCCGCAGCAGGCCTCGCATCGAGGAGAGCGACTCGGGGATCGGCTCGAACTCGCTCACGATGCTGGCCGTCATCGGCACGTTGCGTAGCGCGAGCAGTGCCACGTCGTCGGCGGCGGCGCCGCCCGGCACGAGCGTCGCGAGGAGGTGGTCGCAGAGGGCCTCCGGGTCGGGACCGATGCCGTCGACGGCATCGGCCAGGCGCGTGATGCCGTCGTCGATCACGGTTCCCGGGCGCTCGATCAGGCCGTCCGTGTAGAGGACCACCGACGAGCCGGCGCTCATCGGCGCCGCCGCCTCCTCGAAGATCGGGAACGGAAGGACGCCGAGCGGCACCGAGCGCGAGCCGTCGAGGAACGAGGGCGAGCCGTCCTCCCCGACCAGGAGCGGGGGCATGTGCCCGGCGTTCACCCAGCTGATCGCGCCGGCGGCGGGGTCCACGATCGCGTACAGCAGCGTGGCCATCTGGCTCTCGGAGCCCTCGGTCCAGAGCAGCCGGTTGAGCTGCTCGAGCGCCGTGGCGGGGTCGTGGCCCTCGAGCGCATAGGCGCGCAGCGCGCTTCGCAGCCGCCCGACCATCGACGCGGCGGCCAGGCCCTTGCCGGCCACGTCGCCCATGACCATCCCCACCCTTCCCCCGGGGATCGGGATCACGTCGTACCAGTCCCCGCCGACCTCCGCCTCCGCCGCCGCGGGGAGGTAGCGCGCCGCCACGTCCAGGCCCGGCAGGGCAGGGAGGCGGTCCGGCAGCAGCGTGCGCTGGAGCGTCTCCGCGATCTTGTGCTCGCGCTCGAACACCCGAGCGCGGTCGATGCCGAGCGCCACGCGGTCGGCGGCCAGGCGCAGCATCCCCATGTCCTCGGGGGTGAGCCGGCGCGGCGCGGCGGTGCAGACCACCAGCACGCCGGTGACCTCCTCCTCGGCGAGCAGCGGCACGCCCACGAGGGAATCGAGCTTCAGATCGCGCAGCGCGGGGTCGTCGAGGTCGGCGGCCGGATCGTGGCTCAGGAGCGGCTCGCGGGTGACGGCCACGCGCCCGGCGAAGCCCTCCCCGAACTCGAGCGTCACGTCCTCGACGCTGCCGCCGGACGAGCCGCGCAGACGCAATCGCCCCTCGTCGGCCAGGTAGATCGAGGCTGCGTCGGCGCCGACCACGGACGTCACGCTCGTGACCAGGTGGGCCACGATGTCGCTCGTGCTGCGGTGCGTGAGGGCCGTGTCCACGAGCACCTGCATCCCGCTCACCATCTCGGCCACGCGCTCGGCCTCCGCGCGTGCCGCCTGCTCGCCGAGCAGCACCTCCCGCTCGTGCTGCCGGCGCCTGCGCTCGGTGAGGTCGCGGATGAAGGCCGAGAGCATGATCTCGTCGCCGACCTGCACGCGATGGAGCGTCTCCTCGGCCGGGAAGGTGGTCCCGTCGCGGCGCTTCAGCTCGAGCTCGCCCTGCTGCACCTTGACCGGCTCGTCGCCCTCCATCAGCTCGCGGCGGCGCCGGTCGTGGCCCTCCTCTCCCCCCTCCGGGAAGAGCATGCCGCGCGCCGACTGGCCGATCGCCTCGGCCGCCGTCCAGCCGAACAGGCGCTCGGCAGCGGTGTTCCAGGCCGTGACCAGGCCGGTTTCCCCGTCGATCGACACGAACGCATCGGGTGCGGTGTCGAGAAGGAGGCGGATGCGGGCCTCGCTCTGGCGCAGCTCGCGAGTGCGCGCCTCAGCTGCCGCCGCCTCGGTCCTCAGCCCCGCGAGCAGGCGGGCGATCAGCAGCCCGGTGACGGCGGGGGTGCCGACGCCGAGCAGCCAGCGCAGCGCCGGGCCGTCCTGGATCCTGAGCACGATCGCGTAGTTCAGCCCGATGAAGGCGAGCTGCGCGAGCGCCTCCCGGGTGCTGAAGAAGTAGAAGGCGAACAGCGCGCTCCACGTGTAGAGCAGCGGGTAGAGCAGCGTCATGCCGACCGCGAGGTTGGCCAGCGACACCATCACCGTGGCGACCACGACCATCGCGTGCAGCTGCCACTCGCGCACCCGCCCGGAGAGGAAGTAGAGCCCGGCGCCGGAGGCCCCGGCGCCGATCACGAGCAGCAGCAGCCCGGTCTCGTCCACCTCGGACGCGTGCGGGAACACCAGCGTCAGGGCCCCGACGGCGGCGCCGGCCGTGAACAGGAAGGCGAGCGAGCGCGCCTTCACGCCGCTGTCGAAGAGCTCGGGGAAGCCCCGCGCGTGGGCGCTCAGATCAGATGGGTGGCTCTCCACTACGAGCCGACAGACGGGCCAGGGCCTCGTGGCATTCCACCACCCGCTGCTTGACGGGATCGTCGTCGCCGCGGTCGTGCACGAGGTCCCACGTCTTGTCGGCAACGTCACGCGCGGTTTGCGGCGTGGCCTGGCTGCACAGCATGTCCACGAGGCGCATCTCGAACGCCCGCAGCTGCTCCTCCGGATCGCCCGGAGGCATCTTCGGAAGCGACTCTGCTGTGGCCTCGCGCCACATGGTGGTGGCGAGCACGAGACGGTTGCGCAACATCATCTGGTCCACGAGCGTGGACACCGTACAGTCCCGGCGTGGCACGGCTCCACCTCCTACGGGTGTTCTGCGACGAGCACGGCGGCGGCGGGAACGCGCTCGGCGTGTTCCTCGACGGCGCCGAGGTCCCGGCGGACAGGCGCCAGGGGGTGGCCGCCGAGCTCGGGCTCAGCGAGACGGTGTTCGTGGACGACGCCCGCGCGGGGTCGATCCGGATCTTCACGCCGGCGGCCGAGCTCGACTTCGCGGGCCACCCCACCGTGGGCACGGCCTGGCTGCTCGCGCGCGAGCGCGAAGCGGTGGAGGCCCTCCGGCCACCGGCGGGCGAGGTGCCGGTGCGCTACTCGGGCGACGAGACCTTCGTCGTAGGCCGCCCGGAGTGGGGCCCGCAGTACGAGTCGTCGCAGCTGGAGTCCGCGGAGGCGGTCGAACGGCTGGAGCGGCCCGCCGGCTCGGAGAACGTGGCCGTATGGGCCTACGCCGACGAGGCCGCGGGCATCGTCCGCTCGCGTGTGTTCCCGCAGGCCATCGGCATCGCCGAGGACGAGGCCACGGGCTCGGCCGCGGTGCAGCTCGCCACCCGGCTCGGGCGCGAGATCGAGATCCGGCAGGGACGCGGCTCGCGGATACTCGCCCGCCCGGCCGGCGACGGGCGGGCCGAGATCGGCGGCCGCAGCGTTCTCGACGAGGCGCGCGACCACCCCGTTCCGTGACGCCGAACACGCCTGCGGACGTGCGCGAGTCCGTAGAGTCAGGCGCGGTGACCGAAGGCCAGCGGCCCCTGGAGCTGATTCTCGCCCGCAACCTGATCACGGGCCTGTCCACGCCCGCGTTCCTGGTGGACGAGGACGCGGTGGTCGTCTTCTACAACGAGGCCGCCGGCGCGCTGCTCGGGCGCCGCTTCGAGGAGTCCGGCCGGATGCCGCCCGAGGTGTGGAGCACGGCGTTCGGGCCGATGAGCTCGAGCGGCGACCCGCTGACGGTCGAGCAGCTGCCGCTCACGCAGGCGCTGCGGCGCGGGCGGCCCGCGCACCACCGCTTCCGGATCCATTCGCTCGACGACACCGAGCACGAGATCGAGGTGAGCGCGATCCCGATCGTGACGACCGAGGGCACGCGCGGAGCGATGGCCATCTTCTGGCCGGTCGAGCCCGGGGACGAGGACTGACATGCGCGTGAAGATCTGGGGGGCGCGCGGGTCGGTGCCGTCGCCCGGGCCCGAGACCACGCGCTACGGCGGGAACACGAGCTGCGTCCAGGTCACGCTCTCCGACGGGACCATCGTGGTCTTCGACGCCGGCACGGGCCTCCGCAGCCTCGGGATCGCGCTGACCGACGAGCCCGCGCGCGTGAACATCCTCCTCACCCACCTCCACCTCGACCACATCCAGGGCCTGATGTTCTTCGCGCCGGCGTTCCGCCCGGCCACCGAGCTGGCGATCTGGGGGCCCAAGGCCGCCGAGGCGTCGCTCGAGGACAGGATCGGGCGCTACATCTCGGCCCCCCTCTCCCCTGTCGAGGTGCGCGAGCTCCCGTGCCACGTCTCGTTCCGCGAGGCGCCGCCCACGGAGTGGCAGATCGGCCCGGCCACGCTGCAGGCGGCGTCGGTCACGCACCGCGGCCCCACGCTCGGCTACCGGCTGACCGAGGGCGACACGTCGGTCTGCTTCATCCCGGACCACGAGCCGGCCCTGGGCGCGCGGCTCGAGACGGACGCGCCCGAGTGGATCTCCGGATACGAGCTCGCCCGCGGAGCCACGCTGCTGATCCACGACTGCCAGTACACGGACGCCGAGTACCCCGATCACCTCGGCTGGGGCCACACGCGGCTCTCGGACGCGCTCACCTTCGGCCGCCGCGTGGAGGCCGACCGGCTGATGCTCTTCCACCACGACCCGATGCACACGGACGACTTCCTCGACGCGTTCCACGGGCGTGCGATCGACGGCTGGACCGAGCTGGGCGGACACCCGGCGCAGATCGAGCTGGCGTGCGAGCGCCGCGAGATCGAGCTCGGCGCGCTCCAGACCGTCTGATGCAGCCGGGGCTCGCGCCCCCGGAGCCCCGTCAGGCCGCGCCCGGCCCGGGCGTCATGAAGGCGATCGCGGGACCGAGCCCGGCCTCGCGGCGCAGCGTGGCGATCGTGCGGCCCGGCTGGACGGCCGGCCGCGGCTCGCCGAGCAGCGGCCCGAGCGCGGCGGCGGTGGCGTCCATGCTCTCCACGCCGAAGGCCAGGCCCCAGAGGCGCGCCGGCCCGTCCGGGTCGGCCGCCACGCGCGAGCCCTCCGGCGCCTGCACCACCTCGAGGATCACCTCGCCCATGCGGAAGAACGCCTGACGCGTCGAGCCGCCGGGCGTGTCGCCCTCGCGCACGCGGCGCAGGTCGAGGCCCGGCCGCCCGCAGCGATCTCGGCGGTCCGGTCGAGGGCCGGGCTCATCACCACGAGGTGGTCGAGCGTGACGGCGCCGTTCGGGTGCGGCGCGCCCGCGGCCGGAGGCCGGGCTCGGACGCGCTGGTGGGCAGGCCGTCGAGGTCGTCGGAGGCCAGGTCGCGCACCGACCACGCCACGATGCCGCGCCGCTCCCCCGCGCCCGCGAGCCGGATCCGGACCGTGCCGACCTCGCAGACGTCCCCCTCCACGCGGAAGCCTGCCGCGCTCCAGCGCTCGGCCGGGTCGGCGACGACCAACTCGTCCACCGTGGGCTGACTCGCCGTCGCCACCGCTTAGATTCTTCCGAATGGGAGCGATCGTGGCGAGGGCGCCGCTGCGGGTGGCGCTGGGCGGGGGCGGCACCGACCTGCCGTCGTACTACCGCCAGCACGGCGGCTTCGTCGTCTCGACGGCGATCGACCGCTACGTGCACATGGTCGTGTCCGCCGACTTCCAGCGCCGCTACCGCCTGAAGCACCTCGAATGGGAGGAGGCCGACCGGCCGGCCGACGTCCGCCACCCGATCCTGCGCGAGGTCCTCACCCGCCACTGGGACGGCCCGCCCGTCGAGCTCGCGTCGGTGGCCGACGCCCCTCCCGGGCACGGGCCTCGGCTCGTCAGGCGCCTACACCGTCTGCGCCATCAAGGCCCTGCACGCCGCGGCGCGTGCCGGCGCGCCCGACGCGCGCGAGCTCGCCGAGGCCGCCTGCGCGATCGAGATCGACGTGCTCGGCCGCAGCGTGGGCAAGCAGGACCAGTACGCGGCGGCGTTCGGCGGGATCCGCGCCTACACGTTCCATCCCGACGACTCGGTCGACGTCCGCGAGCTCGCGCTGCCCGAGCACGTGGAGCACGCGCTCCGCGAGAACTGCCTGCTCTTCTTCACGGGACGCGAGCGCTCGGCCTCCGACCTGCTCTCCGGACAGGTCTCCGGGACCGAGTCCGGCGACGAGTCCATCCGGCGCGCCCTCGAGCGGCTCCACGAGCTGGGCCGGCAGACGTGCGCGGCGCTCGAGGCCGGCGACCTCGACGCCTTCGGCGAGCTGATGAACGAGCAGTGGGACGCCAAGCGCCACCGCGCGCCGGGCACGGTGATCGAGGAGATGGACGCGCTGCGCGAGCGCGCGCTCGCCGCCGGGGCGCTCGGCGCCGTGTCGCTGGGCGCGGGCGGCGGCGGGTTCGTGCTCGTCTACACCCCCGACCCCGAGCGCACCCGGAGCGCGCTGGGCGACGTGCGCGAGCTGCGCTTCGGCACCGACCCGCACGGCTGCGTGGCCCACGCCACGCCCTTCCCCGCGGGTTAGAGTGGCCCCGCCGTGAAGGTCCTGCGGGCTCTGGTCCCGACCCTCCTCGTGCTGCTCGTGGCCGCGCCCGCGGCCGGCGCCGCCGCGAAGCGCGACTTCCCGCGCAGCTTCCTCTGGGGCACGGCGATCGCGGGGCTGCAGGCGGAGGCCGGCGGGCAGCCGTCGAACGCCGACCCGCGCAGCGACTGGTGGGTCTGGAGCCACGACCCGCTGAACATCGAGCGCGGCTGGGTCACCGGTGACCTGATCGAGAAGGGGCCCGGTCACTGGCGGCTCTTCCGCAAGGACATCGACCTCGCCGCCGAGCGGCTGCGCGCGAGCGCGTACCGCTTCTCGGTGGAGTGGAGCCGGGTCTTCCCGCGCTCCACCGCGAGCGTGCGGGTGGGACGCCGGATCTCCGTGGGCGACCTCCGGCGGCTCGACAAGCTCGCGAACCACGCGGCGCTGCGCCACTACGCGGCCGAGCTTCGCGTGGCCGACCGGCGCGGGCTCGAGCCGTTCGTGACGGTCAGCCACTTCTCGCTGCCCACGTGGGTGCACGACCCGATCGCGGTCCGCGACGCGCTCGCCGGGCGCGGCCCGGACGAGGCGCTGCCGCGGCTGAAGCGCGGCGGCTGGCTCAGCTCCTCGACCGTGCGCGAGTTCCGCAAGTACGCGGCCTACCTCGCGTGGAAGCTCGGCAGGCGGGTCACCTTCTGGACGCCGCTCAACGAGCCGCTCGTGGTGGCCGCGAACGGCTTCGTGAACGTGCCCGGGGCGTTCGCGGGGTACTTCCCGCCCGGCGCGTTCTCGTTCAGCGGGGCGATCCGCGTGGTCACGAACCTCGTGCGGGCGAACGCGGCCGCCTACGACGCCATCCACCGCTTCGACTCCCGCGCGCGGGTGGGCCCCGTGCACAACATGATCGCCTTCACGCCCACCGACCCGGCGTCGGCGCGTGACCGGAGCGCCACCCGCCACGCCGACTACCTGTTCAACCGCCTGTTCCTCAACGCGGTGGTGCGCGGCCGCGTGGACCTCGACGTGGACGGCCGGATCGAGCCCAGCGAGCGCCTGCCCAAGCTCGGCGGCAAGGCCGACTACCTCGGCGTGAACTACTACTTCCGCGGCCGCGTGACCGGGCTCGGCGACCCGATCAGCCAGCGCATCAAGCTGCTCGACTTCCTGCCGCGGACCTCCTACGCCACGCCCGCCCAGCCGTCGCTCGAGCCCTGCCCCACCACGTGCACGGACTTCGGCTCGGAGGTCTTCCCCGAGGGCTTCCGGCGCTCGCTGAAGACGGCCGGCGGCTACGGCCTCCCCATCTACGTGACCGAGAACGGGCTGGCCGACGCGGACGACGACATGCGCGCGGGCTACCTCGTGTCGCATCTCCGCGAGGTGCGGGCGGCGATGCGAGCCCGCGAGGCGCGCGTCCGCGGCTACCTCTACTGGACGCTCGTGGACAACTTCGAGTGGGCGGCGGGCTACTACCCGAAGTTCGGCTTCTTCTCGTACGACCCGGTGACGCTGCGCCGGACCGAGCGCCCGAGCGCGAGGGTGTTCGCGCGGATCGCGCGGACGGGGCGGCTGCCGTAGGGTCGACGTTCCTGACTAAGCCATCGGTATCGCGATGCGCGCGACAGGCACGCCGCGGCTCGCAGGCCGCCCCCAGCGCCCTCGCCACCGCCGCGGTCGCCGCGGCCACCAGCACGACCACCACCAGCGGCGCGCGGAACGCGATCGCCACCGCGCCGGCCGCCAGCCCGGCCGCGCGGGCGTCCAGCACCAGGTCGCGGCCGTCCGCGAAGGTGCCGACCACGATCAGGGCCGACAGCACCGCCGGGGCCAGCAGCGAGATCACGCCCACCGCCGGGGCCGAGAGCTCGCGGCCGCCGACCACCACGGGGCCGGCCGCCTTGATCGCGAAGGTGAGCACGGCGAGCACGCCGATCGTGATCCAGACCTCGGTCACCGGCGCCTCAGCCCCACGAGCGCGATCGAGCAGGCGGCGAGCACCGGCACGCCCGGCGGAGTGAGCGGGATCAGCACCAGCGTGAGCGCCGCCGCGGCCACGGCCACGCCGACGTAGGTCCGGTTGCGCAGCTCCGGCACCAGCAGCGCGAGGAAGAACGCGGGGAACAGCGCGTCGAGCCCGAGGTTCTTCGGATCGCCGATCGCGTCGCCGAGCGCGACCCCGAGCGCGGTGCCCGACACCCAGCAGACGTACTGCACCAGCGTCGCGCCGACCATGAAGTCGCGGTCGAAGCGCCCATCGCCCCGGTTGGCCATCGCCCAGGAGGCGTCGATGACCGCCTGGCCCTCCAGTGCCCGCCGCGCCGGCGAGCCCTCGAGCGACGGGGCGTACGCGATCCCCATCGGCAGGAAGCGGGCGTTCAGGAGCAGCCCGGCCACGATCGCCGGCACCGCCCCTCCGCCCGCCGCGAGCACGGCGAGCGAGCCGAACTGCGCCGAGCCGGCGAACAGGAAGGCGGACATCACGATCGGCGCCACCGACCCCATGACCGGCTGCGCGAGCACGCCGAACGAGACCCCGATCAGGATTCCCGCGGCCCCGACGGGCACGCCCGCCCGCAGGCCGTCCGAAAGCCTCGCACCGCGTCACCCGGAGCGCATGCTCCAGGGCGGCGCGTCCAGCCCTCGCCGCAGGCGCTCGCGCCCGTCGCCGATGACGGGCGGGCCGTGCGTGACCAGCACGTGCTCGAAGTCGAGGTCCAGCAGTGGCCGCAGCGTCGGGAGGAAGCGGCCCTCGTACCACTCGCGGCGCGTGCTCATGCCGGAGAGCTGCCATACGCGCAGCTCGCCGTCCACCCCCACCACGGCGTCGCCGAAGGCGAGCGCTCGCGCGTTCGGCAGGAGGATCGGGGTCTCGCTCCGGCGCGGGCTGCCGATCGCGAACGCCTCGCGCCCCGGCGGGCAGCGGCTCGCCCGGCTCGATCGTCGGTCATGGGCACGTCCGGAGCCGAGCCGCTCGCGGACGCTCGGGTGCGCGTGCACGCTCACCTCCAGCCGGTCGCTGTAGCGGCGATAGACGTCCGTCGTGCTGCGCACGTGGTAGTGGATCGTGATCAGGACGGCGATGCCGCTCGCGCCGCCTCCACGAGGGCGTCGAGCTCCGCCCAGAAGCGCTCGGCGTCGGCGGGCGCCTGCGGGTCGACGAGCACGAGCGTGTCGCCCGCCTCCACGGCGAAGCACGCGATTTCCTGAGCCCACTCGTACTCCGGATGCCACTCCGGGTGCCGGCGCGGTCCAGCGATGGATGTCCGCGGTGAGCTGCTCGAACACGGCCACCACCATAGGGGTGGTAGAACACGGCCATGAAGGGGCCCGTGGAGATCGCTCCGGGCGTGCACGGGCTCGGCTCGGAGTACGTGAACTGGTACCTCGTGCAGGAGGGCGACCGGCTCACGGCCGTGGACGCGGGCCTGCCCGGCTTCGCCAAGCACCTCGACGACGACCTGCGCGCGCTGGGCCGCCGCCGCTCGGACGTGGCGGCCGTGGTGCTCACCCACTCGGACGCGGACCACACCGGGATCGCCAACCAGCTGCGCGAGGGCGGCGCGCGCGTGCTCGTGCACTCCGCCGACGCCGGGACGCTGGCCAAGCCGCGGCCCAAGACCGGCGACGCGAACCCGCGCAACATCCTGCCCTACCTCCGGCGCGGCATGACCTGGCGCCTGCTCGGCCACATGCTGAGCCACGGCGGCGCGCGGCCCCAGGCCGTGAGCGGCGCCGAGACCTTCTCCGACGGCGACGTGCTCGACGTGCCCGGATCGCCGCGCGTGGTGCACACGCCCGGCCACACGCCCGGCCACTGCGTCCTCCTGTTCGAGGGCGCCAGGGCGCTCTTCGTGGGCGACGCGCTCTGCACGTTCAACCCTCTGACCGGGGAGCGGGGCACCCAGCTGATGCCGTTCCCGCTGAACGTGGACAACGCGGCCTGCCGCGAGTCGCTGGCGCGGATCGAGCCGCTCGACGCGGACGTGATCCTGCCGGGCCACGGCGACCCCGCACGCGAGACCCCGGCGGCCGCGGCCGCGCGCGCCCGCACGGTTCGTTAGCCTCAGGGGCGGCGCCGACGCGGTCGCGATCGACCGGGGCAGGGAAGGCCGCCGAGACGAGAGGATCGAGCCTCGATGAGCCAAGCCCAAGCAACCCCAATCGCGCCCGCCGCCGAGCCGCCCGGCGTCGACGACGTCCAGCCGGTCTCCCACGAGACGGTTGACCGGATCGCCACCGGCACGATCACCGTCGTGCCGTTCATCGCGCTCGGCATCGTCGGCTGGCAGGTCTGGAACGACCTCCTCCACTGGAGCGACGTAGCGGTGTTCCTGATCATGTACCTGGTCACCGGCCTGGGCGTGACCGTGGGCTTCCACCGCCACCTCACGCACCGGGCCTTCAAGGCCAAGCCCTGGGTGCACGGCGGGCTCGCGATCATGGGCTCGATGGCGATCGAGGGACCGGTGACCGCCTGGGTGGCCGACCACCGCAAGCACCACGCCTTCTCCGACAAGGAGGGCGACCCCCACAGCCCGCACGTGGGCCACGAGGGCGGCGTGCGCGGCGCGCTCACGGGCCTCTTCCACGCACACGTGGGCTGGCTCTTCATCCACACCCACCGCGGCGCCAAGGCCCGCTACGCGCCGGACCTCCAGAAGGACCCGGTGATCCGCTGGGTGGACAAGACCTTCCTGCTCTGGGTGTTCGTCGGGCTGGCGCTCGCGTTCGCGCTCGGCTACGCCATCGGCGGCACGCTCACGGCCGCCCTGACCGGCCTGCTCTGGGGCGGCGGCGTGCGCATGCTGGTGGTGCACCACGTGACCTACAGCATCAACTCGCTCTGCCACTTCTTCGGCGAGAAGCGCTACCCCACCGACGACCACTCGCGCAACCTGCTCTGGCTCGCCGTGCCCACGCTCGGCGAGTCCTGGCACAACAACCACCACGCCTTCCCCACGTCGGCGGCCCACGGCCTGCGCAAGCGCGACATCGACCCCTCCGCCGCGGTCATCCGCGTGATGGAGCGCCTCGGCCTCGTGTGGGACGTCGTTCGCATCAGCCCCGAGCGGCAGGCCCAGAAGGCCGCCGGCTAGGAGCGCCGTGGCCACCACCGCCCCGCTGCTGCAGGAGCTCGAGGCGGCCTTTCCCGACCGGCCGTTCGAGCTCGAGCTCTGGGACGGCGCCCGCCTGCCGGCCACCAGCGGGCCCAAGGTCGTCTTCCGTGCCCACTCGCGCGACGCCGTGGCGCACGTGCTCCGCGCCCCCGGCCAGCTCGGCCTGGGCCGCGCCTACGTGTCCGGCGCGCTCGAGCCCGACGACATCGAGGCGGCGCTCGACCTGCTCGACACCTGGAAGCCGCCGCCCGTGGACCGCGCGAGCGTCGCGCGCCTGGCCCTGGCCGCCGCGCGCGCGTGCGGCCCGATGCGCCCGCCCGCCGTGCCCGCCGCGGAGCTGCGCCCGCGCGGCAAGCGCCACAGCATCAGGCGCGACGCCCGCGCCGTGCGCCACCACTACGACCTGCCGCCCGAGTTCTTCGCGCTCTTCCTCGGCGAGTCGCTCACCTACAGCTGCGCGCTCTTCACGCGCGGCGCCCGGACGCTCGAGGAGGCCCAGGAGCAGAAGCTCGACCTCGTCTGCCGCAAGCTCGACCTGAAGCCCGGCGACCGCGCTGCTCGACGTGGGCTGCGGCTGGGGCAGCTTCGCGATCCACGCGGCCGAGCGCCACGACGTCCAGGTGACCGGCATAACGCTCTCCGAGCCGCAGGCGGCGATCGCCCAGCAGCGGGTCCGCGAGCGCGGCCTCCAGGACCGCGTGGAGATCCGCGTGGCCGACTACCGCGAGCTGAGCGACGCCCCGTTCGACGCCATCGCCAGCATCGGCATGGTCGAGCACGTGGGCTCGAGCCAGATCGACGTCTACGCGCAGCAGCTGGCGCGCGTGCTGCGGCCGGGCGGCCGCCTGCTCAACCACGGCATCGCCCGCCTGCGGATGGGCGATCCCGAGGCCGGCCCGTTCTCGGAGCGCTACGTGTTCCCCGACGGCGCCCCGATCCACCTCTCGCGCATGCAGCTCGCGATCGAGCGCGGCGGGCTCGTGACCGACCACGTGGAGGGACTCCACGGCAACTACCAGGTCACGCTCGCCCACTGGGCGCAGCGCCTCGACGAGAACCTCGACGAGGCGATCCGGCTCGCGGGCCCCGAGCGCGTGCGCGTCTGGCGGCTCTACCTGCGCGCCGCCCGGCGCGGCTTCGAGAGCGGCTTCATCTCCGTCTACCAGGTTCGCGCCCACCGCCCGGGCGCTCCGGTGGAGCCGCTCACGAGCTACGTCACGCCGGCACGCGAAGACGTGCCCGCGGCCGTCTAGCCGGCCGCTGCGTGCAGCCCGACGTCCTCGGGCGCGGGCTCGCCCTCGGGGCCCGGCACGGCGTCCGAGGTGAACAGCGTGGCCATCGCCGACACGAGGCCGGGAAGCCCGTCGCGGCCGCGCGCCAGCTCGAGCTGGCGCGCCGCCCCCGTGCCCTCGGCCAGCGAGCGCACCGACGCGAGCTCGTCCACGCAGCCGAGCGCCTGGGCGTGCGGCACGCAGGCCTCCAGCAGCAGGTCGAGCTGGAGCCGCGCCGGCACGAGCCGCTCCGACACCGGGTCGAGCAGCCGCGCGTCCATTCCGTCGCGCGTCGCGATGAAGCGGTTCTCCTCGAGCAGCTCCGGGCGGTCGAGCACCTCGCGCGGCATGAACGAGTCGACGAGCTCGAGCCGGGCGATGCACTGCACCAGCGCGGTCAGCCCGACGGTCTCGGACACGGTGCTCTGCACGTCGAGGATCCGGACCTCGACGGTGCCGAAGCGCGGCTGCGGGCGCACGTCCCACCACAGGAAGGTCGGCTCGTCGAAGGCCTCGCAGCGCAGCAGCACGTCCACGGCCTCGACCCAGTCCGCGTAGTCGCGGAACGCGCGCGGGATCCCCACGCGCGGGAAGGCCTGGAAGAGCGGCGTGCGGGCGGAGGCCAGGCCGGTGTCGCGCCCCTGCCAGTAGGGCGAGTTGCCCGACAGCGCCAGGAGCAGCGGCACGTACCCGCGCATGCGGTTCATCAGCTCGATCGCGGCGTCGGCCGACGCCACGCCCACGTGGACGTGCAGCGCGAAGGTGGGCTCACGGCGGGCCAGCTCGCGCATCGAGTCGTACACGCGCTGGTAGCGCGGGCCGGTGGAGACGCGCGTCTCCTGCCAGACGGCGAACGGGTGGGTGCCGCTCGCGGCCGCGCGCAGCCCGAGCGTCCGCAGCTGGGCGTCGAGGGCGCCGCGCAGGTCACCCAGCTCGGCGGCCACGCCGGCCACCGACTTGTGCACCCGCGAGCGCAGCTCGAGCGCCGACTTGTGCGTCTCCGCCGTCACGTGCGAGCCCAGCTCCGGCTCGAGGGCCGGCAGCACGCGGTCGATCTCCTGCGCCAGCGACCAGCCGGCGGGGTCCAGCAGCATGATCTCCTCCTCGACCCCGAGCGTGAAGTCGCACGGGGCGCCTTCCGCCGACCAGGTGGCCCAGGAGGGAAGGCTCATGCCGCCATGGCAGTCGGCAGGGAGGCGTAGCGCTGCGACGCCTCCACCAGCCCGGTGAACAGCTTCTTCTGCTCGGGACGCTCGGCAAGGCACTCGGCGTGCCACTGCACGCCGAGCACGAAGTCGCGCGCGGGCGCCTCGATCGCCTCCACCACTCCGTCGGGCGACCAGCCCACGGCGAGCAGCCCGCGGCCGAGCCGGTCCACGGCCTGGTGGTGGAAGGAGTTCACCGAGATCTCGGTGGCCCCGATCACCGCGGCGGTGAGGCTGCCCCCGGCCAGGTCCACGAGGTGGGTGACCTTGTCCGCCGCGCCGGGCTGGCGATGCTCGACCGTCCCGTCGGTGAGGTCGGGCACGTGCTGGAGCAGCGAGCCGCCGGTGGCCACGTTGAGCAGCTGCGCACCGCGGCAGATCGCGAGGATCGGGAGGTTGCGCCCGTGCGCCTCGCGGGCGAGCTCGAGCTCGAAGCGGTCGAGCTCCGGCTCGGTCGGGCCCGAGCTCCGCGTGCGGCGCGGCGCCGTAGGCGCTCGGGTCCAGGTCCGGGCCGCCCGACAGGCAGAGCCCGTGCAGGCGGTCCACGAGCGGGGCGATCGCGGAGGACGGCATCGGCGGGATCACGAGCGGGAGGCCGCCGGCGGCCTCGATCGCGCGCAGGTAGGCGAGGCCGAGCGCCATCTCCTTGCGCGGCGGCTCGCCCTGGGGCGTGGGCTCGACGTTCTTCGCCACCCGCATCTCCGAGGTGGTCACGCCGATCAGGGGTCGCGAGGTCATGACAGGACCCAAGTGTCCTTCCCTCCTCCGTTCTGGGAGCTGTTCACCACGAGCGCGCCGGCGTCGCGGCCGAAGCGCGTGAGACCGCCCGCCGCCACCTCGAGGTGGTCGCCGGCGGTCACGACGAAGGCCCGCAGGTCCACGTGCCGCGGCGCCAGGGCCTCGCCGTCGACCGTCGGGTGCCGGGAGAGCATCACGGTTTCCTGTGCTACCCAGTTCTCGGGATCCGCGCGCACGTGCTCCGCCACGCGCTCGCGGTCCTCCGGGCGCGCGTGCGGCCCGACCACGATGCCGTAGCCCCCGTGGCCGGCCCTCGGCTTCACAACCACCTCGTCGATGCGCGCAAGGATGCTGTCGCGGACGGAGGGAATGGCCAGGTCGAAGGTGGGCACCGACCGGATCAGCGGCTGCTCGCCCAGGTAGAAGCGGATCATCGCCTCGACGTAGGCGTGCACGAGCTTGTCGTCGGTCACGCCGCTGCCGAAGGCGTTCACGCACGCCAGCCGGCCCAGCCGGCACGGGTCGAGCAGCACCTCGGCGACCCAGGTCGCGCGGCCCTGGTCGTCCTGGAGGCGGTCCTCGTCGGTGCGGCGGTAGACCACGTCCACCTCGTGGCTCTGGCCGTCGACCATCGCCCGCAGCGCGCCGCGGCTCGGGTAGAGGTCGTCGGGCGTCACGAGCGGCACGCCCAGGCGCTGCGCGAGCTGGCGGTGCTCGTACCAGGCGCTGTTGGACGGGCCGTCCGACAGAAGGACCACGTACGGCTCGCCGTCGCCTTCCGGAGCGGCCTCGCGGAGCGCGGCGCCGGAGCGCCTCGTACGCCGGAGCGAGGGAGCGGCGCGCGGCCGGCGGCTTGCCCGGAAGCGCGGCGTCCACGGCGGCGCGCGCGGCGCTGGCGTAGGTGATGCCGGACGGCGTGCGCAGGTTGTCCTCGAGGACCCAGAGCAGCCCGTCGGCGCCGCGCACGAGGTCCATGCCCGCCACGGCGGTGTACGACCAGGCGGGCACGTCCACCCCGATCATCCACGGCTCGAAGTACTGGCTGGTCTCGATGGCGCGCTCGGGGACCACGCCCGCGGTGACGATGGCGCGGTCGCGGTAGACGTCGGCGGTGAACGCGGCGAGCGCCCGCACGCGCTGCCTGAGGCCGCTCTCGATCAGGCTCCACTCCGCGCCGTCGAGCACGCGCGGCACCGGGTCCACGTGGAAGGGCTCGGCGGAGGCGCCCGAGCCGAAGCTCACCCCCAGCTTCTCCACCCCGGCCGCCACCGCGATCGTGAGCTCGCCCAGGTCCGCACTCGGTCAGGAGCGGGAGCACGTCCCGGTAGGCCGCCCGCAGAACGCCCGTGGCCTCGAACGCCTCGTCGTAGAAGCCGTCGTCCTCGACCGGGTAGGACATCATCAAAGGCTAGTCGCGCGCGGTACTGGCCGTGCTTTATACCTCTGCCCAAGTTTTGACCTGGCCCATTGGACGGTTGGTACAGGTCGTGAGAGGATCGCCGCCTTGGCGCCGGATCAGATCACTCGCCGGTCGCTCCTGCGCCGAGGTGCGGGCGCCGCCGTAGTCGCCTCGGGCGTGGCCGGGATCGATCCCGCGCTCGCCGCCGGCGGCGACTGGCGACTCGGCTTCGAGAGCCTCCGCAAGGAGACCCGCATCGGCCGGCTGCACGTGGAGGGCCGTCTCCCGGACTGGCTCTCCGGCACGCTCGTGCGCAACGGCCCGGCGCTCTACGAGGTCGGCGAGCGGACCTTCAACCACTGGTTCGACGGCCTCGGGATGCTCCACGCGTTCACGCTCGAGCGCGGGCGCGTGGGCTACGCGAACCGCTTCCTCCGCAGCTCCGCCTACGAGGCGTGGAAGAAGGAGGGGATCATCCGCTACTCCGAGTTCGCCACGGACCCGTGCCGGGAGATCTTCAGCGGGGCCCAGGCCACCTTCTCGCTCGCCAAGCGCCCGCAACGCGAACGTGCACGTGGGCCGCCTCGCCCAGCACTTCGTGGCGCTCACC
Source organism: uncultured Thermoleophilaceae bacterium (assembly GCA_963768465.1). Classification (GTDB taxonomy): domain Bacteria; phylum Actinomycetota; class Thermoleophilia; order Solirubrobacterales; family Thermoleophilaceae; genus JACVRW01. Next base: position 71,369 of record CAVYIA010000010.1, on the reverse strand, counting down.
GAGGTCGGCATGCCGGTGCGCTTCGACCCGCGCACGCTGCGCACGCTCGGGGTGGCCGGGCCGGAGCCGCCGCTCGGGCAGATCGAGACCGTGCACCCGCACCGGCTCGAGGGCGGCCGCCGGATCTACTACGAGATCCCGCTGATCCCGCCGGCGAGCTACCGGGTCAAGCTCGCGCGCGGCCTGCGCAAGCCGCGCGAGATCGCCGCGATCCAGCGCAAGGAGCCCGCCTACATGCACTCGTTCGGTCTCACCGACCGGCACGTGGTGCTGACCGAGGCGCCCTTCGTGGTGGACCCGCTGAAGATCATCACGGACTGGGAGCCGTTCATCCGCAACTACCGCTGGGAGCCCTCGCGCGGCGCGAACTTCTGGGTCGTGGACCGCCAGAGCGGCAAGGTCACCCGCCTCGAGGCCGACCCGCTGTTCACGTTCCACCACGTGAACGCCTTCGAGCGCGACGGCAAGATCTACCTCGACCTCTGCGGCTACGACGACGCCGACGTGATCGACGCGCTCTACCTGGACCGGCTGCGCGGCCGCAGGCGCCCGTCGCGCCTGGCCGAGCTGCGCCGCTACGAGCTCGACCTCGGCCGCAAGCGCGTGCGCATGCGCCAGCTCGCCGAGCCGACCGTCGAGCTGCCGCGCATCAACTACGCGCGGGTGAACGGGCGGCCCTACCGCTACGCCTACGGGATCAGCGTCCGCGACTACAAGACCAGCGGGTACGTGGACCAGCTGGTGAAGGTCGACGTGAAGAAGGGCGACGCGAAGGTCTGGCGCGAGAAGGGCTGCTACCCGGGCGAGGCGGTCTTCGTGCCCTCGCCGCACTCGCGCCGCGAGGACGACGGGGTGGCCCTCTCGGTCGTGCTCGACGCGCGCCGGCGGCGCTCGTTCCTGCTCGTGCTCGATGCGCGCTCGTTCACCGAGATCGCGCGCGCCGAGGTGCCGCACCACATCCCGTACGGCTTCCACGGCGAGCTGTTCAAGACCTAGTCGTCGTCCTCCGCCGCCGTGGCCGGAGTTGTCGTCGCTGCCGCCGCTGCCGCTGCTGCCGCTGCCGCTGTTGTCGTCGCTGCCGCTGCCGTGCCGCTCGAGTCTGTCGTCGCTGCCGCCGCCGTCGGTCGTCGCCGCCGTGGTCGTCGCCGGTCGTCGTGGGCGTCGCGGGCGCGCGGCGTGGTGTCCACGGGCGCGCGGTGTCGTGCGCGTGCGCTCCCTCCGCGGCACGGCGCCGCCTGCGCTCGCGCTGCTGCGGCCGTGGTCGTGGTCGCGGCGGGTGGCGCCAGCGCCTCGCCCGCGCTCAGCGGCTGGGCCGAGAGGCCCACGCTGTCGTCCGAGATCGAGTTCGCCGCGAGGCCGATGGCCACGGCGGCCACGAGGCCGGCGGTCGCGAGCGCGACGTTGCGGATGATCCTTCGTGTGCCCACGAGATCGAGGCTAGCCCGCCCCGGGTAAGGCCTCGTCAAGCTGACGGTCAGGAGTGGGCAAGCCCGCCGCCGGCAGCCGCACCTCGGCGCGCGCCCCGGCGGGCTCGCGATTGGCCAGGCTCGCCTCGCCGCCCCAGCGGCGCGCGAGCGCGTCGACCACCGCCAGCCCCAGCCCCGTGCCCTCCGTGCCGCGTGCTGCCGCTGCCGCGGTAGAAGCGCTCGAACAGCCGCTCGCCCTCGCCGGCCGCGATGCCCGGGCCCTCGTCCAGGACCGCGAGCCGCGCCCAGCGCGGGTCCGCGCCGACCTCGATCGTCACGGTGGTCCCGGCCGGCGAGTAGTTGAGGGCGTTCTCGATCAGGTTGTCGAGCATCGCCGCCACGTCGGCACGCGAGGCCTCCGCCGCGGCGGCCTCGTCGCCCGTGAGCACCAGCTCGTGGCCGCTGCTCCTGGCCGGCGCCTCCCAGCGCTGGAACGCCGCCTCCGCCTCGTCGGCGAGCCGGAGCTGCTCGCCGGTCTTGCGGTCGGGCTCGCGCGCCAGGCTGAGCAGCTGGCCGAGCAGGTGCGCGAGCCGCTCGGTCTCGCGCTCGGCGGCGCTCAGCTCGCGCTTGACGGCGGGGTCGCTCGGTCTTGAGCTCGGCCGCCTCGAGCCGCAGCCGCAGCCCGGTGAGCGGGGTGCGCAGCTGGTGCGACGCGTTCGCCACGAACTCGCGCTGCGCGCGCAGGCTGCGCCCGAGCCGGCCGGTCATGTCGTTGAAGGCCGCGGCCACCTCGCGCTGCTCGCTCGACCCCTCGGGCTCCGCTCGGGCCTCGAGGTCGCCGCCGGCCACCCGGCGGGCGGTGCGGGCCAGCGCGCGCAGCGGCTTCGCGAGCGAGCCGGCGAGGAGCCAGGCCACGCCGAGCCCGAGGGCCAGCGCGGCGAACCCCACGGCGATCAGCGCGAGCACGTCGTTGCGCACCTCCTTCTGCACGGCGTCCACGCTCTGGGTCACCCGCACGGCGCCCACCGTGCGCCCGGCGCGCAGCACGGGCACCGCGGTGAACAGGACGTCCTCGCCCAGCGTGTCGCTGTGGCGGGTGCCCTGGCCGGCGCGTCCGCGCAGCGCGGCCGCCACCTCCGGGCGGCTCGCGTACGAGGCGTCCTCGAGGCCCTCGCCGGCCGAGTCCGCGATCAGCCGCCCGCGCCGGTCCACCACGATCACGCGGCCGCCCAGGTCCGTCTCGGCGCTCGCGAGGACGCGCCGCAGCTCGCGCTCGTCGCCGAGCCGTCCCGACACCGTCGAGGCGATCAGCGACGCCTGGCCCTGGGCCTCGCTCTTCACCTCCGCGTCGACGCGCTTCGAGAGGTTGAGCGCGAGCGGCACCTCCAGCGCCACGATCACCAGCACGAGCACGTAGGCGAACGCGGCGAGCAGCCGCGCCCGGAGGCTCACAGCTCGTCCGCGCCGGCGAGCCTGAAGCCCACCCCGCGGACGGTGTGGATGAAGCGCGGCTCCGCCGAGTCCTCGCCGAGCTTCCGCCGCAGGCTCGAGACGTGCACGTCGAGCGTCTTCGTCGAGCCGAACCAGTTCACGTCCCAGACCTCGTCGATGAGCCGCTCACGCGTGACCACCGAGCCCGACTCGCGCATCAGCAGCTCGAGCAGCTCGAACTCGCGGCGGGTGAGCTCGAGCTCCGTGCCGGCGAGCGTCGCGCTGCGCCGGCTCGGGGTCGAGCCGCAGCTCGGCGACCTCGAGCGGGCCGGCCGGCGCGTCCTCCTCGTCGCGGCCCCCGCTGCGGCGCAGCACGGCGCGGATGCGCGCCACCACCTCGCGGGCGCTGAACGGCTTGACCACGTAGTCGTCGGCGCCCAGCTCGAGGCCCACCACGCGGTCGGTCTCCTCGCCGCGCGCCGTGAGCATGATGATCGGCACGTCCGAGTCGCGGCGCAGCTCGCGGCAGACGTCGTAGCCGGAGCCGTCCGGGAGCATCACGTCCAGAAGCACGAGGTCCGGGGGCTCGCGACGCGCCTGCTCCAGCGCACCCGCGACGGTGCCCGCGACGCTCGTCTCGAAGCCCTCGCGGTCGAGCGCCTCCACGAGCGGCTCGGTGATGGACTCCTCGTCCTCGACCATGAGGATGGTCGGCCTGCCTCCTGCCATCACCGAGAGAGTAGGCACAGCGGGGGCGGCCGTCGGCCGCCCCCGCTCGGTTGCCTTCATGCGGGTCGGATCAACCGTGGCCGCTGCCGCCGTGGCCGCCGCCGTCGTCGTCGTGCCGCCGCCGTCGTCGTCGCCGCCGCTGCCGTGACCGGAGCTGTCGTCGTCGACGCGATCGTCGTCGCCGCCGCGGTGACCGGAGCGGTCGTCGTCGCCGCGGCGGTCGCCGCCGTGGTCGTCGAAGCGGTCGTCGTCGCCGCGGCGCGTGGTCGTCCTCCACACGGCCCGCACCGGTGCAGCGCGGGTCGTTGGCGTGCTCGGCCTCGTCGCACGGGCCCGAGATGTCCACGCCGCCCGCCGGAGCGCCGGCGCCGGTGTTCGGCACCTGCACGCCGTCGCAGCGCGGGTCGTTCGCGTGCTCGGCCTCGTCACACGGGCCCGAGATGTCCACGCCACCGGTCGTGGTGGTGCGGTCCTCGGTCGTGGTCGTGTTCGTACGGTCCTCGACCGTGTTCGTGCGGTCCTCGGTCGTCACCGTCCGGTCCTCGGCGGTGGTGGTGCCCGTGGACGCAGAGTCGTCCGAGGTGTCCACGGCCGCCACCACGACGGCGGCGAGGACGCCCACGAGGACGACGGTCAACAGTCCTGTGATTGCCTTCTTCATTGAAGCTCTCCCTTCGTTCCGACAGGATGGGACGAGCTTGCAGGAGGGGCGTTCAGCCCCCGTCCAGCGCCGGGTTAGGGCTTGGTAAGGGCTCTAGGGCCCGCTGCGGACACGCGCGAACGCCGCGACGCGCGACGAAATGCACCGACGGCGGCCACCACCACGAGCACGTGGAACACCTCGTGGTACCCGAACACGGCCGGTCTCGGATCGGGGCGCCCCGCGGCGTAGACCACGGCGCCGGCCGTGTAGAAGAGGCCGCCCCCGAAGATGAGCACCAGCGCGGCCACGCCGGCCCGCTCCACGATCTGGGGCGAGGCCACCATCGCGAACCAGCCGAGGGACACGTACGCCACGGCGCTCAGCCACTTGGGCGCGCGCACCCATATGAGCGCGAACACCACGCCCGCGGCCGCGCCGGCCCAGACGCCGGCCAGCACCACCACCTGCGTGGAGCCGCTGAGCAGCAGCAGCGCGAACGGCGTGTACGTGCCGGCGATCAGCACGAAGATCATCGAGTGGTCCGCCCTGCGCATCCAGGTGCGCACGGACGGCCGCCACGTGACCCGGTGGTACAGCGCGCTGGTGCCGAGCAGCCCGGCCAGCGCGAAGGCGTAGACGGCCGACGGCGACCGTGGCGCGGCCCGCCGGGCGCCAGCACCACGAGCACCACGCCGGCCACCAGCGCCACGAAGAACGACCACTGGTGGATCACGCCGCGCAGGCGCGGCTTTTCGGGAATGAGGCCGGACAGTCCGGTGCCGGCCGCGGCGTCCATCAGCGGATCTGCATCCCCGAGATGGCCCGGGCGATCACGAGGCGCTGGATCTCTGAGGTGCCCTCGAAGATGGTGTAGATCTTCGCATCCCGGTGCATGCGCTCCACCGGGAACTCGCGGGTGTAGCCGTTGCCGCCGAGGATCTGGATCGCCCGCTCGGTCGCCCACACCGCCACCTCGCCGGCCTTCAGCTTGGACATCGAGCCCTCCGCGGCGGTGAACTGCTTGCCCTGGCGGCCCATCCACGCGGCGCGCCACACGAGCAGGCGGGCCGCGTCGATCTCCATCTTCATGTCGGCGAGCGCGAACGCGATCGCCTGGTTCTCGATGATCGCCTTGCCGAACTGCTCGCGCTCCTTCGCGTAGTCGAGCGCGAACTCGTACGCGGCACGCGCGATGCCCAGCGCCTGGGCGCCCACCGTGGGCCGGCTGACCTCGAAGGTCTGCATCGCGGCCTGGCTCTTGGCGCGCGTGCCCTCGCGGGCGCGCGCCAGGCGCTCGTCGAGCTTCTCCTTGCCGCCGAGCAGGCACGAGCCGGGGATGCGGCAGTCGTCGAGGAACACGTCCGCGGTGTGGGACGCGCGGATGCCGTGCTTCTTGACCTTGGTGCCCATCTCGAGGCCGGGCGTCCCCTCGGGGATCACGAACGCGGCGTGCCCGCGTGAGCCCAGCTCGGGGTCCACGGAGGCCACGACCACGTGGATGGCGGCGATGCCGCCGTTGGTGGCCCACGCCTTCTGGCCGTTGAGGACCCACTCGTCCTTGGCCTCGTCGTACTTGGCGCGGGTACGCAGCGACGACACGTCGGAGCCGGCGTCGGGCTCTGAGACGCAGAAGGAGCCAACCTTGGGCTCGGCCTCCGTGCCGTAGCACTGCGGCACCCACTCGAGCAGCTGCTCGGGCGTGCCGGACGAGTAGATCCCGGCCACGGCGAGCGTGGTGCCCATGATGGCCATGCCGATGCCGGCGTCGCCCCAGAACAGCTCCTCGTTGACGATCGGGAAGGTCAGGCCGGTCTCGTCGGCCCAGAACTGGGCGATGCCCTCGAAGCCGTAGAGGCCGATCTTCGCCGCCTCCTGGATCACGGGCCAGGGGGTCTCCTCGCGCTCGTCCCACTCGGCCGCGGCCGGGCGCACCACGCTCTCGGCGAAGCCGTGGACCCAGTCGCGGATGTCGCGCTGGTCGTCGGAGAGCTCGAGCGAGAAGGCGGCGGCGGTCTGGGGCTCGGCGGTGGCGGACACGGGACTTCCGATCGTCGGGGTCGATGGGAAGCATCTGATATCCGAGCGTATGATTCTGCTGAGCGTGGCCACAACAGAGCCCGAAAAACCCTCACGTTCGTTACAAGATCCTCCGTGGGAGTCCCTCCCGCCCGAGACGGGAGCCGCGCTGCGCCCCGGCCTCACCGGGACCGCGGACGAGGTGATCGACGCCATTCGCACGGCGGTGCCCCCATACGCGCGCCCGCTCGAGGGGGCGTTCGGCGCCGGGATCCGCACGGGCGTCATCCGCGCGCTCGAGCAGTTCGTGAGCGCGGTCGAGGGGCACCGGCTGCGGCCGGCCTCGGCCCGCGACATCTACTTCGAGCTCGGCCGCGGCGAGGCGCGCGAGGGTCGCGCGCTCGAGACGCTCCTCTCCGCCTACCGGGTCGGCGCGCGGGTGGCCTGGCGCCACGCGGCGGCCGCGGCCCGCGAAGCCGGGCTCGGCGCGGACGTGCTGGCTCCGCTCGCCGAGTCCGTGTTCGCCTTCATCGACGAGCTGTCGGCGCGCTCGGCCGAGGGCTACGCCTACGAGCAGTCGCTCGCCGCCGGCGAGGCGGCCGGCCGCCGGCGCGCCCTGGTGCAGCTGATGGTCGCCCGCCCGCCCGCCGAGCCGGCGGCCGTGGAGGACGCGGCGCGCGAGGCGGGCTGGCCGCTGCCCGACACGCTCGCCGCGCTCGTCTGGGCGGACGACCCGGAGCTGCGCCGGGCGAGCCGGCTCCCGCTGGGCTCACTCGCCGCGCGCGTGCGCGACGACGTGGCGTGCGCCCTCGTCCCCGACGCGCTCGCGCCCGGCCGGCTGAGCGAGCTCGAGCGGCTCTTCCAGGGCGGCGGCGCCGCGCTGGGACCGCTGGTGCCCTGGCCCGAGACGTGGCGCAGCGCGGCGCGCGCGGCCACCGCCCTGCGACTCGCCGCGGAGGGCCTCCTGCCCGACGACGGGCTCCTGGTCACGGACCGCCACCTCGCCGCGCTCGCGCTCCACCGCGACCGCCGCCTGCTCGAGGACCTCGCCGCCGCGCGCCTGGCGCCGCTCGGCGGGCGCACGGCGGGAGCCCGGGCGCGCCTGCTGGAGACGCTGCGGGCGTGGCTGGACCATCAGGGCCGCGTGCCCGACGTGGCGCGGGCGCTCCACGTCCACCCGCAGACGGTTCGCTACCGCCTCGCCCAGCTGCGCGAGGCGTTCGGGGACGACCTGGACGACCCGGCGGCCCGCTTCGAGCTCGCGCTGGCCGTGCGCGAGCCTCAGGCGACCTCGCGCAGCCTGCCCGACTCCACCTCGTAGACGAAGCCGCGCACGCTGCCCGTCTTCGGCACGAACGGGTCCTCCTGGATCCGGGTGATCGACTCGCGCACGTTCTGCTCGAGGTCCGAGAAGGCGTGCGCGTGCCACTCGGGGCGGCTGCCGGTCTCCTCCTCGAGCTTCGCGGCCAGCTGCTCGTCGGTGAAGGTCAGCATCCCGCAGTCGGTGTGGTGGATCAGCACGATCTCCTCGGTCCCGAGCAGGTTCTGCGAGATCGCCAGCGACCGGATCGCGTCATCGGTCACGACCCCGCCGGCGTTGCGGATCACGTGCGCGTCGCCCTCCTCCAGCCCGAGCACCCGGGCGGGATCGAGCCGGGCGTCCATGCAGGCGAGCACCGCCACCTTGCGGCCCGGCGGGCAGGGAAGGTCCGGCTTCGCGAACGAGCCGGCGTAGGCCTCGTTGTTGGCAAGCAGCTCGTCGATGCAGCTCATGGCTTCCTTTCGGTGGGCAGGCTTTCTCCATTGAAATAGTAGAGAAGGTCCGTGCGTGAGCTTCTTAACGGTCGGCGCATTCCGGACTCGCTAAGAATCCCGCTCGCAAGGCACCCGACAGTGCAGGAGCATTCCGTATGCGTTTCCCATCCATCCTCCTGGGCGCCCTCGTTGGCTCGCTCGTGCTGGCCGGCACGGCCGGCGCCCAGGGGCCGCCCCCGCCCACGGCCGCCAACGGCGCGGCCGTGCAGACGCTGGCGCAGGGCATCCCCACCCCCACCCAGTTCGCCTGGGCCGGCAGCACGCTGTTCGCGGCCGCCGGCGGATCAGAGGAGCCCGGCGGCCCGCCCGGCGGCGTCTTCCTGATCAAGGGCGGCGCGGCCACCCGCGTCCCCGGCTCGCCGGCCGCCGTGTTCGGCATCGCCTGGCACAAGGGCAAGCTCTACATCACGACCGGTCCCAAGCTGCAGGTGTGGAGCGGCTGGAACGGCACCAAGTTCAAGAAGCACAAGACGCTCCACACGCTGAACAAGAAGTCGGCGTGGTGGAACGGGATCGCCTTCGGCCCCGACGGCCGGATCTACGCGGGCATCGGCTTCGGCGAGAAGGACGAGTTCAAGCGCGCCAAGAGCCCGGCGATCAACCACTCGTGGGTCTCGATCAAGCCGAACGGCAAGGACCTGCGGGTCGTGACCCGCGGGCTGCGGCAGCCGTGGATGACGACGTTCGTCAAGGGCAAGCCGTTCCTCAGCGTCCTCGCCCAGGACAACACCGATCCGCCCCCGCCCGACTGGATCGTGAGCCCGCGCAAGGGGCAGGACTACGGCTATCCGAAGTGCACCCGCGCGAAGCCGAAGCCGTGCAAGGGCTACGCCAAGCCGTTCACGACGTTCCCGAACCACGCCTCACCGATGGGGCTCGGAGCGATCGGCAAGCGCCTCTACGTCGCGCTGTTCGGCGGGCTGGGCACCGGCCCGGAGGTCGTGAGCGTGCCGCTGGGCGGCGGCAAGGCCACCCCGTTCCTGACGGGCTACGTGGCACCGGTCCTCGCGATCGGCGTGCACAACGGCTGGCTCTACACCGGCGACCTCACCGGCGCCGTGTATCGCGTCAAGCCGTAGCGATCAGAGAAGTGAACGACCGGGGCCGGCCGGGTGTGCAGTCACCCGGCCGGCCCCGATTCGTTCCGTGCGCGCACCGGTGACCGCTTCCGGCGGAGGCGATCCGGTCGCTCCGTGAGGAGAGCTACGCCTTCGCCGCGGGCACCGATGACGGGAGGAGAGTGCACTCCTGCAGCATGCAGCCACGCGAGCCGGGCGTCTTTCGACGAGTGGCGAAACCTGAGGCGCCCGATACCGACCGGGTGTCGAAGCGCCGCCGCGCCACGCTCTAGGCTGCAGCACCCGATGCCCACCGCCGCCAAGATCTTCGCCGGGCCGGTGCTCGCCCTCGCGGGCCTCAACCACTTCAAGATGCCGCGCGCCTACGAGGCGATCATGCCCGACTACCTGCCGGCGCACCGCGAGCTCGTCTACGTCTCCGGAGTGGCCGAGACGGCGTCGGCGCTCGCGACGATGCACCCGCGCACGCGGCGCGCCGGCGGCGTGCTCGGGATCGCCACGCTCGTCGCCGTCTTCCCGGCCAACCTGCACATGGCGCTCCACCCCGAGCGCTACAAGAAGATCCCGCCCTGGGCGCTCTACGCCCGCCTGCCGCTCCAGGCGCTTTTCATCTGGTTCGTCTGGCGGGCTACGCTGGCCGACGACGCCTAGCGGGAGCCAGGTCCGGGCTGTCCCAGCCGGTGTCGGCGGGATTCACGTTCGAGCCCGGGGGCACGATCTCGTCGATCCGGTCGAGCACGTCGTCCGAGAGCGTCACGTCGGCGGCGCCGAGCTGCGACTCGAGGTGCTCCATGGTGCGCGGGCCGATGATCGCCGCGGTCACGGCCGGGTGGCGGATCACGAACGCGATCGCCATCTCGATGAGCGTGATGCCGGCCTCGTCGGCAAGCTGCGCGAGCGCGTCCGCGGCCTCGAGCTTGCGCTGGTTCCCGGGAATCGACATGTCGTAGCGGTCCGGGATCATCTGCGCCCGGCGCGAGGTCTCGATGTCCGCGTCGAGGCGGTAGCGGCCCGACAGCCAGCCGCCGGCGAGCGGGCTCCAGGGGATCACGCCCATCCCGTAGCGCGCACACGTGGGCAGCACGTCCGCCTCGACCGCCCGTATGAGCATGGAGTAGGGCGGCTGCTCCGTCACGAAGCGCTCGCGGCCGCGGCGCTCGGACGTCCAGTGCGCCTCCACGATCCGGCTCGCGGGGAAGGTCGAGCAGCCCGCGTAGCGGATCTTCCCCGCGTGGACGAGGTCGGACAGCGCGCCGAGCGTCTCGTCGATGTCGGTGTCCGGCTCGGGGCGGTGGATCTGGTAGAGGTCGATCCAGTCCGTGCCCAGGCGGCGCAGGCTGTTGTCGACCTCGCGGACGATCCAGCGGCGCGAGTTGCCGAACTCGTTCGGGTCGTCGCCCATCTTCCCGTGGACCTTGGTCGCGAGCACCACGTCGTCGCGCCGCCCCTTCAGGGCCTTGCCCACGATCTCCTCGGACTCGCCGCGCGAGTACACGTCGGCCGTGTCCACGAAGTTGATCCCGGCGTCGAGCGCGCGGTGGATGATCCGGATGGAGTCGTCGTGGTCCGTGTTGCCCCAGGCGCCGAACATCATCGTGCCGAGGCAGAGCGGGGAGACCATGACTCCGGTGGTGCCGAGGCTGCGGTGCTCCATCCAGGCCCACACTAGAGATGCAAGCGCGCTGTCTCGGCGTCGCGGCGAGCTCGTAGCCTCGCCGCGTGCTCAAGGAGATCGAGGGTGCCGAGCTCGAGTGCCGGCTGACACCGCTCGGGCGGCGCTACCGGCTCGTGCGGGGCGGCCGCCAGCTTGCGCCGGCCTGGGGCGCCCGGCGCCAGCGGCTGCTGGCGGGCGCGGAGCCGGTGGCGATGGCGGAGGAGCCGCGGCGCACGTGCTGGTGGTTCGAGGAGCGCTTCTACTGGGCCGACGAGGCACTCGATGCCGCGGACGTCCTCGCGCTCGTCCGCGAGCGCGAGCGGCGGCGGAGGAGGCGGCTCGAGCGCGCCCACACGGCGCTGCGCGGCCGAAGCGGAGCCGCGCCGCGCCCACATCGCCCGGGAGACGCGGCTGGCGGTCTACACCCGCGACGGCGGCCGCTGCACCGAGTGCGGCTCGGGCTTCGAGCTCCAGTACGACCATGTGATCCCGCACGCGCTCGGCGGCGGGGACGGCGTGGACAACCTCCAGCTCCTCTGCGGCGACTGCAACCGGAGCAAGGGCTGCCAATTGTGAAATAGGCTGGCGCGCGCATGAGGAGAGTCGTACTCGCCGTCACGCTTGCCCTCTGCGCCTGGCTCGCTCCCGAGCGCCTCGGCGGTGCGTGGTCGTGCCCGCGGAGGGCTGCAACGGCGTCCGCGCGCTCTGCGACCGGCACGCTCGACCAGGTGGTGCTCCCGACCGCGCACAACGCCATGTCCGCCGCGTCGCTCGGATGGACCTTCCCGAACCAGCCGGTGGGCATCCCGCAGCAGCTCGCCTACGGCGTCCGCGGCTTCCTCTGGGACACCCACTACGGGCACGTCGGCCGAGCGGCTCGGTCGTCACCGACGCCGGAGCTGCCCGAGAGCAAGCTCTACCTCTGCCACGAGGCCTGCCAGCTCGGCGCCACGCCGCTGGTGGAGGTGCTCCAGGCGATCCGGATCTTCCTCCACTTCCACCCGCGCAACGTGATCGTGATCGTGAACGAGGACTACGTCAGCCCGACGGACTACGCGCAGGAGTTCACGGCACGCCGGGCTGCTGCAAGCACGTGTACCGCGGCAGCACGGGCCCCTGGCCGACGCTGCGGACGATGATCCGCAACCGCAAGCAGGTCGTGCTGCTCGCCGAGCGCGACTCGGGCGTGGTGCCCTGGTACCACGAGGCCTACAACGGCGTGCTCCAGGAGACGCGCTACGACTGGGCCACGCCGAACCTGATCACGGACCCGAGCAACTGGACCGCGAGCTGCTCGCCCAACCGCGGCGGCACGACGGGCTCGCTCTTCCTGATGAACCACTGGTCGCCGCCGTTCGCGCCCACGCCGGCCGGGTCGGCGAGCGTGAACGCCACCGACGTGCTCGTGGGCCGCGCCCGCGCGTGCGAGGCGGCGCGCGGGAAGCTGCCCAACCTCGTGGCCGTGGACCAGTTCCTGAGCGGCGGGCTGTTCGAGGCCGTGCGCCAGCTGAACGCCGGCTCCGCCTCGCAGTAGCTGCTGCTACGCTTCGGAAATCGAAGCACCTCCCCTCGCATAGAGCCGCTCTCCCCGCCCTACGAGCCCGAGCTCGAGGAGCTGCTCGTGAAGCTCACGGGCAGCGACGAGATCGACCCGCTCAAGCTGTTCCGCACCCTCGCCGTCCACGAGGAGATCGCCTCGCGGATGCGGCCGCTCGGCTCGGGCCTCCTCGCCCACCCCACGATCGACCCGCGCGAGCGCGAGATCGTGATCCACCGGATGTCGGCGCGGCTCGGGGCGGAGTACGAGTGGGGCGTGCACGCCGTCGCCTTCGGCCGCCCGCTCGGGCTCAGCGACGAGCAGCTCGCGGCGACCGTCCACGGCGAGGCGGACGACCCGGCCTGGTCCGAGCGCGACGCGCTGCTGGTGAGCCTCGTCGACGAGCTCAACGCGACCGCCACCGTCTCGGACGAGCTGTGGGCGCGGCTCGCCGCGGAGTGGACGCCGTCCCAGCTCGTGGAGCTGCTCGTGCTCGCCGGCTGGTACAGGCTGATCGCACAGGTGATCAACGCCGCGCGCGTGGAGCACGAGGACTGGGCCGAGCGCTTCCCGGCGCGGCCCTAGCCGAGCGTCCGGGCGCCCGCGAGCGACTCGCGGCACACGTAGCGGAAGTGGGCGAGCCAGAACGCCCGCAGCGCCCGGTAGGTCGGGCCCTCCGCCACCTCCCAGGAGCCGAAGCTGCTGCGCTCCGGCCCGAGCGCCGCGAAGCGGTAGCTGTGCAGCGCGTGGAAGCCGGGGGCGTCCACCTCCCAGGTCACGCGGTCGTCCGGCACGACCTCCACGAGCTCGGCGCTCGCGGGCAGCTTGTAGAGGAGCGCCCGCCGGATCGGGTTGAAGGCGAAGCGGAGCGTCGCGCCCTCGCGCAGCTCGCCGCCGTCCACCCGCGCGCGCCAGAAGCACGGGTTCCACTCGGGCCAGCGCTCCACGTCCGCGAACACCTCCCACATCCGCTCGACCGGCAGCCCGATCTCGGTGGTGCCGGTGATCGGCAGCGGCGGGGCGTGCTCGATCGGCCTCACCGGTCAGTATCGCGGGCCGTCGGTGTGCACGTACAGCACCGGGCCGTCGCCGAAGCGGCCCGCCTCGTTCTCGGCGCGGAGCGCCGCCACGGCCTTCGCGGTGTAGACCGGGTCGAGCTCGAGCCCGTCGCGCTCGCGCGCGGCGAGGGTCGCGGCGTCCCCTTCGGGAGTCGGGTGGCCGTAGCCCGGCACCGATCCAGCCCTCGAGCACCGTCAGGTCGCCGGGGGCGGGAGCCTCCGCTCCGAGCGAGCTTCGCCGCGCGCCCGGCCAGGCGGGCGATCGACTCCGGGTCGGAGCGCAGGTCGCGCGTGACGGGCACACCCACCACGCGGGTGCGCAGGCCGGCGATCCGCAGGCCGAGCGCGAGGCCGGCCGCGCTCCCGGACGAGCCGATCGCGACCACCGCATGCGAGGGCTCCGGCAGCTCGCCGGCCTCCACCTGGCGCGCGATCTCGAAGCTCGCCTCGACGTAGCCGAGCACGCCGAGCGGGCTCGAGCCGCCGGCGGGCAGCACGTAGGGCCTGTGCCGCGCGAGCAGCCACGGCAGCGCGAGGACGTCCGGCGCTTGGTGCGCGTGAAGTGGAGCGCGGCGCCCGAGGCGCGCAGGCGCTCGAGCTGAGCGGCCACGTGCTCGTCGAGGGGCTGGTCCACGAGCGCCAGCGCCGTGCGCACGCCGTGCTCCCTGCCGTAGAGCGCCGTCGCGAGCCCCCAGTTCGTGCCGAGCCCGCCGAAGGTGAGGATCGTGCGCCCGCGCCGCTGCGCCTCCGGCAGCAGCCACTCGAGCTTGCGCACCTTGTTGCCGCCCCAGGGGCCGTTGCCGAAGGCGCCGTCGTCCTTCATCCACACCGGGGCGCGCCCGTCGGCCGACAGCCCCTCGAGCAGGCGGACCGGCGTCGGGCGGTCGCCGAGCGGCAGGTGGGGCAGGCGCTCTTGCAGCGACGGGTAGCGCTCGTGGAGCAGCACGGTCGCTAGCGTGCCAGGCCAATGGGGAGAGGCGCTCAGAGGCTGGCCATCCTCGCCGGCACGGCCGCGGTCATGCTGCTCGCGGCCGCGGGCGCGCAGGCGATCCCGTGGGACGCCGGCGGGGCGATCGCGCCCGCCGATACGCCGCCCGCGAAGCGGCCCGATCCCACCTGCGCCCAGAGCTACGCCGACGATCGCCCGCGCGGCGGCCCCCGCATCCGCTTCGGGATCGGCCCGCGGCTGGCCGGCGAGGCCGGCTCGGCCCAGACCACGCCCACGGTCCCCGAGAACCTGCGCAAGCGCGACGCCGCGCTCGTCCGCCTGAAGGGCAAGCGCTTCCTCGCGGTCCGCCTCAACCGGCTCTTCCAGGCCGACGGCAGGGCCGGCATCGAGAGCTTCAGGCGAATGGCGGCGCGCTACGCGCGGCTCGGGCTCGAGGTGGAGCTGCAGGTGCGCTACCACCCGCTCGACCGCGACGACGGGAACATCGCCAAGTGGCTGCGCTACGTGCGCTCGGTGGTGCGCGCATTCGGCCCGAACCGGGCCGTGACCGGGCTGCAGATCACGAACGAGGTGAACATCTCGTACTCGAAGAACACCTCGGACGGCTTCTACAAGCGCGCCGTGGAGGCGCTCGTGCGCGGCGTGATCGAGGCCAAGCGCACGTCGCGCAGGCTGGGCTACGACCACCAGCAGATCGGCTTCAACTACGCCTTCCGCTCCACGGGCGCCGTGGCCGCCGACGACGCCGCCTTCTGGCGCGCCGTGGGACGGCGCGGCGGGAAGCGCCTGCGGAGGGCCACCGACTGGATCGGCCTCGACATCTACCCGGGGACCTTCACGCCCGGGCTCCTGTTCCAGGTGCCGATGGCGGACATCGGCGACTCCTTCCTCGAGGGGCTCGCGCAGGTGCGCGAGTGCTACATGCCGCTGGCGGGCTTCGGGCGCTCCACGCCGCTCCGGATCGAGGAGACCGGCTACCCCACCGGCCCCGGCCGCAGCGAGGCCGCCCAGCTGCACGCCGCGCGCGAGTTCGTCCACACCGCGGTCGCCTACCGCGGCACCTACGGGATCAGCGACTTCCGCTGGTTCGGCCTACGCGACAACAACAGCGAGGGCCCCAACTTCCAGTCGTTCTTCGGCCTGCTCCGGGACGACTACTCGCCGAAGCCGGCCTTCGGGACCTACCGGAAGCTGATCGCGCGGTACGGGCGCTAGGCGCCCGGCGCGCGGGCGCCGATCACCCACGTCGAGGCCGGCGCGTACACGCCGTCCGCGCGCGAGTACTCGGCGAGCGAGTCGCGCAGCGCGGCCTCGATCTCCGGCCGGCGCCGCTCGCCCTCCTCCTCGGCCAGGCGGATCAGCTCGCCGGCCGGGCCCAGCGCCATCACGAACTCGAGCGCGCCGTCCAGGTCGGCGCCGATCTTGATGTCGAGGTCGACGCGCGTGAACGACACGTCCTCGAAGCCGGCGGCCTGGAGGATCCCGCTGGTGGTGTCGGCGTCGGCCATCGAGAACGGGCCGGGGCCGCAGGTGGGCTCGCTCGACTCCTCGTTGCGATCGAGGAAGCCGGACACCACCACCTCGGCGCGGTAGCAGCCAGTCGTTGTCGAGCTTGCGCCGCCAGACCACCGAGCAGAGCCGGCCGCCCGGCGCCATCGCCTGCCGGACGTTCCGCATGGCCGCCACCGGGTTGGCGAAGAACATGACCCCCATGCGCGAGAACGCGTAGTCGAACGGGCCGCCCAGGTCGGTCACCTGGATGTCGCCCACGAGGAAGCTCAGGTTCGAGCGCCCCGACTGCGCCGTCTCCGCCCGGGCGGCTTCGATGAAGCGCTCGCTCACGTCGATGCCCACGACGCTGCCCTCGGGACCGACCAGATCGGCCAGCCGCTGGGCCGTGTCGCCGAAGCCGCAGCCGAGGTCGAGCACGCGCTCGCCGGGGCGCGGCGGATGGGTCGCGAGCGCGCGCTCGCCGTGCGCACCGAGACCCGCTGGTCACGATGTCGCGGAAGGCCACGAAGCGATCGAACAGGACCCCGTTCCAGGCCTCGGTGGCCTCCTCGTTGTCGGGGTCGACCGGCTTCAGCTCATGCGCGGGGCCGGGCGCGCTCGATTCCACTCGAACGATGCTAGCGTCCCCGTCTGGTCCGGCCCGCAGTGGGCCGGGAAATGCAGTGCGAGCGGTCGCAGTCGTTGCTCGAAGGGCACCTCAGCGTACGCGGGCACACCGACGTGGGAGGTACCCATGGCAACAGGAACAGTGAAGTGGTTCAGCGACGACAAGGGCTTCGGCTTCGTCACCCCTGACGAGCCGGGCAAGGACCTTTTCGTCCACCACACGGAGATCGCCGGTGAGGGCTTCCGCTCTCTCTCTGACGGCGCACGCGTGGAGTACGAGGCCCAGCCGGGCGACAAGGGCCCCAAGGCCGTCAACGTCCGGACGATTTAAGCCCGTCCGAGAAGCCACTCCGTCCAGGACTGCCACCACCTCGTCGGCCAGCGCGGGACCATCCGCGGGGTCGACCGGGGTGGCGGTGATCCGGACCACCACGTCGTCGCCGTCGAACTCCTCGAGATCGACGTGCGGCGCGGAGCGCGTGTTCACGGTCACGTTCTCGTCGAGCCGCCTGTGAACGTCGCTCGGGCGGACGTCGGCGTCGAGCCGCGCTCGCAGCTCGACTGAGCTGGGCTCGCGCAGCGGCACGATCGCCGCCGCGAGCACCACCGAGTTCGGCACGAGGATCCTGTCGGCGCCCCTGGCAAGCGTCGTGTAGAGCAGGCCGAGGGACGACACCGTCCCCTCGAGCTGACCGGCCACGCTGCCCGCGTGCAGCCGGATCCGGTCGCCGACCCGGTACGGGCGCGCGCTCAGCAGCACCGTTCCCGCGATCAGGTTGCCGATCGTCTGCTGAGCGGCGAGGCCCAGGATCACGGCGGTGAAGGCACCGCCGACGGCCAGCGTGGCGGGCTGGATGCCGGCCAGCCGCAGCGCGGCGAGCAGCGTCACGAGCATCGTGAACAGCCGGATCAGGAAGCCCACGGTCCCCGCCGTCCCGGGGTCGAGGTGGCGCTCCAGGTAGGGCCAGAGCGCCCGCCCGAGGCTGACCGCGAACGCCCAGCCGAGGATCATGAGGGCGACGACCGTCGCCGCGCGGACCGGGAGGTCGGCGCCGAAGACGGAATCGCGGTTCGAGTAGGCGAGCACCACCGCCGCGATCAGCGCGGAGAGCAGCGCCACCTGGGCGCGCGCCCTGGCGGCCTGCCGCACTGCGCGAGCGCGCACCTGCTTGGCCCGCGACCCTAGGTCGTTCCCTGCCACCCCCGAACCGTCCCGTGCCTGGCGGATCCCTAAACGTCCGTGGCCGGACGTACGAGCTCTTGCAGGCGGCTAGGGCTCGATCACGTTGCGCGGGTCCGGCCGGCGCTCCGGCGGAGCCTGGCTGTAATCGCCGAACGGGCCGTCGCGCTGCTCCAGGGCGGGCCGCATGCCCTCCTCCTCGACCAGCCGGATGAAGCGCTCCGCGTCGGGCGTGTTGCGCATCAGGCCGTCCAGGATCGGGCCGAGCGTCTGCGTGGCTCCGAGGCCCATGTTCTCGTAGGCCTGGTTCACCACCAGCTTCTGCGCGGCGAGCTGCGAGGCGGGGATCGAGCAGAGCCCGGCGGCAAGCTCGGCCACCGTGGACTCGAGCTCCGCGAACGGCACCGCCCGGTTGATCAGGCCGATGTCGGCGGCCTCCGTGCCCGTCAGCGGCCTGCCCGTGAGCGCGTGCTCCTTCGCCTTCGTGAGGCCGAGCCTGTAGATCCACATGCCGGACAGGTAGGCGCCCCACATGCGGCTGTACGGCGTGCCGATCACCGCGTCCTCGCTCGCCACCACCAGGTCCGCGCAGAGCGCGAAGTCGCTGCCGCCGCCCACGCACCAGCCGTGCACCTGGGCGATCACGGGCTTGGGCGCGCGCCAGACGCTCATGAACTTCTGCGTCGGGGCGACCTCGGGCGCGGTCGCGAAGGCGAAGTCGCGGCCCGGGTCCCAGCGGCCGTCGCTGGCCAGCCACTCGTCCCAGTGGTGGAAGCCGCCGCCGAAGTCGTAGCCGGCGCAGAAGGAGCGCCCCGCGCCCCTGATCACGATGACCTTGACCTCGTCGTCGCGCACCGCGTGGCCGACGGCTGCCTCCAGCTCGTCGGGCATGGGCGGGACGATGGTGTTGAGCCGCTCCGGCCGGTTCAGCGTGACCGTGGCCACGCCGTCCGACGCGCTGTAGAGGAGCGTCTCGTACTCGGCGCCGGCCACGCGGGCACCGTACCCGCAATCAGGCCGCGGCGGGAACCCTCTCCGGCACGCGCGTACGTGCGCGGAGCACGGTGGTGGCGCCCCCGCGCGGGCTGAGCGTGATCGCCCTGCGCCGGCTGAGCTCGTGCGCGGGGCTCACCGAATGCAGCTCGTTCCCGGCGAGCACCGCGCGCAGCACGATCTTCATCTCGACGAGCGCGAAGCTCGCGCCGAGGCAGCGCCGGCGCCCGCCGCCGAACGGGATCCACGTGTAGGTGCCGGGCTGCTCGTCCAGGAAGCGCTCGGGCCGGAAGGCGTACGGGTCGGGGTAGATCGACGGGTCGTGGTGCACCAGGTAGGCGTTCGGCACGAGGCAGACGCCCTCCGGGTAGTCCCAGCCGCCGATCGTGACCGGCTGCTTCACGAGCCGCGGCGCGGCGTTCGGCAGCACCGGCCGGCGCCGCAGGGCCTCCTGGATCGTGGCCGTCAGGTACGCGTCGTCGTCGCCCGAGTCGAGCTCGTCCACGAGGCGCGCCATCACGTCGGGCGCGCGCACCAGCCGCTCGAATGCCCAGGCGAGCTCCGAGGCCGTCGTCTCGTGACCGGCCACGAGCAGCGTCATCAGCTCGTCGCGCAGCTCCTGGTCCGACATCGGCGAGTCGTCCTCGTGGCGGGCCGCCAGGAGCATCGCGAGCACGTCGTCGCGCTCGGAGTCCTCGCCGCGGCGCTCGTCGATCAGCTCGAAGAGCAGCTCGTCCGTCTCCTGCCGGAGCCGCAGGAAGTAGGCCCAGGGGCCGCGCCCGCCGAGCTCCTTCTGCATGAACGGGAGCATCCCCAGCGGGCGCGCGCCGAGCGTGAGGATCTTCGTCAGGCGCTCGCGGATCGCGTCCATGCGCTCACCGGGGTCGAGCCCGAACACGGCGCGCAGGATCACCTCGAGCGTGAGCGACTGAAGCAGCGGGTGAAGCTCCACCGGCCGGTCGCGCGGCCAGTCGGCGGCCTCGCGCTCGGCCACCTCGGACATCAGGCCCGAGAGGCGCTGCATCTTCTCGCCGTGGAACGCGGGCAGCATGAGCTTGCGCTGCTCCAGGTGCGAGCTCTCGTCGAGGAGGATCACCGAGTTGCGGCCCACAACCGGCTCGAGGATGCGGGCGCCCTCGCCGGGATGGAGCACGTCGGGCGGCGCCGTGAAGACCTCGCGGACCTCGTCCGGGTCCGACAGCATCACGAACGGCGGCGTCTGCAGCAGCCGCATCGTGAAGCGCTTGCCGTAGCGGCGGCGGTTCGACTCGAGGAAGGAGACCGGGCGCGTCCACCATGCGACCGTCTGCAGCGCTCGCGGTTGGCCTGGACCGGGTGGGAGTGCGTTCAGCAAAGCCCGTCTCTCCTCATCACGGAAGGTACGGCACTCCGGCGGCGGCGCAGTGTGACCGAACGCACACAACGTCAGCCGCAGCGCTCGCGGGCCGCGTCGAGGGCGCCGCTCTCGCTCTCGAAGAACTCGACGCGGCAGACCTTGCCGCCGGCGATGCTGAAGAGGCAGTAGCCGGCCATCGCAACCTTCGCGCCACTGCGCTTGCCCTGGCCCTCGGCGCGCCAATGCGTGACCACACAGCCGCCCGCCTCGCTCGGCTCGTCGATGGCGAACGACAGCTCGCCGAACGACTGGCGGAGCTTCTGCGCCCAGTCCACGGCACCCCGGTACCCGTAGTTCCAGCCGGCGCCCGGGATGCGTGGCTCGTCCTGGAGCTCCGCCCGCGCGTCCAGCTCGTTGAGCGCTCCGAAGTCACCGCGGTTGAACGCGCCCAGCAGGCGCCGGACAAGCTCGACGTTCTCTGAGAGCACCGCGCGATCAGTATGGCGCGCGGTGCTCCCTGACGCTAGGCGGCCGCGGCGCCGCGGGCGCCTACCGGACGGCGCTGGCGCTGCCCGGCCACGAGCAGCGCCATCAGCCCCACGAGCGCCCAGGCCACGAGCACCAGCACGTGCTCTCCGGCGGCCGCGCCGTCGAAGTACCCGGTGCTGCGGACCAGGTTCCCGCCGGCGCCCGGCGGCATCAGCTGGCCGATGAGCCCGACCGGCTGCGGCAGCATCTCCGGCGCCGAGGCCACGCCCGAGAACGGGTTGCCGATGAACACCATCAGAGCCGCCGCGGCGACCGCGCCCTTCACGCCGAACAGCGCATAGAGACCGGCCACGAACGCGCCTATCGCCAGCACGGTGAGCCCCAGGGCGGCGGCGTTGGCGAACCAGTCGCCCTCGATCACCCCGAGCCAGCTCTGGACGATCGCCGTGGCGGCCAGGCCGGTCAGGGCGGCGATCGCCGTCACGACGCCCGCCCTGGCCCAGCCGCCGCTCGCCAGCAGCGCGGCGACGATGCCGGTCAGGATGCCCGCGATCACGAGCGGCAGCACCGCCGAGGCGAGCGCGGTCCCGTGCTCTCCCGCGGGTGCCACGTCGAGGACCCGGACCCCCTCGCCGGCCTGCGATGCGGCGTTGCCGAGCAACTGGGCCACCGCCGGGCTGGCGGCGGACGAGGTCAGGACACTCAGGCCCGCCGGGCCGGCGACGAAGGCGCCGTAGACCTCGCGGTCCTCGATCGCCGCGCGGGCCTCGCCCGGCCCGGTGTAGCGCTTGATCTCGAACGCGCCCTCCCGGGAGGCCAGTTGGCGCTCGAGCGGGGCGACGGCCGCGGCCGGGCCCGCGACGCCGATCGGCAGGTCGCGCGGCTCGAGCCGCGCCGACGGCCACGCGAACAGCGTGAGTATCAGCGCCACGACGAGCGGCACGACGAGGATCGCCACCGGCGATGGCTTGTGGGAATGGTCGGCGTTCACGAGACACCTTCGTTCGGGGTCGATTGGGTCAGCTCCGCCACGTCGCGCCTGAACAGCGCGGCGGTGGTCCGGTCGGAAAGCACGCGCGTCGTGGATGATGCACGACCGTGACCGAGCCCTTCGTCCACCGCGAGCGCGTCCGCTTCGGCGACCTCGACGCGATGCGCCACCTCAACAACGTGGTCTACCTGCGCTACTTCGAGAGCGCCCGGATCGCGTTCCTCTCGCAGCTCTCGCCCGGCCACAGCCCGGCGAACCCCGAGCGCGGCGACTTCGGCTTCATCTTCGCCGAGTGCCACATCAACTACCGCTCGCCCGTCCACTTCGACGAGGAGGTGGAGGTGCGTTGCTCGATCGGCGAGGTGCGCCGCTCCGGCCTTCCGGATCGACTTCCGGATGAACGTGGGCGAACGGCTCTGCGCCGAGGGCTTCGGCTGGCTGGTGGGCTTCGACTACGGCACCGAGAAGGCGATGCGCCTGCCGGACAGGCTGCGCGCGGCGCTCGAGGCCGCGGCCTAGCCGCCGTTCCGCGACATGACCATGCAGGTCGTGGTGCCGTGGGCGAGCAGCTTGCCCGTGGCCTCGGCCACGACCCTGCCCTCGGCCGTCGCGATCGTGCGGCCGCGATGCACGACCGTGCCCTCGCAGACGATGCGGCCGGTGTCGCGCGTGATCGCGCGCGCGAAGTTCACCTTCACCTCGAGCGTCGTGTAGGCGCCGCCCACGGGCAGCGTCGAGTGGACCGCGCAGCCCATCGCCGAGTCGAGCAGGGTCAGCGCGAGGCCGCCGTGGACCACGCCGATCGGGTTGTAGTGCTGCTCCCCGGGAAGCGCGGTGAACACCACGCGGCCCTCCTCGGCCTCGAGGCCGTCGAAGCCCATCAGCTCGGCGATCGGCGCCTTCGGCAGCCGGCCCTCGCCGATCGCGCGGAGGTAGTCGAGGCCGCTGAGGCCCGCCGCGGCCGCCAGCGTCTCGAGCGGGTCCTCCCAGCTGACGGTGCAGCGAGCCGCTCACGCGGGGCCCACCGCGGGCTGCGGAGCCGTCGCGAGCGCGCGCACGCGCCCGAGCGCGAGGCCGATCGCGGCCGTGACGAGAGCCGTGGCGGCCATCAGCCGCCAGGCCTCGTGGAACGCCGCGGCGGGGTCCGCCGGGGAGGCGCCGTCGAGCACCGCCACCAGCACGGCGATGCCGAGCACGGCGCCCACCTGGCGCAGGCAGGCGAGCACGGCGCTGCCGGTGGCGAAGCGGGTGGGCGGCAGCCCGGCCACGGCCGCGCTCCCCCAGGCGGCGAAGCTGAGGCCCACGCCGCTGCCGGTGAGGAGCTGGCCGGGCAGGAGCTCGCTCGTGTAGTCGGGCGTGGCGTCCATCGAGCCGGCGAGGAACAGGCACCCCGCCGCGAACAGCAGCGCGCCGGGCACGGCCACCACGCGCTGGCCGTAGCGGTCGGAGATGAGGCCGGCCACCGGGGCGGTCAGCGCGGCCATCAGCGGCGCGGGCGTGACCGCCACGCCCGCCTGGAGCACCGACCAGCCCCAGACCTCGGTGGTGAAGAGGATGTTCGCGAGGAGCAGCGCGTAGAAGGCCGCGGAGAAGGTGAACATCCCCGCGTTCGCCACCGCGAACGAGCGAACGCGGAACAGGCTCGAGCTCGATCACCGGGGCCGGGTGGTGCGCGGAGCGCCAGACCACCAGCGGCGAGCAGCGCCAGGCCGGTCGCCGAGCGCGCCCAGCACGCGCGTGCTCCCCCAGCCCCAGTCCGGCCCCTCCACGATGCCGAGCGCGATCAGGCCCACGCCCAGCCCGAGCAGCAGCGCGCCGAGCGCGTCGGGCATCCGGGCGCCGGCCTCGTCGCGGATCTCGCGCAGCAGGCGGCGCGCGGGGACGATGGCGGCGAGGCCGATCGGCACGTTCACGAAGAACGCCCAGCGCCAGCCGCCCCAGTCCACGAGCACGCCGCCGAGCGACGGCCCGAGCGCGGCGGCCACCGCGCCGGTGGCGGTCCAGATCGCGGTGGCGGTGGCGCGCTGGTGCGCGGGGAACTCGGCGCAGCAGGAGGCCGAGCGAGGTGGGCACGAGGATCGCGCCGCCCACGGCCTGGAGCATGCGCGCCGCCACGAGCATCTCGACCGATCCGGCCACGCCCGCACAGGACCGACGCGCCGAGGAACGTCCAGATCCCGATCATGAACATGCGCCGGCGGCCGACGATGTCGGCGATCCGGCCGGCCGGCACGAGCAGCGCCGCGAAGAGGATGTTGTAGGCGTTCAGGACCCAGGAGAGCTCCGCCCGCGAGGCCTCGGAGAAGTCGCGCTCGAGGTCCGGGAAGGCGACGTTGACGATCGTCACGTCGAGGAAGCCCATGAACACGGCCACGCCGGTGACCGCCAGCACCTTCCACTTGCGCTCCACGACAACAGTTGTGTCATACAACCCACCGATCGTCGGTGTGCGTTGCGTCACACAACTGAGGGCGTACAATGACGCTCGTGCTCCCGCGAACGTACGACGGCCAGGTGTGCTCGATCGCCCGCGCGCTCGAGCTGGTGGGCGACCGCTGGACGATGCTCGTGATCCGCGAGGCGTTCATGGGCACGCGCCGCTTCGACGACTTCCAGCGCAACCTCGGCTGCGCGCGCAACGTGCTCACCGACCGGCTCGGCAGGCTCGTGGAGGTCGGCATCCTCCGGCGCACCCCTACCAGGAGCGCCCGCAGCGCCACGAGTACCGCCTCACCCGCCAGGGCGTGGAGCTGTGGCCGGCGATGATGTCGCTGAAGACGTGGGGCGACCGCTACCTCGCGCCCGACGGGCCTCCGGTCCTGATCCAGCACCGCGGCTGCGGCGGCGAGCTGGACGAGCGCCTGCACTGCTCCCGCTGCGGCGCGGAGCTCGGCCCGTCCGACGTCGAGGCCGAGACCGGCCCCGGCCTCCTCGCCCAGGCCGGCTGAGCGGGCTCGGGCGGGCTCTGCTAGGCGGGGTCCACCGAGTCCACGAACAGGTCCACCTGCGGCTCGGCGCCGTCCACGTACATGTACTCGCTGAAGTCGGTCACGCCCTCCTCGGCGAGCACGTCCTCGCAGAGGTAGGTGTTGCCGGTGCACTCGCGGCTCGGCCGCGTGACGATCGCGTAGGCGGCGTCCGCGTACAGCTCGGGACGGCGCGCGCGCTGCATCGCGGCGTCGCCGCCGAGCAGGTTCTGCACCGCGGCGGTGGCGATGATCGTGCGCGGCCAGAGCGCGTTCGACGCGATCCCCGCCTCGCGGAACTCCTCGGCGAACCCGAGCGCGCAGAGGCTCATCCCGTACTTGGCGATGGTGTAGCCGATGTGGCCCTGGAGCCAGCGCGGCTCGATGCTGATCGGCGGCGAGAGGGTGAGGATGTGCGGGTTCTCGGCCTCGCGCAGGTGCGGGATGCAGGCCTTGCTGACCACGTAGGTCCCGCGCGCGTTGATGTCCTGCATCAGGTCGTAGCGCTTCATCTCCATCTGCTCGGTGCCGGAGAGGTTGATCGCCGAGGCGTTGTTCACGCAGACGTCGATGCCGCCGAAGCGCTCCACGGCCTGCGCCACCGCCGCGTTCACCGCCTCCTCGTCGCGGATGTCCCCGACCACGGGCAGAGCCTTCCCGCCGGCGGCCTCGATCTCCTCGGCCGCGGTGAAGACCGTGCCCTCGAGCTTCGGGTGCGGCTCGGCGGTCTTCGCGATGAGCGCGACGTTCGCGCCGTCGCGCGCCGCCCGCAGCGCGATCGCGAGCCCGATGCCGCGGCTGCCGCCCGAGATGAACAGTGTCTTTCCGGCCAGAGTGGTCATGCGCGCGAAGACTATGGCGCGATGACGATCCGCAGCGTCCGCGGCCCGTGCACGCCCTCGACCCGGTTCAGCTCGATGTCCGAGGTGGCCGACGGCCCGGCGATGAACGTGAGCGGGCGGCCGTCGCGGACGGCGGGCTCGAGCCGCTCGACCGCCTCGGGCACGAGGTCCACCACCTGGCCGGCCCGGACCACGCAGACGTGGAAGTCGGGCACCAGTGTCAGCGCCCGGCGGCCCTGACCCGCGCCGCCGTCGAGCACCAGCACGCCGGTCTCGGCGATCGCGAGCGCGCAGCCCGTCAGCGCGCCGTCCAGCCGGTCGAGGTCGTGCGCATCGAGCCCCTCGCCGGAGACGAGCTCGACCCCGTCCGGCCGCCAGTCCGCGGGCAGGCCCTCCGGCGCCGCGAGCCGGCGCGCGCCGCGCTCGGCACAGAGCTCCGCCACCAGCGCGCCGACCCGGCCCGCCTCGGCACGGTGCACGCTCGCGCGGTACTCCCCCGCTCGCTCCGCGAACAGCTCGAGCGCCTCGTCGGGCCGCCGCTCCGAGCGGCGCCGGTACTCGCGCGGCACGGCGTTGCGAGGCGGCCCGTCGCCGAGCGCCGAGCGGATGCGCGCCAGGACCGCGGTGCGCGCGTCGCCGTCCGCGCCCGCCGGCGGCTCCGGCACGGGCGGCGTGGCTTCATACGGAGCGGCCACGGGTCGCCGCTCCTGATCGCCGCGCTCGCGCACCCACCACTCCCGGAAGGTCTCCTCGGGCGGCTCCGGAAGGTCCCGCGTGGACGTCCAGCCGGACATCGGCCACGGCAGGCGCGCGATCCGGCCCTTGCGCGTGAACGGCTTCGACCCGCGGCGGGCAAGCCTCTGCGCCTGCTCGAAGCGAGGCCGCGAGCAGAACGCCACGTACAGCGCGCGCATCGCCGCCTTCTCGGGCTTCCACGCCGGCTCGCTGTCCACGACCCGGCCGCGCAGGTGCACGAGCACCCGCGGGATGTCGATCTTCACCGGGCAGACCTCGTAGCACGCGCCGCAGAGGCTCGACGCGTACGGCAGCGAGCGGCCGCCCTCCATGTGCTCGAGCTGCGGCGTCAGGATCGCGCCGATCGGGCCGGGGTAGACCGACTCGTAGGCGTGCCCGCCCACGCGCGAGTAGACGGGGCAGACGTTCAGGCAGGCCGAGCAGCGGATGCAGCGGAGCGCCTGGCGGCCGACCTCGTCGGCGAGCACGTCGGTCCGGCCGTTGTCGAGGAGCACGAGGTGGAACTCGCGCGGGCCGTCGCCCTCGCGCACGCCGGTCCAGAACGACGTGTACGGGTTCATCCGCTCGCCGGTCGACGAGCGCGGCAGCAGCTGGAGGAAGACCTCCATGTCGCGCCAGGACGGCACGAGCTTCTCCACCCCCATCACCGTCACGAGCACCTCGGGCAGCGTGGTGCACATGCGGCCGTTGCCCTCGGACTCGAAGACGCAGACGGTGCCGGTCTCGGCCACGGCGAAGTTCGCCCCGCGAGATCCCCATCCGCGCGTCGAGGAACTTGCGCCGCAGGTGCAGGCGCGCCGCCTCGGTGAGCGCCTCGGGCTCGTCGCCGAGGTCGGGCATGTCGAGCTCGCGCGCGAACAGCTCGCGGATCTCGGCGCGGTTCTTGTGGATCGCCGGCACGAGGATGTGCGACTGCACGTCGTCGCCGAGCTGGATGATCAGCTCCGCGAGGTCGGTCTCCACCGCGCGCACGCCGGCCTCCGCCAGCGCCTCGTTGAGCTTGATCTCGTCGGTGGCGATCGACTTGACCTTCACCACCTCGTCCACCTCGGCGGCCCGCGCGAGCCCGCAGACGATCCGGTTGGCCTCGGCGGCGTCGCGCGCCCAGTGCACCTGCCCGCCGGCCGCTCGCACGCGCTCCTCCAGCTCTCGAGCAGCGCCGGCAGATCGGCGAGCGCGGCGTCCTTGGCGCCCTCGCCCGCGGCGCGCAGCTCCTGCCAGTCCGGAAGCTCGCCCACCACGCCCTCGCGCTTCTCGCGGATCGTGCCGGTGGCCTTCGCGAGGTTGCGGCGCAGCTGCGAGTCCTGCAGGGTCACGTGCGCCGCTCTCGGAAAGCTCATCTCGTCGACGCGAGCACCTCGGCCAGGTGGACGGTGCGCACGCCGGTGCGCTGGCGCGAGAGCGCGCCGCCGATGTGCATGAGGCACGAGTTGTCGGCGGCGCACACCACCTCGGCGCCCGTGTCGAGCACCGCCCGCACCTTGTCGGCGAGCATCGCCGACGACACCTCCGCGTTCTTCACCGCGAACGTGCCGCCGAAGCCGCAGCACTCGTCGTGCTGCGGCAGGTCCACCAGCTCGATGCCGCGCACCGCCTCGAGCAGGCGCCGGGGCCGGTCGCCCACCTGGAGCTCGCGCAGCGAGTGGCAGGTCGGGTGGAAGGTCACGCGGTGCGGGAAGTACGCCCCCACGTCGTCGACGCCCGAGGCGGTCGACGATCAGCTCGGAGAGCTCGTAGACGGGCGGCCCCTCGTCCGCGAGCTGCTTGCGCAGCATGCCCGCGCACGACGCGGACGGCGTGACCACCACCTCCGCGCCGTCGAACACGCGCGCGAAGCGCCTGGCCAGCGCGAGCCCCTCGCGCGGGTAGCCCGAGTTCATGTGCATCTGCCCGCAGCAGGTCTGCTCGAGCGGGAAGTCCACCTCGCAGCCGAGCCGCTCGAGCAGCGTCACGACGGCCTGGCCCGGTGCGCGGGAACAGCGTGTCGTTGAAGCAGGTGACGAAGAGGCTGACGCGCACGTGGTGTGGTTCTACCCGGGTATAAGAACACCTCGCTTCAGAAACGTCGATGTTTACGTTTTCGAGGCGCTGGGGATAACCGCGGCGGGATGAGGAGGAGTCTGGCCCTTCGAAGTGCCCTCGCGATGGTCGCCTGCATCTGCGCGACCGCCGCTGCGGCACCCACCGCGAGCGCGGTCGACATCTACTCGTTCGCGAACGGCTGCTACGCGCTCAAGGACGTCTCGGCCGGCCGCTACGTGGTCAAGGACTCCACCGGCTACGGGACGAGCGCCACCACGGTCGCCGCCGCCACGCCCTTCCGCATGCAGGCCACGGCCCTCGGCCGCTACCTGATGTACGGCCCCGACGGGCGCATGCCCGCCACCGGCCTGCTGAACGCGATCACCGGCAACACCCAGCCGGGCCCGGCGGCCGACTGGCGCGTCCAGGACGTGGCCGGCAAGCTCACGCTCGTCAGCGTCCAGACCGGCAAGGAGCTCGGCGTGAACGCGCTCGGCAAGCTCGCGCAGGTCGGGCCGGGCGCCGCGCGCTGGGGCTTCACCGCGGCCACCGGCTGCGCCAAGTTCCCCGAGGTCGAGGTCAACGTGACCGGCACGCCCCTCAAGGGCTCGAGCCCCACGGCCAAGGTGCGCGGCTTCCTCGACGACCACATCCACCTCGGCGCCTTCGAGTTCCTCGGCGGGCGCTTCCACTGCGGCCGGCCCTGGAGCCCCTACGGCGTGACCGTCGCGCTCGTGGACTGCGTGGACCACCAGCCCAACGGCGCCGCCGCCGTGGTCGAGAACTTCATCAGCACGGGCAGCCCGGTCGGGACCCACAGCACGGAAGGTTGGCCGAGCTTCGCCGGCTGGCCGCGCGACGAGTCCCAGACCCACGAGGGGACGTACTGGAAGTGGATCGAGCGCGCCTGGCGCTCGGGCCTCCGGATCATGGTCAACGACCTGGTCGAGAATCGCGCGCTCTGCGAGCTCTACCCGTACAAGCAGAACAACTGCAACGACATGGCGAGCGCGTACAAGCAGGCCGAGGACATGCACGCGCTGCAGGACTACATCGACGCGCAGTTCGGCGGACCCGGCAAGGGCTTCTTCCGGCTCGTCAGCAACTCGGCCCAGGCGCGCAAGGTCATCAACGAGGGCAAGCTCGCCGTGGTGCTCGGGATCGAGGTCTCCGAGGTGCTCAACTGCGGCCAGTACAACGGCACGCCCAAGTGCACCGACGCGACGATCAACGCCGAGCTCGACAAGCTCTACGCGGCAGGCGTTCGCTCGATGTTCCCGGTCCACAAGTTCGACAACGCGCTCGGCGGGACCAAGTTCGACAGCGGCGGCACGGGCGTGCTCGTGAACACCGGGAACAAGTGGGTCACCGGCCAGTTCTGGACGGCCGACCACTGCGACGACCCCGACCACGACAACACCCCCACGCCGATCGGCGACGCCGAGGCGCAGACCGTCTACACGCTCTTCGGCCCGGTGCTCACCCAGCCGCTCTTCCAGGGCCAGCTGCCGGTCTATCCGCCCGGCCCGCACTGCAACCCGAAGGGCCTCAGCGCGCTCGGCGAGCACGTGATCCGGGAGATGATGAAGCGCGGCATGATCGTCGAGACCGACCACATGAGCATGAAGGCGCGCCGGCAGACGCTCTCGATCCTCGAGGCCTCGAAGTACCCGGGCGTCATCTCGAGCCACTCGTGGGGCGACCCCGGCAGCCAGAAGCGCCTGCAGAAGCTCGGCGGCCTCGTGGGCCCGATCTCGAGCGTCGCGAACCACTTCGCCGACGAGTGGCG
This sequence comes from uncultured Thermoleophilaceae bacterium, assembly GCA_963768465.1. Taxonomy (GTDB): domain Bacteria; phylum Actinomycetota; class Thermoleophilia; order Solirubrobacterales; family Thermoleophilaceae; genus JACVRW01. The sequence continues at coordinate 41,570 of CAVYIA010000010.1, read as the reverse complement.
GGTGGCGCGCGCGAACCGCGACACGCGCTTCTTCTTCGGCACCGGCTTCGGCTCCGACATCAACGGCCTGCACTCGCAGCCGGTGCCGCGCGCGAACAACGCGGCCAACCCGGTCACCTACCCGTTCAAGTCGTTCGACGGGGGCAGCACGATCGACAAGCAGCACTCCGGCACGCGCGTCTACGACATCAACACCGACGGCGTCGACCACTACGGGCTCTACCCGGACTGGATCGAGGACCTGCGCAAGGTCGCCGGCAACCAGATCGTGGACGACATGGCCAACGGAGCCGAGGCCTACCTGCAGCTGTGGGCCCGGGCCGAGGCCGCGGCGAAGCGCTAGCGCGTAGGTCACGAACGCCTCGACCGGGCCCAGGTCGACCGCGGATGCGACGTGGATCGCGTCGAGTGCCCGCAGTGCCGGCTCGGTGAGCGCACCGGCACCGGCGAGCAGCGCCTCGATCCAGCGGTCGCAGGGCCAGGGCGTCGATCAACTCTCCGGAGCGCTCCAGGAACAGGTCCAGCGGGACCGAGGGATCGCGCCCGGCGGCGCGGCGAACGGCGCGCGGGATCTCGGTGAGCACCAGCTCGCTGCTGACCAGGTCCGCCCCGGCGAGGTACGCGCGCAACGCGTCCGACTCGGGCTCCTCATGGATCAGCTTGACCAGCGCCGAGGCGTCCGCGTAGAAGACCGGCACGCTCAGCGATCGCCGCGAATCTCATCCAGCGCGCGGCTGAGTGCGTTCGCGATCGCCCGTCGAGGTCCAGCGGCTCCGGCAATCCTGAGCGCAGCGGCCGAGAGACGCGCCCTTCGGCGATCAGGCGCTCGACGGCCGCCCCCGTCGTGGGGGCTATAGCCGCGCACGACCGGGTTCGTCTTCACGGCCTCCAGGGCGCTCGCCGGGATGGCCTTGAGCCCGCCCAGATCGTCGTCGTCCCAGCCGAGGTCCACGGCGCCCGAGATGTAGACCCGCGGCGAGCCCGCGTTGTCGGCCACGATCGCCCCGTAGGTCTTGAGGGCCTGGGCGACCGCGCGCGCCTGGCCCTGCAGCCCGCCGATGTCGTAGCTCGCCTTCAGGCGTAGGCGCAGGCCCATCGGGGGCTGGTCGGGATCGGTGTTCGACGACGCCCAGTGGGTGGCCGGGTGGATGTAGGCCCTCTGGGTCGTCGGCACCGTGATCCGCAGCGCGTGGCGGATCACGCCGGCGTCGGCCTCGTCGCGGCGCGCCAGGCCGGGCAGCATCGGGAGGCCCGCGGCGTCCGCGGACGTCCAGCCGTCCGGCCGGAGCGCGTTCGAGCGCAGGTTCCAGACCGCTCCGCTGTAGGCGTGCCAGCCGGCGCCCTCGCGCTCGGCCGCGTAGAGCTCGAACAGCTTGCAGTCGCCCTGGCGCAGCGTGAGCACGTGACGGTCCCCGCCGCCCTCCACCGGCGCGTCGAGGGGAGTCGGGTAGGGACCGGGGTCGGACTCGTCCGCCTCGTCGAACGAGATCGGCACGAGCGGCTGCGAGAAGGGCACGCTGACGTAGGGGATCCCGTAGGCGCCGTCGCCCCCGAAGTCGGGCCACAGCGTCATGCCGCCCAGCGAGCCGACGTAGTCGTGCGAGCTGTCGACAGGCGCCTTCGACACGTCCTGGTTCCACGGGTTGTCGCGCGGGAAGATCGGACAGCCGCCGATCGTCGGCTGCGGCCCGCCCGCCGGCGGCGTCCCGTCCGGCGGCGAGCCCGTCGGCGGCCTGTCCCCGCGCGAGCGGGCCCTGGCGGTGACCCTCACCGACCGGCCCCTCGCGCAGCGCTTGCGCCGGCACGGGCGCACGGTGTAGCGGTAGGTCCGTCCCGCCACCACATGGCGGTCGCGCCAGGCCCGCCGGCCGGCGCGCAGCCGGACCTTGTGACCCCGGTGCCGGCCCGCGCGGCGCTTGATCACCTCGTAGCGCGTCTCACCGCGCGAGCGGTCCCGCCAGCCCAGGCGCACGCTCGACGCGCCGGGAGTGGCCTCGAGGCGCGACACCGGCTTCAGCCGGGCCTCGGCGGGCGCGGCGAACAGCAGGACGAGCGCCAGAGCGGCGACAGCGGATCTCACTGCCCATCCATTCGGACCGGACGCCGGTCCGCATGAGCGTGCCGACCCCTGGTTAGGCGGGAAAGCCGCCGGTGGCGGCCTTGTAGACGAGCCGCCGGAACCGGGTGGTCTCCCGGTCCGTGAGGTTCGACGGCCTGCCCTTCGACTTCGTCATGAGCTTCAGGAGCTCCTGACGCTCCTTCTTGGTGGTGTTCTTCTCGAGGCGGGACTTGCCGGCCGTGAAGAGCCAGGCGGCGACCGCGACCACGCGCGTCCACGGCGTCTTCATGATCAGCGGCAGCAGCTTGGCGATCCAGGGCGGCATGCGGCCGCAACCTTAGAGAGGCGATACTCGGCCGACATGAAGCTCGAGCGCCTCATCGCCGGCTGGTTCACCGTGCCGGCGGGCGTGGTCCGCCGCGACGACCCGCTGGACCGGCCGGTGCGCTGCCCCGTGCCCGTCTACCTGATCGAGACGGACAGCGAGCGGATCCTCGTGGACACCGGCCTGAACCCCGGCGCAGCGGCCGATCCGGCCGAGCGTTACGGCCGGCCCGACGCGCTCGGGCCGTTCGTCGCGGAGCAGGAGGAGTCGATCGCCGACCAGGTGGACCTCGGGACGCTCACCATGGTCGTCCTGACCCACCTCCACTTCGACCACGCCGGCGGCCTCGAGCTGGTGCCGGCCGCGGTGCCGCTCGTGATCCAGCGCGCCGAGTGGGAGGCGGGCCACGACGAGGCGGCCGCCGCGCGCAACTTCTTCCTCCCCGACGACTACGCGGGCAGCGAGCGCGAGCTCCGCCTGATCGACGGCGACCACGACCTGCTCGGCGACGGCTCCATCGAGCTGCTCTCGACCCCGGGCCACACCCCCGGCCACCAGTCCGTCCGCGTGGGCGACGTGGTGATCGGCGCCGACGTGACCCACTTCGCCTCGACGCTCGACGACGGGCGCCTGCCGATCTTCGGCGACGACCTCGAGGCCCAGGCGCGCTCGGCCGAGCGGCTGCGGGGTCTACGCGACTCGGGCCTGATCGTCCTGCCGGGACACGATCCCGAGGTGCTGGCGCCTGGCCCGGTGCCCACCGGCGCGGGCTAGAGCCGCCGGCGGGATGTTCTGGTTGAGCCTGAAGACGTTGGTCGGGTCGTACTCGGCCTTGATCGCTCTCAGCCGCTCCCAGGTGGGCCCGGGGTAGGCCTCGCGGACGCGCTCGGGCCCCTCGTCGCCGACGAAGTTGACGTACGCGCCCGTGCGCCCGTGATCCAGCGCGTGGGCGAGGTTCGTGGCCCAGGCCCGGTGAACGGGAGCCTCCTCCGGGCGCTCGTACATGGCCACGGCGTTGACCATCACGCGCCTGTCCCGGTGGGCGAAGGCCGTGGCCTCGGCGGGCACGCGCGCCATGGCGCCGCCCAGCACGCGCAGCTGCACGACCGCCATGGGAGCCGTTGCCACCTCGAGACGCTCGAGGATCGTCTCGGCCGCGCCGCCGTCGATGCCGTCCGCGAACGTCGTGCGAATCGCGGCGACGGGATGGAAGTCCTCCTGCTCGGGAGGGAAGAGCTCCGGATAGGACATCGGCCGGACCATGTCCGCGAGCGGCTCGGCGAGCGCCCTGAACGGCGCCAGGGCCCGGACACCGTCGTCGACCTCGCCGGCGTAGGCGAGCGTCGCCATCACGACGGTGGTGCCGTGCAGGTCGGCGGGCAGGAAGGGAAGCGGAGGGGCGGGCATGACGTTCGCGATCGCCGACAGCTCGTCGGGCGCCGCCTCGGCCGCGTCGACGAAGCCCGCGATCACGTCCGCGGTCGCCGGGAGGAACAGCATCCCGCCGACGATCCCGTCGAGCTCGTGCAACCGGAACTTCAGCCTGGTGGCGACGCCGAAGTTGCCGCCGCCGCCGCGGATCGCCCAGAAGAGGTCCGGGTGGCTGGTCGGCGTCCGCGAGGACGACCCTGCCGTCCGCCGTGACCAGCTCGGCCGCGAGCAGATTGTCGATCGTGAGGCCGTGCTTGCGGACGAGGAAGCCCACTCCGCCGCCCAGCGTGATGCCGCCGATGCCGACCGAGCCGGCGTCCCCGAAGCCGGTCGCGAGCCCGTGTTCCGCGGCCGCCACGCGTGTACTCGCCCGTGGTCAGCCCGGTCTCCGCCCACGCCGTGCGCCTGCCGTGGTCGATGGCGAGCGCACGCATCTCGGCCAGGTCGATCACCATGCCCCCGTCGGACACGCCGTGGCCGGCCGCGCTGTGGCCACCGCCGCGCACCGCGAGCTCCAGCCCGGCATCCCGGGCCGAGAGGACCGCGCGAGCGACGTCGGTTGCGTCCGCCACCCGCACGATCGCGGCCGGCCTGCGGTCGATCCCGCCCTGGAAGACGGTGCGAGCGCGGTCGTACTGGTCGTCGCCGGGCAGGATCATCCGGCCGGTCAGCTGCCTCTCCAGCTCTCTCAGTCTCATGCCGGGCAGGTTCTCGCGCCGCGAGGGCGCTGCCAATGCGGCTGACCGGCCTCTTCGGGGGGCGGCTACCCGTACACGCCTAGGCGATCGGGATCTCGCCCACCACGCGAGTGCCGTCGCCCGGCCTGCTCTCGACGAGGAAGCGCCCGCCCAGAGCCTCGACCCGGTCGGCCAGGCCCTGCAGCCCCGAGCCGTCCAGCGTCGCGCCGCCGGCTCCATCGTCGCGCACCTCGATCCGCGCGCATTCGTCGGCACAGCTCATGTCCACCGTCACGCTCGTCGCGTCGGCGTGCTTGACCACGTTCGTGAGCGCCTCGGCGACGAGGAAGTAGGCGGCCGCCTCCGCCTGCTCGGGGAACCGCGTGCACGGTGTCGAGGTCACGCGAACCGGCAGCGGGACCCGCGCGGCGAGCGTCTCGACCGCGGGGCCCAGGCCGCGATCGCTGAGGATCGCGGGATGGATCCCGCGCGCCAGCTCACGCAGCTCGTTCAGGGCGTGCTTGAGCTCCTCGCGCGCCGAGGCGAGCACGCGCCGCGCGGCGTCCACGTCGCCGTCGAGCTCGCGCTCGAGCTCCCTGAGCGCGAGCGCGAGGCTGACCAGGCGCTGCTGCGCGCCGTCGTGGAGATTGCGCTCGAGCCGCCGGCGCTCCGCGTCGGCCGCCGCCACGATCCGCGCGCGGGAGGCCGCGAGCTGCTCGCGGGCATCGGCGTTGGCGAGTGCGTCGGAGACGAGCTCGGCGAAACCCGCCACGCGGTGCTCGGTCTCGGCCGGGAAGCTGCGCGGCCGCCCGCTCGAGGCGACGATCGCGCCCCAGAGCCGTCCGGCGACCGTGATCGGTGCGGCAACCGACGACGCGATGCCCGCCGCGCGGACTCGCTCGGGAAGCGAGCCCTCCATCCCCGTGTAGTCGTCCACGCGCGCCGGGCGGCCGCTCCGCTTGACCTTCGCCACGGCGGCGCCGCCGGTCACGGGCACGCCGCCGCCGACCGGGAAGACGGGCGCGCCGTGGACCCCCCACCCCGCGAGCACGGTCTGGGTCCCGTCGCGCTCGAAGCGCGTGAGGTTCGTGCTCGAGACGCCCAGCACGGAGCCGACCTCCACGCAGACCTGCGAGAAGACCTCCGACGGGTCCGGGTTGCCCGCCACGAGCGTGGCCACGCGGCGCAGCGCGGCCTGCTCGGTCGCGAGCGCCTCGAGGCGGGCCAGTGAGACCTCCTGGCCGATCATCGCGAGCGCAACCATGCCAGTACCGCGAGCACCCGCCGGTGTGTCTCCGGGCCCGGGTCCAGCCCGAGCTTGCCGAAGATCCGCGTCACGTGCTTCTCCACAGCCCGCTCGGTGACCACGAGCGTCTCGGCGATGGCGCGGTTGGAACGTCCCTCCGCCATCAGCCCGAGGACGTCGCGCTCCCGGCGGCTCAGCCCTTCGAGCGGGTCGTCCTCGCGCGCCGCCACGAGCTGCTCGAGCACCTCCGGATCGAGGGCGGAGCCTCCCGCGGCGACCCGCCTGATCGCATCCGCGAACGGCTCGACCTCGGCGACCCTGTCCTTGAGCAGATAGCCCACGCCGCTCGTTCCCTCGCCGAGGACCCGCATCGCATAGTCGTGGTCCACGTACTGGGAGAGGACCAGCACCGCGGTCTCCGGGTGGCGCCTGCCGATCTCCCGCGCCGCCTTCACGCCGTCGTCGGTGTGCGTGGGGGGCATGCGGATGTCGATGACGGCGACGTCCGGCTTGTGGGCGGACACCTTGCGCATCAGGTCGTCGGCGTCGCCGGCCTGGCCGACGACGTTGAAGCCTCGCTCCTCGAGCAATCGCACGATGCCCTCTCGCAGCAGCACGGAGTCTTCGGCAACCACCACGCGCGTCACAACAGCTCCTCGATCGCCTCCCTCGACAGCTCGTCCTTCGGCACGAATCCGCGGGCGCCGCTTCCCGGCACGAGTGGGTCGAGCTCGCTGCGGTCCCTGCTCGATATGAGCACGACGGCCGGAGCGCCCTCGAGCTCCGCCATGCGCCTGGCCACCTCGAAGCCGTCGATGCTCGGGAGGTAGACGTCCACGAGCGCGAGCTGTGGCTTCAGCTCGAACGCGCGGGCCACGGCCGACTCGCCGTCCCCGGCTTCGCCGACCACCTCGTAGCCCTCCCGTTCGAGCAGCCTCCTCGCGCACGTCCGGAAGCCGGCGTGGTCGTCGACGAGGAGCACCGTCGTCACTGCCATCGCCGGGATTGTCCTCCGGCGGCGCGCCGATGGATATACGGGTAACCGCACCCCTGCTCGGTCTGGTAGACCACCCGCATGTCCAAGCTCGCGGGGCTCATCTCGTTCGGCCGTCTCCTCTTCGGCGTCGCGGTCATCGCGCAGCCGAAGCTCATGGAGCGGGCCTGGATCGGAAAGCAGGCGCGGCTCCCCGGAGCGCAGGTGCTCGCGCGCGCCGTGGGCGCACGCGACCTGGCGCTCGGGCTCGGGGGCCTGCAGGCCGCGGGCCGCGACGACGGCTCGGCGCGGCCGTGGCTGGCGGCGGCGGCGATCTGCGACGCGGTCGACTTCGGCGCCACCGCCGCGGCCGGCCGAGGCATCCCGCGCGACGCCCGCAACGGCGTGCTCGGGGTCGCGGGCGTCTTCGCGGTGCTGTCCGCGCTCGCGGCGGCGGGGACAGGCCGCGCGCGCATAGACGACTCCGCCGCTGGGTAATTCTCCGTCTGGTGTCGGGGATGAGGGTGAGGGGACTGATCGGTGCCTGCGTGGCGGCGCTCGCGCTGGGCGTGACGTCATCCGCCGCCGCGGTCTCCCCACCCGGCGCCAACGACTGGACCTGCAAGCCCGCGCCGGCGCACCCGTACCCCGTGGTCCTCGTCCACGGCACGGCCGAGAACATGCTCGACAACTGGTCGTTCATGTCGCCCGCGCTGAAGTCGGCCGGCTACTGCGTGTTCGCGCTGAACTACGGGGGCTCCGGCGGAGAGCCGCTGGTCTACGCGACCGGTCCGATCGCCGAGTCGGCGCGCCAGCTCGACGCCTTCGTCGCGCGCGTCCGCAGCGCCACGGGCGCCCGCAAGGTCTCGCTCGTCGGGCACTCCCAGGGCGGGATGATGCCTCGCCAATACATCAAGTTCGAGGGCGGGGCCGCCGAGGTGGACGACCTGATCGGGCTGTCGCCGTCGAACCACGGCACGTCGCTCCAGCTCCCCGGGCCGGCCGGCTTCCTGTGCGTGGCCTGCGGCGAGCAGGCGGCCGGGTCGCCGTTCCTCCAGAACCTCAACGCGGGCGACGAGACGCCCGGGGACGTCTCCTACACGCAGGTCGTGACCCAGCACGACGAGGTCGTCGTGCCCTACACGTCCGGCTACCTGGCGGCGGGCGCGCGAACCACGAACATCCGGCTCCAGGACCGCTGCCCGCTCGACCTCTCCGAGCACCTCGCGATCTCGTACGACCACGTGGCGCTGCAGTGGGTCAAGAACGCGCTCGCGCGCAGCGGCCCGGCCGATCCCGGCTTCAGGCCGCGCTGCCTCTAGCCCGAGCGGCGGGCCTCCGACGTAACGAATCGCGGCGCAGGGGCACCACCCTTCATGCCCTCGTTCGGTGGACTCCTGATCGTCGTCGCGGTGGCCTTCGCCGCTCCGCTGGTGCTCGGCCTCTTCCCGAAGGTGCGGCTGCCGTCGGTCGTGCTCGAGATCGTGGCGGGCATCGTGATCGGCCCGTCGCTGCTCGGATGGGTCGAGGTGGACCAGGCGATCGAGGTGATCTCGGTGATCGGCCTGGCCTTCCTGCTGTTCCTCGCCGGGCTCGAGATCGACTTCCCGCGGCTGCGCGGGCCGGTGCTGCAGGCTGAGCCTCCTCGGCTTCGCGCTCTCGCTCGGGACTCGCGGTCGCCGTCGGGCTGCTGCTGAAGGCCGGCGGCCTCGTGGAGACCCCGCTCCTGGTGGCGATCATCCTCTGCGCCACCTCGCTCGGCGTCCTGATACCCGTGCTCAAGGACGCCGGCGAGATCTCGTCGACCTTCGGCCAGCTGATCATCGCCGCGGGCACGATCGCCGACTTCGGCGCGGTGATCCTGCTGTCGATCTTCTTCTCCGGCGAGGGCGGCGTCGGCTCGACGCTCCTGCTGATCGGCTCGCTCGTGCGTGCTCGCGGCGGTGGTGTTCTTCGCCGTGCGGGGCGCCGAGCGCTCGATGGCGATCCGCGCCGACCTGCTGCGGCTCCAGGACACGACGGCGCAGATCCGCGTTCGCGGCGCCCTCGTGCTCCTCGTCGGGTTCGCGGCGATCGCCGACCAGCTCGGCCTCGAGACGATCCTCGGCGCGTTCATCGCGGGCGCGGTGCTCTCGCTGGTGGACCGCGACGAGCAGATGACCCATCCGGAGTTCCGGCGCAAGCTGGAGGCGATCGGGTTCGGCGTCTTCATCCCGGTCTTCTTCGTGGCGAGCGGCGTGAAGCTACGACGTCGGACGCCCTGCGTGGCCAGCGCGTCGAACGTGATGATGGTCCCGATCTTCCTCGCCGCGCTGCTGGTCGGTGCGCGGCGTCCCGGCGCTGCTGTACCGGGGGCTGCTCGACGGGCGCCGCACCACCACGCCGGCGCTGATGCAGGCCACCTCGCTCCCGTTCATCGTCGCCGCGACCGCGATCGGCCAGGAGCTCGACCTGCTCTCCGCGGCCGAGGGGGCCGCGCTGATCGGCGCCGGGCTGCTCTCGGTGCTGCTGTTCCCGATCGCCGGCCTCACTCTGCTCCGCGGCGCCCCGGACGCGGCTCCGCCCACGCCCGATGACGCACCCGGGCCGCTCCCGGCGATGTGACCGCCGCCCGGCGCTTAGAATCGCGCCGCCCCTGGCCCTTCTACGAGGCGGCGACCCACGGGAGTCGAGACACAGCCGAGCGACGTCGACGAAGCGCGCCTGCTGACCGCGCTTCGCGGTGGCGACGAAGCCGCGTTCGCGCAGCTGGTGGCGCGCCACCACCGCTCGCTGAAGGGCCTCGCCCGCTCGTTCGGCGCGACCGAGGCCGTGGCCGAGGAGATCGTCCAGGAGACCTGGGTCGCCGCGCTCAAGGGGCTCGAGCGCTTCGAGGCGCGCTCGTCCCTGAAGACGTGGCTGTTCGGCATCCTCAAGAACCAGGCGCGCCAGCGCGCCCGGAGCGAGCGCCGCTCGGTTCCGTTCTCCGCGCTCGCCACGGGTGACGACGATGCGGGCGCGCCCTCCGTGGACCCGGAGCGCTTCCAGGGGGCCGACGGATGCTGGCCCGGTCACTGGGCCGCGCCGCCGCGGCCGTGGGAGGACCCGCCGCGGCGCCTCGCCGCGCTCGAGGCGCGCGAGCGCATCCGCGCGGCGATCTCGTCACTTCCGCCTCGCCAGCGGATGGTCGTGGCCCTGCGTGACGTGGACGGCCTCGAGGCCGAGGAGGTCTGCGGGCTGCTCGAGATCAGCGAGGCCAACCAGCGGGTGCTGCTCCACCGGGGCCGCGCCCAGATCCGCAATGCCCTCGAGGAGCACCTGAATGGCTGACCCACACGACCATCGGGAGATCCTCTGCCGCGAGTTCGTGGAGCTCGTGACCGAGTACCTGGAGGGCGCGCTGCCGGCCGAGCGCGTCGAGCTCGTCGAGCAGCACCTGGTGATGTGCGACTGGTGCAAGACCTACCTCGAGCAGCTCGAGGCGACGGTCCAGGCGCTGCCGGGAGCAGCCGAGCCGGAGCCGGTTCCCGCGGAGACCGAGCTCGCGCTGCTGGCCGCGTTCCGCGAGTGGAGGGACCGGCCCTGATCGCCTACAAGTTCCTGCGCCCGGGAGCCGTCGCTCCGTTCAGCGGCCGGCGCTGGCCGGTGCCGGCGAACGGCGAGCCGGGCGAGTGGGTCGGCGACGGCGTTTACGCGTGCGAGCCCCTCCACCTGCCGCTGTGGATCTGGGAGGAGCTCTGGGAGGTCGAGCTCGGCGGCGAGGTGGAGGCGCACGACCAGAAGCTGCGGGCCCGCCGCGGGCGTCTCGTCCGGCGGGTGGAGCCGTGGTCACCCGACGGAGCGAAGGCCTTCGCCCGCGCGTGCGCCGGCAGGGCCGCCCTTCACGCGGCCGCCCCGCTGCGCGCGGCGGGCCACCCCGACGCGGCGGCGGTGCTCGAGGACGGCACCGACCTCCCGCGCGTGCGCGAGCTCACGGCCGAGCTCTGGGACCGGCTCCCGGAGAGCGCGCGGATACCGATGGGCATGGCGAGCGACGGCGCCCTGCGCGCGCTCACCGCGACCGAGTCCGGCGACCATTACGTCGCGGCCCACGGCGGGGCCGTGTCCGCGTACATCGCCGCGATGACCGCCCTGCGCGTGGCCGGCCGCGAGCGTCACGACGCGGAGCGCGCCTGGCAGGCGGACTGGCTCGCCCGCACGCTCGAGCTCGTGTAACGAATCCCGGACCCGCGGCACAGACGGTCATGGACCGCCTGCGCCCACTGCCCTCCACGTTCCCCACGACCGTCGCCGCGCTGCATCGCGTGGCCGAGCGGATCGTCTCCCCCGCGCGCAAGCCCGACCGGGAGATCTCGCTCGAAGCCACGCCCGGCGGCTTCGGCACGCCCGTGTTCGAGCACGACGGCGCGCCCCACCAGGTGCGGGTCGACGGCGCGGAGCTGGTCCTCCGCTCGGGCGACGGCGAGCGCCGTGCAGCCCTCACGACGCTCGCCGAGGCCGGACGGCTCGTGGCCGGCCTGCTGCCGGCGGGCGCCGGCGACGACCACGCGGCCCTCGACGTCGATCCCGCCGCCGCCGCGGCGCTGGCCGACTGGTACGCGTTCGGCGCCGCCGTGCTGGGGCAGGTCGTGGCCGATGCCGCTCCCGAGGATGCGTCCAGCCCGGTCCGGCTGTGGCCCGAGCACTTCGACATCGCCATCGAGCTCGGTGCCGAGGAGCGCGGGCTGCGCGCCAACTACGGGCTCTCTCCCGGTGACGAGGAGCACCCGGAGCCGTACGTCTACGTCGGCCCGTGGACCGCCGAGGTCTCCGGCGAGCTGTGGCAGGCAAGGGGCTTCCGCGGCGCCGAGCTCACCTATGCCGAGCTGCTGGCGGCAGAGGACCAGCGGACGGCCGCCCTGGACTTCTTCCGGACCCGCAGGGACGGACTCACGGCATCAGCACGGCAAGTGATCACCGACCCAGACCTCGTCTGAACCGAAAGGGAGCCCTGTGACCGAACTGACCGAAAAGCAGGCCGAGCTGTGCGAGCTCAGCACGACCGACTACTCGGACCTGAAGGCGTTCTTCATCAACTGCACCCTGAAGCGCGGACCCGAGGCGCTCGCACACCCAGGGCCTGATGAACATCTCGATGGAGATCATGCGCCGCAACGGCGTGGCGGTCGACGGCATCCGCGCGGTGGACCACACGATCGCCACCGGGGTCTGGCCCGACATGACCGAGCACGGCTGGGAGCGCGACGACTGGCCCGAGATCTTCGAGCGCGTGATCGCCTCCGACATCCTCGTGCTCGGCATGCCGATCTGGCTCGGTGAGAAGTCCTCGATCGCGACTCAGATGATCGAGCGCCTCTACGGCAACTCGCACCTGCTCAACGACGCCGGCCAGTACGCCTACTACGGCCGCACCGCCGGCTGCCTCGTGACCGGGAACGAGGACGGCGTCAAGCACTGCGCCATGAACGTCCTCTACTCCCTCCAGCACCTCGGCTACGTCATCCCGCCGCAGGCCGACGCCGGCTGGATCGGCGAAGCCGGACCGGGCCCCTCCTACCTCGACCCGGGGTCGGGCGGGCCGGAGAACGACTTCACCAACCGCAACACGACGTTCGCCACCTGGAACCTGCTGCACATGGCGCGGATGCTGAAGGACGCCGGCGGCATCCCCGCGCACGGCAACCAGCGCTCAGAGTGGGACGCCGGCGCCCGCTTCGACTTCCCCAACCCCGAGCACCGCTGAGCGGGGCCCTAGTACTCGTCCCGGCGCTGGAACCAGAGGTCCGTCTCGTTGCGGCCGCCGGGGGCGCGGTCGAGCCATTGGTACATGCCCCAGAGTGCGTCCAGCCCGCGCGCGTACGCGGAATACGTGTGGTAGACCACGCCGTCCTCGAGGGCGAACGCGCTCATCCCCGGCGCCTCACGCGTGTAGGTCGCCGCGTCGACGCCGCACCTGGAGGCCATCTCCCCGACCGGGCCCTCGTCGCCGGCCTCCAGCACCGGGGCCAAGTCTGATTCGCGGTAGTTGTATTCGACCTCCCCGGAGCGCTGCGCCTCCTCGCTCACCGAGACGTTGAAGTCGTAGTTGAACTCGCTTCCGCGCGAGGACGCCCAGGGGAACGTCCAGCCCATCCGCTCCCTGTACGCCTGGATGGCGCCGAGGGGCGCTCGCGAGATGGCCATCATCGCCACGTCGTGGTTCTCGAGGTGGACGTGGGAGCCGTTGAAGCCGTCGGCGATCGCCGAGCAGGCGGGGCAGCCCGCGCTGTAGTCGGGACCGAACATGAAGTGGTAGACGAGGAGCTGCGAGCGGCCTCCGAAGAGGCCGGCCAGCGACGCCTCGCCCTCCTCGGTCTCGAAGCGGTAGTCCTTGTCGACCGGAACCCAGGGCAGCTCCCGTCGCCGGCGGGCCAGCTCGTCCCCGCGGCGCGTCAGCTCCTTCTCCTCCTCGAGCAGCTCGAGCCGGGCGGCGAGCCACTCTTCGCGCGTTCCCTTCGTCATCTGGCTCCTCCTCCTCTCGTCAGGAAGGCTTGTGGCAGACGGCCTCGATGTTGTTCCCGTCCGGGTCGAGAACGAAGGCGCCGTAGTACTGCGGGTGGTAGATCTCGCGCACGCCCGGGGCCGCCGTTGTCGACACCGCCGGCCGCGAGGGCCGCGGCGTGGAACGCGTCGACCATCTCCCGGTCCTTCGCGGTGAAGGCCACGTGCACACCGGTCTGCGGGCCACGGTCGCGCTTGGCGATCCAGAAGAAGGGGAAGTCCTGCCCGTAGCCGCCCACCTCGGGCACGGGCTCCATGATGAGCTTCACCCCGAGCGGCGCGAGCGCCTTGTCGTAGAAGCCCTTGCTCCGCCCGTAGTCGGCTACGTCCAGTCCGAGATGGTCGATCCTCACGGCTCCTCCTGTGTCGGCGGGCACACCCTAACGTTGGAGAGCGGCCTCACCGCGACCGAAGGAGAATCGAGATGGGAAAGCTGATCGCGACGACGCAGGCCACCCTCGACGGCGTCATAGACCCGGTCGGAGAGTGGGTGCAGCCGGACGGCGAGCACGGCGACTACTCGTTCGAGCGTCAGTCGAGGTCCGGAGGGCTGGTGCTGGGCCGCAAGACCTACGAGGGCCTGGCGGGATATTGGCCGGACCAGTCGGGCAAATGGGCCGACATGGTCAACCCGATGCCGAAGTTCGTCGGGTCCAACACCCTGTCCGGCGACCTCGAGTGGAACGCAACCCTGCTCGAGGGGGACCTCGAGGACTCGATCCCGAAGCTGAAGGACGAGGTAGACGCTGACCTGTTCATGCACGGGAGCGGCGAGTTCGCGTACGCCCTCGCCGAGAAGGGCCTGATCGACGAGTTCGAGGTCTACCTGAACCCGATCGTCTGGGGCGAGGGCAACGTCCACGTGCTCGGCGACCGCGGAACCGTCCGGATGGAGCTCGAGGACGTGAAGCGGTTCGACTCCGGAGTGGTCCTCCTGACCTACGTCCCGGCGTCGTGACATCGGATCGTCCCGACTTCTCGAGCATGGCAGACGACTACGCGCGGAATGCGCTCTCGCAGCGCGCAGCGTTCGAGGCAACTCACCCGGCCGTGTTGGCCGCCGCGCGGCAGTTTTCGGAGGAGCCGGTGCTCCGCGTGGTCGATCTCGGCGCCGCCGACGGAGTCAACTCTCACGGCCTCATCCGTGCTATCGCCGAGGAGCGCGCCGGCCGACCGCTGATCTACGCGCTCGTCGATCTCCCCACCAACGCGTGGGGGGTCGCTGCAGACCACCTACGGCACGCGTTCGGTGATCGGGGGGACGGAACCGGGTTCGTCGTCATCCCTGCGCCGGGCGAAACCGGCGGGGCGGTGTCAGACGTCGGAACCGGGCCCCACTACGCCTCGCCGGATGTCCACGGCGAGGCCTGCCGCCGCGCGGTCGAAGACCGCCCGCCCCCGGCCACGGTGATCAGCCTGGCGGGCATTCCCCTCCAGCAGGCGCCTTGCCTGCCGTCGGGCAGCGTGCACGTCGCGGTCACGGGAACGGCGATGCACTGGGTCGCCGACGCGGGTGGCCTTGCCTCGACCGGGTCTGTCTTTCCGGGGTACCCGGACCACGTAGACGAAGCCGAGCGGCGAGCCTGGCGCGTGGCCGCGGCGCAACAGTGGGAGCAGCTGCTCGAGATGCGCGCCATGGAGCTCGCGCCGGGCGGCCGTTTCATCGCTGCGCTCCCGGCCTCCCCCGCTCCGTGCCCGGAACGGACGGGGCTCTACACCGAGATCATCGGCGACATGAACCGGCTGCTCGCCGACTGGTGCCGCGCCGGGCGCATCGGCGCGGCCACCGTCGCCGCGGTCGTCGTTCCGGTGTGGATGCGCACACTCGATGAGATCCGCCGCCCCTTCGAGGCGAGCGGCGGGCGCTTCGCCGGCCTCGAGCTCGAGAGCGCCGAGCTCTTCCGTCTCGACAATCCCTACTGGCACGACGATCCCGCCGTGTTCGCGCGCGCCTATGTGCAGAGCGTGACCGCGTGGGGCACGCCGCTCTTCCTCCGCGCCTTCGCGCGCGAGGGCGAGGACCGCGCCCCCGGTCTCCTCGCCGACTTCCTCAGAGAGCTCGAGGAGCGCGTCGCGGAAGCCCCCGACCGCTACCGCTGGGACTACATCGAGGCCCTCGTCATCTGCCGCAAGGCCCCATAGAGTGAACCGATGCTGACTCAGGTGGCCGACGGCGTCTGGGTCCGGCAGAGCGAGTGGGTCTGGACCAATTCCATCGTGGTGCGCGGGGAGGATGGGTTGATCCTGGTCGATCCCGGCATCGATGGTTCCGAGCTGAACCAGCTCGCGGATGACCTGGACCGGCTCGGCATTCCGGTGGTCGCCGGGTTCTCCACCCATCCCCACTGGGACCACCTGCTCTGGCATGCCCGGTTCGGCGACGTGCCGCGCTACGCCACCGCTGCCGGCGCCAACGCTGCCGGTGAAGCCCGAGAGCGGGCGCAGGCGATGGCGGCGGAGAGCGCGTCGGGCATCCCTCTCGAGCTGATCGCGCTCGTCACCCCGCTGCCCGCGGACGGCGGACCCGTGCCGGGCGAGATCATCGAGCATCAGGCGCACGCCGTCGGCCACGCCGCGGTCCTCCTCGCGGACCGTGGCGTCCTGCTCGCCGGCGACATGCTCTCCGATGTCCTGATCCCGCTCCTCGACGCTCGCCGCCCCGATCAGGTGGGCGCCTACGAGACGGCACTCGACCGGCTGGGTGAGGCCGCCAGGCACGTCGATGTCGTGGTCCCCGGCCACGGCGCCGTCGCCGAAGGTCCCGAGGTGGCGGCCCGCCTCGCCGCCGATCGCGCCTACATCGAGGCGCTGCGGCGAGGAGAGGACCCGGTCGACTCGCGTCTGGAGGCGGACTGGCTCTCCGGCCCCCACCAGTCGAACCTGGAACAGGCCCGAGGGCGGTAGGAAAGTAGCGGGGGCGGGATTCGAACCCGCGACCTTCGGGTTATGAGAACGCCGAAGGCCGGTGCTGCTGCACAGGTTCGGCTCTGTAGAGCTATTACAGGTCATGTGAGCTGAGCTGAGTTTCGCTCGGTTTGGTACCTCGGGTGGTACCTCAGCCCAAAGGAAAACACGGAGTTCTGCGAGCGCCCGCGATGCCACCGCGCCGCCCCGGGTGTGCGTAAACCCGGCTCGCGGCGGGCCTCTCTACCACGAACGCGGCTACGGACGGGCCCGGTCGCGACCCGCTGACGCGGGGCGACTTGGTCAGGCCTTGGGGTGGAGGCTCCGGCCCGCGGGTAGGGGGAGAGAATGGACCGCCGGTCGGCCACGCCCGAGGAGCTCCCACCGCTGACGTTGAGCGTCCTGCGCGAGCTCGACCTCGAAGCGCCGTCCGCTCCTGGCCGCGCGGCGCACATTTCCGCGGGGAGCGGCGTCGCGCGCCGCGGCGACTTCGTCTACGTGATCGGCGACGACGAGCTCGGGCTGGGCGTCTTTCGCCTCTCGAAGGAGGCCCCTGGAGCGCTCCGTCCCGTCCTCCGCGGCGAGCTGAGCGCTGACCGCGACGAGCGCAAGAAGGAAAAACCCGATCTCGAGGCGCTCACGCTGCTCCCTCCGTTCACGGGTCGGCCTTTCGGCGCGCTACTCGGCCTCGGCTCCGGCTCGAACCCGCAGCGTGAGCGCGGTTTCGCTTGGGGACTCGCCGCAGACGGTTCGCTTGAGGGGAAACCGACCGAGCTCGACCTCTCCCCCCTCTACGAGCGGATTCGCGAGAGCGCGCCCGAGCTGAACATCGAGGGGGCCTCGGCGCTCGGCAACCGGCTGTGGCTGTTCCACCGTGGCAACACCGAGCAGGGGCTCAACATCGTTGCCGAGGTCCCGCTCGACGACTTCGTCGCCGGCGTGCAGGAGGACGGCCGGATCGAGTGCGGTGAGGAGGTCAGCACCCGCGCTTACGAGCTCGGCGAGCTCGACGGTGTGCCACTCACCTTCAGCGACGCCACGCCGCTCGCGGACGAGCTAGTCGTCTTCACGGCATCGGCGGAGCCCGGCTCCGATCCGCACGGGACAGACGGTGCGATTCGCGGCTCGGTGGTGGGCACGATCGACGGCGACGGCCGTGTCGAGCGTCTGCGCACGATCGACAGGAAGTGGAAGGTCGAGGGGGTCTACGCCTCAATAGACGCGCGCGTCATCGACTTCCTCTTCGTCTGCGATCAGGACGATCCGGACATCGCCTCGCCGCTGCTATCCGCCGCGATGCCCATCGAGTCGCACTTCGACAACGCTTGAGCCTTCGGCGGAGCGGGACCAACGGAGCGCGGACGTACTGCTCGGAACCGCAACAGATAACCGGGTAGCTGCCAGACCCGCGCCAGGGCACTTGCAGCGACTCATGTGGGCTGGGAGGGTGGACTTCACTGGCCCGGCATTCTGTCGGACCGCGAGTGGAAGGAGACGGCATGTCGGATCGCGTGCTGTTCATCAGCTGGGGCTCGCCTATTCCGGGGCGCGAGGAGCGCGGGCTCGAGGTGTTCAACGAGGCCATTGGCCTGCACGGCCGTCTGCAGCAGGACGGTCGCACCGAGAGCTTCAACGTGGTGCTGCTCGGAGCCAACGGCGGCGGCATCAATGGCTACATCGAGGTGAGCGGCTCGGCGGAGCAGATCGCCGCGCTGCGCGAGGACGAGGAGTTCACCCGCAACCTTGTCGACGCCGGCCTTGTGGTCAAGGATCTGCAGGTGAGCGAGGGTTACGCCAACGAGGGCATCGCCCGCCAGATGCAGGTCTACCAGGAGGCCGTCGGAAAGGTTGCGCAGACCGTCTGAGCTAGTACGGGCTTGATGGGTGTCTCGCCGCGGCGGCGAGACACCCCACCCTCCGTGTCGAGCTCGAACGTCCGCCGGTGACGCTAGAACAAGCGTCCCCGTGGACGACAGGCCCGCCTACGCGTTCATCGCCGCGCTCGTCGACTCGATCTCCAGTCGTACCGACTCCGAGGCCGACGGCTTGGCGTCCGCGCTGATGCGCCGTCACTGGCCGGGCGGGGGGTCGGACCGCACCGACCCCATCGCGCTCGACTGGGTTCGCCGCTGGGGGCCGAAGCGCTCGGCGTACGCGCTGCCCGGCTGCTCCTGTGCCGAGGGACCCTGCGGCCTATGTAACTGATGGTGATGGCACGACCACGGCGGGTGGGCCACATGGCTTGGTGCCTCCACTCGCCCTGGGTCAGGGGCCGCTTGGGTCAGGGGAAGCATCCCGCAGACCCGAACGTCCGCCGCAGCGTGAGTTCTCGCCACCTCCGCCGTCGCCTCCCACTGCCCGTCGCGGGCGGGTCTCGGAGCTCAGATCAGATCGCGACTGAAGGCGGTGTCAGGGCGCGGGTGATGAGCGAAGCGGTGCGGGGTGAAGCCGGGAATCGGGCTGACTGGATCAGTCATCGCGCAGGAGCGGGCTGGCGGGTCGGTTTGCGTCGAACACCCAGTCATGCGTCCACAGCCCGTGGCTGCGTCACGGTCTGGTCAAGCGCGGCGTCGATCGCGTCCAGTGCGCCGACGCTGTGGTGGGCTGTAGGTCTCCAGCATCGACTTGAGCGACCAGCCCATTTGTGCGGAGACCACATGTGCGGGCAGCCCTAGCTCGACGTACAGGTGATGCACCGCCCGGTGCTTCGTTGCCAGTGCGCGTGGCGCAGTAAACGCAAGAGGGCTTCCGAGTCGCAAACGGGACGGTCGAGCCGGGAACTAATTGGGGCGGCCGAACCCCCGGTCAAGTCCCGCGGTCCTCGCCGAACGTGTGCCGCCCCTCCAAGGAAACGCTGCGTGTGCACAATCACCATCTCCTCGTTCTGTGTTGATGCCCGGAGCGAGCGGGCGGAATCGGGCCTCCGTCAGCCTTTCGCCCGCTTGGCGGATAAGGACAAGTAGAGCGGAAGGGCGAGCGCCTCACGGAGCGCGACTGGCTGCCGGGTTGTGCCTGTGCGGCGTAGGTGGTGTCGGCGATAAGGATCGATCACGGTTCGCTACCCGCAGCCGATCGCGATCAGGCCGCGGCCACGCCGGTGCAGGTCGACGCCGCGCAATCCGCGCTCGAGAGCGCCTGGCGCGTGCGCTGGAGCCCCTGGCGCAGCCGGCTTTTCGCCGTGCCGAGCGGCACCCCGGCGGCTTTGGCTATCTCCGCGGTCGACAGGCCGCGACCGTAGGCCAGCAAAACCGCGTCGCGCTGCGCGGCCGGAAGCTCGGCCACAGCGGCCAGGACGCGGCCTGCCTCGTGGCGGCGCATCACCGCGTCCGCGGGCGATTCGACCCCCTGCTCGCGTTGGGCGTCGAGCACCGCTAGCCGGTCTGCGGCCGCCGATCCCGCGTTGCGCGACCGCATGCGGTCGACGGCGCGGCTGGCCGCCATCATCGCCACGTAGCCCGGCAGGCTTCCGCGTTGAGGATCGAACTTATCGGGGTGGCGCCAGAGCGTGGCGAACACGTCCTGGACGACGTCCTCTGCTGTCGAGGCGTCGCGCAGCACGCGGTACGCCGCCGAGAAGGCGAGCGGGGAATGGTCCCGATAAGCGGCGGAAAAGTCGGAGGTCGAAGCGAGAACCGTCATGGAATCCTCATCCCGCGTGGATCCGCATCGCGTTTCCTGTGCGCGACGGTCGGCGCCGGTGGCGCTGTCGGTTGCCATGACAATGGACTCCTTCGTCGAGGGGTTACGTACTGCTGAAGGAATCCAGCGTCCCGCCAAGGTGTGACGCGCGCCGTAGCTTCCTGCTGCGTGCCCAGAGGCAAGCAGCGAACAAGGTCCATGCTTTGCCCCTTAGCCCTGTGCCCAGCATCGAGGCGCCGAAACCCATGCGGGTTCACGGTGCAGGGGCCCGGTCAGGAGGCCTGAGAAGCCCTGCAAGTGCGAGAGCCGCTCCGCCAGCCAGTCCCCGGCGGTCCGGGCTCAGTGCGGCCCTCGCCGTTACAGAGATCTCCGGATCCCCAAGGTGTAGCCGACTCCAGACGGGCCAACCGAGGAGCAACCAGCAACCCCGAGTTCGTCTTAGACTGCGGCAATGGCGAACGACGAAAAGACGGAGCAGGAGGTCGAGCGACTGACCCAGCCCGACTGGCTCAAAGACGTCGATAGCGGCGACCGGCCGCTCAGCGTCCGGGCGGAGATTTCAAACGCCATGGTCGGGCTCAAGAAGGACTTTTATGGCAAGGGCCCACAGAGAGCCAAGACCTTTCTGAACGACAACTACGTCTTCTGCGTCATGGAAGGGGGGCTAACTCGCAACGAGGAGACGCTGATCGAGCGCGGCCACGAGGACCTCGTGCGCAACTTCCGCCTCCGCTTCCAGGAGGCGATGGAGGAGCCAATGGTCGAGGCCGTTCAGCGCATCACCGGCTGCAGCGTTATCGGCTATCACAGCCAGATCGTCTTCAACCCCGACCGTGTCTTCGAGATCTTCGTGCTCGACCGCCCAATCGGAGGTCGGGCTGAGTAACGTTTTGCGCCGACCGGGGCCGTACGTCTCCGAGCAAGGCGTGGCGTTCGAGTAACCACAGCAGAGAGAAAGATCCTGTGCTCGCCGAGGCCGCCGCGCCCGTCAGGTCGCCCGCTGTCGTGGCCTAGGCACTGTCGCGGCGCTCTCGGGGTTGCGTGCCATTGCGAGCCCGACAACGATCAGGATTGCGCCGAGCGCTAGGAACGCGAGGTCCCAGCCGAGCGGTCCGCCAAGGTCGTCGCGCACATGATGGATGCCGAGCAGCTGGTGGTCGATCAGGCCCTCGACGAGGTTGAAGGTGCCCCACCCGGCGAGCAGCAAGCCGAAGTGCCTGCGCCAAGGCGGGGCGAGCTCACGGCGCTGCCACGCGCTGACAGTGAGCAGCATCGCGGTGGCGACGAGAAGCCATGTGGTCAGGTGGAAGAAGCCGTCGACCAGCGTGTTTGCCTCCAGCCCGGCGAGCGTGTCCATGGGCTCGCCGCCGTTGTCTCCCGTGAGCATGTGGTGCCACTGGAGGATCTGGTGAAGCAAGATGCCGTCGATGAATCCGCCAAGCCCGAGACCCATGATGAACGCAGGGGCTTTCGGCGCAGTGGTGGTCGTGGTGTCGAAGGGTTTGGCACGGGCCGACATGCTCCGGCCCGGTTACCCGGCGCTCGCCTATGTGCACCGACTCCCGAGATAACGGTCGGACGCAATGGACCACCTGATCCAGACAAGAAGACTACGGTTGGTAGGCCTGGCCCTGGGCGACAACCACGTCGGCCTCCAGGGCCGAGTGGTCGCTCAAACCCTCGTCGCGCCAGCTGTGGTGGTAGACACAGGCGAACGGTTCCAGTTCCGCAGAGCTGAACAGGTGGTCGAGGCGCCAGCCGCCGGCATGACCTGAGATCCGCTGCCAGGTCCAGCTCGGCTCGCGAGATCCATAGCCGTGCACGGAGCGATAGGCGTCTTGGTAGCCGAGCTCCCGCAAGCCGGGCACAACGCCCAGCTCGGCCTCGTCCCAGTCGCTTCCGCGCTCAGGCCGAAGGCGGCCGCGCGAGTCTCGTGCGAACGAGACAACTTCGCCACTCTCGAGCTCACGGCGGGGGGTGTTGAGGTCTCCGCACACGACGCGCGCCGATGCCGGTGCGACCTCCAGCCCGGCGCGCACGGCCTTGAGCGTGTCGGGCTTCACCCAGCCGTTCGCCGCGTTGGGGACGTGGAGGCAGTGAATTTCGATGGGGCCGATCGCCGTCGCTGCCACCGCGGCTACGGCGGTCTCGGCCCAGGGGACCGGCAGCGTCGCGGACGGGTCCCGAAGTGCTTTGCTCGAGCCCAACAGCACACCGGTGCGACGCCGCTGCGCCGGCCTCCGGGCGGGGTCGGCGGTGTCCAGGGACGCTCGGATGTGGGGAAGCCCGATGCGCTCCAGCACTGCCCGCCAGAGGGGGAGCGTCGTATCGGTGATCTCCTGAAGCGCCACCACGTCGGGCTCGCGACTCGCCAATGCCGCGGCCTGCTCTGCCAGGCGCGACGAGCGGCGGGCGACGTTCCAGGTAATCACCCTCAGCGCGGGACGCGAGCCCGGACGCATAGACGAAGTCTCCGCGGCGCGAGACTCCGCTCCCGCGCGGAGATCTGCGCCGCGCCGTCAGGACTCGAAGGCGCGTCGAGATCGAGCGCGCGCAGCACACTCGAAGTCATGGGCGGGTGCTTCTCAGGTGTGGCCGACCGACGGTCCATTCGCTATCCGCTTTCGTGGTACAGCCGGGTTCTCTCGATGGCGGCCGAGGCCATCTGGGCCAGGTGGACGAGGACGGCCTCGTCGTCGTCGGTGAAGGCTCCGTCCTGCTTGTCGAACAGTTGGATGGCGCCGAGCTCGCTGCCGTCGAGGGCCGTCAGCGATGCGGCAAGCCATCCCTGGAGGGGCGGATGGCCCGCCGCGGAGCCGAATTGCGGCTGTTCCAGAAGCTGTTCGCCGGCCAGCCTCACCGACCCGCCGCTCGTGCGGATGCACCGGTAGATCGCGAACAGGTCGAGCCACCTCACGAAGCCGGCCCAACGCCGATCCGTCTGGTCGAACGAGACGGCTTCGGCGGTGCGCGGCTGGCCGTCCATCGCCACCGTCGCCACGCAGCACTGCGCGCCCACGAGCTCCCGTGCCTGTTCTGCCACCAGCCGCAGCATCTCCTCGAGCGATTCGGAAGCGTCGAGGGCGAGCGAGGCGTCTGCCAGAAAGGTCGACAGCTGACGCGACATCTCCGTCTGGCGACGTTCGAGCCGGGCCGCCTCCGTGGCCTCTCTGAAGCCGCGCTGGACCATCTCGAACGAGGCCAGGCTTTCGAGGAAGAAGTCACCGGCTGCACGTGTCACCCGCTGCGTCTCCTTCGAGCCGGAGACGTCGGCCAGGGCCGAGAGCAGGGCCTCTTGGTGGACGACGGCCAGGTCGAGCATGCTCAGCTGGCGGCTCACCGCTTCCCGTCCGAGCTCGTACGCGACGCGGAGCGAGCGTTCGCTCGGGTCGCGCAGATACTCGGTGAGCGCCGACACGTAGCTTGGGAGGAACGAACGTACCCCGGTGCCCCCGCCCGCGCTCACCGGCGGCACGCCGAGGTAGCGGACCGCAAGAACGAGGGCGTCGTCGACGGGCTTCCAGTGGACGGCCACGATCCGCTCGCTGATGTCCTGGGCCGAGCCGGAGATGTCGAGCGAGTCCGCGAAGGCGGCTTCGATGCCGTCGGTGGCCATGATGAGCACGTCGCCGGGGCGGACGTCGAGAGTCGCAGTTCTCACACTTGGCAACTCGTGCCCGAGGACGCCGCTCCCAAGCCCGAGATACCCCTTCGGTTGAAGGGCGGACGGGTCAGCGCTGAGCACGAGCCCCTCCACGTTCCCCACGCCGAGCCAGGTCATGGTGCGCCTGAGGTGGGACATGAAGGCGAGGCCGATCACCGCGCCGCGCGTGTTCCGCAGCGCGTCGTGGCAGCGCTCGATCAGCGGGACGAGGTCCTCGCTCGCTCGCTCGCGCACGACCTCGCCGGCCTCACGGGCTGCGCGGGCAGCCTCGCCACCGTGCCCGAGGCCGTCGATGGCCGCGACGAGCAGACCTTCGGGGAGGACGGCCACGACGCCGAGGTCGCCGTTCATGGCTTCGCCGCGCCGACGCCGCGTCGCGACGCCCCACTCGATCGTCTCGCGCACGTCTCGCTCACTCACGCCGCCGGCGCTCCTCGCGAAGGCGCGCGAGCTCGTCCCGCGGCCTCCACTTCTTCATCGTCACGGTCGTGCCGGTATCGGCGCTCGACTCGATCTCGAACTCGTCCATGAGGCGCCGTGCTCCGGACAGCCCGAGCCCGAGGCCGCCTCTGCCGCTGTACTCGTCTCGGAGAGCCGCCTCGAGGTCGCGGATTCCCGCGCCTTCATCGCGCGCGATCACCACCAGGCCGTATCGATTGGCCTCCTGGAGCGGCCTCAGGAGGATCTCGCCGCGGCCGACGTGCACGACGATGTTGCGCGCGACCTCGGAGATCGCGGTGGCGATGAGCGTGGGATCCGGCCGTGGGAACCCGAGTCGCTCGGCCATGGCACGCCCCTCGGCGCGGGCGTCCACCAGGTCGGCGTCGGCGTTGATGGCCACACGGACCTCACCGGCCATCCCCGACGTCCCTCCGTGTCAGGCGATCGAGCAGGGCGAGCGCCTCGTCGAGGTCGAGGGCTACGCGGAGCTGCCCGAGGTTCAGGCGGAACTGCACCATCGCGATCGCCACGTCGGGCTGTATCCCGACGATGACGGTCTCGGCGCCGCGCAACTTCGCTGTCAGCACGATCGAGCGCAGAGAGCGGGCGACGAAGGAGTCGATGACGTCGAGCGCGGCCACGTCGATCACGATTCCGCGGGCGCGGCATCTGCCCACCAGCTCCGCAAGCTCTTCGCGGAGCTCCAGGACCTGCTTGTCGCTGAGGTCCGACTGGATGGACGCGATCAGGTAGTCGCCCTGTCGCAGGATCGCTACCGACATCGGCGTGCCGGCCTAGCGCTCGGGGTCGCCGGGCGCGTCGTCCTCCGTGTCTCGATAGCCCGCCAGGCGCTCGGCCTCCTCGAGACCGCCCTGAAGATCGCCGACCGTCCTCATCATCCCGAGGTCGACGCCCAGGTCCACGAGCGTCTGGGCGATCTCGGACGAGAGGCCGGTGAGGATCGTGCTCGCGCCCATCAGGCGCGAGGCCTCGACGGTCTGAACCAGGTGGTTGGCCACCGTGCGGTCGATCGTGGCCACGCCGGTGATGTCGATTACGACGACCCGCGCGCGGTTGTCCTGAATCGCCCCCAGGAGCTGCTCAGTGAGCTGGCGCGCGCGCGCCGAGTCGAGCACACCGATGATCGGCAGGATGAGCAGGCGCTCGCGCAGCTGAAGAACCGGGGTTGACAGCTCCCGCAGTGACTCCTGCTGGTCCTGGATGACCCGCTCGCGCTCCTCGACGAAGCTCACCCCGACGGTCACGGCAATTCGGTTCGCAGCGGGCTCGTAGGCGTCCAGGATGCGATTCAGGAGCTCGCGATCCTCCTGGTATCTCCCGAAGAGCGAACGCGCGAGCACGTCTCGCAGGAGCAGCACGATTCCGAGGACCTCGTGCGTCTCCACGCCGCGAGGGATGATCCTCTCCGACAGCTCGCGCGCGTACGTCTGCAGGGTCTCGATGCTGCCCGTCTCGAGCGCATCCACGTAGTTGTCGTAGACCGCGGTGGCCTCGGAGAAGATCTCCTCGTCCGACATGACGTCGAGCAGCTCGGCCTCGCTTATGCGGCGGGCCCACTCCTCGCGAAGCTCGGTGCGGTTGTCGCGCAGGTATGCCACCAGCTCCTGCAGGCGCGAGCCCGCGTCATCGTCCTGGTGCTCGTCCGGCCGGTCGTCCGTCGGCTCCTCCACTTCTGCTTCTGGAGCCGGTCGATCGGGCTCGTGGTCCATGTCGTCCTCCTCTGGAGCGGGATTGGGGCGGCGCGTGGCGCTGGGCTGATCCTCGTTCATGCAGGCCTCGGGCCGCGGGCGCGGGCACCATCGAGGAAGAGGTCGGTGATCGTGGCGATTATGTCCTCCTTGCCGAGCGGCGGCGTCGACGTGATCAGGGCGACGATCAATCCGATCAGCGACTCGGTCAGGCGCGCGGCCGCGATGTCCCCACGGAGGTCCCCTGTGGCCTGACCGCGCTCAAACAGCTGACGGAGCGGCTGGCTGACGCTGCGCTCGAAGCGCCCGGGTTCCGATCGCACCCGCTCGCGCGCCAGCAGCACGAAGGCGTCCCCGACGTCCACGAGGGCGCGAACGGCACGGGCGATCCCCTCCAGAGGGGCCACCTCGTCGATCCGCGCCGATGCGAGCCGTGTCTCCGCGCCGTCGAGGCCGACGCGGGCCAGCTCGTCGAGCAGAGCCTGGCGGTTCGGGAAGTACCGGTAGACGGTCGCGCGAGCGACGCCGGCGGCCGCCGCGACGTCATTCATGTTCGCCTGCTCTCCCTCGACCGCGAACATCCGCGCCGCCCCATCGAGGATCGCCGTGGCGACGCGCTGTTGGAGCGCCTGTCTGGGGGCCGGGTTGGACATCGCCGTCTCGGGGTAAGTCTAGAGAGTCACGTGACGAGATGCTAATGTCTCACTCCAATACTTTGCTGTCTCGGTAAGGAGAGAACGATATGTCGCTGTCGGAGCGAGCACGCACCGGCTTGAAGGAGATGCCGTCAAACGCTGCGTGGGTGCTGTCACGAGCCATACAGCCGGTGGAGTCCGCGGCCGCAGGCGCTCGCGACCAACGGCGAAAGGTCGGCGCAGCCGTGGTCGACGCCATTCCGGTTGGCGGGGACTCCGTCGAGATCCGGATGAAGCGCGCGCGGGATGCCGCGGAGCGCGCCAGAGAGGCCGAGGAGGGCGCCCTCGAGGCCGCTCAGGAATCCAAGGAGATCTCGGACCATGCGCGCCAGGTCAGCGAGCGCGGTCGCGCCCGCAAGCAGGAGGTGGACCGGGAGACGAATCGCGAGCTCAAGCAGCGGATGGCCGAGGCTCAAAGGGCCGCCGACGAGCTCATGGCGCGCGAACGGCAGGCAGCCGAGGCGGATGCCGAAGAGCAGCAGCAACAGGTCTACGCAGAGGTTGACGAGGAGATCGAGGACGCGCAACGTGACGCCGAGGCGGCGCAACAGCGAGCGGAGGAGCTCGTCGAGGAGGCCACGGAGAAGCTGGCGGAAGCCAGACGGCTAGCCGACGAGGGCGCGGAAGCTGCGCGCGCCGCAGCCGAGGAGGCACACCGCCAGGCTCAGCAGCTCGCGAGCGAAGCGGAGCAGCAGGCAGGGGACGCCGAGGCCCGGATCGCGGCCGCGGAGCAGATACGCGACGAGTCCAAGGCGACCGCGAAACAGACGGTCCGCAAGCTCGACAGTGATCGCGGCAACGGCGGACTGCAGTCGTACAACAAGCCGGAGCTGCTCGAGCTCGCGGCCAGTATCGGTATCGAAGGACGGACAAACATGAGCAAGGGCGAGCTCGTCGACGCGATCACAAAGGCGTCTCGCACCAAGCGCTGAGCGGAGGTAACCCCGAGATGCGAATACTCAACAGGAAGACGCCGCTGCAACGGTTTCTCGACTCTGTCAACGACACCTTGGATGTGCCCGACGGGCTCAGGTTCGACCTACCAGGGGGAGGCCCCGGCAAGGCGCTGAAGGCGGGCCTGATCGCGGTAGGCGGCCTAGCCGGCCTCACGGCGGGGAGCGCCGGGATCTCGTCGCTCAGGCAGCACAAGGAGGGGGCGAGAGACGATTCGTGAAGCTCGCGAGCGTGGCGGTCTTCGCAGCCGGCTACATCATCGGCGCCAGGGCCGGACATGAACGGTATGCGCAGATAGTCCATGTCGTGGAGAAGGCGTCCCAGCAACTCGAGGAGTTCAGCTCGCGTCACCCCCCGGCCGTCCGAACCAAACCGCCGGTCGGTCTCTCGGCGCTCGATGAGCGCCGAGGCCGCCGGTCCTCGGGAGTCGTCGTCGAGGCGTCGGTCCTGGCGCGCCTGCTGGGGATCAGGCTCTTGAGGCTTGAAGCGACCGTCGTCCTCGTTCCGGCCGATGCGACGCCGCCCTCATCAGCGTCATATCAATTGCCAAGGCGCGCGTCCGCACGATCCGCCCGCGTTCCACCCGCTCGATCAGGCGCTGTCGGAGGCCGCCTGGCCCAAGCAGTTCGAAGCATCGACGAGGGAGCAGAGCTCCTCGCCGAGGCGCGCCGGGAGTCCTAAGCCCCAAGCCCCCGACGACCATGGGGCTAAAGGACGCCGAGGGGACTACGACTCTTTACCGGGGCACTGGCCGTCGGGCCGGTCGCGAGCCAGCAGAGCGGCGGGCCCGACCACGCGCCCCCCTCACCGAGCCAGGCCTGTACCGCTTCCATGAGGATGCCCGCAACCCTCGCTGAAGCGGAGACGGGTCGTCTGGCGCGCAGTCGGGTGGTCCTCGTGGCAGCGTTTCTTCAGGTTTTCGGGGTACTGGTGAGCTCGTGGGCTGGTGGGACCGAACGCCCTGGGGAGACCGGGACCGGGTCGGCGTACAGCTGGCCTGGGTCGCAGTTCTGGTGGCGGTCGTCGTGGTGCTCTATCTGGTGATCCAGGAGTCCGTGCTTTAGGGACCGTGGGGAGGCGGCTCTGACCGTAGGGTTTGACAACGCCGAGATCGTTGACACCGTCCACCGCCGCCGCGCGCGGGTGGTCCCAGTCAACGCCGCGCTGCGACTCTGATCGAACCAGACCCGCCGGCACCCGAGCCGAAGCGGTAGCCCTTCTCGACCTGCCGCCTTGCACGGACAGCAGCCGCGAACGCAAACGTGGCTGTGGAAGGCCGCGCCGCTGCCCGTCGCGCCAGGAGCGGGCGGTCGAGCCCGCGAGTCGTGGATGAAGCCAGCGGCCGGTGTGCTAAGCAGCGGTGCCCTACCGCACGTGCGGACTGTGATGTCGATCCGCTTGCAGGATCTTCGCGCTTGCGGTGGCCGGAGTCGTACCGTGCTGTTTGGGTAACGGGTGCGTATGTTTCGATTGCTGAAACGCATGCCCTATTTCAAGCTGCTCGTTGTGGCGCAGACCGCGCTGCTGGCGTGGCGCCATCTACAGCGCCTCGACGTAAGTGACCGGCGTCGCCTGAGCGAGCTCGTGCGCCGCGGCCGTCGGATGGACCGATCCGAGCGCGACGAGCTGCGCCGCTTGCTCGGCAAGCTCGAGCCTCGCGCGTTCGCCGCTGCGACCGCGAACGCGTTTTCACCCGTGGCGCTGCCGCGCCGTCTCGCCGGCCGCTCGGCGCGCTGATCCACAGGCGGGCGCGCGGCTGCTCCCCTTGGGATGAGCCACTAGTCACGTTGTTGCGGCCTCGCCGAGGCCGTGGGACGCTCAGCGCCATGCCCACGGATGGGCTGCCGCCCGGGACCGCCGCAGTGGCAGCTGCGTCAGGTTCTCGAGTGGACCTGGAGACCCGTCCGGCTGCTCGAGGAGTGCCACCGCCGCTACGGCGACGCCTTCACGCTGCGGATGGCGGGGCTCCCCGCCGATCGTGATCCTCCCGACCCGGCGGCGGTCCGGGAGGTCTTCATCGGCGACCCCGAGAAGGCTGCGATCCGGTCAGGCGAACCGCTTCCTCGAGGCGGCCCTCGGCCGGCACTCGCTGGTGGTCCTCGACGTCGCGAGCATCTGCGCGAGCGGAAGCTGATGCTGCCGCCGTTCCACGGCGAACGCATGCGCGCGTACGCGGGGGTGATCGACTCGATCGCTGAGCGCGAGGTGGCGAGCTGGCCAACGAACGAGCCGTTTCGCGTGGCTCTTGCCATGCGCTCGATCGCGCTGGAGGTGATCCTGCGCGCGGTGTTCGGGGTCGATGACGTCGCACGGAACGCCCCGCTGGCACCCGGGGCGTGGCCCCACTCGACATGGCCCCGGGTGCTACCGAACAACCTTTGTGAGCCAAAAGAATCGGCCTCAGCGACCCCGATCTGATTAGGATCGGACCGTGGAATCGAGCCCGGCGCGGGGCGGTGACGGCCGGCACGGCGAAGCACTCGCGCAGATCACGACCGAGATCGTTCGTCTGTACAGCGAGTACTACGGTCGCGGTCCCACTCGCGCCAAGAGCTACATGCTTGACGAGGGGTTCGTCGTTACGGTGGTCCGCGACTCAATGACGACCGTTGAGCGCACGCTGACAGAGGCGGGACACGGCGGGCAGGTCCGCCTGATGCGCATGACCTTCCAGGCCGCGATGTCGGAGCCGTTCAAGGCCGTGGTAACACGCGCCTTGAGCAGGCCAGTGGTCGCTTACCACGGCCAACTGTTGGTCGACATCGACATCGGCTTCGAGATGTTCGCGCTGGACTAGTTTGCGCCCCCTCGCCCTGGAAACCCGAGGACCTAAGGTCTCCCGGCCTTTAGGGCATTCGGTTCGCCCGGCCGGGTACCAAAGGAACGCGGGACACCGGCACGTACCCGAACAGGGGTGGCGCGTGGGCCCGCGTTCCGTCTTAGAGCGGCCTGCGGCTCGGATTCGACCCCGGCAAGCCGGGTAGCTGGGCTGGCAAGCGACTGAGGGAGACGGCGATGGCAGATGTGCATGTGGTGCCGAGCGGCGAGGTCTGGGCGCTCCAGGTCGATGGCGAGAAGCGCGACACCTTCTCCACCCAGAACGAGGCGATTACCAGAGGCCGTCAACTGGCGGAGGAGCAGCAAGGCGAACTCGTCATCCACGGCGAGGACGGAGAGATCCGCGAGAAGGACAGCCACGGCAACGACCCGCGCAACATCCCCGGCTAAGTGGGCCTGCCGCCCGCGGCGGAAACCTAGGCCTTCGGCGGCTTCGGCAAGGGCAAGTGGTACTGACTGCCGGCTGATCTCGCCGGTCGTCCTCCAAGCCGTCGGGAGTCGCCCCTTGGGAGACCCGCTCACTGCGTGAGAGGAGCACCGGCCTCGGCGACAAGTCTCAACTGCCTCCTTTGTATGAGGACCACTGTTGCTTTGCACGGAAAGCGAAAGCGGGCCCACCACCGGGATCGCAGGACGCGCGGCAGGCGCCGACGTGAGCTGGAGTCAGCGTCGGAACGGCACGTTCCTCGACTTGAACGTCCGCGAGCAGCTGCGCCGCTCGGGTGCGCAGCGCCTGTCGGTTCGCCGCACCCGTAGATCGAAGCGTCGCTCGAAGCCGGTTCCCGTTTGGATGGTGAAGATCCGAACGCTGCCGCTGTATTGATATCGGCGGTGCCGCCAGCGAACGCGGCACAGGGAGCTCGTGCGGCTCGTCTTTCGACACGCGATGCGAAGGTGCCCGGGGCGCCGGTGGAACCGCTTTGCCAGCGCTTTGACGACGTAGCGTTGGGCGAGGTTTTCCGTCAGGGTCGGAGCGACCGCGGCAGGCGCAGAGCCCGTCGACGACCCCCCAGGTGTCCCGCTCGCCGGTGTCCCCTCCGACGATTCTTGCCCCCCGATCACGATCACCGAGAGCTCGCTGGGCTGCCTCTGCTTGAGATCCGGCCACTTCGGGGCCGGGGTCGTTCCCTGGCCGCAGTCGAGCGGGGGATCAAGGTCGGTGAAGAGCGGTGGGAACGGTTCGACGGCCTCCTTCAGCGTGAAGTAGGGAGCGGCGCCGTAACCGTTCGGCCATAGCGCGATCTTGACCGCGGCCGCGTTGTTCGCGTAGTCGCTCTCGCAGATCTCCTTGCCGGAGTTCACCCAGTGGAGGAGCCAGTAGTCGCCTGGCGGCACGTCGGTGATGTCGATGTACTGCCCCTCGAGATTCGGGTTGTAGTAGTCCGTAGTTCCCGGGCCGAGCCCCTCATCCACACTGAGCGCCTCCGGCTTGAGGGAACCACAGAAGTCGGGCGCATACATCGGGTCGGCGAGGCAGAACCCCGCCTTGTTGTCGGGGCGGACAATCGGCAGGCCTGCGGACGTGGCGCGCAGCTGGTAGCGGACGAACGCCTTGTAGTGCCAGTGCCGATGGCTGAGCGAATCGGGGTACTCCTCGTAGATGAGCTGCCCCATGTTGAGACGCGTCGTCTGGCTGCCGTCGGAGAGCTCGATGATCTGGTCGGCCATCATCGGATCGGCGGTGCTCACGCGGTGTCCCTTGATGATCAGCGGGCCGCCCGAGGCAGCGTTGACGACCGTGGACGCGAACGCCATCCGGTAGCCCGGTGCGGCCGACGCCGTGCTCACGCCAACCACTGCTAGCCAACATAGCGCGAGCCCACCGGCCAACAGCACACCAGCTCCTCCCGCTCGCCTATGTCGCACGCTCGCGCTCCTTGCGTAGCTCAGGCCCAGAAACCGGCCGTCGGTTCCCTTATAGCCACAAATGCCTGGCTTCGCCAGAACCGCTGCGTTGCGAGCGATGGCTCTCGCAACGCATGGAAAGCGGTCCCGCGGGTCCGTGTCAAGTTTGCATCCTCATCGCACTCTCAGCGCGTGCGGGTACGTTCGGCGCATGACCAAAGGTGCGAGGAAAACAGCAGTACTGCTCGTCGCGATCCTCGTGGCCAGCGGCACCATCACGGCATTCGCGTCCACCGGGTCGAGCTTGGGAACGAACCCGGCTCCCGTCACGACGCCCTACCACCCGGCCTTCGACGCGGCGAACTTCGGCGGCCCAATCGACAACCCCTGGCTGCCGCTCGAGCCGGGGACGGTCCTCCGCTACAGGGGCGTTGGCGACGACGGCAAGACGCGCGAGCTCAACACCGTCAGGGTGACGCACAGAAAGAAACGCATCATGGGAGTCGAGGCCGCAGTGGTCCTGGACCAGGTCTTCTCGGGAGGCGCCCCCGAGGAGCGCACCTTCGACTGGTACGCGCAGGACAAGGTGGGGAACGTCTGGTACCTCGGCGAGGACTCGAGCAACTTCGAGCACGGGCGCTGGGTCCAGGACGACGGGTCCTGGCAGGCCGGCGTCGGCAACGGCCAGCCCGGCATCATCATGCTCGCTCACCCGCGCCGCGGCGATGCCTACCGGCAGGAGTACTCGCCCGGGCACGCCGTGGACCAGGCCCAGGTGCTCGGCGGCGGCGGCGGCGTGAGGACGCCGTACCGCCTCTTCAAGCGGACGCTGCTGACGCTCGAGTACAGCACGATCGACAAGCAGTACGAACTGAAGTGGCACGGCCGCGGCGTCGGCGTCATCCAGGAGCAAGCCGTCACGAAGAGCAAGGAGCTGTCGAGGCTGGTCGCGATCAAGCGCTGACGCTCGCCGCGGGCTCGGTCCTCCCGCGTTGTAGCGCGCCCGACGAGCCCTTGCCGGACCATCAGCTCGCCTTCCGTTTCGGATCGTGTCGGTGTCCTCGGAGATCGGAGGCGTCAAGGACTCCGGGCCGATCTCGCCGCGCCGTCTGCGCGGCTCCGCGTCAAGCCGCCCTGTACGGCTGCCCGCTCGCGTTCCTTCGCCTGCCAATCGGCCGGCGGGATCTCAAGCGGCGCAGGGGCCGTGGCCGGGGCTGCCGCGGGCCGGGGGGCGATCCACTCGGCCGCCGCTGGTGCCGAATGGGGAGGGACCCTCCCCACCCGCCCGCCGGGACCTTTGGGACTGTCGCTCGGGGGCGCGCGACCATGCTTAGACGGGCCGCGAGCGCGAACGCCTGCTGCGCGGCTAAATCCCGAGCGGCCTACCGGGGTCCGGGCACTAAAGCTCAGAGAACTTGGGGTGAAACCCTCATGCCTGCGATAGACCGGGCTGCCGGGCTGGATCGGGAGAGCGGTTGTCGTGGTCGTTGTCGGCTCCTTAGGCTTGGCCGGCTTTGCGTCGTCCGCGTTGGCCGGGGCGGCGGCGATGAGTGCGAGGCCGACGGTGCCCATGGCGATCAGGGTGCTCGCTCGCCGCAGAAGCAGGAGCGACGGGGGGTCGATGTGGGTTCGTGTGTTCATGGGTCTCATGGTCGTCACGGGGATGTCCGCCTAGGCACCCTTGGGTGAGATTTGCCCACCCTCGGCCGACCGTGCGCCATCGAGCACCAACGCCCCGGCCGTCGCCGAGGCGTTGATGTGGGTACTCCTCACCCCGCACGGCGGGGAACCCGTGCCGTGCGGGGGAACCCCCGCCGTGCGGGGGAACCTCCCTG
The DNA here is from genome assembly GCA_963768465.1 of uncultured Thermoleophilaceae bacterium. Lineage (GTDB taxonomy): Bacteria > Actinomycetota > Thermoleophilia > Solirubrobacterales > Thermoleophilaceae > JACVRW01. The sequence goes on along the minus strand of CAVYIA010000010.1, from coordinate 7,816 downwards.
CTACCAGCCGGGCGCTCCCGTAAACCCGACGCCACTTCGGCGGGCACCGGGCCGTTTGCATCTCGGGCTCGTCGCCCCGCGGTATCTGGTTCGTGACCCGGGCGAACTCGGGCCCCGGGCCCTAGGAGGGAGGCCGTGAACCCGGGGGCCGCGAGTCCGTTACACCCGCTGGGGCCACCTGGAAGGGCCAGACCCCGGTCGGGCCTGTCGAACCTACGTAGGCCGGCGCGGCGGATCAAGCGAGTAACGCCGCTGCCTGAACGACAAGACCTTCAAGACGGCGCCTTAGCCCCGCCGTCAGAGGGCGGCGTTGGCGGACTGAGCAGCAGCGCGAGTTGCGCTTCCGCCCGGACGACGAGAGCGTCGTCGGCCGTCTTGCCGACCAGCTTGCGGCGGCCGGCCGTACGGGGGAGACTGCCCACGGCGGTCCAAGGACACATGGCGCACGAGAGGAGCTGACATGGCCACCCAGCCTGACGAAAGCAAACCGACGATCGTCCTTGTCCACGGTGCTTGGGCCGATGCGACGGGCTTCGACGCCGAGATCCGCGCTCTCCAGCGCGAAGGATTCCGCGCTATCGGGTTCGCCAACCCGCTTCGCGACCTCGTCGGCGACTCGACCTACCTCGCCGAGTTCCTGCGGACGCTGACCGGCCCGATCGTGCTCGTCGGCCACTCCTACGGCGGCAACGTCATCTCGACCGCCGCGACCGGCAACGACCAGGTCAAGGCACTCGTCTATCTCAACGGATGGATGTGCGACGAGGGTGAGAGCCAGCAGGAGCTCCTCGAGAGGTTCGAGGGCAGCCTCGTGGGGCCCTCGATCAGACCCGTGCCCTTCACCAGCGCGGACGGGAGCGAGGGTGCGGACCTCTTCCTCGCCCCCGAGGCGTTCCGGGAGGCCTTCGCCGCCGACGTCGACCAGGCCACGGCGGACGTGATGGCCGCTGCGCAGCGGCCGTACGCTGCCGCCGCGTTCGCCGGCGCGCCGTCGGGCCCGCTGGCGTGGAAGACGCTGCCGTGCTGGTACCTGCTCGGCACGGAGGACAAGGCGATCCCGCCGGCGCTCCAGCGGTTCATGGCCGAGCGCGCGAACGCGACGATCGTGGAGGTGCCGGCCTCTCACGTCTCGTTCGTGTCGCAGCCCGACGCCGCGACCCAGCTCATCCTTCAGGCCGTCGAGGCGACCATGCCCGCGGCGAGTCGCACCTAGAAGTCCCACACGCACGCTGATGTCCCGGCTTCCGCTCGGGACGAAAAGCGGGAGTCGTTCCGAAGCGCCGGGGCACCACCGCGCGCGGTTACCCGCGCCTCTCTCCCCACCGCCACTTTATAGCGCAGAAAAATTCCTCATGAACGCCTGAGATATGCCGCATACTCGCCCGCCGCAGCGGCAGAACCCGCGGAAATGGAGGGCGAAATGCGCTATGACCGAGCATGCGGTGGTGATCGCCGGAGGCGGTCCGGCGGGGATGATGCTGGCGGCCGAGTTGGCGTTGGCGAAGGTCGACGTCGCGGTCGTCGAGCGGCGTCCCGATCACGTGCTCGCCGGCTCACGGGCCGGCGGCTTTCACTCGCGCACGATCGAGGTGCTGGATCAGCGTGGGGTCGCTGATCGGTTCCTCGCGGAGGGTCAGATGGCTCAGGCCGCGACGTTCGGCACGACCGTGTTGGACATGAGCGACTTCCCGACGCGTCATCCGTACTCGCTCGGGATCTGGCAGAACCAGATCGAGCGGATCATGGCCGCCTGGATCGCCGAGCTGCCGGTGCGGATCTACTACGGATGTGAGGTGACGGGCTTCGCGCAGGACGACACCGGCGTCGACGTCGAGCTGTCCGACGGCGAGTCGCTGCGGGCGCAGTATCTCGTCGGGTGCGACGGAGGACGCAGCCTCATCCGCAAGGCAGCCGGCATCGAGTTCCCGGGGTGGGATCCGACCAGGAGCAACCTGATCGCCGAGGTCGAGATGACCGAGGAGCCGCCGCAGGGCATCCGCCACGACGCCACCGGCGTCCACGGCCTCCACAGGATGGAGGACGGGAGGACGGTCCGGGTCGTCGTGACCGAGCAGCAGCTCGGGCCCGGCAGCGAGCCCACCCTGCGCGATCTGAGCGAGGCGCTCATCACCGTGTACGGCACCGACTTCGGGGTCCACAATCCCACGTGGATCTCCAGGTTCACCGACATGACACGTCAGGCCGCGGCCTACCGCGCGGGACGAGTCCTACTCGCCGGCGACTCGGCGCACGTGCACTACCCGGCGGGTGGACAGGGCCTCAGCCTCGGTGTGCAGGATGCGGTGAATCTGGGATGGAAGCTGGCGCAGGTGGTCAACGGGACCTCCCCGGAGAGCCTCCTGGATACGTATCAGGACGAGCGCCACCCGGTCGCTGCCCGCGCGCTTCGGCACACGATGGCGCAGACCGCGCTCCAACGCCGGGACGAGCGCATGCAGGCCCTGGTCGAGGTCGTGTCGGAGCTGGCGAGCATGGACGAGCCTCGCAAACGGCTCGCCGGGATCAGCTCCGGGCTGGACATCCACTACGACCTCGGCGAGGGACATCCGCTGCTCGGACGCCGCATGCCCGATCTGGACCTCGTGACCGCCGACGGCCCGCTCCGGGTCTTCGAGCTGCTGCACGACGCCAAGGCCGGTGCTGCTCAACCTCGGTGAGCCCGGCGGCTTCGACATCGCTCCATGGGCGGACCGGGTCCAGCTGATCGACGCGAGCTACGCCGGGCCGTGGGAGCTTCCGGTGCTCGGCGCGGTCACCGCTCCCACCGCCGTGCTGATCCGGCCCGACGGATACGTCGCCTGGGTCGGAGAGCCAACCGACCCGGGCCTCCCTGACGCGCTGACCACCTGGTTCGGACCACCCGCCAGCGTCAACAGCTACCGATAGGAGAGACCGTGCCGGAGGACCTGTTTAGACCGCAGCTCGGCGAGCCGCACCATTACGCCTACGTCGTCGAGGACATCGAGACGACCGTGAATCGCCTGGTCGACCAGCTCGGCGCCGGGCCGTTCTTCCTCGTCGAGGGTGTGCCGCTGGAGAACGTCCTCTCGCGCGGTGAGCCGGCGGAGTTCGTTCACAATTCCGCCTTTGGCTCCTGCGGCGACGGCGCGATCGAGCTGATCGAGCCGTCAGCCTGGCGCCCGAGCGCGTCGAGAAGGGCTTCTCCGGTCCCCGGCCGGGAATCCATCACGTCGCCTACGCCGTGCCGGCGACGGAGGTAGCCGATTTGCGAAGCTCGCTCGACGAGCGAGGTCTGCCGCAGTACCTGAGCTCTCAGCTCGGCGAGGTCGACACGACTCTCCACGACGCCTCCGCCGCCCTGGGCCACGACATCGAGATCCATGTCGACAGCGAGGGTCTGCGCGACTTCTTCGAGATGGTGAGAGGCGGCGCCGAGGGTTGGGATGGCTCGGAACCGCTGCGCCCGGTCGAGAGCTGATCGCTGGCCGCGACCCTAGGGGGAGGCGAACCAGATGTCGATGTGACCGCCCCGGTCGCGCTGGGGCACGCGCACTCTGGTTTCCCCGAGCCGTCGCAGGCAGCCGACGTCCGGAGGCGGCGGCTCGCTTGAGCACCGCGGAACGGGTGCTCGACGAAGACGGGCGGTGGAGACACGCAGATCGACCCCGCCAAGCCCGAGTAGAAGCATGGGGATGCTTCGCCAGGCGACCTGCCCGTTGGCCTGCGACATGCCCGCTACAACTACCGGCTCGCGGCCGCGGCCGCGGTCAAGACTTCGGGAGGTAGGTGAGGAGGACCACTCCGGAGTCGAACCGCTTCACGTCGTCGAGCTCCATCCGGACGGTCCCCCTGTCGCCGAGCACGTGCACGTTTCCCTCGCCCCAGACGATCGGGTTCAGGTAGATCTCGTACTCGTCGATCAGGCCCTTCTCGGCGAGGGCGTACGCGAACTCGCTCGCTCCCGTGCATGAACAGGTCACCGTCGACCTCGTCCTTCAGCTTCGGGATCGAGTCCTCGAGGTCCCCCTCGAGCAGGGTCGCGTTCCACTCGAGATCGCCGGACAGGGTGGAGGACCCGACGAACTTCGGCATCGCGTTGACCATGTCCGCCCACTTGCCCGACTGGCTCGGCCAAAATCCCGCCAGCCCCTCGTAGGTCTTGCGGCCCAGCACCAGCCCGCTGGATCTCGCCTGACGCTCGAACGAGTAGTCGCCGTGGTCTCCGTCCGGCTGCACCCACTCGCCGACCGGGTCATGACGCCGTCGAGGGTCGCCTGCGTACTCGCGATCAGCTTTCCAACTCGATTCTCCTTTGGTCACGGGCGCTTTGTCTGAGCCCCTATACCCATGAGACAAACGGGGGAGCGGGAGGGCACTGCTTGCGCCGGTGCGACCAGCGCCGGAGAATGCTCGCCTGCCGACGGTCACCGTCAACGGTGCCGAGCTTTACCACGAGGTCCGGGGCACCGGGCCGCCGGCCCTGCTGATCATGGGCGCGACGGGTGATGGTGGCCACTTTGACGCGCTTGCCGACCTCCTGGCCGACGAGTTCACGGTCATCAGCTATGACCGGCGCGGAAACGGGCGCAGTCCCGCCCCGGCCGGCTGGGAGACGACATCGCCGGAGGAGCAGGCCGATGATGCGGCGGCCCTGCTGGATGCGCTCGGGACCGGTCCTGCGGCGGTGTTCGGCACCAGCAGCGGCGGCATCTTCGCGCTGTGTCTGATGGTTCGCCATCCGGGCTCGGTGCGCGGCGCGATCCTGCATGACCCGGGGGTGTACGCCCTGGTCGATGACTTCGACGCCGTTCGAGCCCCGGTGCGGGCGCTGGTCCAGGAGGCGATGGAGGCCGGCGGGCCGCCCGCCGCGGTCGAGCGCTTCTGGCGCTACGTGGCCGGGAAGAGGGTTGGACCGGCTCGCGCCCGCGCTTCGTGACCGCCTGCGCGCCACGGCCGACACGTTGTTCGCGGTCGAGCTCGGGACCTACGAGCTGTACATGCCCGACGATGAGACATTGGCCGCCATCGCAGCGCCCGTGCTCCTGCTCGTCAGCGAGGACAGCCTTCCCTTCTTCGCCGAGATCGCCGGCCGGCTCGGCGAGCGCCTTGGCGTGGAGGTCGCGACCACGCCGGGTATACACGACGCATATCACGAGTATCCCGAGGAGTTCGCGGCGGCCGTGCGGCCATTCCTGCGCAAGGTCAGCGCTAGTTCGGTGTGACCTTCAGGATCCGGTCGGTCCCGCCGCCGTTGGCGGTGGTGACGTGCCCGTTGACATGGTTATGACCCGGACGGCAGTTGATCTGACGCGGCCGACGGTCGTTCCCGTTCGATAACGTCGTAACGATGACGGAGACCGAGCCCGTATCCCCGCCGACGGGGCGTTGCATGTGTGGCGCCGTGGCCCTCAATATCTCCGCGCCGTTGCTTGGCGTCGCCGACTGCCATTGCAAGCGCTGCCAGCGCCGCACCGGCTCGGCGTTCTCGGTGAGCGGCTCGACCGTGCCGGGGTCGTTCGCGATCACTGCCGGGAGCGATTTCGTGGGCACCTATCGGCCGGATGACGACGGGTGGCACAAGAGCTACTGCTCGGGGTGCGGGAAGCCAGCTGTTCACCACCCACCCAGAGAACCCGGAGCTGATCGCCGTGAGGGTCGGGGCGCTCGACCAGGACCCGGGTGTGCGCCCGAGCGTCCACCAGTTCGTCGACTACGCCGCGCCTCTGGAACCCGATCCCGGACGACGGGCTGCCGCGCTATCCGGAACGCATGACCTGGGAGTAGCCGATTTTCTGCTCCGCGGCCTCCTGAAAGGAGGCGCTAGGGTGGGCTGATGAAGGCGGACCGAGCGACTGCGCGCCGCGGCGGGCGCGAGACGCCGTATCAACGCGCCCGCGATGCCGGTCGGCAGGCGCTCCGTGAGGCGGTCCTCCAGACGGCAGGGGGACGTGCTCGCCCGGGAGGGTGCCGGGGCGCTGACCATGCGCCGGATCGCGGACCAGATCGGCTCCTCGACGACGGTCCTCTACGCCCTCTTCGACGGCAAAAGCGGCATCATCGACGCGATGGTCCTGGAGGGCCACGAGCTGCTTCGTCAGCGGCTCGAGGCGATCCCGCGTGCCGGCGCCCCGTTCGAACGGCTGGCAGCGACCGGCGTTGCGTACCGCGAGGCTGGCACTTGGGGACCCCGCTCGCTACCAGCTCATGTTCGGAAGCGCGATCCCCGGATACCAGCGGGGCGAGGCCGCCCGCGAGGCCGCGCGCTCCAGCTTCCACGTGCTCGTCGAAGCGGTCCGCGACTGCGTCGACGCCGGCGTCTTTGAGAGCTCCACCGATCCCCGCTTTGCCGCGGAGATACTGATCGCGGCCGCGCACGGTGCCGTGAGCCTCGAGCTGTCCGGGCACTTCGACGACCCGGAGCAGGCGGACGAGCGGTTCTCGGTGCTCACCGGAGCGTCGGTGCTGCCCTTCCTCGCCGACCAGGGCTGACCAAGGCCGCAGGCGCCCGCCCGTCACGAGCGTCGATTGGGCTGATCACCGGCTGGAATGGGCAGACGCCCCGCCCTCGTATGAGATGGTCGGATCCGTGCGCTCGCTTTCGTGATCGTCGCGCTGGTCGCCCCGACCGCGACGGTTTTTCGCACGCGCCGACGCCATCCCGGTCTACACCGTGTACGGCTGCGAGGCTCCGGGAGGCGCGGGCGCAGGTCTCGACGGCTGGGCTTTCTCGCTGGCCGCCACGCACCCGATCCTCGACAACCGCTGCCGCTCGGGTGGGCCCCTGCGAGCCGGGTTGGATCGGCGTTTCGCTGACGGGCGCAACGACACGGTAGAGGCGATCTTCACGGCTCCGGCAGACACCACCATCGCCGCCTACAGCCTCTGGCGCAGCGCCCAGGTCACGCTGTCCTCGCAATTCCAATACGCGTTCGCGGTCTTCGAGGGAGTGCGCGACACGCCGCACGTCATCCAGGAGTGCAATGGGGCGAAGGGGTGCTCGTCGGTTGGCTCGGCCACCTCACCGTTCGCCGGCGCGAACCGCCTGTCTCGAAACGGTCTCAACGGCGTGCACCGGCTGTGGGTGGACGCGGTTTGTCGAGCAGCCGTCCAGCCCAGCTGCGCTGCCACGTCGGGCACCGCCGCCGAGTTCCAGCTGCATCGCACGGACATCGCGCTCGCCGACACCATCGGCCCGGTGTTGCTGGCCGAGCCGTCGGGATCGCTGGTGGATTCGGGCGCTCCGCTGACCCGCGTCAAGAGCGTCAGCGTTGCCGCCACCGATCGCGGCGGCGGCGTGTACCAAGCTCATGTCGAGGTGGACGGGCGGATCGTCCAGACGTACCCGGTCGACGACAACGACGGCCGCTGCCGACTGCCCTTCACGACGATCGTCCCCTGCAAGTCGTCGGCATCTCGCACGCTCGACTTCGACACCGCCCAGGTACCGGACGGCAGCCACCTCCTGCGGATCCTGGTGAGCGACGCGACCGGCTCCAACATGGCGATCTTCGGACCGACCGTGATCAGCACGAGCAACGGGCCGTGCCTGACCGCCACGCGCGGCGGCGGCTACCGCCTGCGCGCGTCTTTCGGCAACGGGCGCGCGACGACGACGGTTCGATACGGGCGCGGAGCCACGGTCAAGGGGCGCCGGACCACGGACACCGGCACGCCGGTCTCCGCAGCGATGCTGTGCGCGGCGGGTCGACTCGCGACGTCGCGGCTGGCGCAGCCTCACGCGCACCTCAGATGGATGCTCGAGGACGCTTCAGATACAGGGTGCACCCTGGCGCTTCTCGCCGGCTGCGCTTCGTATTCCGCACCCCCGACGCGT
>CAVYIA010000009.1:0-160800 GCA_963768465.1 uncultured Thermoleophilaceae bacterium | reverse complement strand
CCCGCACAGCAGGCCGGCGCCGGCGCCGAGCACGAGCATGTTCCGCGAGCCGCCGCGCCGGCCTCGCTCGTACGCCAGCAACGCCGAGCGGCATCAGCCCGACCGCGATCGCGGTGAACATGTAGCCCCAGAGGTAGTGCCCCGTCCAGATCTCGCCCGCAAGGAAGTCGAGCTGGAGCTTCTGCTTGTCGCTTCCGACCCGGACCAGCCAACGGCGGCGGCGACCGGCGACACGCTGAACAGCGCGACCACGAGCGCCAGGTGGCGGTCCCGCGCATGGTCCAGGAAGCGGCGGACATAGAGCAGCGCCCCGGCGAACAGGACGGGGATCGCCAGGCAGCTTCAGCACCTGGAAGGAGGCCACGAGCCCCAGGCCGAGGCGGTGCAGAAGGCCCGCGAACAGCACGCCGGGTGCACGAACGAGCGCGGGCTCTCGCTGAGGTCGTACAGGTTCTGCACGGCCCCGTGGTCCGACGCCTGGCGGATCCAGTTCAGGTATTGGAGCTGGTCGACCGTGACGTAGTCGGCGCCGGTCGCCACGCCCCCATGGAGCTGGACGCGCAGGACCATCCCGGCCAGCACGGCCACCCCGAAGGCCGCGAACGCGACCAGCGTCAGCAGCTCAACGCGGTCGAGCGCCCGCCGGCGGCGGGAGCCGCTCAGGGGATCCGCTTGAGCCTGCCAGCCGCCTGGATGGCGCAGAAGTACCCGGGCTTGGTGAGGAGCACGGCCGCCGTGCCGCTGTCGTTCTTCACCAACGCGCCCGGACTCGACGCCTCCTTCTCGAGCGCCGCGACGCCTGCCTTGTCGATCGCGAAGTCCACGGCCTGGCAGCCGCCCGAGGCGCATACACATCGCCGTTCTTCTCGTACTCGAGCGTCTTGATGACGTTCGCCTTCGTCCGCTCCCCTGTCAGCTTGGCCGGCGCGGTGGACTGCTTCTCGGGGGCCGCCGCCGGCGCCGAGAGTCGGTGCTTTCCGAGTCGTCTCCGCCTCCGCAGCCTGCGATTGCGACCACGGTCAGTACGACGAGCGCATTCCACTTCATTGACAAAGTCTCCTTGATTCGGTTCTCATCGGCGAATACCTTGGCGCATCGCGCGCCGCCGTGGCGCCACCGCCCCGGGCGAGCCGTCTGGAGGGGCGCCCCTCGGGGCCGCCATGACCGCCGCGACGAGGATCAGCGGGACGAGCACGACGGCGGGGAACTCCCACGTCCAGTCGAGCGCGACGTGCACCAGCAGCGCGATCAGGCAGGCGGCCGCCGCCACGCGCAGCGGGTCGGGAGCGCCGTTCGGGCCGCGTCCCGCCACCGCGGCCAGAGCTGCCGCCAGGAACGCGGCCAGCAGCAGCGCCCCGACGAGCCCCAGCTCGCCCAGGGTCTCCACGTACAGCGAGTGCGCGTCGAGGGCGAACTCGTCCGACCTGCGCTCCCTGCGCCAGCTCACGCCGAAGGAGCCCGCCCCGTCGCCCGCCAGCGGCCGGTCCCCGAACTCGCCGAGCGCCACGCTCCAGTAGTCGGCCCGGTTGGTCGCGATCGTCGTCAACCGCCCCTTGGAGCTCGAGAGCGGCTCGGTGGTCTCGGAACTGTCCACGATCAGCCAGCCGAGCACGAGCACGGCCGCCAGGCTGAGCGCGGCGGCCGTGAGGCGGGTGCGCGTCCCGAGCTCGAGCACGGCCGACGCGCCGGGCCCGCGGAGCAACCGGGCGAACCCGGCACCCACGGCGAGCATGACGAGAGCGAGGATGACTGCCACGGCGGCGCCCTGCGCGGTCTGGTCCGAGCTCGAGTAGCCCAGCTCGAGCACGGCGGGGAACAGCTGGAGGGCGGCGATCATGATCGTTCCTGCAGCGAGCGCGAGCGCGCCCCCGGCCAGGGCCGACCTGGTGGGGCGCGAGAGGAGCAGCGCCACCGAGCCCGCCGCCAGGGCCACGAGCGATCCGCGCGAGAACGTCAGGTAGAGGACCACGGCGCACGGCACCGCCGCGGCGCACGCAGCGGCGCGCAGGCGGCTCGGGCGGCCGGCGTCGGCGGCCAGCGAGACGCCCCAGCAGCACCCCGAAGGCCATGAGCAGGCCGAGCGCGTTCCAGTACGTGAGCGGCTGCTGAGCTCGCGCGCCCGCGCGCGAGCTCACCTCCACGGGGATCAGGTCCGGGAGCAGGCGCCCCGCCAGCGCGTACACGGCCACCACGACCACGCCCGCGAGCAGCACCGGCACGGCCAGCCGCGCGCAGAGCGGGGTCGCGGAAGGTCGCGAGCGCGACGGCGAACACGGCGGCGTAGAGCGCCAGCTGAGCGGTCTCGTCGGCGGCGAGGTTGCGGATCGGCGCCCACGAGACCGAGACCGCGGTCCAGGCGGCGAGGCCCGCGAGGGCGGCCAGCGCGACCAGCCCGCGGCCGCGGGCCGGGGGCCACGGGCCGACGCCACGAGTACGGCGAGCAAGAGGAGAGCGACGCGCAGCCCCGAGCAGCTGCGGCTTCACCTGGTAGCCGCCGCTGAAGAAGGCCAGCACCGTGGGGCCGGCCAGGATCGCCGCGGCGGCCGGCCACGCGACCAGCCGGACGTGTCCCTCGCTACCGGGGGCCACCCGGGGGCGTCGCCGTTAGGGTGAGGCCAGAGGCGACCCGAAGCGCCGTCCGAGCATTGCGCGAGAGGCTAACGAAAGGCCTTGGAGGGCATGAGTACGGCGGTCTCCCCGGCGCGGCGCTCACGCGTCCACAACCTCACGCGCCGCCTGGGGCTGGATCCGTTCGAGGCGGCCTGCCTCGTGGTCCTGGCCGGGATCTCGCTGGTCGTGCTCGTCCCCCTGTCCTTCCAGGGGCGGCCGCTCTCGGGCGTGGAGGGGCTCTTCCCGCCGGACCAGTTCCAGTACTTCGCGTGGATCCGCGAGGCGGCGCACCACGGCCTGATCGGCAACCGCTTCGACCTCGCTCCCGGCGAGCGCCCCTTCCTGCATCCGGGCTTCGGCCTCTCGGGGCTCCTCCACGACGTGACCGGCGTCTCGATCCCGCTGGCCTACCAGGCCTGGAAGCCGCTGGCGGTGGGGCCTCACGTTCGCTCGGCTGCCTGCTCTACGTCCGCCGGCTCCTGCCCGCCGGCGGCCGCCGGCGGGCCGCGCTCGTCGCTCGCGCTCTTCAGCGTCATGCCGGCGGTGGCGGTCGTGGCCTGGACCGACTGGGGCGGCAACCCGCGCCAGTACACCTTCGACTTCATCTCCGGCGAGATGTGGACGGGCCAGTACCTCTGGGGCTACCTGATGACGGCCATCGCCGTCTTCCTGATGCCGCTGATCCTGCTCGGGATCGAGTCCTGGCGGAGCCGGTGGCCGCGACCGCCTGCTCTGGCTCTGCGCGCTCGGCACGCTGGTCGTGTTCTGGCTCCAGCCGTGGCAGGGGGCCACGCTCGTGCTCATCGTCGTCGCGGTGGAGGCGCTCCGCTGGCTGCGCACCGCGCGAGCGCCCGCCGGTGGCGCTGCTCGCGATCCCGGCGGCCGCCGCGATCCCGGCCGTCTACTACTTCGTGCTCTCGCACGCGGACGCGTCGTGGAAGCTCGCCTCGGAGTCGAACGCGGCCGGCGCCCAGACGCGTCTGGTCCTGGCCCTGGTGGGCGATCGTGCTGACCGTGTTCCCGCTCGCGCTGCCGGCGGCGCTCGCCTACCGGCTCCCGGCGCCCACCTGGCAGGACCAGGCGGTGCGGATCTGGCCGCTCGCGGCGCTTGCCGTCTACCTCCTCCCGCTCGGCACGTTCCCCTACCACGCCTTCCAGGGCCTCGCGCTGCCGCTGTCCATCCTGGCCGTGGCGGGGGCCACGACCGTGATCCGCGCCCACCGCGCTGGGCGGTCGTCGCGGTGCTGGCGCTGCTCACCGTGCCGGGCTTCATCGCACAAGCTCGAGCTCCCGCGCAACAACATCAGGGCCAACGTCTACGCGTACTACATCCTCCACGACGAGCAGCGCGCTCTCGACTGGCTGGAGGACGATCCGCGGCCCGGCGGGGTCCTCGCCGCCGAGTACGCGAGCAACCTCGTGCCCTACCAGACGGGACGGGAGACCTACCTGGGGCCCTCTCCTGGTCTCCCAACCACAGCGAGCGCTGCGTGACGCGAACGCGCTCTTTGACGGCAAGCTCGGGAGCCGCGAGGCGCGCGCGTTCGTGCGCCGCTCGCGGGCCCGCTTCCTGCTGGCGAGCTGCCGTCCGCTCGGCCGACCTGCGTCCGGTGCTCGGGTCCCTGCTCGCGCGCGTCCGTCGCTTCGGCTGCGCCACGGTCTACGAGCTGCGCGAGCGGCCGGAGATGTCCCGAGCCGCGGGCCCTCCGGACGATTGACGGCACTCACGGAGTCGCGCCTGCGAGGCCCGGCGGCGCTTGTGGTCGCCGTGGCGCTGACGTTGCCCGTGGCGTTCGGCGTCCGGGTGGCGGACGTCCTCGTCAGCGCCGGCTACGAGCTCGCGTACGTGCTCGCCCCGGGCTGGCTGGCCTACCGGGCGCTGAGCACGCGGCCCGGTAGCCCGCTTCGGCAGCTCACCTTCGGGTGGGCCCTCGGTTACGTGCTGGAGATCCTCTGCTTCATCGCCACCGCAGCAATCGCCCAGCGCTGGCTCCTCACGGCCTACCCGCTCGCGATGGCGGCCGTGACGCTGCCCGTGATCGCGCGCCGTGGCCGGACGGAGGGCGGCGCTCGGCGGCGGGCCGACACGCGGCCGCGTGCGCCCGGCTGGGCCTGGGCGATCGCTGTGATCGCCGCGCTCACGCTGGCGTACGCCAGCGTGGCCGACTACACGCTCGCGCCACTGCCGAGCGTGGACCGAACCGTGCTCTATCACCCGGACCAGGTGTTCCACCTCTCGATCGCGGCAGAGGCCAAGCACCACTGGCCGCTCCGCGACCCCGCGGTGTCGGGCGCGCCGCTCGCGTACCACGTGTTCGGCCACATCCACGTCGCCGCCGTGAGTCAGGTCACGGGAGTTGACCTACCGGCCGTGTACCTCCGGCTCTACCTCATACCGCTGCTGATCCTCCTGTCGCTCCAATTCGCATACGCGGGGCGGGCCCTGACCGGGAACCCCTGGGTGGGCGTGGTGGCCGCAGGCTTGATGCTGCTGATCGGAGAGTTGGACGTGGATCCGCGCCAGACGCTCCCCAACGGTGCGTTCTACGGCTATTTCTTCAACAGCCTTTACCAGAGCCCCTCCTTCGTCCTGGGACTCGTGTTCTTCCTCCCTGCGGTGCTCCTGCTGAAGGACCTGTTGGACCCGGCTCGACCGCCCTGGCGATGGCGAGACTGGCTGATCCTGCTGCTGCTCCTGATCGGCGCCGGAGGCGCCAAGGTTACGATCCTGCCGCTCCTCGTGGGCAGTCTCTGCCTGTTCGCACTGTGGCAACTGTGGACGAGCCGGCGGCTCTCCGCAGCAGTCGCTCAGGCCATCGGCGCCGTGGTGCTGGTGATGGGCGGCTTCTATCTCGCCCAGTACCGGGGCCACTCCAGTGGAACGTCGATCGATCCGTTCGGAGCCACGGACAGCATGCTCGGTACGCATCTCGTGAAGTCCTGGCTCTCGGGCGCGCCTGGGCCGCTCGGAAGCGCTGCGCTGCTCGACGTGGCCGGCACGGTCGCCGGGTTGACCGCTCTGCTCGCGGCCCCGCTGATCGGCCTGCCGTTTCTGCTGCGGTCCATCGGCCGGCTGGAGGCGCGCCACGCGTGGCTCCTCGCCCTGTTCGCGTCGGGCCTGGCCGGGTTCCTCCTGATCGATCCGCAACAGCCAGTTCTTCCTCTTCTACGGCTACGCCGCCGGCGGACTCCTGTCGGCTGAAGGACTCGTGACCCTGATCTCGAGGGAGCGTGATCGAGGGCGGCCGCTCGCACGGTCCGCTGTGCCGGCCGTGATCTGGCTCGCCTTTTTGGCGCTCCTGATCGTCCTGCCGCTCGATCTCTGGAACCCGAGCTCGACGAACGAGAACGGTGCGCTCTATTTTGGCTGGTACGCCACCATCAGCCTCGCGCTTCTCAGCGGTCTACTTGGTGACGAGTCGTAGGCCACTTGCTGCGCTGGGCGCGCCGGCCCTGGTCGCCGCCGGCCTGCTGCTCGTCGGCGCGCTTGACACCCCGCTCGACAACGGCCCCGCTGGGTCAAGGGCGAGCGCCCGCTGTACGAAGTGTTCTTTGGCCGGGGTATGAGCGGCGGCGTCTACGAAGGCCTGGGGTGGGTCCGCGGTCACACGGACGCCCGCGATGTGATCGCGGTGAACAGGGGCCAGGCCGGACGACCCGGAGGCACCATCCTCTTCGCAGCGCTACTTCTACTACTCCGCTTTTTCGGAGCGGCGCGTGTTCCTGGAGGATTGGAGCTTCGGGACCAGCGCCATCGACAAGGGTGCCCGAGATCCCTTCCCGGAGCGGGTGCGCCTGAACAACGCGGTGTTCGCACACGCGGACCCGGGAGCCATGCGAACCCTGGCGAACGGCTACGGGGTCACCCACCTCATCGTGGACAAGGCCGTGGGGGGTGTGTCGCCGCTGCTCGCCCACCGGACGCGCCTCGTGTTCGCGAATCGCGAGGTGGCCGTGTATGCACTCCCGAAGGCCGGACCGGCGCGGAGAGCGCGGTCGCTCGGTCCCGCGGCCCATGCCGGCGACCGGCGAGAAGATGGCGGGCACTTGCTATGGTCGCCACGCGGCGTCGGTCGACAACCGCTGACGGCGAGGAAATGGCTGACCTAAGCATTGTCGTCCCGGTCTATGGCTGTCGTGACTGTTTGCAGGCGCTGCACCAGCGTCTGACCGCAAGCCTCACGGAAGTCACGTCGGACTACGAGCTCATCTTTGTCGACGATCGCAGTCCTGACGGCGCATGGGAGACGCTCGTCGAGCTGGCCCGGGCCGATCAGCGCGTCAGGGCCTACCGGCTCAGCCGGAACTTCGGGCAGCACCTCGCCATCACCGCCGGCCTGGGGCAGAGCCGGGGACGCTGGACCGTCGTCATGGACTGCGACCTGCAGGAGCCGCCCGAGCTGATCCCGCGTCTCTACGCGAAGGCCCAGGAGGGCTTCGACGTCGTCACGACCGTTCGCAGGCGCACCGGCGACTCACGGCTGCGGCGCTTTCTGGGAAACGGGTACATGCGGCTGCGGAACATCCTTCTGGAGACGGACGCCGGGACCGATCACGGCACCCTCAGCATCCTCTCGCGCAAGGCCGTGGACGCGTTCCTGACGGTCAAGCGACCGCGACCGCGAGTATCTGCTGGTCCTCCACTGGCTCGGCTTCAGCCAGGCCACTGTGGAGTTCGACCGCGCCGAACGCCACGCGGGCGAGAGCTCCTACACGCTTTCCGGGCTCATGCGGGTGGCGCTCGACGGCCTCTTCTTCCAGACCACCGTGCTGCTGCGGTGGATGGTCTATCTCGGCTTCGCCGTGGCGCTGCCGGGCGGCGCTGTCGCGCTCTACATCCTGGGTGTGTACTTCACCGCGGACAAGCCCCCGGCGGGCTACACGAGCATCGCGGTGCTGCTCCTGCTCCTGACCGGCTTCGTGATCACGAGCCTCGGCGTCGTCGGCCTGTACCTGGGGAGGATCTTCGAGCAGGGCAAGGGGCGGCCGCTCTACATCATCGACACGTACGCGGGCCCCGAGGCGGAGCAGCCGGAGCTTCCCGAGCTCGAGTCACACGCCGACCGGTGAGCGAGCTCGCGGACTCGACCGCTCGACCCTCAGCGAGAAGCTACAGGCGCTACTTACGACCCGTTCGTCGACGAACACGGGCCCACGGCCCGCGGCGTGGACTGGAACTCCCCTGAAGCGCAGGAGCTGCGCTTCGAGCCAGCTGCTCGAGTGCATCGAAGGGCGAGGCGCCATTCACGGTCAACGACTACGGCTGCGGGTACGGGGCGCTGTTCGAGTACCTGCGCGAGCGAGGCACGAGTTTCACCTACGCCGGGCTCGACCTCGCGCCACGGCTGCTCGAATCAGGGTCGCGAGCTGTACGGCGACCCCGGAGAATTGCGCCTTCGTCGACCGCGAGGAGGACCTCGCGCCGGCCGACTACACCGTGGCCAGCGGCGTGCTTCAACGTCAAGCTGGACTCCGGATGTCGAGACGTGGCCGGACCATGTCTCGACACCCTCCATCGGCTCGCGCCGGCTCAGCACGAAGGGCTTCGCGTTCAACTCGCTGACGAAGTACTCGGATCCGGAGCGCATGCGTCCGCACCTCTACTACGCCGACCCCTGCTTCTTCTTCGACTACTGCAAGCAGCAACTTCTCGCGCGACGTCGCGCTGCTTCACGACTACGGGCTTAGGAGTTCACGATGATCGTCCGCCTTGCCGAAGACGAGTGAGCTACTCTGGCAAGACCGTCGCGATCATCCAGTCGAGCTACATCCCGTGGAAGGGCTATCTTCGACGTGATCGCATCGGTCGACGAGTTCATCGTCCTCGACGACGTTCAGTTCTCCGAGGGAAGCTGGCGGAACCGCAACCGCATCAAGACACCGGGTGGCCACCAGGTGGCTCACGATCCCCGTCGCTCACGACGCCACCACGAGAGCCTGATGATCGATCAGGTGAGCGTGAGTGACCCAGGCTGGGCGCGGCGTCACTGGGAGACCCTGCGCCAGAGCTACTCGGCGGCCCCGTGCTTCAGTGAGTTCGCGGAGCGCATCGGGGAGCTCTACCTGGGCTGCGAGGAGACGGCCCTGAGCGAATCAACCTCCGCTTCATCGAGGCGATCAACGACATGCTCGGCATCGCGACGCCGATCTCGCATTCGACCGACTACGAGGCCCCCGGCAAGAGCGCCGAACGGGTGCTGAACCTCTGTCGCGCTGCCGGCGCCGACCGCTACCTCTCGGGTCCCGCGGCGAAGGCCTACCTCGACCGGTCGCCGTTCGCCGCGGCCGGGATCGAGGTCGCCTGGATGGACTACTCGGGTTACCCTGAGTACCCGCAGCTGTATCCGCCCTTCGACCACGCAGTGACGGTGCTCGACCTGATCTTCAACACGGGATCCGCGGCACCGCGCTTCATGAAGATGGGGCGGAAACCGGCGTTGAAGGTGTGCCTGGCCTGCGGTGAGCGTTTCGAAAGCGAGGGGTGGACGTGCCCGCGCTGCGGCAGCTCCCCGTCGGGCAATGGATTCCCTTCGTTCGCGCCCGAGCTGAGCGACCCGGGGTTCGAGGCTGACTGGTTCGAGCCATCGCGAGTCTCGAGGCAGAGAGCTTCTGGTTCCGGCGCGGAACAAGCTCGTGCTCTGGGCCCTCGAGACGTACTTCCCCGTCGCCAACAGCCTGCTCGAGGTCGGCTGCGGGACCGGGTTCGTCCTGGCGGCGATCAGGGAGGCCCGTCCGGACCTGGCGTTGACCGGCGGGGACGCCGTCACGGAGGGACTCCGGGTCGCTCGCCGTCGACTGCCCGAGGTCCCGCTTCTTCAGCTCGACGCCCGCGCGCTCCCGTTCGATCGCGAGTTCGACGTCGTCGGCGCGCTCGACGTGATCGAGCACATCGAGGAGGACGAGGCTCGTGCTCCGGGCAGATGCACGCCGCCACCAGGCCGGGCGGCGGCGTGCTCGTCCTCGTGCCACAGCACCCCTGGCTCTGGAGCCCGCAGGCGGACGCCGGGCACACAAGCGCCGCTACCGCCGCGCGGGAGCTCGACGCAAAGGTCGCGAGCGGCCGGCTTCGCGGTCACGCGCGTCACCTCGTTCGTGTCGCTGCTGCTGCCGCTGATGGCGGTCGTCGCGCCGGCTCCAGCGCCGGCGCCAGGAGCTCGAGGACCCCGTCGCGAGCTGCGCACCGCGCAGCGGCTGGGGCGGGCGCTCGAGCGGGTGCTGGACCTCGAGCGGGCTATGATCGAGCGCGGAGCGTCCCTTCCCGGCGGGCGGCTCGCTGCTCGTGGTCGCCAAGAGGGACGGCTGAGCTGTGGAGCTACATCCCGTTCAACCGCGCCCACGTCGTCGGCCCCGAGCTGAGCTACGTCGAGGAGGCGATCGCGAACGGGCACATCTCGGGCGAACGGGCCGTTCACCCGCCGCTGCCACGCCTGGCTCGAGAGCGACGACGGGCTGCCGCGAAGGCCCTGCTGACGCACTCGTGCACCGGCGCGCTGGAGATGGCCGCGATGCTGGCCGGAGATCGAGCCCGGGCGACGAGGTGATCATGCCGTCGTTCACGTTCGTCTCGACGGCCAACGCGTTCGTGCTGCGCGGCGGCGGTGCCGGTCTTCGTCGACATCCGGCCGGACACGCTCAACCTCGACGAGCGGCTCGATCGAGGCGGCGATCACGCCGCGCACCAGGGCGATCGTGCCCGTGCACTACGCGCGGCGTCGGCCTGCGAGATGGACGCGATCTGGCGAGATCGCCGAGCGCGCACGGGCTCGCTGGTGATCGAGGACGCCGCGCAGGCGCTGATGGCCGACCTACGACGGCCGGCCGCTCGGCGCCCTCGGGCGATCTCGGCGCGCTCAGCTTCCACGAGACCAAGAACGTCACGCTGCGGCGAGGGCGGCGCCCTGCTGGTCAACGACCCAGCGCTGGCGCGAGCGCGCCGAGATCATCCGCGAGAAGGGCACCAACCGCAGCCAGTTCCTCCGCGGCGAGGTCGACAAGTACACCTGGGTCGACATCGGCTCGTCGTACTCGCCGAGCGACATGACGGCGGCCTTCCTGCTGGGCGCAGCTCGAGCAGGCCGACGGCGATCACGCGCCGAGCGGATGCGGATCTGGGACGCGCTACCACGAGGCGCTTCGCGGCGCTCGAGGCGCGAGGAGCGCGCGCGCCGGCCGGTCGTGCCCGCCGGAGTGCGAGCACAACGGCCACCTCTACTACCTGCTGCTCGCCGACGCGAGCCGCGCCGCGACGGGCTGATCGCGTACCTCGAGTCGCGAGGCATCAACGCCGTCTTCCACTACGTCCCGCTGCACTCCGTCGCCGGCGGGCAGGCGCTACGGGCGCGCCGCCGGCGACCTCGAGGTGACGGACGCGCGCGAGCGACGCGGCTCGTCCGGCTGCCGCTGTGGGTGGGCTTGGAGGACGCTCAGGTCGAGCGCGTGATCGAGGAGGTGCACCGGGGCGTGGAGCTCGTGGTGGAGGCCGGGGCGAGGTCCTCGGCGGGCCGGGTGCCGGGCTAGCGCCCGCGCGGCCGCCGCAGAACCGGTGACGCTCGGTCAATACCTGCTGGGCGCGGCGCTGACGGCGATCGCGCTGGCGCCGCTCGCGGTCGGCGCCCTCGGGTCTGCGAGCGCGCCTGGTGCCCGCCTGGTCCGGCGCGCCGGCGCGGCTGGCGGAGGCGGTGCTCTTCCTCGGGCTCCTCTGGGGGGTCGCCTACGCGCTCGGGGCCGTCGGATCCTCGAGCGGGTCGCCGTTCGTGGCCTGCTGCGTGCTGGCCGGCGTCGGCGCTGCGGCCTACGGGCGGCCGGACGCCACGCGGGCACGGCCGACCCCCCGCCGGCACCCGAGCCCGACCGGCTCGGGGTGGTCGCGGCGGCGGTGCCGCCGCCCTGGTGCTCGCGCAGTGGGGCGTCAAGGTCGTCGAGTCGCTGGAGCACGGCATCGTCAGCAGCGACACGCTCTCCTACCACGGCCCGGTCGCCGCCCGCTTCTTCGAGAGCGGTTCGATCACCCACCTCGAGTTCGTCTACAGCGACCCAATCGTCCCGTTCCTGCCCTACGGCAGCGAGCTGCTGCACGCGGCCGGGATGGTCGTGTTCCAGCGCGACCTGGCCTCGCCCTTCCTGAACCTGGGCTGGCTCGCGCTCGCGCTGCTCGCGGCATGGTGCGTCGGCAGGCCCTACGGCGTGGCCCCGGCGAGCGTGATCGCCGTGAGCCCGCTGCTCGCCGCTCCCGCGCTCGTGACCTCCCAGGCCGGGACCGCGGGCAACGACATCGTCGCCGGCGCTCTCGTGCTGGCCTCGGCCGCGCTGCTCGTTAACGCGCGCTGGCGGGAGGGCGCGGTGGGCCTGGCGGCGCTGGCGGCCGGGCTCGCGCTCGGCGCGAAGGTCACGGCCATCGCTCCCGTGGCCGCGCTCACCGTGGGGGTCGTGCTGGCCGCGCCGCGGGCGGCCCGGCTGCGAATCGGCGGGATCTGGGCGGCGGTGCTCCTGGTCTCCGGGAGCTTCTGGTACCTGCGCAACCTGTTCCGCGTCGGCAACCCGTTCCCGGCGGTGGGCCTCGACATCGGCCCGCTCTCGCTGCCGTCGCCGCCCCTGCCGCAGACCTACACGGTGGGCCACTACCTCACGGACGGCGGCATCTGGCGCGACTTCTACCGCCCGGGGCTGGACACCGCCTTCGGCGACGCCTGGTGGGCGCTCGTGGCGCTCGTCGCGCTCGGCACGCTGGCCGCGCTGGTGGCCGGGCGGGGTCTCGAGCGCGTGCTGGGCTTCGCCGCCCTGGCGGCGCTGGCGGTGTACCTCGTCACCCCGCGCGGAGCGGACGGGCCCGAGGGCGTGCCCTACTTCTTCCAGTTCACGCTGCGCTACCTCACGCCCGGGCTGCTCATCGCGCTCGCGATCCTGCCCGCCGTGCGCGCCCGTCCGGCGCTTCGCGCGCAGCCCGTGGCTGTACGCGGCGCTGCTCGTGCTGCTCGTGGTCACCCTGCTCGACTCGGGCATCCGGACGGCGGACATGCGCCGGGTGGCTCTCGCGCTCGCCTTCGGCGCGCTGCTCGGCGCGCTTGCTGCGGGGCCCGGGCGGCTCCCGCGCCCCGCGCTCGCGGCCGGTCTGGCCGCCGTGCTGGTGGTCGCCGGCGTGGGCGGGTATGCCGTCCAGAAGCGCTACCTGCGCGACAGATACGCGGGCGACGAGCTGGCGTTCGCCCGCGACCTCGGCCACACCCGCATCGCCGTCGTGGGCGGCGTGCGCGCCTATCCCCTGTACGGGACGCGCCTCACGAACCGGGTGGACCAGATCGCCCGGCTCGGCCCGCACGGCTCCTTCGGGCGCGTGCGCGGCTGCCGCGCGTGGCGCTCGGCGCTGGCCGGCGGGGGCTATCGCTACGTCGTCACGAGCCCGCCACTCCTCCCGTACACGGCCGAGGGCCTGATCTTCGGCCCCGAGTACGACCCGAAGCGCGCGCCGGAGGAGGCCTGGACGCGCTCGGATCCCGCCGCCACCGAGATCGCCCGCTCGGGCAAGCTCACGGTGTTCCGCCTCGACGGCCGCGCCGACCCCGGCGGCTGCGCCCGCGGCTAGCTGGTTGATTTTCACGGTTTCTGGGCCGGTCCGGCGCCGGGTCCCGCGCACGGCTGGCGCGGAGGGCTGCGGTGCCCGCCGACCCACGGCGCACAGGTCGCGTTCCCGCAACGCGTCTGCCTGGGGTTTGTCGAGTTATTCCTGTCAGAGCCGAACAAGTCAGCAAACCCCCTGCGGGGCGTTTCCGCGGCAACGCGACACGTCACGGGAAAGCACTTCCGCCCGCGGCAACGCGCCACGTCTCGCCATAGCGCCTCCGCACAGAACCCGACCCGCGGAATCAACCGGCTAGCCGCTCCGGCCGCAGGCTGCCGGGTCGAGCGGGCCGCGAATGCGGAAGACGGGCTCGTCGGGCGGCGAGCCGGGCAGCGGCGTCGCGGCCGGGTCGGACGCGGTCCAGCCCACCTCGGGCCGGTCCTGATCGATCCCGTTGGCCGCGAGCAGCAGGTTCACCGAGCGGTTGATCACCACGTAGCCGTATCGGCCGCGGTTCACGGCGCGCCGCCAGTCCGCACAGCCGGCGATCGGCTCAAAGCCGCCGTGGGCCGCCTCTCGCCCGATGTACTGCACGTGGTTCGAGAGCGCCTCCCCGTAGAGCGGGTAGCCCTGTACCTCGCCGACGATGCCGATGCGCGCGTGCTCGAGCGTCCGCGCCCACGCGGCCCTGTCGCGGTAGCGGTCGCTCAGGTAGCGCTGCTCCACGGCCCGGCCCGCGACCACCAGGGCGAGCAGCGCGGCGGCCCCGGCCAGCGCCGCCCGGCGCGGGGTCGGCCGGCCGAGCCGCGGCCACGCGAACACGGCCAGCACCGCCAGCGCGCCCACGACGGCCGCCTCCGGATGCCCGCGCACGAGCTCGCGCGACTCCCGGAGTGCCACGAGCGCCAGCACGGCGAGCAGCGTGACCAGGAGGCGCTGGCGGAGCGCCCCGCCGCGGCGGTCCGCCAGCGGGAGCAGGGCGAGCCCGAGCGCCACGGCCGGCACGAGGTAGCGCAGCGTCCCGGGGAACGCCCAGGGAAGGCCGTCCGGGCCACCGCCCGTTCGCGGGGTGATCGGATATGCCGCGGCGGCGGCCAGGGCGAGCACCGCCGCCGCCCGCACGCCCGGCGCGGCGGGCCGCGCGAGCGCGGCGAGCGCCCCGACGGCGGCGAGCCCCAGGAGCGCCCACCACAGGGGGCCGAGCTGGGAGTCGAGGCCGGGCAGGAACCAGCGGTCCCAGACGCGCCCGTCGGTCGCGTAGTGCAGCATCGTGAACGAGCCCCCGTAGACCCGGTCGGAGTCGGGGACCGAGGGCAGCGAGAGCGCCCCGATCCCGAGCTTGACCGCCGGAAGCGGGCTGCCGAAGGCGAAGAGGTTGCGGACGTACCAGAGGCCGCCCACCGCGAGCACGGCGGCGCCCCAGAGGGCGCCGGTCCGCCTGCGGAGGCCCGTCTCGGCCGTCGCGACCACCGCCACCGAGAGGGCCGCCACGGGCAGGATCGCGGTCGGCTTCGTGCCCACCGCCAGCCCGGCGGCCAGCCCCGCGACCGCTATCGCACCCGGCTCGCGGCGCGCGTTCACGAGCAGGGCGGCGGTGGCGAGGAAGAGCGCGAGAACCACCACGTCGTTGAAGCCCTCGCCCGGCTGGTAGCGGACCAACACCGGTGTTGCGAGGGCGGCCGAGGCGGCGGCCAGCGACGCCGGCGCCCTGCCGAAGCGGCGGCCGATCGCCCACGCCGACGCCAGCGCGAGCGCCAGCCAGCCGAGGCTCAGGAACGGCGAGATGACGTCGCGACCGGTCATCAGCATCCCGATCGCGTGCAGGAGCTCGGAGTTCGCCGGCAGGAACGTGACGAACGGGTCGCCGGTGGCGAAGAACGGGTGGGCCACGGAGTGCGTCTGGACGAACCGGGCCGCGGCGGGGGCGTGGTAGAAGAGCGTGTCCGTCCTTGCCATACCCGTGGCGAGGACTCCGGCCACGCCCGCCGCCCAGGTGCCGGCCACGGCTGCGGCGGCGAGTGCGGACACGCCCGCCGCTACGGGCTCGGCGGCCGCCGGCGCCTGCCTCGCCGGTGCCGCGGCCACGCGTAGGCGCCACGCCGCGGCTCCGAGCGCGAGTCCCGCTGCCGCCAAGGACCCGGGCCGGAACAGGCCGAGGACTCCCACCAGCTGGGCGAGGAGGGTCACGAGCGCGAGCGCGAGCACGATCTCCGCCACGCGCGCCGGGGCACCCGACCACTCCGGGAGCCAGCGCCGCCTGAGCTGAAGGGCGGCGAAGCCGGCCGGCGCGACGACCGCGGCCAGCCCTGCGATCCCTACCAGATAGCGGCCTAGCGTCAGGGGAGCGACACCATACCCACCCGTCCGTGGGGCCGCTGCTGGTACAAAGCCCCGGTGCTGCACCCCCGGGAGGCCTCGTGAGTGGACTGGCCAGGCGGCTCGACGCGCTGCCGGCCGCTGGCTCCAGGTCGGCGTGGTGGCGGTCCAGCTCGCCGTGCTGGTCGCCGATGGCGCTCGCCCGCGGACATCGACGGGACGAGGGCTACTACACGCTCGCCGCCTCGCTCGTCGCGGACGGCAAGCTGCCCTACCGAGGACTTCTTCTACCCGCAGATGCCGCTGCTGCCGTTCGCCTACGGGCCCTGGACGAGCGTGTTCGGCGAGACGCTGGTTCGGGGCGCGCTCGCTGTCGGTGGTCTGCGCCACCGCGCTCGGCCTCCTGCTCTACCGGCACGCGGCGGCCCGCTGGCGCTCGCAGGCGCTCGGCGTGCCTCGCGGTGGCGCTCTACGTCACGTCGATGCTCGTGCTCCTGTGGATGACGGTCGTCAAGACCTACCCGCTCTCCACGCTCCTCCTCTTCGGCGGCCTTCGTGGTCGCCGACCGCCCCGACCTGCCGCAGAGCCGCGCGCCGCTGGCTCGCGGCCGGCGTGCTGCTCGGGCTGGCGCTCGACGCCCGGCTGCTGTTCGCCGCCGCCGCGCCGGTGCTTCCTCGTGTACGCGCTGCGCTCCGGCCGCCGGCGCGGCGGGGCGCCGGCGCTCGCGCTGGGCACGCTGGCCGGCATCGCGTCGGGCTGCTCCCGAGCGCTCGTCCTCTTCGCGCTCGACCCGCGGCGCTTCTGGTTCCACAACCTCGGCTACCACTCGGTGCGGAGCCCGGGCGGGCTCTTCGGCAGCCTCGGCGACAAGCTCGACGTGGTCTGGGAGCTCCTCATGCGACAACCCGCAGTTCGCGCTGCTCGCCGTCGCTAGCGTCGCCACGCTCGTCCGCCTGCCCGCGTGCTGGGCCGGCGGCTGCCGCTCGGCCTTCCCGGTCGCCGCGCTGCTCGCGCTGGCGAGCATCGCCCCGAACCCGCCGTTCGTGCAGGACTACGCGACGCTCGTGCCCTTCCTGGTCGTCGGGGCGCTCGAGCTGCGTGGCGGCGCTCCCGGCGCTGGCCGTCGGCCCGGCCGCGGGCCGCGGGTGGCGTTCGCCGGGCGCTCTGCCCGGGCGTCGCCGTCTACCTCGGCGTCCCGCTCGTGGAGATCCCGCGCAGCCGCGAACGGCGGCTACCTCGGGCGGCGGCGACTACATCGCGGACAGCCTGCGGCCCCGGACGCGTCGCGACGTGACCCGGGCGCATCGACGCCCACAGCCGCCCCGGCGAGCGCGTGCTCGCCTTCTGGCCCGGCTACCTGCTACGGCTCGCACGCCGAGCCCGTGCCGGGCTTCGAGAACGACTTCGCCACCCAGGGCGTGCGTGAACGCGGGCTACTCGGACGCCAAGGCGCGCAGCTACCTGCTCGCCTCGCCCGGACTACCTCGACGACCTCATCCGGCGGCCGGCGGGTGCGCGCTGATCGCGATCGGCGCCGCTCGGCGACTGGACCAAGCGCCACGACTCGCAGCCGCTGATCCTCCGCAGCGGCTATCGCCCGGTCGGCGACCGGTCGGCGTCACGACGCGTATACGTCGCGCGGCCGGCCCGGGCCCGGAGGCGGCGCCTGCGAGCGCTGCCTGCGCGCCGGCCGGGCTCGAGCCGGCGCTCGAGCCCGCGCGTGCGCGACGCGGCGCTCGTGACCGTGCCGCTGCCCGGCGGGCGGCGCGCGCAGGCTGTTCGTCTACCCGAGCGCGGCGCGCGCGCGGGCGCGGCCGTGCCCGAGGTCGTCCGCTTCCTGCGGCTGGACCGCGGGCCGTGCAGCGCCACGGGCGCGACCGTGGTGGCGCTTCCTCGGCGGACGCCCGGACCCGGCGCGCCGCGACGCGCGGGCGTCGCGCGCTGCGCCGTGCGGACCGCCCGGCCGAGTCGCTGCGCGAGGCTAGGGTGAGGCGGATGGCGGACCGGGCCAAGCCGGGGTCTCCGTCGTGGTGCCCACGCGCAACCGCGCCGCCAAGCTGCGGCGCTGCCTGGAGGCGCTGACGGCGCAGAGCGCCGACGTGCCGGTCCAGGTCGTCGTCGTGGACGACGGCTCCACCGACGCCACGCCCGAGGTGCTCGCGCGCTTCCCCGCGGTCGAGACGGTCGCGCCGCCCGCCGGGCGGCCGGGCCGCGGCTCGCAACCCCGGCGGTCGAGCGCGCCCGGGCGCCGCTGGTCCTGTTCGTGGACGACGACGTGGTGGCCACGCCCGGGCTGCTCCAGCGCCACCTCGACCACCACCGGCGCCACCCGGAGGAGAACGAGGCGCTGATCGGGCTCGTGACCTGGGCCCCCGAGCTCGACATCACCCCGCACATGCTCTGGCTCGAGGACGGCGGCCCGCTCTTCTCCTTCAACACGATCGACGACCCCGACGACGTGGACTGGCGCCACTTCTGCACCGCCAACGTCTCGGTCAAGCGCGCCTTCCTGCCCTCCGCGCACCCCTTCGACGAGGACCTGCGCCGCTGCGTGGACATCGAGCTCGGCTACCGCCTCTCGCGCAGCGGGCATGCGGCTGCGCTACGACGCCGCGGCCGTGGGCCACCACCTGCGGGTGGACACCCCCGCCAGCACGGAGGCGCGCATGCGCGAGGTGGGCAAGGCGATGCGGCGGGTGCACGCGAAGCACCCCGAGCTCGCCGAGCCGCCGCCGCCGTTCACGCGTCGCTCAGCCACGTGAAGGCCGCGATGGCGCGGCCGGTGGCGCCCGGTGCTGCGGCGGCTCGGCTCGCCCGGCGCTCGACGAGCGCCTCTACGAGCTACCGGGCGGCGCGCGGCTACGCGCGCGGCTACGCGGAGGCCGGCTCCGGGAACGGCGGAGCGCCCGAGTGAGCGACGGCCGCGGCGGCGCGCCGGCGGCCGGGCGCGGCGCTCGACCGCATCGATGCCCTGCTGCTGGCCGCCTTCGCCGGCGATGTCGGTGTGCGATCCTCGCGGCGCTCGCCACCCGGCCGCTGGCGATGACCGGCGCCGAGAGCGGCGTGGTGGCCGACCAGCTCCAGTACTTCGCCTGGATCCGCGAGGCGGGCGAGAGCGTCGTGATCCGCAACGTCTGGGACATCGACCCGGACGGCACCTCGTACTTCGTGCACCCGGGCTTCCTCGTCGCCGGCCTGATCCACCAGCTCGGGCTCTCGATCCCGCTCGTCTACCTGATCCTCTGGAAGCCGGTGGCCGTGGGCGTCGTCTTCTTCGGCTTCCGCGCCTACGTCCGGCGGCTGCTCGACGGCGCGCGGCGCGCGGCTGCGGCGCTCGGCGATCGCGCTCTTCTACGTCTCGCCGCTGGCGGCGGCGCTCGACCTGCTCGCGATCGGCGACCTCGACTTCCGCAAGGAGCTCCGCTTCCTCGCGGGCGAGGTGTTCCCGGGCGTCTACGTGTGGGGCTACCTGATGACCGCGATCGCCGTGGGGCTCGTGCCGTTCGTGCTGCTGGCGGCCGAGCGAGCGCGTGTCCCGACAGCGGCCGAGGCGCGGCCGCGCCTGGTACGCGGCCTGGGCGCGCCGCCGGCGCGCTGGTGATCTCCTGGCTCCAGCCCTGGCAGGGCGTGGCCGTGCTCGCGACCGTCGCCGTGGTCGAGCTGCTCGAGCTGCGCGGCGCGGCGCGCGCGCCTGGGCGACGTGCTGCGCGGCGGCCGGGCCGCTGCTCGTGGCCGGCGTGCTGCCGCTCGTCTACTACTGGATCCTCGAGCGGGTGGACCCGGCCTGGGAGATCGCCGGGCACGCGAACCGCAAGTTCGAGCTCGGCTGGCCGCCGTCGGTCTGGCTGATCGGCCTGCTCCCGCTGGCGCTGCCGGCCGCGCTCGCCTACCGCGCGGCCGCCCGACGGGCTGGCAGGACGCTCGCGCTGCGCGTGCTGCCGCTCGCGCATGGTCGGGGAGTACTTCCTGATCAGCGTGAGCGGCCTCGGCACGTTCCCGTTCCACTCGCTCCAGGGCCTGTCGCTGCCGCTGGCGATCCTCGCGGTGGCCGGCGCGGCCGAGCTGCGGCCCGCGGAGTGGTGGCGAGCGCCGCGCGCGCTGGGTCGCGGCGGCCATCGCTCGCGTGCTGCTCGCGCTCGGCGTGGCCGATCGCCTCAACCAGATCCGGATCGAGATCCACAAGGGCGGCCAGCCCTACCTGCTCGAGCCCGGCGAGCAGGCCGCGTTCGACTACCTCGAGCACCTCGACCGCGCCGGGCGGCGTGCTCGCGCCGATCTACTCCGGGCTCGATGGTCCCGTACCAGACGGGCCGCGAGACCTGGGTCGGGCAGATCAGCTGGACGCCGCACTACCACGCAGCGCGTGGCGCGGGCCGAGGCGCTGTTCGACGGGCCGGCTCGACCGCGCCGCAGGCGGCGCGGCTTCGTCTCGCAGCACGGGCGCCCGCTTCCTGTTCGCGGACTGCCTCGAGCGCGCCGACCTGAGCGCCGGCTGCTGCGGCCCTACCTCGCGCTCGGTGCGCCGCTTCGGCTGCGCCACCGTCTACGAGCTCGACCGCGGCGGCGCTGCCGTGAGCGACCCGGCGCCGGGGTCGCCGGGCTCGGCCGCTGCTGTTCGTCGGCCGCGGCCGCGATCTCGGCGCTCGATCATGCTGAAGGGGATGCAGCCCAACGACGAGGGGCTGATGCTGCAGGCGGCCTCGCGGATCGCGGACGGGGAGGTGCCCTACCGCGACTTCTGGTGGTTCTACCCGCCGGGCCAGCCCTACCTGCTGGCGGGCCTCTGGAAGCTGTTCGGCGCCGTCGCTGCTCGCCTGGCGGATCCTGCGTGTGCTCACGAACGCCGCCGTGGCGCTGCTCGCCTACCTGCTCGCGCGCCGCGAGGCCCCGCGCGCGCTCGCGCTGCTGGCCTGGGCGGTGGCGGCCGTCGGCGCTGGCGGCGCCCACCGGCCCGCACCCGTACCCGATGGCCCTCGCGCTGGCGCTCGGCTGCCTGCTCGCCTTCGACCGCTCGCCCGTCGCTGGCGGGCGTGCTCGTGGGCGTCTGCGCGCTCTGGCGGATCGAGTTCGCGGCCTACCTCGGGCGTCGGGCGTGGTGCTCGGCTACGCTGCTGCGGCCCGGGCCGGGCGGGCCGCGCGACGCCCTGCTCTTCGCCGCCGTGTCCGTGGCCACCGGCCTGCGCTGCTGTTCGCGCCGGTGGTGCTCCACGCCGGGCTCGGCGCGCTCCTGGGACCTGCTGATCCGCTACCCGATCGAGGACTTCAGCGACTACCAGTCGCTGCCGTTCCCGCTGCTCTACGACGGGCGCGTTCGACTTCGGCTCGCTGAGCGCCGCCCGCGACACGATCGGCTCGATCCTGTCGCTTCGAGGTGCCGCTGCTGCTGCATGATCGACCTCGCCGCCGTGCTCGTGCGTGCTCGCGCTCGGCGTTCCGCCGCGAGAACTGGCGGCACGTGCCCGTTGGCCGTGTTCGCGATCGGGATGGCGCACTACCTGATCACCCGCCCCGACGCCTTCCACGTCGGCGCCGCTGGCGATCATGCTCGCCGTCGCCGACGCGCCTGGATCCTCGCCGACGCCTGCGCCGAGGCGCTCGCGCGAGCGCGCGGGCGCTGCGCCGAGCGCGCCCGGCTGGCCCTGGTGCCGGCGCCCGTGGTCGCGCTGCGTGCTCGCCTGGCTCGTGGTCGACGGCGCTGCAGCGCGTGGAGCGCCAGGTGGAGGTCGGACATGGTGCCGGTCGACCTGGACGTGGCCGACGGCGTGCGCGAGCTGCCCGTCTACAACTGCTCGCTGCCCGGCGCCGCCCGCTCAGACCTGCACGCTCGCCGACCTCGAGGGCGCCGTGCGCTACGTCCGGCGGCACGGTGCCGCCGGGCGAGCCGATCTACGTGGGCACCCGGCGCTCCGACCTCGTCACCTCGGGCGCCCCGATCCTCTACGTGCTCACCGGACGGCCGCAGCGCCACGCCGCTACGACATCGCCGCGCCCGGCGTGGTCACCTCGGCGCCGGTCCAGCGGGAGATCGTGCGCCGACCTCGAGCGCGAGGGCCTGCCGCTCGTGATCCGCTGGACCGCCTCGATCACCGCCGCGCCGGAGCCCAACCGCGCCGGCGAGCTCGACCGGCGTGCGGCATCCTCGACGCTTCCTCGCGCGCCGCTACCGGCACGACGGCCCGCTTCGGCTCCTACGTGATCCTCGAGGGCCGCGGCTCATGAGCACCCGAGACGAACCAGCGAGACATCCAACGTCGAGAAGTACGAGCGCAGCGGCGGCGTCGAGCAGCGCCTGCTCGAGCGCTTCCGGGCGACGCTGCTCGGCGAGGTCGCGGCGCTCAGGCCGGCGCGCGTGCTGGACGCGGGCTGCGGCGAGGGGATCGTGGCCGCGCTGGCTCTCCGAGGCGCTCCCGGCGACGGAGCTCGTCGGAGTGGACGCCCGGGCCGACGCCGTGGACGAGTTCCGTGCCCGCAACCCCGGCCTGTCCAGGCCGCGGTGGGCGACCTCTACGCCTGCCCTTCGAGGACTCGCGAGTTCGACCTCGTCATGGCGATCGAGGTGCTCGAGCACTTCGAGCGCCCCGCGCGACGCGCTGCGCGAGCTCGCCCGCGTGGCCCGGACGGCTGTGGTGCTCACCGTGCCGCACGAGCCGTTCTTCCGGGCGGGAACCTGCTCCGCGGACGCTACGTGCGCCGGCTCGGCTCGACGCCCGGCCATGTGAACACGTGGACGCGCAGGGGCTTCTCGGGCATGGTGCGGGCCGAGCTGCCCGCGCCCGCTGGTGGAGCGCCTTCCCCTGGCAGGGCGTGACGGCCGCGGCCGGCGGCTAGCGCTCCGTAGCGCCGCGCACCACGCGCTCGACCTGGAGCTCCGGGCTGCGCGCGCCGCGGATGTCCTGGCGCGCCGCGGCGACCATCTCGCCGAGCAGGCCGAGCGTGAGCAGCTGGATGCCCGACCACGATCAGCAGCACGCCGAGCAGCAGCAGCGGGCGCTCGCCGATCGCCTCGCCGCCGATCTTGATCACGGCGAGGTAGGCGCACGATGACGAAGCCGGCGAGCATCAGGACCAGGCCGACTCCGCCGAACAGGTGGAGCGGGCGGTTCTGGTAGCGGCCGATGAAGAGGACGTTCACCAGGTCGAGCAGCCCGCGGGCGTAGCGCTCGAGGCCGTAGCTGGGAGCGGCCGTGCGGCGCGCGCCCGGTGGTTCACCGGGAGCTCCGCGATCCGCCAGCCGCGCTGCGCCCCGATGACGGGGATGAAGCGGTGCAGCTCGCCGTAGAGGTCGAGCGCGCGGGCGCAGTCGCCGCGGTAGGCCTTGAGGCCGCAGTTGAAGTCGTGCAGGCGCACGCCCGAGAGCCGCGCGGTCACGCGGTTGAAGAAACGCGACGCGAGCCGGCGGCGGCCGGGTCGTGGCGGTCGCGCTTCCAGCCCGAGACGAGGTCGAAGCCCTCGTCGAGCTTGCGCGAGCAGCGCCGGGATCTCGGCGGGGTCGTCCTGGCCGTCGCCGTCGAGCGTGACGATCACGTCGGCCGCGCGTCTGGCTGAAGCCCCCTTGAGCGCGGCCGCCTTGCCGAAGTTGCGGCGCAGCTGCACGAGCGTGAGCGGCGTGCTCGCGCCGCCATCGCCTCGAGCAGCTCGGCGGTCCCGTCGGTGGAGCCGTCGTCGACGATCGACGATCTCGTAGCGCGCCCGAGCCCTCGCAGGCGGCCTCGATCTCCGCGATCAGGCCGGGAGCGCCTCGCGCTCGTTGAGGACCGGGACGACCACGGACAGGTCCATGGCCTCGTCCGGGACCGGGACCGCGCGCGTCAACTCGCCGGGGGCGGCTCCCCCGGCCGGCATGGTCACCGACCGCTCCATGACCACACCTTACCCCTGGTCCTGGCGTCCGGCGCCGAGCAGATCGAGCTCCGCGGCGCGGCCGTCGAGGACGGCGAAGACGCGCAGCCGGCGCGGATCGCCCACCACCTTCTGCCGCGTCCGTGCAGCACCGTCGATGAGCCGGTAGCCGGAGAACAGCGTCGGCCGGCCGAGGCGCGCCGCGATGTCGAGGCGCGGCACGTCCGGGCGCACGGACGCCAGCAGCCGTCCGTCGGCGAACACGAGCACGCGCTCGATTCGCGCCTTCCCGCGCGGGTCGGCCGCCCAGCCCAGAGTGCGAGGTGACCGGGGTCGGGCGCGGTGGCCTTCTCGAGGAAGCCGGTGGCGGCATCGGGGTCGATCGCCAGCGTGCGCCCGCCGGCCTCGAGCTCGATGTCGGTCGCCCACGCCCTGCGAGCCGGCCCTGCCGGGCCGGTCGGGCGCGCCTGCGTACGCGATCGGCGCGAGCGCCCGCCCGCCGCTCGCCGATCGCGTAGAGGCCGACGTCGTTGCGCCCCTGCCGGAACGCCCGCGGCGGGAGCAGCGCGCCGAAGCGCAGCTCGCCACGGTCGCGGTAGGCCGGCACCGTCGCCTCGATGCGCCCGTTCAGCGCGATCGCCAGCGGCGTGCCGGCCGGACCCCCCGGTCAGCCGGCCGCCGACGAACGCCGGGAGCAGCGGGAGCGCAGGTCCACGTCGCGGAGCAGCTCGAGGTCGTCGAGCTCGGCGCGCAGGCCCTGCCCGGCCGCCGGCGGCAGCGCTGCCGGACGCGCCCCCAGCAGGTCTGGGCTGACTCCGAGCCTGAACAGGCCCGCCCCAGCGTCGCCCGCTGCCGAACAGCCGCGTCCGGCGCAGCACCTCGGCGTCGCGCGCGCGCTTGAACTCCTCGAAGCCGGCTGCTCACGAGGTCGCCGGTCATGACCGCCGACCGTGGAGCGCCCGCTGATCCCGTCCGCGCGCGGAGCGCCCGTCGAAGTCCCAGCCGGAGCGCAGCTCGAGGAGGTCCGCGATCGTCGGCAGCACGTCGATCGTGCGGACCGGCGAGTCGTCCACGCGGCCCTCGGCCTGGCCGGGTGCCTTGACGAACATCGGGACGCTGGCGATGTCGGGGAAGTTCTCGTGGGTCGCGAGCCGGCGCGGCTGGCCGGCGCGGAAGCTCACGCCATGGTCGGCGGTGACCACCACGAGCGCGCGGTCCCAGAGCCCCTGGCGCGCAGCCGGTCCACCAGCCGCCCGACCAGCCGGTCCACGTAGGCGAGCTGGAGCAGGTAGCGCTGCTCGCCCTGGAGCGACCAGGAACCGGTTGCGGCCCCAGTGCGTTGCCCTCGATGCCGGGGATGCGGGCGATGTCGGTCGGGTACTGGCTGCCCCGGGGGAGGCAGCTGCCACGGCCAGTGGGGCAGCGCGAGGTGGAGGAAGTCGAGCGTGGGGGCGCGGCTGTCGCCGATGCCGCTCAGGAAGCGCTCGAACTGCGCGCCACGGTCCTCGAACGCGCCTGCGGGATCCCGCTGCTCGCGCGTCCGGAGCTCTCCGGGCGGCCGCCGTCGCCGCCGAAGTCCTCGAACGTGTTGTCCACGGCCGGCAGATCGTCCTCGAGGTCCTCGCGGCAGGAGCAGGTGCAGCGACCGACGACGCGCAGGTCGTGTGCCAGCGACCTGCAGCCGGTCGCTCCGTCTCCTTCGCGTGCGCTCGCCGCAGAGGCTCTCCGGGCAGAGCTCGGTGGCCGGCTCCTGCACGTGGAAGCGGTAGCGCCTCCCGAGCATCGTGAAGAGGCTCCGCGGGTGGTCGGACGCGATCGGAAGCGAGTCCCCCGCCGGCTGGGTGCCCGTCAGCACGGCGGGTACCGCGCGCTCCGTGGCGTAGTCCACGCTGGTCGCGTTCGCGGTACCAGGTCGTGCCGCGGGCGAGCGCGGCGAAGCCCGGGTACCGCGCGGCGTCGATGCCGCCGCCGCGGCTCGAGCAGCGACTCGCCCGACAGCTCGTCGAGCACGAGCATCACGACGGGGCGTCCGCCGAGCCGCGGGCCGGCCCGCCTGCGCCGACTCCTGCGGCAGCACGAGCTCGGACACGGGCGAGATCAGCAGGAAGTACGCCACGAACAGGACGGGGGCGGGGGACAGCACGGTCACGAACGTGCGGACCCCGTCGACCCGCGCGTAGAGCCAGGGCCGCGGCCGCGCCGAGGGCGAGCGCCAGGCCGATCGAGACGGCGCTGCCGGCCCACGTCCTTGACCACCTGGAGGGCGATCGTGGCCGCGAGCAGCGCCACGAGGCGAGGTGCAGCGCCTCGGCGGACGCGCGGCCAGCGGGCTGACGGCCAGCTCGGCCGCGCGCCATCAGCGGCGGGCGGCACGAGCGTGAGGGCGAACGCCACGAGCGAGGATGTCCCCGCGCGTGTTGCCGCGGGCCACGAAGAACTCGGGCGTGTCGCCGAGCAGGTCCAGCAGCGGCTGCGCGACGGCGAAGGCCCACAGCGCCGCCAGGTGCAGCCAGGCGACGAGCATGCGTCCGGCGCGCGCGGCCGTGTCACCGGCGCGAGCCTAGCTTCGCCGGCAAACTCCGGGGCGCTTGTGACGATCGCGTCGAAGTCGTCCGGCGTGGCGGTTAGGTTGCCCTCCGCTTCCATCGTCGCCCGGCTAGGGCCGGGGGAGGCGATGGACGAGCGATCGGAGGAGAGTTGCTCGTCACAGCCGGTATCGCACTTGCGTGGATCACCGTCAGCCTGTTCTTCGTGGCGGTATGCGCCGCCGCGAAGCGGGGGGAGCGCTTCTAGAACGCGCCGCGGGCCCGGACGACGGCCGACACGGTGCGCATGAGGATCTTCACGTCCTTGCGCAGCGAGTAGTTCTCGACGTACTCGCGCTCCACGGCGAGGCGCTCCTGGAAGGTGAGCTCGCCGCGGCCGTGCACCTGCATCGGGCCGGTGATGCCGGGGCGCATCTCGAGGCGGAAGCGCTCCGTCTCGCTGTAGCGCTCCACCAGCCAGAGCGCCTCGGGGCGCGGGCCCACGAGGCTCATGTCTCCGCGCACGACGTTGATCAGCTGCGGCAGCTCGTCGAGGCTCGTCTGGCGCAGGAAGCGCCCGAGCCTGGTCACGCGCGGGTCGTCGCGCAGCTTGAACATCGGCTCCTGGAGGTCGTCCATCGACACGACCTCGGAGATCCTGGCCTCCGCGTCCTGCACCATCGTCCTGAACTTGAGGATCGGGAACGGGATGCCCTTGCGGCCCGCGCGCGGCTGGATGAACAGCATCGGGCCCGCGCGAGTCGAGCTTGATCATCACCGCCACGACGAGCATCACGGGCAGCAGCACCACGAGCCCGGCCGTGGCCACGACGATGTCGAGCGCGCGCTTGAGCGCCATCGTCGAGCGCGACGGGTTGCCCGTCCGGTACTCGATCACCGGCAGCTCGGCGATGTGGCTGAGCTCCACGGCGGTTCCGAGCATCGCGCGCATCGGCGGCGCCACGCTCAGCTTCACGCCGAGCGAGCGGCAGCTGCGGACCACCCGCGCGAGCGTCGGCTCGTCGAGCTCGGGCGCGGCGAGGATCACGCGCTCGGCGTGCGTGGCCTTGATCAGCTCCTCGAGGTCGGCCTGGTCGAGGTCCTCGAGCTGCGCGCCCACCGCCACCTCGCTCTGCACGCCCGCGTGGCCGTTCCCGCCGCCGTCGGGGCCGGAGCCGTTGCGCCCGGGGGTGCCCGTGTAGCCGACGACGTTCATGTGGTGGCCGGGCTCGAGCTTGAGCTTGCGCCGCACGGCGCTGGCGAGCTGGCCGCTGCCGATCACGAGGCCGCGCTCGGGCGGGACGATCCGGCGCCAGATGTTCCGGGCGGCGCTGCGCGTGGCCGCGGCCACGACGAGCGCGGTCACCCACATCACCGCGGCGCTCTTCGCCGACAGCCAGCCGGCGTCGAGGAAGGCGGCCATGACCAGCGAGCTGACGGCCACCGAGACGGTGACCCAGTGCACCAGCGCGGGCGCCTCGTCGATCGTCAGGTACCAGATCTTCGGCTGGTCGCGGTCGTAGAGCCCCTCGATCTTCGCCAGGAGCAGCCACACCGGCAGCAATACGGCCGCCCAGAGCACGAAATTATGCCCCTCGACCGCTCCCGCGGCGGAGAAGGCGGCGATCATCGTGACGGAGTCCGCCACAGCGAGCATCCGACGCCGGAGTGCGTCCTTCCAAGGTCCGCGGCGGCGGAACAGGGAATACTCCTCCGGCGCCGGCGCCGCCTGCGGGCGTCCGTGCGTGGCCAAGCGGGCCGGCATCCCGTTCTGTATACCCTGCTGGCGCCCAAAACGCCAGTCCAGATATGGCTCTCGCGTTAAAGCCCGGCCAGAAGTTGCGCTACTGCGCGTAGCGGAACGGCAGCTCGTCGGCGATCTCGCTCAGGCGCGGCGCGCTCGCGTCGCGGTCCGAGGGGATCAGCTCGACGTCGGGCCACTGGATGCCGATCTCGGGATCGTCGTACTTGATCCCCCGCTCGATCGACTCGTCGTAGTAGGCCGAGCACTTGTACATCACGTCGGCGAGGTCGCTCGTCACGCAGAAGCCGTGCGCGAAGCCGACCGGGCAGTAGAGCTGGTGCAGGTTCTCGTCGTTCAGCTCGAACGCCTCCCACTCGCCGAACGTGGGCGACCCGCGGCGCAGGTCCACCACCACGTCCACGATCGCGCCGCGGCCGCAGCGGACCAGCTTCGCCATGCCGTCGCCGACCTGGAAGTGCATGCCGCGGACGATCCCGAGCTTCGAGCGCGAGTGGTTGTCCTGCACGAAGTCGTCGTGGATGCCGAGGTCCGCGTAGACGTTCTTGCGGTAGGTCTCGTGGAAGAAGCCGCGGTGGTCGCCGTGCACGACCGGCTCCACCAGGATCGGCCCGTCGAGGCGCGTCTCGAGCGCCTTCATTGGGCGCTTCCCCCCTCGGGGCGCTG
Source organism: uncultured Thermoleophilaceae bacterium (assembly GCA_963768465.1). GTDB lineage: Bacteria > Actinomycetota > Thermoleophilia > Solirubrobacterales > Thermoleophilaceae > JACVRW01. The sequence continues at coordinate 132,526 of CAVYIA010000009.1, read as the reverse complement.
GACCGACACGCGCTCGGGCGCGCCGCCGTTCGAGTGCAGGGCGCTCGACACGCCCTGCCAGGCGCGAGCGGCGGCCGAGGGCGGCGCGGAGGCCGCGCGTGGGCGCCAGTTCCACGGGCCCGCGCGTGGGGGCGCCGGCGCGGCGGTAGGAGCGCCACTCGCGCACGCCCTTCACGCGCCCGCGCAGCGGGGCGAGCGTCCGGTCGGTGAGCGCGGCGTAGGTCACGTAGGCGATGTCATATCCGATCATGGCCGGGCCGTGCCGGAGCAGCTGCCCCGAGTCGGCGTTCTTTGCGAGCGTGCGGACCCGGTTGAGGCCCACGTGGAAGTACTTGAGGCTCGAGCCGTGCCCGATGGTGGCGCCGTGGTGGTGCATGCACCACCGCGCGCCGGCGCGTAGAGGCAGGACCAGCCCTTCATCTGGGCGCGCCAGGCCACGTCGGCGTCGTCGAGGGCGAAGAAGAAGGACTCGTCGAAGCCGCCGATCTCGTCGAGCATCTCGCGCCGGTAGAGGGCCGCGCCGCCGCAGGCGCCGAACACCTCGGTCGGCTCGGTCTCGCTCGCGGCGAGCGGCTCGCCGAGCAGGCGGTCGAAGGCGATCCCGAGCCGGTCCACGCCGATCCCGGCGGAGTTGATCGTGCCGGGGTCGTTCGGCGAAGCGCATCTGGGCCGCCACCGAGCCGATGCGCGGCCGCGAGCGGGCGGCGGCCAGCATCTCGGCCACGGCATCCGGCTCGACCTTCACGTCGTTGTTGATGAGCAGCACCCAGGTGCCGCTCGAGGCGTCGATCCCCTTGCTCACCGCGGTCGGGAAGCCGAGGTTCTCCGGCATCTCGAGGAGCTGGGCGCGCGGCACCACGCTCCGCACGACGTCGCAGGACTCGTCGCCGGAGGCGTTGTCCACCACCACGATCTCCGTCTGCTCGCCGGTCTGCTCGAGCGCGGCCTCGAGCGAGCTGAGGCACGCGCCCAGGATGTCCGGACGGCGGTAGTTGACGACGATTGCGCTGATCTCCGGCACGGCCATGTCGGTCCTCTTAGAAAACCTTCTTGCGGGCGATCGTGCTCCGCACGGCCGCGATCACGAACTTGCCCATGATCGCCGTGTAGATCACCGCGTCCACCAGCGGACGCTGGCCGGCGTAGAACTTGCGGTAGAAGCGCCCCATGCTGCGGTGGAAGGCCAGGTTGTGCTTGAGGCCGCGGTGGCGGCCGCTGCGGCGCGCCTCGACGGTGGTGCCGCCCTTCACGTGGATGCACGTGACCGAGCCGTCGTACCAGACCTTCCAGCCCTTCTGCTTGAAGCGGTAGCACCAGTCGAGGTCGTCCATGTAGAGCCAGTAGCCCTCGTCGAGCGGCCCGACCTGCTCGAGCGCGGTGTCGCGCACGAGCATGAACGCGCCGTTGACCGCGTCCACCTCGCCGCTGTCGAGCTCGTCGAGCTCGGGGGCGCGGTACTGGGCGAGGCGGGTGTCCGCGGCCGCGCGGCGGCCGAGGCCGGTGAAGTGGGCGAGCGCGCCGAGCGGGGTGGGGAACGAGCGCTTGGCCGCGTGGTCGAAGGTGCCGTCGGGCTGGACCAGCCGGCAGCTCGCCATCCCGATGTCGGGCCGCGACGTCCATCAGCCGGATCATCCAGTCGAGCGCGCCGGGCGTGACCTCGGTGTCCGGGTTGAGCAGCAGCACGTAGCGCGCGGTGGCCCGGTTCAGCACCACGTTGTTGGCGATGCAGAAGCCGGCGTTCCAGGGCAGCGTCTGGAGCTCGATCTCGGGGAAGCTCTCCGCGGATCATCTCCGCGGTGCCGTCGGAGCTGGCGTTGTCCACCACGTGCGTGACCATCGGGCCGGTCTCGAGCGGGTGCTGGCGGAGCGAGTCGAGGCACGCGCGCACGTGCTCGCGCGCGCCGTCGGACACCACGATCACGATCTCGAGCAGGGGCTGAACCGCCTGAGGTGCGGTGCTGGCCGGCTGTGCGGAGGTGGGTTCGGCTGCCATCGATCGGGTTCCGGCCGCGGCGAGCGCGAACGGCGCGTCACCAAGATAGAGGTAACGCGCGCGATCCGCGAAGCCAGGCTGGGCGTAACCGCGCGTGTGCCGCGCATCTGGACGACCTGCGGTAGCTTAGGCGCGGTGACCGACGCCACGAATCATCTCCCCGAACGCGAAGGCCGCAGCAACGGCCTGTCCCCCGAGCCGCCCCGCGGCGGAACCGTCCTGGTGACCGGCGGAGCCGGCTACATCGGGGCGATCCTGACCGAGCGCCTGCTGGAGCGCGGCTACCGCGTGCGGGTCCTCGACCGCCTCTACTGGGGCGAGAAGCCGCTGGAGCGCGTGCGGGACCGCATCGAGCTGGTGGTGGCCGACGTCCGGGACATCCCGGCGACCGCCCTCGACGGCGTGGACGGCGTGATCCACCTGGCCGGGCTCTCGAACGACCCGACCGCCGAGTACGACCCCGAGGCCAACTGGCAGATGAACGCCGTGGCCACCGAGGCCCTCGGCAAGGCCTGCGTCGAGCGCGGCGTGGAGCGCGTGGTCTTCTCCTCCTCCTGCTCGCTGTACGACGGGCTGCCGCCCGGCATGCACGACGAGAACGCCCCGGTGGTGCCGCGCGGCGCCTACTCCACCTCGAAGCACTACGGCGAGCAGGCGCTGCTCGGCGCTTCAGGACCAGGGCCTCTGCCCGGTGATCCTCCGCAACGGCACGGTCTACGGCCACAGCCCGCGGATGCGCTTCGACCTGGTGGTCAACACCTTCGTGAAGGACGCCCTCGTCGAGAACCGGCTCCTGCTCCACGGCGGCGGCTGGATGTGGCGCCCGCTGGTGGACGTGCGCGACGTGTCCGACGCGATGATCGCCGCCTACGAGGCGCCCGAGCACATCGTGAAGGGCGAGGTCTACAACGTCCTTCACTCGAACTACCAGATCCGCGAGCTGGCGATGCTCGTGGCCGGGTCCGCGCAGCTCGTCGGGGCGACCGTCCGCCTCGAGGAGGCGCCGGCGCCGAAGCTCACGCGCGACTACGAGTGCTCGAACGCGAAGCTCTCGGCGCCAGATCGGGTTCATCCCGCGGCGCTCGGTGGTGGAGGCCGTGGCCGACCTGCTCGGCGCGATCGACATCAAGGACCGCTCGCACGCTCACCGACCCGCGCTACTACAACATCCGCTGGCTGCAGCTCCTGCACGAGGTGCAGCCCCGCATCGAGGAGTTCGGCTCGGTCTTGTGAGCCCCCGCCGCGTCCTGATCACCGGCGGCGGCGGTCAGCTGGCTTCCGACCTCGTGGAGCTGTTGAGCGGCTCCGACGAGGTCAGCGCGCGCTCCCGGGCGGAGCTCGACATCACCGACGACGCGGCGGTGGCCGCGGCCTTCGGCGAGGTCGGCCCCGACGTGGTCTTCAACTGCGCCGCCTTCCACAACGTGGAGGTCTGCGAGCAGCGAGGAGGACCGCGCCTCCGAGGTGAACGTCCGGGCGGTCAAGCGGCTGGCCGAGCGCTGCGCCGAGCACGACGCGAAGTTCGTCCACCTGAGCACCAACTACGTCTTCGACGGCACGGCGCGCCGAGCCGTACACGGAGGACGACCCGCCCTCGCCGCGCAGCGTCTACGCGTTCACGAAGCTCGGCGGGGAGTACGCGGCGCTCGCCTACGCGCCCGGCGCGCTGGTGGCGCGCACGGCCGGCCTCTACGGCCTGCACGGCAGCGCGTCGAAGGGCGGGAACTTCGTCACGCGCATGTGCGCGCGCGCGCGCGAGCAGGGCGCGCTCAAGATGGTCGCCGACCAGCGCCTCAGCCCGACCTTCACGGCCGACCTCGGCCGGGCGCTGATCGAGGCGGTGGAGCGCGACGCGAGCGGGCTGACCCACCTCACGGCGGGCGGCGAGTGCTCGTGGTTCGAGTTCACCGAGGCGATCATGGAGCATCGCCGGGATCGACGTGCCGATCGAGCCGGTGAGCACCACGCGCCCGCCCGGCGGCGCCGACCGGCCGCTCAACGGCGTGCTCGCGCGCGAGCGCACGGACTCGCTGGGGCTCACGCCGCTGCGGCACTGGCGGGAGGGGCTCGCCGAGTACATGCGAGCTGCGCGGGCCTCGCTCCGGCCGCCGAGCGCGCCGGCAGCCTGGAGGACTAGCCGGTGCGCCACGCGCTTGCGCCCCGGCGTCGCGGTCGTGACGCTCGTCGCTCTCGCCTGCGCTCGCGGCCGGCTGCGGCGAGCTGGGGGGCGACACGCGGCCCGAGCGGAAGACGCCGCTGGTCACGGCGACGACAGCTCGACCAGTACCGCCCGGGCACGCCCGGCGCGTGCGTTCCTCGAGTGGTTCCAGGCGCTGCAGCTCGGACAGCCGCGCGAGCTGGCCCGCTACTACGTGCCCTCGCTCGGGCTGACGCCGGACGACGCTCGAGCGCGCAGCGCAGAGCCGGCGTCCTACGCGATCGATCCGCTCGCGCCTCCGATCATCAAGAGCGTGACCACGAACGGGCCGGAGGCCCGCGTGACGTGCGCGTTCCGCACCGGCAGGATCTGGCCGAACGGCCGCGTGGACTACACGACCAGCCCGTGAGGTCTCCTTCGACCTGCGCCGCGAGGACGGACGCTGGCTGTTGGCCGGCAACGGCTTCCTGGAGCTCGTGGCCGAGAGGTCAAGACGACGCCGGCGAGGGCCGGTGCCGCTGGTCAGCAGGCGGCTGCTGGCGCGCTACCCGGCCGGCAGCCCCGAGCGAGCCTTCCTCGAGTGGTTCGGAGCCATGCAGCGCAGCGATGCACGGACGGCCGTCCGCTACTACGCGCCGGAGCTGGGCTTGACGGCGGCCGAGCTCGCGCGCCGGCGAGCACAGGCCAGTGGCTTCGACGACTTCGGCCCTCCGAAGCCGGTCGCCGTGCGCACTCGAGGCGCTCGCGCCACGGTCATCGTCCGGTTGCGGAGGCTCCGCCACCTCGCGAACGGGACGGTGGAGTTCGCCGTGAGCAGGCCGACGTCGTTCGAGCTGCGAAAGGCCGGCGGGCGCTGGGTGCTGCCGAACAACGGGTTCCTCGACGTGCTGGCGAGCATTCCCGGCGGCTGATGCCCTGGCACGCACTCGACCCTGCGGAGCGGATTGCCGGCGGTGGCGGCCGCGGCCGGCGTCCTGCTCGCGGCGCTGATCGTGGCGATCGGCGGCGCGCCGGTGGCCTGGGTGCTGCTCGCCTTCGTGGCCGCTCTGCTGCCGCGGTCCTCCTGTTCGCACAGCTCCGTCGCCGGCGCTACTTCGAGCCGCTCACGATCATCGCCGCGGTGGGCCTGTCCTCGTTCGCGGCGCGCCCGCTCGACCTGTTCCTTAACGCGAACGACCTGCTCAGCTGGCACTACGAGCCGTCCGACGTCGAGCGGCTGATCCACATCGACAACCAGGAGATCGCGCTGTTCGTCACGCGCGAGCTCCAGGAGGGCCTCGAGCCGGCACTGACCCGGGCCATGGCGGCCGTGACGATCTTCCTTGTCCTGGCGCTCGCCGGCTACGCGCTCCCGCCCGGGCGGGCGCTCGCTGCGCGGGTGTCGCGCATCGGATCCGGCTACTCCAGCCGCATGGACGTGCCGGTCGTGATCGGAGCCTGCCTCCTCATAGGGCTGGCGGGTCAGATCGCCGTGATGGTGAAGGTGGGAGGCCCCTCGGGCGCGGCGAACAACATGCTGCATCAGAAGGTGCTCGACACCGGCCTGGCCTACCAGGCGCTCCTGGGCTTCGGGACCGCCGGGCTTCTCGTCTGGGCGGCCTGGATGCCGCCCAGACCACGCGGAGCCGGGTCGCCTTCGCCGCTCGTGACGTTCGAGGTGTGCGCGTACTACGCGATCGCCGGTACGCGCACCCGCGTCTTCCTCTCGCTCCTCGCCGTCGCGGTGGTCACGCATTACGTGTGGCGGCCCGTGGCGGCTCGGGTGGCTCCTCGGGGGCTTCGTCGCGGTGGTCGTGTTCGCCGCCGCGCTGCTGGGCGTTCGCCAGGCCACGCAAGAGGAGACGATCGGCGAGGCGCTCACGTCGGCGCCCGCCTACATCGCCGACCCGCGCGGGATCCTCAACGACACGACGGAGTTCGACAACGTGCTGGTGGCGACGAGCGTGATCGGATCGCCGCACAAGTACCTGCACCCAGCGCCGTTCCGCCACGGCGGAGGCGTGGTCGACGCGCTCTACTCATACGTCCCGGGCCGGATCGCCCCGGACAAGCCGGAGGGCGGCGACATCGAGTTCCGCAAGATCGTGTGGGGAACGAGCTGAAGGCGGGCAGGCCCTATACGGCGATCGGCGACTTCTGGAACGACTTCGGCTTCCCCGGTGTTGTGGTCGGCGCACTCATCTTCGGGCTCCTCGCGCGAGCTCTGCTCGGCCTCGTCTCGACCGCCGCGGGTGCCGACGGCGGGAGTACCGGGTGGTGCTGTATGCGCTCGGGTTGGTCGTGCTCTACATGGAGCTGACGACGACCTACTCGGTCGCGCTCGGCTTCGTGATCACCTTCGCGCTGCCGTTCCTGGCAGCCGTCTACCTGATACGCCCGCTCAGCGAGCGGATCGGACGTCGCGTGGACGTACTCACCCGGCGTCCACGGAAGGCTCCCGCCGCATAGCGCGATCGCGCCTGAACTTGGCCACGAGACGGAGCTCGGTATCCGTCAGCGGTCGCACCACCACCATCAGCACGGTCCAGACGGCCAGCCCGCCGCGCCGGATGCCAGCAGCGCCAGTAGCGCTCCACTGTCCTCGGTCGCCCGGAAGGCGATCGCCGCCGCGGCGATCGCGCCTACCAGCGTCAGCAGCGCGCGCAGGTAGAGGCGGTCGAAAGCCGGCGCCGACAGGTCGCGGGAAACGACGAAGACCCACCACGCCCCGGCGACCACGTAGGTGCCGAGCGTCGCGGACGCGGCGCCCACCACGCCGAACAGGGCGGTCAGCGCGAACGTCGCGATCAGGGTCGCCGGGATCAGGACCGCCGACGACTGCCGATCTGGCGATAGGCGCCGGCCGCGACCAGGGTCGAGTAGGCCGGTCCGAGCGCGCCCTGGAACCCATAGCCGGCGAACAGGAGCCGGAGCAGCTCGGTGACCGTTCCGGATCGTCCGGATAGATGAGGTCGGCGATCGCAGGCGCCGCCACGAAGCCCATCCCGGCCACCAGCGCGATCACCAGAGTCGACCAGCGGGTCGCGGCCCGATAGACGCGACGCAGGCCGTCGAAGCCGCCGCGCTACGGCCAGCTTCGTGGCCTCCGGGCAGGTAGAGCACGCCAAGCGCCAGCCAGAACTGCAGGCTGAACTCGGCGATCCGCAGGGCCACGCCGTAGACCCCGGCCTCGTCGGTGCCCAGGAGGAGCCCCACCACCGACGACGTCGAGGTTCCACATCAGGCTCCAGAGCGTGCCGCCGAGGTGGAGCGCCGCGAGGCCCTCGACCTCGACGTGGTGTCCGGCAGGTCCACGACCGCGCTTCGCCAGGTGATCGCGATCACTCCCGCGTTGATCAGGACGAAGGTCCACAGGACGAGGAGGAGTCGGCGTCGAGCGCCAGCGCCGCCACCGCGACCCCGGCGCGCCCGATCGCCGCCAGCAGCGAGGTGGCGAGCGCGTACCGACCCGCCTGGCCGCGGGCGCGAAAGACCGAGGCGACGATGCCCGTCCCGCCCTGGGTGACCGCGAGGAGCAGCCCGGCGATCACGAGCTCGACCTTGTTGGCGCCGGGCGTGTTCGCCGTCATCACGATCAGGAGGACGAGGATCACGGGGAGCGCCGCGCCGAAACGCCTGAGCGCGAGCCTCGAGGTCGCCGCGGCCGAACTGGGTGGCGGCGCTCGATACGGCGTTCGGGTGGTCGCGTCCGGTAGCCCGCCCATTGCGAGCGCAGACCCGAGCGTCCCCATCGCCACGGCTGCGAGCAGGGCGCCGAGGTCCTCCGCCGGCAGGGCTCGGGCGAGCAGGATCAGCGTCGCGAGCGTGAGCGCCCGGCTCGCGATCCACGCGATCCAGGTCACCGCCGTGCCCCGCCCGATTCTCATCGGCGGCGTCTACGTGCTCGGACCCCGATCCGGGGCGCTGCTCTGGTGACGGTGCCGGCGGCACGCGCGTCGCGCCGGAAGCGCTACTGGTTAGCTGTCGGCCGGGTGGCGACCACGATGTCCTGGAAGCTCGGCCCGTCCACGCCGGCCCAGGCCCCGGGGTGGATCTGATCGCCGATCTCGAACCCGTGGCGCTCGTAGAGCGCGCGCACGTCGCGCTCCTCGAAGGCCACCGCCACCTCGGGGGTGCGGCTGCTCACGGCCCAGTAGCCGTCCTCCTGCACGGAGAAGGGAATGGTCAGCCGGTCCGACCCAGGCCCGCGGCCGTTCGAGCTGTCGAGGGTGAAGAAGGTGTTGAGAGCGCGGCCGCCCGGTCGCAGCACCCGCGCGAGCTCCATGACGTAGTTCTCGACGTCCGCGGGCAGCATGTGCGTGAACACGGACGTGGCGTACGCGAAGTCGAAGCTGTCGTCGGGAAAGGGGAAGCGGTAGTCGGAGCTCGTGGCCGACCCGGCGGGGTTGTAGCGCTGGTTGTAGATGTCGGCTACCTGGAAGTGGAAGTTCGGGAAGCGGGTGCTGATGTTCTCCTGGCACCAGCGGACGCCAGTGGGGACGATGTCGAACCCCTCGTATCGGCTGGTGGGCGCGAGGTAGCCGGTGAGCGGGACCGCCATCCGGCCGATGCCGCAGCCGACGTCCAGCACGTCCTCCTCCGGCTTAAGGCCGCCGAGGTCCTTGAAGTGCCCGAGGAACTCCTGGCCGACGGCGCGAAAGTTGCCGGCCCCCACGTATCCGAGCCTTCGCGGCGGCACCATCTCGTGGTCGCGGCCGCGGGCCGAGTCCAGGGCGTCGAGCGAGCCGTAGACGAGGTTGCGGGCGCCCGACACGAGCATGCGGCCGGCGGGCACCGAGTAGAGGTACGAGGTCAGTCGGTAACGGGTGCGACTGGTCGCGGCGGCCACCGGATCAGTCTAGGCGCGAGTCGCCACGAAGGCGGAGATCGACTCGGCGATCCAGTCGACCATCTCGTCGGTCAGGCCCGGGTAGCAGCCCACCCAGAGCGAGGCGTCCATCACCCGGTCGGCGTTGTCCAGCGCGCCGGCCGACCCGGTGCTCGCGGCCCAGGAAGCCGGGCTGGCGGGTGAGGTTGCCGCCGAGCATCAGCCGGTTGTCGATCTTGCGCTCGAGCAGGAAGCGCTGGAGGTCGCGGCGGTCGTCCGAGCTGCCGTCGCGGAGCGTGAACGGGTACCCGAACCAGGACGGGTCGGCCTCCGGGCAGCGCCCGCGGGAGCACGAGCCGGTCCTCGAGCGGCGTGAGCGCCGCCTGGAGCCGCTCGAAGTTCTGCGCGGCGGCGCGCGCCGAAGCCCTCGAGCCGGTCGAGCTGCGCCAGGCCCGAGCGAGGCCTGCATGTCGGTGACCTTGAAGTTGAAGCCCACGTGCGAGAACACGTACTTGTGGTCGAAGCCGGCGGGCAGCTCGCCGAAGCGGCCGTCGAAGCGCTTGCCCGCAGGCGTCGTTCACGCCCGGGCGGGCACCAGCAGTCGCGGCCCCACTCGCGCAGGGAGCCGAGCGCGCGCAGCCAGGTCGGGTCGTCGGCCACCACGGCGCCGCCCTCGCCCGTGGTCATGTGGTGGGCGGGGTAGAACGAGAACGTGGCGGCCTGGCCGAAGCTGCCCACCGGCCGCCCGCCGTAGAGCGACCCGAGGGCGTCGCAGCAGTCCTCGATCAGGACGCAGGTCGTGCTCGCGGCAGAGCTCGGCCACGCGCGTCCACGTCGAACGGGTTGCCGAGGCAGTGGGCGATGAGGATCGCGCGCGTGCGGTCGCTGATCGCGTCGGCGAGCGCGTCGACGCGTCGGGTTGAAGGTGTCGAGCTCGACGTCCACGTAGACCGGCACGAGCCCGTACTGGTAGAGCGGGCCGACCGTGGTCGAGAAGCCGAGCGCGGGCGTGATCACCTCGTCGCCGGGCTGGAGCGGGCGCTCGTGGAGGTGCGACGTGGTCGCGGCCACGGCCAGCAGGTTGGCCTGTGAGCCCGAGCCGACCAGGAAGCGCCTGCGAGCGCCCCACGACCTTGGCGAACTCCGCCGAGAACTCGCGCGCGAAGCGGCCCTCCGTGAGCCAGCCGTCGAGCGAGGCGTCCGCGAGCGCCTCGAGCTCGGGCGCCCCGATCACGCGCCCGGCCGACCGGCACGTTGGTCTCGCCGGGCACGAACTCGCGCTCGACGAAGGCCTCCTCGGCGTAGCGGCGGACGGCCGCGAGCGCGTCCGGCGCGCAGGCGCGTCCAGGCTCGCGACGCCCTCCTGCGGTCGGCTCGCCATCGCGGCGACTCTAGAGCAGGTCTTTGGCAGGCGCGCCGCAGGAACCCGGTCCGTTTCCGAGGTTCGGGACTATCCTCGCTCGCCCGTGAGGGACCGGAAGGTCGTCATCCTCCTGCACGAGCCCGGGCTTGGCGGAGCCACGAGCTCCGTGCTGGGCACGATCCCGTCTCCTGGAGAGCCAGGGCTGGAAGTTCGCCTTCTGGGTGCCCGGCCACGGTGCCGCGCGCGAGGAGCTCCGGCGCGCGCGGCTACGAGGTCGGCGGCGAGCCTCGGCCGCTCCGCTACAGCAGGCGGGCGCTATCCGAGCCGCCCGGCGCGCTGAAGCGGCTGGCCTCGACTCCGGGCTACCTGCGCCGGCTGCGCCGCTGGGTGGCGGACCAGGCGCCCGCGCTCGTGCACGCCAACACGCTCGTCACGATCCCGGAGCTGCTGGCGGCACGGGCCGTGGCCGGCCCACGCTCATGCACGTCCACGAGATGCTGCCCGGCGACACGCGCGGCCGGGCCGCGGCCACCCTGTTGAGGCGCGCGGCGGGCACGGTGGTCGCGTGCTCGACGCCATGCGCCGACGCGCTCCGCCGGCACGGCGTCCGCTGCTCGGTGGTCCACGAGGGGGTGCAGCCGCCGGCCGCCGTTCGCGGGCCGCGCGAGGGCGGCCGCGTGGTCGTGGGCACCGCCGGCACCGTCTCGCGCCGCAAGGGATCCGATCTCTTCGTCGAGGCCGCGGCGGGCCTGACCGGGCGCCTGCCGGAGGCCGAGTTCCGGCTCGCCGGCGAGCTCGCGCCGGGCCCCGACGAGGCCTGGGCGCGCGAGCTCGTGAAGGGAGCGGAGGGCAGGGGGGTCCGCTACATGGGCAGGGTGGACATGGCCCGCGAGCTGGCCGAGCTCGACGTCTTCGTACTGCCCGCCCGCCGCGACCCGTTCCCGCTGACGGTGCTCGAGGCGATGGCGTCGCGGGCTTCCGGTGGTCGGGACCCGGGTCGACGGCATCGCCGAGCAGCTCGACGGCGACGCCGGGCTGCTGGTGGCACCCGAGGACCCGCGCGCACTGGCGGACGCGATCGAGCGGCTGGCCACCGATTTCGGCCTGCGGGCGCGGCTCGGCGAGGCCGCCCGTAAGCGCGTGACGGAAAACTTCACCGTGGCCCATCAGGTCCAGGGCCTCGGCCGCGCGTACGGAGGCGCTGACCGCTACCTGATCGTCGTGTCGCCGGTGGCGATCTCCGATGCGCGCCCGTCGGAGACGGCGAACACGCGGATCTTCTCGTCCTCCGAGCCCGGCGATGCGCCGCTCAGCTCGAAGCCGGCCCGGGAGAGCTCGCTGCCGAACTTCTCCGCGATGTCGGGCCGCGTCAGGGACGGCTTCCCGGCGGCGACGAGCTTGTCGCCCCGCGAACACGAGGATCTCGTCCACGGTCCGGTCGCGCTTCGAATCGACGGCCCATCCGCTGGTCCTCACGACGCCGCCCTCTGCGACCAGGGACTCGATGAAGCCGTCGATCTCGCCGGCCGACACCGGGATTGATCCCCCTGGCCGCTCGATCGAGCTCCCGTCATCGGCCAGGGTGGCTGAGCACGACCGTGTCCGTGCGCCTCACCGGCGCGAGCCCGCGAGCGCCGGCGGGCCCGCTGACCGCGTAGACGGCGACCCTGTTCGCCCCCGGCGGAACACGCGGGGTCGACCATCGCGCTGAAGCGAAGGCCGTCACTCGCGGCGTAACTGGGACCGACCGCACGTATCCGGCCGTTGACCGCGATCGCGAACGACTGGCCCGGCTGGGCCGGCCCGTCCAACCGGCCCGTCACGAAGGCGGGTACGAGCGCGGCGCCGGGATTGACGGAGCCGTACAGCTGAGGGGAGTCGAGCGCGGCTGTGAATGCGGCGGCGCGGCGCAGACCGGATCGCATCGACGGGGGCGCCGTCGAGATCGCGCCAGGAGCGCTGTTCGAAGAGTCCCGCGATCCCGTTGTCCTGCCCGAAGAGCGACACCTGGCGGCGCACGGCCTCGTCCCGCCGGCGCTTGAACTCGTCGAACGGGAAGGAGATCGGATCGCTTCCTCCCAGCTCGACCGATACCGGCATTGGTGGCCCGGGGGGCTCGAGGAGCGAGCTGCCGTCCGCGTCGTCGAGCTTTATCCCGAGCGCGTCCGCGATCGTCGGGAGCACGTCGACCGTGCGTGCCATGCGGTCGTCGGTGCGACCGCTCCGCTGATCTGGAAGCTTGATGAAGAGCGGGACCGGGGCGATGTCGGGGAAGTTCTCCTCGGTGATCTTCCGGCGTGGCTGCCCGGCATGGAAGCTGACGCCGTGGTCCGCGGTGACCACCAGCAGCGTCCGGTCATAGAGCCCGCGGGCCTTCAGATCGTCGATCAGGTTGCCGATCAGCCGGTCGGCGTAGCCCACCTGGAGCAGGAAGCGCTGATACCCCTGCTCCGGCAGCGCGGGGTCCGCTCGCCAGACCTCGTCGTCCACGCCGGGCAGGTCGGGTCCCGCCGTCGCGTACTGCTGGCCTGAGGGGAGGTACTGCCACGGGAAATGCGGGAGCAGGACGTGGACGAACGAAAGGCTCGGGCGTGTCGATTGCTGGAGCCCCCGGCGGAGCGTTCTCGTCCATTGCCCGTGGCGGTCGTGGAACGCGGACGCCGGGACGCCCGCATCCGGGTTCGTCTTGTCTCCGTCCGCGCTCGCGTCGGCGCCCCCGCGGAAGCCGCCGAACGTCTGGTCGACCGCCGGCAGGTGCTCGTCGACCGCCGGCGGAACCAGGAGGTGGGCCGAGACCACGCTCAGGTCGTCCACGAGGGCCTTTAGGCGGCTTCTCATCGATCCGCGGTCGACCTCCCCGCACAGGCGCTCTGGACACAGTTCCGTGGCCGGCTCGTTCACGCTGAGCCGGTAGTCGTCGCCGAGGACCGTGAAGACATTGGTCGGGTAATCCGAGGCGATCGGGAGCTCGCCCTCCTCCGGCACATGGCCGCTTGCGATCGCAGGGACCGCGTAGGTGGTCGAGTTCGAGACGGTATGGCGTTCCGGTACCAGGTCGCCTGCTTCGCGAGCTCGGCGAAGTGGGGGTAGCGGCTCTCGTCGATCTCCAGCTTTTCGTTGAGCAATCCGGTCGCCGCGAACTCATCGAAGGCGATGACGATCACCGGCGTGTCGCCACGTACGTTCGCCGCGGCGCTGCTGTCCTCGTCCTGCGGCAGGACGAGCTTGGAGACCGGGGAGAAGAGCAGGAACATCGCCAGGAACAGGGCCGGGGCCGGTCCGAGGACGGTGAGGACGGACCTGACGGCCGGCTGGCGGGCGTACAGCACGGCCGCCGCCGCGCCGAAAAGTACGGCGACGGCCAACACGACCGCCGTCGAGTCGCTGATGCCGCCTTCCACGATCTGGGCCACCACCGCGGCGACGAGCGCGCCTACGAAGACGACGTGGAGGAGAAGCCGAACCCGCTCCCACCGAAGGAACAGCGCCTCGATGCCGATGAGAAGCGTGGGTGGGATCAGCGTGAGACCGAAAGCGAACAGCAGGATGTCCCCAGCGCGTGTTGCCCCGCGCGACGAAGAAGTCGGGGCTGTCGGCGAGCACGTCGAAGAGCGGCTGCGTTACCGCGAGCGACCAAAGCACCGCAAGGTGCAGCCAGGCGATGAAAAGGACGTGCCGCGAGCGCTCGGCGCGCTCGCGGCGCGGCGATGGATCGGCGGGAGCGGCTGTCGTCCCTGACATCCGGCGAGGGTACCGCGGCGCAGCCGGCCCGGGTCTCGGTCCGGCTCGACCGGCGCAGAAACGAGCAGACCTGGGCTAGTGGGTCGTTGAGGTGATGACGACCGTTCTCGCGCATATGCCTGACGGCGCTCGCGCTTGAGCCTGATGCTGCCGTCCTTTGCCTCGGCCGGGATGCGCGACGGGTTCGAGGACACGCACCGATCGCGAGCTTCGACGGCGCGATGGCGCTCGCGTTCACGCCCGACGGGCGGCTCCTGATCGCCGGGCCGGACCGGGCACCTCACGTGTCTTCAAGGACGGCCGCCTCTCGTCGCAGCCCGCGCTGAACATCAAGGACCGGGTCTGCTGGGACGCCGAGCGAGGCATGGTGGGCATCGCGGTGGACCCGCAGTTCGCCGTCGAACGGCCACATCTACCTCTACTACACGTACGACAAGCACCGACACCGGCGAGCGACGGCAACTGCGCGGAGAAGAGCCCCCGGACGCCGGTCAACCGCGTCTCCCGCTTCACGCTCGGGCAGGACGGCGTGGTGGACCCGCGCAGCGAGACGGGTCCTGATCGACAACATCCCCTCCTACTCGCGGCAACCACAACGGCGGGCGACCTCGGCTTCGGCAAGGACGGCTACCTGTACGTGAGCGTGGGCGACGGCGGCTGCGACTACGCGGGCGACAGCGGCTGCTTCGACGAGAACGACGCCTCGCGCGACCAGAACGTCCTGCTCGGCAAGATCCTGCGCGATCACGCGCGAGCGGCGGGATCCCGCCGACCAACCCGTTCCGGGGCGCGGGCAGCCGCGCGCTGCGCCCGGACCGGCCGCACGCAGCCGCGGCATGCGCTGCCAGCGAGACCTTCGCCTCGGGCTTGCGCAACCCGTTCCGCTTCGCGTTCGATCCCGGCGCCGACGAGCACGCGCTTCTTCATCAACGACACCGGCGAGCAGGGCTGGGAGGAGGTCGACCTCGGGCGGCGCCGGCGCCGACTACGGCTGGAACCTCCGCGAGGGCCACTGCCGGGCCGGCGACCAGACCGTGGCGGCAAGGGCCCTCGAGTGGCCTGCGGCCGCACGCCGCGCGGCATGACCGAACCCGGTCTTCGACTACCCGCACGCGCACGGGTGCGGGGCGATCAGCGGCGGAGCATTCGTCCCCCCGGGCGTCTGGCCCGAGCGCTACCAGGGCGGCTACCTGTTCGGGGACTACAACTGCGGCAAGATCCGGCTGCGGCGGCCAGGGCGCGCGACGTGCAGTCCCGTTCGCTTCGCCCGGCGCGATCCCGGTCATCGACCTGGTCTTCGGCCCGTACGCGGATACCCAGGCGCTCTACTACACGACCTGGAACATCAGCCGCAACGCCTGGGAGGTGCGCAGTGATCTCGGAGCGCGAGGAGGCGGACAGCCGCCGCGCCCGCTGCGGCGGCGAGTCGAGCACCTCGCTGATCCTGCTGGGCCTCGTGCGGCGTGCCCTACCTGCGCCGCCGCGCCGGCGCTCCGCGCTAGGGCCGCTTCACGGCCGAGACCGTGAACGGCAGCGACGGGTTGCGCCCGCGCTGGCTCAGCTGCCCGTTGACCACCAGCAGCCGCTTGCCGGCGATCGCGACGGTGGTCGGGAACTTGAAGCGTGGGCTCGTGATCTGGTGCTGGACGCGCCCGCTCAGCCAGTTCTTCGAGAGCTTCAGCTGCGTCACGCGGTTCGTCGAGTTCACGGCGTACAGCGTGCGCCCGTCGCGCGCGAGGCCGTCGGCCACCGGCAGCGCGTCGCCGTGGAGGTCCACCTGCCTGACGGCCTGGGTCTTCAGGTCCACGCGCACGAGCGCGCCCGAGACGGTGCCGTCCACGAGCAGGTAGCGCCTGCCCGGCCGGCACGAGGCCGTTCGAGTAGAGGCCGATCGGCGTGTCCTCGAACTCCACGATCGGCTCGATCGGCTGGAGGCGCGCTCTTGGGCTTCGCGAGCGCCTTCGCCCGGACGCGGAAGAGCAGCCCGCGCTGCGAGTCGGTCGCGTAGAGGTCGCCGTTCGGCGTGAAGGTCACGTCGTTCACGAGGCCGCCCTAGCCGGTCGAGAAGCGGCGCACGAGCTTGCCGCTCGGCAGCGCGAAGACGTAGACCGTTGTTGCTCAGGCTGCCGGCCACGGCCAGCCGGTCGCGGGTCGCGTGTATCCCGTTGGCGAGCCCCCGCCCGTTCTTGCCCGGAGCGAGGAACACCTTCGTCTTCGGGCTTCCGAGCGTGCCGGTGAAGACGGTCCCGTCGGTGGTCGAGGTGACGAAGAACCGGTCGGTGCCCGGGCGCAGCGTCACGCCCTCGGGGAACACCTCGTCTCCCTTCAGGATGTACTCCTTCGGGAAGGGCGCTCGCCGCGGGTGCCGCGACGAGCGCGCCGAGCAGGGCCAGCAGCAGGGCGCGTCTCACGGCGGCGAGCTTATCCGGCGGGGCTCAGCCGCGCCGTTATCCTGACTCCGGATGGACGAGCGCGCTCTCACAGAGCGCCTGGTGACCTACGACACGTCCACCTTCGAGGGGATGCAGGCCGCCGCCGGCTTCGTGAAGGGCTGGCTGGAGGCACGCGACGTGGAGGTCACCGGCGAGATGCACAACGGGCGCCCCGTGCTGGCGGCCACGGTCGGCCCTGCCGGCGCGCCCACCGTCGTCTTCCACGGGCACCTCGACGTGGTCCCGGCGGTCCCCGAGCTGTTCGAGCCGCGCGTGGACGGCGACCGCCTCTACGGCCGCGGCGCCTATGACATGAAGGGCGGGCTCGCCTCGATGATGTGCGCCCTCCACGACGTGGCCGCGCAGGAGCGCGTGCGCGTCCACTTCCTCTGCGTCTGCGACGAGGAGTCGGAGGAGGAGGACGAGGACCGCGGCTCCACGTACCTGGTGGCCAAGGGCTACCAGGGCGACTTCGCCATCACCGGCGAGCCCACGGACCTCCACATCGGCGTCCAGGCGAAGGGCGTGCTCGTGCTCCGGATCGAGGTCGCCGGCACCTCCGCCCACGGCTCCACGCCCTGGATCGGCGACAACGCCGTGGTCCGGGCGATCGACGTCTTCCGCCAGATCGAGTCGCTGCCGTTCGCGCGCGAGTCCTCGGACCTCTTCGACCGGCCGTCGATCAACCTCGGCCGGATCGCCGGCGGCGACGCCATCAACCGCGTGCCCGACAGCTGCGTGATCGACGTGGACATCCGCTACCTGCCGGGCCAGGACGCGGACGCCATCCTCGACAGCATCAACGCGCTCGACGGCGCCACCGCCACGCCGCACCTTCCACCGCCATCCGGTGATGGTCGACCGCGAGAACGTCTTCGTCCGGGCGCTCGGCGCCGGGCTCGCCGAGATCGTGGGCAAGAGCGACGAGCAGATCTCGGTCGGCCGCCACGGCGCCTCGGACGCCACCGCCTTCCTCGACGTGGGCGTGCCCGCCGTGGAGTGCGGCCCCACGGGCGCCGGGCACCACGGCCCCGACGAATGGGTGTCGATCCGGTCGCTCAGCCAGTATCGGAGGGCGCTCGTGGAGTTCGTGCAGCTGCTACCTGCCCGTCTCGACGCCCCCGGCGACGACGAGCGTCGCCTGCGCATCGCCTGAACATGCTCGAAGAGATCCCCCGCCCAGGCATCTGGAAGAAGCTGCTGATCGGCGCGGCGCTGGTGATCTTCGCCTCGGCCGGCGCCACCACGGTGGCCGCCTTCCACGAGGTGGACAAGGTGGTGGACGCGTTCAAGGACAACCCGCCGCTGAAGCTCGGCAACCAGCTCGCGGACACCGACCCGGGCAAGCCCCAGACGCTCATGATCCTCGGCTCCGACCGGCGCCCGAAGGACAACGTGGAGGGCGGGGCGGGGGCGCGCTCGGACACGATCATGCTCGTCCGGCTCGACCCGGACAAGGACGCCACCGCGCTGATGTCGCTGCCGCGCGACCTCAAGGTCGAGATCCCCGGCCACGGCACCGACAAGATCAACGCGGCCTACGACTACGGCGGCCCGCGGCTCACGCTCAGGACGGTCAAGCAGCTCACGGGCCTCTCGATCAACCACGTGGTCAACGTGAGCTTCGGCGGCTTCTGGCGCGCCGTGAACGCGGTCGGCTGCGTGTACGGGGACATCGACCGGCGCTACTACAACGACAGCGCCGAGTTCACCTACATCAACGTCCAGCCGGGCTACCAGCGCCTCTGCGGGCGCAAGGCGCTCCAGTACGTGCGCTTCCGCCACGAGGACAACGACCTCGTGCGCTCGGCCCGCCAGCAGGACTTCCTGCGCCAGGCGAAGCAGCAGGTGAACGCCTCGGACCTGATCGCCCGGCACGACCGGCTGGTGAAGATCTTCGGCCGCAACACCACCACCGACGAGGGCCTGCGCTCCCGCTCGGAGGTCCTGCGGCTGCTCAAGCTCGCGGTGTTCTCGGCCGGCCGCCCGATCCGCGAGATCCACTTCGAGGGCCTGATCGGCCCGAGCTACGTGGAGGCGAGCGACGAGCGCGTCAAGAAGCTCGTGGACGAGTTCCTCCAGGTGGAGGACACGCCGGGGCCGCGCGGCAACATCGAGCGCAAGAACCGCCCGAAGCGCCGCAAGCCCACCAACCCGGAGGCCGCGGGCCTCGAGGACGCCACCACGTACGGCCGCGAGCAGGCGGTCGCGGGCCATCGAGCAGGGCCTCGGCAAGACGCCTGCCCGTGCTCTTCCCGCGGCTGCGCACCAAGGGCTCGGTCTACGCCGGGCCGCCGCGCGTCTACCGGATCTTCGCCAACGGGCGCACCTACCCGTCCTACCGCATGGTCATCAACCGGGCCGTGGGCGTGGGCGAGTACTACGGCCTCCAGGGCACCACCTGGAAGGACCCGCCGATCCTCGACGACGCCTCCGAGACGCGCGAGATCGGCGGCCGCGAGTACGAGCTGCACTACGACGGCGACCGCCTGCGGCTCGTGGCCTGGCACACGGACAAGGGGTCCTACTGGATCTCGAACACGCTGCTCCAGTCCCTGTCCGAGGCGCAGATGATGGGCATCGCCCGCTCCGTGCGGGCGCTCTAGGCCGCGGCCTTTACTAGCCTCTCGCGCTCGATGCCCGACAAGGAACCGATAGGCGTCATCGGCGTCGGCTGGGTCGGCCTGGTCACCGCCGCCTGCTTCGCCGAGCTCGGACACGAGGTCTGGGCGCGCGACATCGTGGCCGAGAAGGTCGAGTCGCTCGCCCGCGGCGACGTGCCGATCCACGAGCCCGGCCTCTCCGAGCTCGTGGTCAAGAACGCCGAGCGCCTCCACTTCACGACCGACATGGGCGAGACCGTCTCGAACGCCCAGCTGCTGTTCTGCTGCGTGGACACCCCGCCCACCTACTCGGGCGACGCCGACCTCTCGCGCGTGGAGGCCGTGATCGCCGATCTCGGCGACTCGAAGGACCACGCGCTCGTGATGAAGAGCACCGTGCCGGTGGGCACCGGCCGCTCGATCGCGCGGCGCAAGGCGGACCTGGGCTACGTGTCCGCGCCGGAGTTCCTGAAGGAGGGCAGCGCGGTCGACGACTTCATGAACCCGGACCGGGTCGTGATCGGCGCCAACGGCGGCTCCGAGGCCTTCGCCGACCGCGTCGAGAAGCTCTACTCGCCGCTCGGCGGCGTGATGGTGCGCACCGACGTCGCGAGCGCCGAGATGGTGAAGCTCGCCTCGAACGCCTTCCTCGCCACCAAGATCAGCTTCATCAACGAGATCGCGAACGTGTCCGAGGAGCTCGGCGCGGACGTCCTGGAGGTCGCCAGGGGCATGGGCCTCGACGACCGGATCGGCCCGAAGTTCCTGCAGCCCGGCATCGGCTATGGCGGCTCGTGCTTTCCGAAGGACGTGCAGGCGCTCAAGCAGCTGGCCGGCAACACGGGCTACCACTTCCAGCTGCTCACGGCCGTCATCGAGGTCAACGAGCTGCAGAAGCGGCGCACGATCGGCAAGCTCCAGAAGCACCTCGGCTCGCTCGTCGGCAAGGAGATCGCGCTCCTCGGCGTGGCCTTCAAGCCGAACACCGACGACATCCGCGAGGCCACGAGCCTCGTGCTCGCCGGCCGGCTCCAGGGCGAGGGCGCGAACGTGCGCGTCTACGACCCGGTGGCCACCGACCGCGCGCACGAGCAGCTGGGCGGGGCCACCGTCGCGGCGAGCGCGCTCGAGGCCCTGGACGGCGCCGACGCGGTGGTGCTCGTGACCGAGTGGCCCGAGTTCCGCGAGCTCGACTGGGCGGGCGAGGTCAAGCAGCGCCTGAACTCGCCGGTGGTCGTGGACGGACGCAACTTCCTCGACCGTGAGGCCCTCGTGGAGGCCGGCTACACCTACGAGGGCGTCGGTCGATAGACGTGCAGGCGCTCGTCCTCTCCGGGGGGGAGGGCACCCGGCTGCGCCCCCTGACATACACGACCCCGAAGGCCGTCATGCCGCTCGCCGGCCGGCCGTTCCTCACCTTCATGCTCGACTGGCTCCACGGCCACGGCGTGGACGACGTGGTGCTCTCGTGCGGCTTCCTGTCCGCCGGCGTGCGCCGCGTGCTCGGCGACATCTACCAGGGCATGCGGCTCCGCTACGTGGTCGAGGAGGAGCCGCTCGGCACCGCCGGCCCGGTGCGCCTCGCGCTCGACGAGGGCATCCTCGAGGACCGGCTGATCGTCGCGAACGGGGACGTGCTCACGGACATCGACCTGACGGCGCAGATCGCCTGGCACGAGGAGCGCGGCGCCCGCGCGACCCTGGCGCTCGTGGAGGTGGATGACACGAGCAGCTACGGCGTCGTGCCCACGGACGCGGACGGCCGCGTGGAGGCCTTCCTCGAGAAGAGCGCCGAGGCTCCCACGAACCGGATCAACGCCGGCGTCTACGTGCTCGAGCGCGACGTGATCGAGGCGATCCCCTCCGGGCCGGCCGGTCTCCTTCGAGCGCGAGATCTTCCCGTCGCTGGCGGGCGAGTCGCTCTACGGCTACCACGCCGGACGCGCCCTACTGGATCGACATCGGGACGCCCGAGCGCTACCTCGAGGCCACCTGGGACCTGCTCGCGGGCCGCGTGGCGTCGACCCTGCCGGAGCGCGACGAGACCGGCTCGCTGGTGCTCGACGGCTCGCTCGTGGCGGGCGCGCACGTGGGCCCGCAGAGCGTGCTCGGCCGCAGCTGCTCCGTGGGCACCGACGCGCTCGTCGAGCGCGCGGTCCTGCACGACCGCGTGATCGTGGGCGCGGACGCCGCCGTGCGCGAGAGCGTGCTCGGCGAGCGCGTGCGCGTCGGCGAGGGCGCGAAGCTCGGGCCGCGCGCGCTGGTGGGCGCCGGCGCCTCGATCGGCGAGGGCGCGAGCGTGGGGGAGGGCGCCCGGCTCGACCCCGGCGTGCAGGTGGAGGCGGGCGGGCGCGTGGGCGCCGGCCAGACGCTCGCGGCGGAGACCGCGCCCGGATGAGCGCCGACCCGCTGTCGCGCGACGCCGTGGCGGCCGTGGACGCGTCGGGCCTGATCGACGACATCCTCGCCCAGCCGCTCCAGCTGACCGACGCGCTCTGGCGCGCGCGCTCGGCCGACATCCCGAACCGCGACCTGCCCGGCGGCCTCGTGGTCTGCGGGATGGGCGGCTCGGCGATCGGCGGCGACCTGGCGCTGGCGGCGCTCGGGGACCGCGCCACGCGGCCGGTCCGGACGCGGCGCGGCTACGGCCTCTGGCCCTGGACGCCGCCGGACACGCTCGTGCTGTGCGCCAGCTACTCGGGCGACACGGAGGAGACGCTCGCCGGCTTCGAGGCCGCCGGCGCGGCCGGCACCGGACGCGTGGTGATGACCACCGGCGGCCCGCTCGCCGGCTCGGCGCGCGCCGAGGGCGTGCCGGTGATCGGCGTGCCCGGCGGCATGGTGCCGCGCGCCGCGGTGCTCTACATGATGGTCGGCGCCCTCGAGTGCGCGGCAGCCTGCGGCGCGGCGCCGGAGATCCGCTCCGAGATCGAGAACGCCACCGCCCTGCTCGAGCGGCTCGTGGACGCCTGGGGGCCCGACTCGGACGCCGACTCGCAGGCCAAGGCGCTGGCGCGCTCGCTCCAGGGCACGCTGCCCGTGATCCACGGCGCCGGCCCCACCAACGCGGTGGCGCGGCGCTGGTCCACCCAGCTGAACGAGAACGCCAAGCTGGCCGCGTTCGCCTCCGAGCTTCCCGAGGCCGACCACAACCAGGTCTGCGGCTGGGAGCGCGGCCGCCAGGTGGCCCCGATGTCCGCCGTCTTCCTCGAGGACCCGGACCACCACCCGCGCGTGCGCGAGCGCGTGGACCTCACGATCGAGGAGATCGAGCGCGCGGGCGCGCCGGCGGTGCGGATCGGCTCGCGCGGGGAGAGCCGGCTCGAGCGGATCCTGTCGCTGGTGCTGCTGGGGGACCTCGTGAGCGTCTACCTGGCGGTGCTCGAGGGCGTCGATCCCACCCCGACAGTGGCTCTGGACCGGGTCAAGGAGCGCCTCGGCAAACCTTGACACGATCGTGGTAAGGTTTGCTCCGCGATGGAGGGGCTCACGATCAACCAGGCCGCCGAGACGACCGGCTGGTCGCCGCGGATGCTGCGCTACATCGAGAGCGCCGGGCTCATCGAGCCCGCACGCACCGCCTCGGGCTACCGCCTCTACGGCGCCGAGGAGCTGCAGCGCCTGCGGACGCTGCGCGAGCTCCTGGGGAGCTTCGACTGCGCCCTTTCCGACATCGCCTTCGCCGAGCGCCTGCGCTCGGACGCGGAGCTCAGCGCTGCCGTAGAGCGCTGGTTCGAGGAGCGGCCCGAGCGGCCGGAGGGAATCCCCTCGAGCGACTGGCTTCGCTGGGAGCAGGAGAAGCATGAGCGCCTGCTCGAACTGACACGGCCTCGACTCACGGAGACACCCGCATGACGATCGCTCAGTCCGCCGCTTCCGGAACCGACTACAAGGTCGCCGACCTCTCGCTCGCCGAGTTCGGCCGCAAGGAGATCACGCTCGCCGAGCACGAGATGCCCGGCCTGATGGCGATGCGGGAGGAGTACGGCGCGGCCCAGCCGCTCGCCGGCGCCCGGATCATGGGCTCCCTCCACATGACCGTGCAGACGGCGGTGCTGATCGAGACCCTCACGGCTCTCGGCGCCGACGTCCGCTGGGCCAGCTGCAACATCTTCTCGACCCAGGACCACGCCGCGGCGGCCATCGCCGAGGCCGGCGTGCCGGTGTTCGCCTGGAAGGGCGAGACGCTCGAGGAGTACTGGTGGTGCACCGACCAGGCGCTCACGTGGCCGGACGGCGAGGGCCCGAACATGATCCTCGACGACGGCGGCGACGCGACGATGCTCGTGCACAAGGGCACCGAGTACGAGAAGGCCGGCGCCGTGCCGGATCCGGCCCAGGCCGAGTCCGAGGAGTTCCAGGTCTTCCTGGGCCTGCTCCAGCGCTCGCTCGAGGCCGACCCGCAGAAGTGGACCCGCGTCGGCGAGGCCGTGAAGGGCGTGACCGAGGAGACCACCACGGGCGTCCACCGGCTCTACGAGATGCAGGAGGCCGGCACGCTCCTGTTCCCCGCCATCAACGTGAACGACTCGGTGACGAAGTCGAAGTTCGACAACCTCTACGGCTGTCGCCACTCGCTGATCGACGGGATCAACCGCGGCACCGACGTGATGATCGCCGGCAAGACCGCGCTCATCCTGGGCTACGGCGACGTGGGCAAGGGCTGCGCGCAGTCGCTGCGCGGCCAGGGCGCCCGCGTGCTGGTCGCCGAGATCGACCCGATCTGCGCGCTGCAGGCGTCGATGGACGGCTACCAGGTCGCCACGCTCGACGACGTGGTCGGCGAGACGGACATCTTCGTCACCGCCACCGGCAACAAGGACATCATCACCGCCGACCACATGGGGCGGATGAAGCACCAGGCGATCGTCGGGAACATCGGCCACTTCGACAACGAGATCGACATGGCCGGCCTCGCCCGCACGCCCGGGCGTGGAGCGCGTGAACATCAAGCCGCAGGTGGACGAGTGGCGCTTCTCGGACGGCCACTCGATCATCGTCCTCTCGGAGGGACGGCTGCTGAACCTCGGCAACGCGACCGGCCATCCGAGCTTCGTGATGTCGAACAGCTTCACGAACCAGACGATCGCCCAGGTCGAGCTGTTCTCGAAGAACGACGAGTACGAGAAGCGCGTGTACGTGCTGCCGAAGCACCTCGACGAGAAGGTCGCGCGCCTGCACCTCGACGCGCTCGGGGCGAAGCTCACCAAGCTCTCGCCCGAGCAGGCCGCCTACATCGGCGTGCCGGTCGAGGGCCCGTACAAGTCGGACCACTACAGGTACTAGGCGCGCCGTGGCAGGCCCGAGCTCGGACATCGCTGATCCGAGCCTGGCCGCCGCGGGAGCGGCCCGGATCGAGTGGGCCGCCGGCCAGATGCCGGTGCTCGGCTCGATCCGGGCGCGCTTCGCCGAGGAGCGCCCGCTCGACGGGGTCAAGGTCGCCGCGTGCCTGCACGTCACGGCGGAGACGGCGAACCTGATGGCCGCGCTGGCCGCCGGCGGCGCGGAGCCGGCGCTCTGCTCCGCCAACCCGCTCACCACCCAGGACGAGGTGGCCGCCGCGCTGGTGGACGGCGGCGTGCCGGTCCTGGCGCGGCGCGGGGAGGACGCGGCCGCCTACGCCGAGCACGTCGTGGCGCTGGCCGACTGGGGCCCCGACGTGACGCTCGACGACGGCGCCGACCTGCTCGTGCTGATGCACGAGCGCGGTGACGCCGACGGGCTGCGCGGCGGCGCCGAGGAGACCACCACCGGGCTGCTGCGCCTGCGCCGCCTCGAGGCCGAGGGCCGGCTCGTCTGCCCGGTGCTCGCGGTGAACGAGTCGCGCACCGAGCGCACCTTCAACGACCGCCACGGCACCGGCCAGTCGGCGCTCGACGGGATCCTGCGCGCCACGAACATCCTGCTCGCGGGGCGCACCCTGGTCCTGCTCGGCTACGGCGCCACCGGGCGCGGCATCAGCCAGCGCGCCCGCGGGGCCGGCGCGGCGGTGATCGTCTGCGAGGTGGACCCGGTGCGGGCGCTCGACGCGCGCATGGACGGCTTCGAGGTGATGCAGTCGCTCGAGGCCGCCGAGCGCGGCGACCTGTTCGTCACGGTGACCGGCTCCCGGCGCGTGCTGGGGCGCGAGCACTTCGAGCGCATGAAGGACGGCGCGATCCTGGCGAACGCCGGGCACTTCGACGTGGAGATCGACCTCGACGCGCTCGGCTCGCTCGCCGAGGGGCGCGTGCGCGAGGTGCTGCCGCTCGTGCAGCAGTACGACCTCGGCGACCGGCGCCTGAACCTGCTCGCCCAGGGCCGCGTGGTGAACCTTGCCGCCGGCCAGGGACACCCGGCGGCGGTGATGGACATGAGCTTCGCGAACCTGGCGCTGGCGGTGGAGCACCTGGTGCTGCTGGGCGACTCGCTCGACAACCGCGTGCTCGACGTGCCGCGCGAGATCGACGACGCGATCGCGCGCCTGAAGCTGGAGTCGCTCGGCGTGGCGATCGACGAGCTCACGCCCGAGCAGGAGGAGTACCTGAGCGCCTGGACCGGCCACCCGGCGTGAGATGACCGAGGCCGAGGCCAAGGTCGAGCTGATCCGCTCGCTCTACGAGGCCTGGCACCGCGGCGAGTACGGCGCTGAGCTGTTCGCCGAGGACGTGGAGTGGTCCACGCCCCACCCGGGCGGGACGGTGCACGGCCGCGACGAGCTGCTCGCCTTCCTGCGCAGCTACATGGGCGCGTGGGAGGAGTACGTCAACGAGCTGGAGGACGTCCGCGTCCTGGACGACGGCCGGCTGCTCGTCTACCTGACCGAGAAGGCGCGCGGGCGCAGCAGCGGCGTGGAGATGACCTGGAGCGTGGCCGCGATCGTGGAGATCGAGGACGGCCTGATCACGCGCTACACCGGCATGGAGCGCGACGAGGCGCTGCGCCGGCTGGGGCTGGCGGAGTAACGGCTGCCCGTACGTCCACGGCAGCGGTGAAGGAGCCGGAGCCCGGGCGCGTTCCGGTGTAACGGATGCCCGTCCCGTAACGCGGCCGAGGGTGTGCTGAGTTAACCGCCATATAGACGGCAAACTCAGCAAACCCCCGGCTCGCGCGGCGCCGATGGCGAAAAGTGCGCCTCCGCTAACCCGGCCTCCCTACCCAGCCGCAGTAAACGCTCGTACTACCGCCACCGAAAAAGGTCGCCTCCGGCCGGAGCGCTGCCGAAACGGAGGTCGCCTGGCCTTTGAGCGACCCTAGGAGGGAAGCCTGTGGATACCTCGCGCCTGAGTCAGGGCGAGCTGATTGCCGGAGGCAGCGGACTCGCGCTGCTCCTGTTCATGTTCCTGCCGTGGTACGGCGTCGACGTGAACGTCGCCGGGTTCTCGGCGAGTGAGAGCGGGAACGCGTGGGAGGTCTTCTCGACGATCGACCTCGTCCTGTTCCTGGTCGCCGCCGTGGCGATCGGAGCGACGGTGGCGAAGGCCGCCGGCGCACTCCCCGCGGACGTGCCGGTGGCCACGATCGTGGCCGGAGCCGGTGCGCTCGCGGTCCTGCTGGTGCTCTACCGGATCGTGGACCTGCCCGGACCGGACATCCCGCAGGTGGCGGGCGCCGGAATCGAGTTCGGCCGCAAGTTCGGCATCTTCCTCGGCCTGATCGCGGCCGGCGGAGTGGCCTACGGCGGCTACGTCTCGATGAACGAGAGCCCCCAGCCGGCGCCGCCGGCCCCGGAGCCCCCGGCGGTCCCCGCGCAGTAGGCGCGGTACGGAGGCGCATCCCGTAACGCGGCCGGAGGGGTGTGCTAGTTAACCGTCATATAGGCGGCAAACTCAGCAAGCCCGCGGCGCGGACTCGCGAACGCCGCAAGCCGCCGAAACCGCGGCCGCCGAGGAAGCCGCGGCCGCGCGAAAGCAGCGCCTACTCGTACCCGAGCGCGTCCACCACGTCGAGCCGCGAGGCACGCCGGGCCGGGCCGATCGCGGCCACGATGCCGGCCACCGCGGCCACCACGGTGAAGCCCACGAGCGAGCCGATCGGCAGCGCGAAGCGCAGCCCCTCCTCGCTCAGGGCGGTGGTGGCGAGCGCGGCCAGCAGCAGGCCGACCGCGATCCCGAGCGTCGCTCCCACCAGCGCGGTCACGATGCTCTCGTGGCGGATCATCCGCCGCACGCCGCGCCGGGTCATCCCGAACGCGCGCAGCATCCCGAGCTCGCGGGTGCGCTCCATGACCGACAGCGCCAGGGTGTTGACGATGCCGAACAGGGAGATGATCACGGCCAGGCCGAGCAGGACGTAGAAGATCCCCAGGATCTGGTCCACCCAGGCCGACTGGTCGGTCTGGAACTCGGACTTGGTCTGGAGCTTCACGTCCGGGAACCCGGCGAGCGCCTGATCCAGCGAGGCCTCGGACACGCCGTCGGCGGACACGAACGCCAGCCGCTCGCGCTTCGCGCTGAACGCGTCGTCGAAGCTCGCGCGGGAGATCGTGACCTGGCCGAGGCCGAGCGGGTTGAAGCGGTCGGGCTCTGACACGCCGACCACCCGCACGTCCAGCCGCTTCCCGCCCGGGGCGGTGACCGCGAAGCGGTCGCCGGTCCCGAGGTCGTGGTCGTCCGCGAAGCGGTCGGTGACCACCGCGCCGCCGCCGGCCAGGCCGGCCAGCGAGGCGTCGGAGCCGTCCTTCCACTCCCAGCCGAACACCTGCGGGAGCGCCTTCTCGTCCACGCCGTCCACGGCGATGCTCTCGCCGAAGGCACGGCCCTCGTCCTGGGCGAGCCCCGTGGCCACCTTCACGCCCGGCACGGCCCCCGCGGCGCGCGTGGCGCCGGGGTCGATGGCCGACCAGCCGTCCTGGCCAACGAGCACGTAGTCCGAGCGCACCTGGTCCTCCAGGGCGCCCTTCGTGGACTCGCGCATGCCCGCGCCGAGCACCGCCGAGAACGCCACCAGCGCGATCCCGATCATCAGGGCCGCGGCCGTGGCCGCGGTCCTGCCGGGGTTGCGCATGGCGTTGCGGCGGGCCAGCGCCCCGGCGATCGCCGGCGATCTTCTCGCCGGGCTTGCCGAGCACGGACACGAGCCCGGGCACGATCCGCGACGAAGCCGCGGCCACCGCGATGAACAGCAGCAGCGCGCCGGGGCCGAGCAGAGCCAGGCGGCCGGTCGCGTCGATGCCGGGTGCGTACAGCCCGAATCCGAGCACCGTCGCGGCCAGGATCGTCGCGAACGCGGCGATCCAGCCCGAGCGCCGGCCGACCCGTCCCTGCGGGATCTCGGCGCCCTCGCGCATCGCCGTCACCGGCGAGACGCGCGTGGCCCGCACGGCCGGCGAGAGGCCGGACAGCACGGTCACGATGATGCCCACGGCCAGCGAGACGACGATCGTCCGGGTGGCGAACACCGTGCCCGTCTCGGGCAGCTCGACGCCGCTCGCGGCGAACACGCTCGACAGCCCCTTGGCCAGCAGCAGGCCGACACCGAGGCCGATCAGCGAGGCCACCGTGCCGATCACGAGCGACTCCGTCAGCACCGACCGGAGCACCTGGCGCCGGCTCGCGCCGAGCGCCCGCAGCAGCGCCAGCTCACGCGAGCGCTGGGCGACGGTGATGGACAGCGTGTTGTAGATCGTGAACGAGCCCACGAACACGGCCACGCCGCCGAACACGAGCAGGAACACGCGGATGAACGAGACGAACTCGTTCAGCCCGTCGAGCGTGAAGCGGTCGTGGTCGGCCGCCGTCTGGACGGCGAGCGAGGCGGGCAGGGCGGAGCGGAGCGCCGCGCGGACCGAGTCGTCCCCGGCCACCAGCACCTCGTCGTACTTGCCCTGCTTCTGGAACATCGCCTGCGCGGCGGGCAGGTCCATCAGCACGAACGTGGCCGTGCCGATCGAGTCCACGTCGCCGAACGTGGCGATGCCCGTCACGCGCAGCTGGCGCTCGGGCCCGCGGCCCTGGACGGTGATCTCGTCGCCGAGGCCGTAGCCCTCCTTCTCGGCGGTGCCCGCGTCGATCACGGCCTCGCCGCCGGCGGTCGCGAACCGGCCTTCCTTCAGCCGGAACGGGGTGAGCTTGCCGGCGTCCGGGTCGATTCCGGACCCGAAGTACGGACCGCTGCCCACCACGTCGCCGTCCTTGCCCACGATGCGGGCCTCGTCGCTGATGCTCCCCACGGCGTTCTCGACGCCGGGCACGTCACGGACCTCTGACGAGCGTCGAGGCCGGAATCGTCGGCCGGGCGCCCAGCTGGTCGTCGTTCTTCAGGTCGAACGCGGTCTTGTGGGAGACCACGGCCGCCGTGCCGTCGTACGCGGCTTCCGACAGCGAGTCGGAGGCGCCGCGCATCGTGTCCGTGAGCGTGTAGGCGCCGGCCACCATGGCCACGCCCAGCACGATCGCGAACATCGTCAGCGCCGTACGCATGCGGCGCGATGAGATTCCCTTGAGGGCTACGCGCGTCATACGAGCTCCTTCAGGGTCGCGAGGATCTCGTCCTCGGCGGGGGAGTACAGGTCGGAGACGATGCGGCCGTCGGCCAGGAACACGACGCGGTCGGCGGCCTTGGCCGCGGTCGGGTCGTGGGTGACCATGACGGTCGTCTGGCCGTAGGACTGCACCGCGTCGCGGAGCAGGTCGAGCACCTCGGCGCTCGTCCGCGAGTCCAGGTTGCCGGTGGGCTCGTCCGCGAACAGCACGGTCGGCTCACTGGCGAGCGCCCGGGCCACCGCCACGCGCTGCTGCTGCCCGCCCGAGAGCTCGGAGGGGCGGTGCGTGCGGCGGTCGCTGAGGCCGACCCGGTCGATCACGTGGTCGATCCACCCGGCCTCCGGCTTGCGGCCGGCGATCGCGAGCGGGAGCGTCACGTTCTCCTCGGCGGTCAGCGTCGGCACCAGGTTGAACGCCTGGAACACGAAGCCGATGTGCTTGCGGCGAAGCAGCGTGAGCTGCTTGTCGCTCATCCCGCCGAGCTCCTCGCCGCCGATCTCGACGCTGCCCGAGGTCGGGCGGTCGAGCCCCGCGAGGAGGTGCATGAGGGTGGACTTGCCGGAGCCGCTCGGGCCCATGACGGCGGTGAACTGGCCCGCCGGGACCTCGATCGAAACGCCGGCCACGGCCTCGACCGCGCAATCGCCGTCGCCGTAGCGGCGGACGAGATCGCGGGCGACCACGGCGTTCCCGGTCGCAACCGGGACTACTGGTGTCTGCATGACTGCCATGAGCTGCATCACTCCTTGGTTGCTGGACTAAGCGGCAAGTGCGAAGGAAGGGGAGGTCTCGGCCGCGCGGGCGATGCGCCCGGTGGCGCCGTCGAGGGCGCCGGCGGACAGCAGGGCCGAGGTGGCGTTGGCCACGAGCCGGCCGGTGATGCCGCCGCCGCGGCGGACCGAGACGTGCGCGCTGAGCTCGCTGCCGCCGTCGGCGGCCACGAGGTCGTAGCGCACGTCGATGCCGATGGGGCCCTCGGCGCGGAGCTCGAGGCCGGCCTCGTCGGCGGCCTTGACCTCCACGTCGAAGCCCATCGAGACGCCTGCCAGCTTGCCGGTAACGCGAGTGCGGGTTCCAGCGGTCAGCCGGGAGCTGCGCAGGTCTTCCAGATCGAAGTCGACGGGCGACCAGCGGCGGATCTCCTCCGGGTGCGTGAGCACCTCGAGAACCTGCTCCGGTGTCGCCTCTGTGCTGATGTGTGCGGTCCAGTCGGCCATGACTGGAAATCTCCCAGCGCAGAGGTCCCGCGTCGTCGGCCGCGAAGGCGATTTCGTGTACGCGGATCCGATGATCTCGGGGGGTCCCGGCGTCATCCTTGAGGATGACCCGCCGTCGGCCGGACGGCGGACGCCGCCGCTCTGTTACGCGGTTACCGTGGGATCTCGATGAGCCCGCTCTGGAAGCTGCGCATGCGCATACGCGCGATCGACCCGCGCACGGGCGACTACATATTCGCCGCCCTCTTCGCCGCGGCCGCGGTGGTCGAGAGCATCTTCAGCGAGTCCGTGGAGGGCCACGTGGCGTA
The DNA here is from genome assembly GCA_963768465.1 of uncultured Thermoleophilaceae bacterium. Lineage (GTDB taxonomy): Bacteria > Actinomycetota > Thermoleophilia > Solirubrobacterales > Thermoleophilaceae > JACVRW01. The sequence goes on along the minus strand of CAVYIA010000009.1, from coordinate 101,441 downwards.
CGCCGCCGTGGTGGGCGCGCTGGCGGTGGGCCCGCCGCCTCGCCCTGCGGCGGACGAAGCCGCTCCTCGCCGCGGTGATCTTCATCGTCGTCCTGCTCGGCAGCGACCTGGTCGGGCCGTCCGTGGGCGACGAGATCGCCACCCCGTTCCTCGCGGTCCTGTTCCTCTACTACTCGGTCGGCCGCTACGCCGAGGGGCGCCGCTTCTGGGCGGCCGCGGGCATCCTGGCGCTGGGCCTCATGGGCCTGCTGATCGCGGACTCCGGGCGCGGCGGGCGACTTCCTCTACGTGCTGGTGCTGGCCTCCATGCCGGCGCTCGCGGGCCGCGCCGTGCGCAGCCGCGTCCTGCTCCAGCGCGAGCTGCGCGTGAAGGCGCTCCGCCTGGAGGCCGACCGCGAGGAGCTGGCGCGGCGGGCGGTGGAGGACGAGCGCGGCCGCATCGCCGAGGAGCTGCAGACCGTCGTGGCCAACGGCCTCAGCGCGATGATCGTGCAGGCGGGGGCCGTGCCGCGCGTGGTGGCCGCGGGCGACACCGCGCGCGGCTCAGCAGAGCTTCCTCGTGATCGAGGAGACCGGCCGCGACGCGCTCGCGGAGATGCGCCGCCTGCTCGGCGTGCTGCGCCACGCCGACGACGAGGCCGAGCTGGCGCCCCAGCCGGGCCTCGGCCGGCTCGACGCGCTGCTCGAGCGCATGCGCCAGTCGGGGCTCGACGTGGAGCTCACGATCGAGGGCGAGGCCGCCGAGCTCCCGACCGGCATCGACCTGACCGCCTACCGCGTGGTCCAGCAGGCCGTCGAGGCGGCCCACGCGGCGGAGGCCCAGACCGCGGCCCTGACGCTCCGCTACGGGGCCCGCGGCCTCGAGATCGACCTGAGCGACGACCGCCCGGCGGGCGCCGGCGAGGAGGTCCCGTCCGAGATGCGCGAGCGCGTCCGCCTCTACGGCGGCCGCCTGCACGTGGGCGGCTCGAACGGCGACCGCCACCAGGTCAGCGTCTGGCTGCCGCTCGAGGAGCTGGTGGCGCGATGAGGCTGCCGCGCGGGCGCAGGGGCCGGGAGGCGCTCACCGAGCGCGACTGGCGCACGCTCGACCGCCTGCTCGTGTTCGGGCCTGATCGCGCTGGCCCAGGTCGAGCTGGCCACGCTCGACGACGTCGACGGCCCGCGCTGGCTGAACGTGCTGATCGTGTTCGCGATGGGCCTGCCGCTGCTGATGCGCCGCACGCGGCCCTTCACGGCGCTGGTGCTCGTGATCGGCGCCGGCGTGTTCGGCGAGCTGGTCGCGCTCGGCCCGCCCGACCTCCTGAGCATGGTCTTCATGCTCATCACCGCCACCTACTCGATGGGCGCGCACGCCGAGCGGCGGCGGGCGATCATCGGCATCGCGGTCGGCGTGGTCGGCGTCACGATCATCGCGGCGCTCTTCGACCCCGGCGACGTCTTCTTCCCGGTCGTGGGCTTCGTGATCGCGCCGTGGCTGATCGGCCGCGCGCTGCGCAACCACCTCGTGCTCACGCGCGAGCTCGCGGAGAAGGCCGAGCAGGCCGAGCACATGCGCGAGCAGGAGGGGCAGCGCGCCGTGACCGCCGAGCGCAGGCGGATCGCGCGCGAGCTCCACGACGTGCTCGCCCACAACCTCAGCGTGATGGTGGTGCAGGCGTCCGCCGGCGGCCGGCTCGTGGCGCGCGATCCCGAGCGCGCCGTGGAGGTGGCCGAGCTGATCGAGAGCACCGGCCGCGACGCGATGACCGAGCTGCGCCACATGTTCGGCGCGGTCCGGCGCGACGAGGGCGAGCCGCTCGACGGCCCGCCCAGCCTCGCGCGCGTGGAGCGGCTGGCGCAGCGCGCCCGCGACGCCGGCCTGCCGGTGGAGGTGGTGGTGGAGGGCGAGGCCGAGCCGCTCCCGCCGGGCGTGGACCTGGCCGCCTACCGCGTGGTCCAGGAGGCGCTCACGAACGCCTACAAGCACGCCGGCCCCGCGCACGCGCGCGTGCACATCCGCTACGAGCCGCACGAGCTGCTGCTCGAGGTGAGCGACGACGGCGTGGGCGCCGGCGCGGCCGGTGACCTCGGCGGCGGCCATGGCCTGGTAGGTATGCAGGAGCGAGTGGCTCTCTACGGCGGCGACCTCCAGGCCGGGCGCGCCCGCGGCGGCGGCTTCGCCGTGCGGGCCAAGATCCCGCTGGCCGCGCGGGCGGTGGCCAAGTGAGCGTGCGCGTGCTGCTCGTGGACGACCAGGCGCTGATCCGCGCCGGCTTCCGCATGATCCTCGAGGCCGAGGAGGACATCGACGTGGTGGGGGAGTGCGCCGACGGCACCCAGGCGCTCGACAGCGCCAAGCGCCTCGACCCGGACGTGGTGCTGATGGACATCCGCATGCCCGAGATGGACGGCATCGAGGCCACGCGCCGGCTCGTGGAGCACGACGGCGACCTCAAGGTCCTGATGCTCACGACCTTCGACCTCGACGAGTACGTCTACGACGCGCTGCGCGCCGGCGCGAGCGGGTTCCTGCTGAAGGACGTGCCGGCCGACCAGCTCGTGGAGGGCATCCGGGTCGTGGCCGGCGGCGACGCCCTGCTCGCGCCGTCGGTCACCAGCAGGCTGATCCGCGAGTTCTCGCGCACGCCGCCGTCGCAGCGCGAGCTGCCGCCCACGCTCGAGGACCTCACGCCGCGCGAGCTCGAGGTCTTCCGGCTGCTCGCGCGCGGGATGTCGAACGCCGAGATCGCGGCGGAGCTCGTGGTGTCGGAGACCACGGTGAAGACCCACGTGGCGCGCGTGCTGATGAAGCTGGGCGTGCGCGACCGCGTGCAGGCGGTCGTGCTGGCCTACGAGTCCGGCGTGGTCGCGCCGGGCGACACGTCCAGCGAGTAGTCGAGCCAGCGCTCGTCGCGCTTCGCGCCCACGCGCTCGTAGACGGCCTGCGCCCTGAAGTTGTCCTGCGCCGTCTGCCACTCGAGCGAGCCCACGCCGCGCTCGCGGCAGCGCTCGGCGCAAGCCGCGATCAGCGCGTCCGCGGTGCCCCCGCCGCGCGCGTCCTCGGCCACGAACAGGTCGTTCATCACCGCCAGCCGCGAGGCGCTGAGCGTGGTCCAGGTCCAGAAGATCGTCGCGAAGCCCACCGCCCCGCCGTCGGGGTCGCGGGCGATCAGCTGGATGCCCTCGCGCTCGGGATCCCCGATCAGCGTCCGCGACATCGCGAGCAGGTCGTCGTCCGAGGGGCCGACCTCGTAGAAGTCGCAGTAGCCGCGCATCAGCGGCAGCAGGTCGGCGAGGTCGGCCTCCGTGACCGGCCTGATGTCGTGCGCGCCCATGCGCGCGGGACGCTACCTGCTGGCGTGGGTGGCGGTGGGCTCGCCGCGCAGCGCGAGCTCCTCGAGGAGCGCGTCCACCACGGCCGGGTCGAACTGGGTGCCGGCGGCCCGGCGCAGCTCCTCGACCGCGTCGGCGTGGGACATCGGCTCGCGGTAGGGACGGGCCGTGATCATCGCGTTGTACGCGTCGCAGGCGAGGATGATGCGGCTGCCGAGCGGGATCTCCTCGCCGGCCAGGCCGTCGGGATAGCCCTTGCCGTCCCAGCGCTCGTGCTCGTGCCGGACCAGCGTGGCGATGGCGGCCAGCTCGGGCGTGCGCAGCAGGATGCGCTCGCCGATCACGGGGTGCTCGCGCATGACCTTCCACTCGGAGTCGTCGAGCGGGCCGCGCTTGCCGAGGATCTCGTGCGGGATCGCCACCTTGCCCACGTCGTGGAGGAGCGCGCCGTCGCACACCTGGGCCACCTCGGGCTCGGGGAGGCCGAGCCGGACCGCCACGGCGCCCACGAGCTCGACCACGTCCTCGGAGTGGGTGAGCGTGTAGTTGTCGCGCGCGTCGATCGCCGCCGCCAGCGCGGCCACCGCGGCGCGCGAGCCGCTGCCGGCGGCCGCGAGCACGGTCCCGGTCTGGGCGGCCACGATCTGGGCCAGGCGCAGGCTGGTGCGCGGGAACTCGGCGGCCGGGTGGCGCAGGAGCAGCACGCCCTGGCCCTCGCTGACCCGCGCGAGCGCGACCGCGGCGTAGGAGCCGCCGGGCTCGCCCGCGGGCTCGGCCGGGGGCGTGACCCCGAGCGCGTCCCACAGCTCCGCCAGGGAGTCGCGCGAGACCGAGCCGCTGCCGAGCCTGCGCACCAGCTCCGCGGCGGGCGCGATCGTGGCCGCCGCGAAGGCGTTGTCGGCGTCGCCGTCCGAGGACACCCGCCCGAGCGCCTCGCCGCTCACCTCGTAGAGCGCGACCTCCTCGAGGCCCAGCTCGCGGCGCAGGAACGGAGCCAGCACCAGGAGCATCTGCTGGGGGTCGTCGAAGCTCGAGATCAGGTTCCAGAACTCGTCCATCAGGTCCGACGGCTCGGTGCTCTGCTCGAGCTGGGCGAGCTCGAGCTCCGCCGGCCCGCTCGCCACCACGAGCCCGTCCTTGCCGCGGCGCTTGGCGAGCAGCAGCGCCCGGTCGGCCCGGTCGAGCAGCTCGCCGGCGGTCTGCGGCTCGCTCCACTGGCTCACGCCGACCGACGCGCTGAGCGGCAGCCCCGAGCTCGGTGAAGCCGGCGGCGGCCTCGCGCCACGCATACGCGCAGGCGCTCGGCCGCGCGCAGGGCGTCCGCCCGGTCCGAGCCCGGCAGCAGGACCACGAACTCGTCGCCGCCGTAGCGGGCGATCCCGTCGTAGGGCCGGAACTCCGTCGCCAGCGCCGCGGCCACGCGCTGGAGGATCTCGTCGCCCACCAGGTGGCCGTGGCGGTCGTTGATCGGCTTGAAGTTGTCGAGGTCGGCCAGCAGGCAGGCCAGCGGGGCGTCGTCGCGCTGGGCGCGCCAGATCTCCTCGCTCGTGCGCACCTGGATCGCGCCGTGGTTGAGCAGCCCGGTGAGCGAGTCGGTGCGGGCCGCCACGGTGGCCTCCTCGAAGGCCTCGGCGTTGCGGCAGGCCACGGCGGCCAGGCTCGCGATCGCCTCGAGCGTCTCGATGTCCTCGGCCTCGATCGGGCGCACCGACAGGAATGCCACCGACAGCGCGCCCCTCAGCGCCCCGTTCCAGGACATCGGCACCGACACCGCGGTCTGCACCTGCCGCAGGGCGACCACGCCGGGCGCGCACGGATCGCTCTGGTAGTCCATCGTCACGGTCGGCTCGCCCGTGCTGAGCGTCTTGCCGGCCACGCCCTCCCCGGGTCCGATGCGGTAGCCCCACCAGTCGGAGTCGTCGTCGATCCCGTCCGCCGCCACCGCCACGCCCCCCTCGGCTGCGTTGCCGAGGTAGGCGCCGGCCATGTCGGCCCCCAGCGCGACGTTCGCCTCGTGGCACATCGTGTCGAGCACGGCGCGCCGGTCGAGCTTCTCGTTGAGTGCCCGCGCGGCGCGCGCAAGGGCCGCCTGGCGGTCGCGCTGACCGGCGAGCCGCTCGCGCGTCTCGAGCGCGCCGAGCCCCGCCGAGGCCTGGTTGGCGAGCGTGTACGCGAAGTCGATCTCCTCCTCGCGGAACCAGCGGGGGGTCTCGCTCATCAGCACGATCACGGCGCGCACCATCCCCGAGTACGTGAGCGGGACGTAGAGCACGCTCGCCGCGCGGAAGCGCTCGGCCATCTCGCGCGAGACCACCGGCGAGCGCATGGCGTCGGTCACGTTGAGCGGCTCGCCCGTCTCGACCACGCGCGCCACGCCGCTCGGCCGGTCGAAGGTGAGGGTGTACGCGCCGCGAGCCTCGACGCCGCCGTCGGACGACGAGACGAACCAGACGCCGTCGGTCCCGCTGCGGTCCTGGTGGACCTCGCACACGTGGACGGCGTCCGCGCCGAACACGCCGAAGAACTCGGCGGCGAGTGAGCGGTGGATCGCGTCCCGGTCGGGCGCGTCCACCACCGTGAATGACATCCGACGGAGCGCGGCAAGTGCTGCCGTCGTCGTCACGTCCGTGGGTGCGGCGGAGATCGGATCCTCCAATACAGGGGTCCACCTCTGTATCGGCCGGCGGGGGCCACGCTTGAGCCGCTGCGTAGGATCGCGGCCAATGGTCAGCGCCGCCGAGAAGATGCGAGCCGAGGGGCTGCCCGAGGTCGCGATCGAGACGTTCACGCGCCAGCGGGCGCGCCTGGAGGAGGGGGAGCAGGGCACGCTGCCCGAGTCCGAGATCGAGCCGGTCGAGTCGCTGCCGGACGCGGAGGAGCTGCCCGACGATCCCGACGGCGCCCGCGAGGCGCTCGACGCCGCGCGTCGTCCTGAAGCTGAACGGCGGCCTCGGCACGAGCATGGGGATGAGCAAGGCCAAGTCGCTGCTCGAGGTCAAGGACGGCCTCTCGTTCCTCGACATCATCGCCCGCCAGGTGCTCGGCCTGCGCGAGCGCTCGGGTGCGCGCGTGCCGCTCGTGCTGATGAACAGCTTCGCCACGCGCGACGACTCGCTGGAGGCGCTGTCGTCGTATTCCGGCTTGGAGGCCGACCTTCCGCTCGACTTCGTCCAGGGCAAGGTGCCGAAGCTGCGGCGCCGACGACCTCGAGCCGGTCGACTGGCCCGCCGACCCGAGGCTCGAATGGGCCCCGCCCGGCCACGGCGACCTCTACATCTCGCTCGCCGGCTCGGGGATGCTCGACGAGATGCTCGAGCGCGGCTACCGCTACGCGTTCGTCTCGAACTCGGACAACCTCGGCGCGGTGCTCGACGACCGCATCCTGGCCTGGTTCGCGCGCGAGGAGCTGCCGTTCCTGATGGAGGCCGCCGACCGCACCGAGTCGGACCGCAAGGGCGGGCACCTGGCGCGCCGGCCCGGGCGGCGGGCTCGTGCTGCGCGAGATCGCCCAGACGCCCGACGAGGACCGCGACGCCTTCCAGGACGTGAGCCGCCACCGCTACTTCAACTGCAACACGCTCTGGATCGACCTGCAGGCGGTGGCCGCGCAGCTCTCCGAGGGCGTGCTCGAGCTGCCGATGATCGTGAACCGCAAGACGGTCGACCCGGCCGACCCGTCGTCACCGCCCGTCATCCAGCTGGAGACCGCGATGGGGGCGGCGATCGACGTGTTCGACGGCGCCGCCGCCGTGCGCGTGCCGCGCAGCCGCTTCGTGCCGGTGAAGACGACCGAGGACCTGCTGTCGCTGCGCTCGGACGCGTACGTGATCCGCGACGGGCCCCGGGTCCAGCTGGCCCCGAGTCGCGTGACGGAACGCCCCCGGTGATCGACCTCGACTCGGAGCACTACAAGCTGGTGCCCGACCTGGAGGCCCACTTCCCCGGCGGCCCGCCGTCCCTGATCGACTGCGACCGCCTGGCCGTGGACGGCGACGTCCGCTTCGGCTCGGGCGTGACGGTGCGCGGCTCGGTGCGGATCGAGGGCCCGCGCGAGATCGAGGACGGCGCGGTGCTGGAGGGCTAGGTGCTGACGTTCCTGACTTTGCCGCGCATAGGCGGTCAAGTCAGGAGAGTCCGTCCTACGGGCCCGGCCCTTTCCTCCAGCCGCTCCCGCCGCCGCTCCTCCGCCTCCGACTTCACGAGCATCCCCATGAACAGCACGACGAGCGCGATCACGAGCGTCAGCGACTGCTCGACCATCATGATCACGCCGCCCACGTTCTGGTCGTCGATGGGGGAGAGCCCCCAGATCCGCGGCAGGTCCTCGTAGTAGGGGTAGACCTGGGTCTGGCTCCAGGTGAGCACCAGGCCGAGCGCCGCCAGCCCCGCCTTGGCCGACGCGATGTATGCGACCGGCTGCATGCCGGTCATCCGCCGGCGCATCGGCACCGGCTGGACGAGCGGCCACCAGAGCGCCACGCCCGCCGTGAAGAACGAGATGTGCTCCAGCAGGTGGATGAGCGGGTGCTCCACGGCCGCGTCGTAGAGCGCCGGGATGTGCCAGAAGTACATGAAGCCGATCCAGAGCGCGAGCCCGGTGAGCGGGCTGGCGAACGGGCCGAGCCCGCGCTCGACGGAGGTCAGCCGCCGCGTGGCCGGGCGCATGATCACGCGCGAGAGCGCGAGCAGGAGCAGCACGGGCGCCACGTCGCCGAGCAGCACGTGCTGGAGCATGTGCGCGGAGAACAGGTAGTCCTCGCCGAGGCTGTCGAGCGGCGAGACGAGCGCCACCAGCAGGGCGATCATCGCGCCGGTGAACGCCGCCGCCTGGGCGAACCCGGCGCCGCGGCCGCCGGCCTCGCGCCGCGCCGCGATGAAGCGCCGCACGTAGATGAAGGCCACGAGCGCCAGCGGCGCCAGCACGGCCGGGTCGGCGAACCAGTGCAGCTGGGGCTCGGCTGCGATGTAACCCGGCACGCACGCGATTGTGTCAGTGGCGTGCCCACGCGTCGGCCGGCGCCCGGCACGCTGGGCCGGTGCTCACCTCGCTCCTCGCCCCGCCGCTCTGCTGGAGCTGCTCCCGGACCGCGCCCGCCCGAGCGCCGCTCTGTCGCGCCTGCGCGCGCGATCTCCGCCGGCTGCCGCCCGAGCTGGTCACGCTCGCGGGCGTGCCCTGCTTCGCGCCGGTCGCCTACGAGGGCCCGGCGCGCGAGCTCGTGCGGGCGCTCAAGTTCCGGGCCGCGCTCGCGGTGGCCGGCTCGATGGCCGCGGCGATCGTGGCCACGGCGCCGGAAGGGCTGCTCGACGGCGCGACGCTCGTCCCGATTCCCCTCTCCCGCGCGCGCGAGCGCAAGCGCGGCTTCAACCAGGCGCTCGCGCTCGCGCTGGCGATCGCCCGCCGCACCGGGCGCCGAGGTCGTCCCCTGCGTGCGCCGCACCGAGGGCCGCGGCACCCAGGTCGGCCGCGACCGCTCCGAGCGCGCCCGCGCGCTGAAGGGCTCCATGACGCGCCTCCGCCGCGCCCGCCAACCCCGTCCTGGTGGACGACGTCGTCACCACCGGCGCCACCCTCGGAGCGGCCGCCGAGGCGCTCCGCGCGGCCGGCTCGAGCGGCCTGAGCGCGGTCGCTTACGCGCGCACGCGGGGAAGATGAGGGACACCCCTTCCCAGCGCCGGAGGCGGCCACTACCATCGGTGGGACCTGCCCCATCCGCCGATCCCGAGGAGGGCCGATGCGCATCCAGGTCAAGGGCCGCAACGACGCGAGAGTCGAGGCCGAGCTGCGAGCACGGGTGGAGAAGAAGCTCGCGAAGGTGGCCAGGCAGGTGTCGCCGCTGGCAGATCTGGAGGTCGAGCTTCGCACCGAGAGCAACCCCTCGATCCGCGACTCGCAGGTGGCCGAGGCCACTCTCCACCTGAAGGGCGTGACGCTGCGCGCGACCGAGCGCTCATCCGACATGACGCACTCGATCAACCTGATGGCGGAGGACTTGGCACGTCAGGTGAAGAAACACCGGGACAAGCGCCGCGCACGGCCGCGCCGAGGGACCTCCCAGCAGGCCCCGCGCGCCGCCTGAATCCCGGTCCAAAACCGCTCCGAAGGGCATCTGGCCCCTTGCTACCGTCTTTGAGATGACCATCCTCGATCGCGCCCTCCGGGTAGGCGAGGGCAAGAAGTTCAAGACCTTCGAGAAGAGGGTCGAGCGGATCAACGACTACGAGGCCGAGCTCGAGCTCGAGTCGGACGACGAGCTGCGCGCTCGCTACCAGGCGCTGCGCGAGCGCCACCTGGCCGGCGAGTCGCTCGACGACCTGCTGCCGGAGTCCTTCGCGCTCACGCGCGAGGCCGGCAAGCGCGCCCTCGGCCAGCGCCACTTCGACGTCCAGCTGATCGGCGGGATGGTCCTCAACGACGGCTCGATCGCGGAGATGAAGACCGGCGAGGGCAAGACCCTCACCGCCACGCTGCCGATCGTCCTGAACGGGCTCGCCTCGCGCGACGAGAACGGCTACCCGGCCGAGGGCAAGGGCATCCACCTGGTCACGGTCAACGACTACCTGGCCCGCCGCGACGCCACCTGGATGAAGCCGATCTACGACCTGCTCGGCGTGACGGTCGGGATCATCCAGTCGAACCAGAACGACATCGACAAGCAGGAGGCCTACTCGCGCGACGTCGTCTACGGCACGAACTCCGAGTTCGGCTTCGACTACCTGCGCGACAACCTCGCCGTCGAGATCGAGCAGAAGGCCCAGCGCGGCCACGGCTTCGCGATCGTCGACGAGGTGGACAACATCCTCATCGACGAGGCGCGGACCCCGCTGATCATCTCCGGCCAGCCCGAGGCGGCGGCCGACATGTACTACACGTTCGCGAAGCTCGCGAAGACGATGGAGGCGGGCAAGAAGCCCGAGGGCCTCGAGGCCAAGTCCAAGGACTACGAGGCCGACTTCGACTTCGAGCCGGACGAGAAGCACAAGACGGTGGCGGTCACCGAGCGCGGCGTCGAGAAGGCCGAGCGCTTCCTCAACATCGACAACCTCTACCGCGCCGAGCTCGGCAACATGGTCAACCACCTCCAGCAGTCGCTGAAGGCCGAGTCGCTCTACAAGAAGGACGTGGACTACGCCGTGATCGACGGCGAGGTCAAGATCATCGACGAGTTCACCGGCCGCATCCTCGAGGGGCGGCGCTGGTCCGAGGGCCTCCACCAGGCCGTCGAGGCCAAGGAGGGCGTGGCGATCCAGGAGGAGAACCAGACCGTCGCCACGATCACCTACCAGAACTACTTCCGCCGCTACGACAAGCTCGGCGGCATGACCGGTACCGCCCTCACCGAGGCCACCGAGTTCATGAAGATCTACGAGCTCCAGGTGGTCGAGGTGCCGACCAACCGGCCGATGGTCCGCGCCGACCAGAACGACCAGATCTACAAGACGAAGGACGGCAAGTGGGCCGCCGTCGCCAACGAGATCGCGGCGCGCCACGAGTCGGGCCAGCCGGTGCTCGTCGGGACGATCTCGGTCGAGGTCTCGGAGCTGCTGTCGTCGGTTCTGACCAAGCGCGGCATCAAGCACACGGTCCTGAACGCGAAGCCCGAGCACGCGGAGCGCGAGGGCGAGATCATCGCCGAGGCCGGCGCGCCGGGCGCGGTCACGATCGCCACCAACATGGCCGGCCGTGGCGTGGACATCAAGCTCGGCGGGAACGAGGAGCACCTCACCCAGCGCGAGCTGGTCCAGCGCGGGCTCGAGCCGGACACCGACGACTGGAACAACGCCTGGGACGAGGTCTTCCCGAAGATGGAGCAGCAGGTGGTGGACGACCGCGAGAAGGTGATGGCCTCCGGCGGGCTCTTCATCTGCGGAACCGAGCGCCACGAGTCGCGCCGGATCGACAACCAGCTCCGCGGCCGCTCGGGACGCCAGGGCGACCCCGGCGAGTCGCGCTTCTACCTGTCCGCCGAGGACGACCTGGTGCGCCTGTTCGCCGGCGACCGCATCTACCGCATCCTCGACAACAAGTTCCTCGCCCAGGCCGACGACGACGGCAACGAGATGCCGATCGAGCACAAGATGCTCTCGAAGCAGATCGAGAACGCCCAGAAGAAGGTCGAGGAGCAGAACTTCCTGATCCGCAAGCGCGTCCTCGAGTACGACGACGTGATGAACCAGCAGCGCGAGATCGTCTACGAGTACCGCGACCGGATCCTCGAGGGCGAGGACATGTCGGAGATCGCGCGGACCCAGATCGCCGACGCGATCGAGCGGCTCTGCGGCGAGTACCTCCAGGGCGAGTACCAGGAGGACTGGGAGCTCGACCGGCTGCTCGAGCAGCTCGGGCAGATCTACGCCGTCTCCTACGAGGCCGACGACATCGAGGAGCGCGAGACGCGCTCCACGCTGGTCGAGAAGCTGCGCGAGGACGTGGTCGAGGCCTACGACGACCGCGAGGAGGAGCTCGGCAGCGAGCTCATGCGCGCGCTGGAGCGCTTCATGCTGCTCCAGATCATCGACGAGCGCTGGCGCGAGCACCTGCACGACATGGACTACCTGCGCGAGGGCATCCACCTCCGCGGGTTCGCCCAGATCGACCCGCTCGTCGCGTACAAGAACGAGGGCTTCGACATGTTCACGGAGCTCATGAACAACATCTGGGACGAGTTCGCCCGCTACGTGTTCAACGTCGAGGTCGAGGCGCCGCCGGAGGCCCAGGCCGCCGGCGCCGGCGGGAACGGCACGCGCTGGGGCGCGGCCGGCAACGCCTCCGCGTCGAGCACCGGCTCTCGTTATTCGTACGCCGGCGGCACCGCCGCCGAGCAGCCGAGCGCGCTGGCGGCGGCCGCGGCACAGGGCGGCGCCCTGCCCGCCGGGGTTGCCGGCGCGGCCGAGTACGCGGAGGAGTCGGTGCTCGAGCCGGCCCCCGTGATCGAGACGAAGGTGCTCGACGAGCACGAGCGAATCGGCCGCAACGACCCATGCTGGTGCGGCTCCGGCAAGAAGTTCAAGAAGTGCCATGGTGCGGCGTAATGTGCTGCCGACGCCAGTGGCCTCCGCGACCAGCTGAAGCTGCTCGCGGACTACCTTTGACCCCGCTGGCCTAGAAGCTCGCGTAGCCGAGCTGGAGGGGGAGATGCAGGCCCCCGGCTTCTGGGATGACCAGGACCGGGCGGCCAAGGTGTCGCGCCGAGCACTCGTCCGCTCACGCGCCGGCTGGAGTCCTACCGCTCGCTCGAGCGCGACATCGGCGACATCGACACGCTCGTCGAGATGGCCGAGGAGGACGAGAGCATGGCCGCCGAGCTGGAGGAGCAGCGGGCCTCGATCGACTCCCGGCTGGCCGAGCTCGAGGAGGCGCGCCTGTTCAGCGGCGAGTACGACGGCGGCGACGCCGTCGTCACCGTCAACGCCGGCGCCGGCGGCACCGACTCGCAGGACTGGGCCGAGATGCTGCTGCGCATGGAGATGCGCTGGGCCGAGCGCCGCGGGATGAAGGTGGAGCTGGCCGAGGCCTCGGCCGGGGAGGAGGCCGGGATCAAGTCGGCGACCTTCATCGCGCACGGCGAGAACGCCTACGGGCTCTTCTCAGCCGAGAAGGGCGTGCACCGGCTGGTGCGGATATCGCCGTTCGACGCCCAGTCGCGCCGGCACACGGCCTTCGCCGGGCTCGAGGTGGCGCCGCTGATGGAGGACACGGGCGAGGTGGAGATCGAGCCCGACGACCTGCAGATCGACACCTACCGCGCGTCAGGGGCGGGCGGCCAGCACGTGAACAAGACCGACTCCGCGGTACGGATCACGCACAAGCCGACAGGCATCGTGGTGCAGTGCCAGAACGAGCGCTCCCAGTCGGCGAACAAGAACACGGCGATGACGATGCTGCGGGCGAAGCTGACCGAGCTGGAGGAGCGCAAGCGCCAGGAGGCGATCGCGAAGGAGCGCGGCGAGGCGCTGGACGTGGGGTGGGGGTCCCAGATCCGCTCCTACGTGCTGCAGCCGTACACGATGGTGAAGGACCACCGGACCGACACGGAGATCGGGAACGTGCAGGGCGTGCTCGATGGGGACCTGGACGAGCTGGTGCGGGCGGAGCTGAACCGGCGGGCCGGGGTGGCCGCCGGCGCCTCCTCCTCCTAGGGCTTGTTCGCCGTCACGTCGCGGCGTCGACCGCGGCTTGGAGGGCAGCTAGGTCGGCTGCTCCGAAGACCACGCGATTTTGGGTGGCCACATAGACGAGATCGATGTTGACCCCGGCCCGGGAAATCTTGCGGGTCAGGTCTGCCAGCACGCCGGGACGGTCCTCGACGTTGACCACGACTACTTCGCGCTCGCGGCTGACAGCGACATGGGAGATCGCCAACGCGTGCTTCGCAGCCTCGGCGTGCGGGACGAGGATGTGGAGCTCGGCGCGCTCGCCCGGTCCGACACACGTTGCCGCCGCGATGTTTACGCCGGCATCACTGATCGCGGCCGCCACTGTCGCCAGAGCCCCGGGGGTGTTCTCGATGTCGATGACGAGGTCGACCGCCATGTGTCCCGCGCGCGATCAGCCTACCTGGGCGCACCTGTTCCGGGTCAAGCCTCTATCCCGCGTCAGGTCGTCGAGTGACTCGCTCTGGCGGCCCGCTGAGACGGCCGTCCGTCCGCCGGCGCGGCCGTCGCGTATGCGGCCGCGAAGCCCTCCCGCCAGCTCGGGTGGCGCAGCGTCCAGCCGAGCTCACGCTTCGCCTTCGCGTTCGACACGCCGCGCGACTCGGTCCCCATCATCACCGCGATCTCGCCGCCGAACAGCCGCGCGAGCCAGACGGGGAAGTGGCGGGGCGGCTTCGCGCCGAGGGCTTCCGCGAGCACCGGCAGCCATTCGCGTACCGGGGCGGGCTCGTCGTCGACGATGTTGTAGATGCCGGTCACGTCGTGCTCGAGGGCCAGCACGGTCCCCGCGGCGGCGTCGTCGAGGTGGATCCACGAGGACACGCCGCCGCCGTCGCCCACGATCGGGAACTGGCGCTTGCGCACGGGCTCGACCAGCCCGTCGTTGTCCGCGCCGTAGAAGACGCCGTAGCGCAGCACCACGCCGCCGGCGGCCGGGACCGTCTCGTCGAGGTAGCGCATGGCGGCCTGCCCCTTGCGCATCGCCGCCGGCGGGGTGGGGTCGAGCGGGTCGTCCTCGGTCTTGACCATCCCGCCCTCACGCACGTGCCGCATGGTGGCGAAGCTCTGGGCGACGAACCGGCTCACCTCGGCCTCGCGGGCGGCGGCCAGGAGCGTGTCGATGCCCTCGGTCCGCAACCGGTTGGTCTGCTCGAAGCTGCGATCCATGTTCCGGGAGAACTTCACGTCGGCCAGGCCGGTCGCCTCGTGGACGATCGCGTCGGGCCGAGCCTCGAGGACGGCCTTGCGCACGGCGGCGGGCTCGAGCAGGTCGAGCACGATCGCCTCCGCGCCCTGCGCGCGTACGCGCTCGGCCCGCTCGGGCGACGTGGAGGTGCCGATCACCTCGTGGCCGCGATCGATCAGCTGGGGCACGAGCCGGGTCCCGATCGCGCCGCTTGCTCCTGCGACGAAGACTCGCATTGCCTTTCTCCTTTCCCGCCGTCACACAGGCGGGGTTTCGGGGGTCTACTGGGTATGACCCGAAGCAGCGGAGGAATGTGACCGTGGAAGAGCGCGACTGGCTGGCGGAGCGATTCGAGGAGCACCGAAGCCGTCTGCGGGCGGTGGCCTACCGGATGCTGGGCTCGGTCAGCGAGGCCGACGACGCCGTCCAGGAGGCCTGGCTGCGGCTCAGCCGCTCGGACCCCGACGAGATCGAGAACCTCGGCGGGTGGCTGACGACCGTGGTCGGGCGCGTGTCGCTGAACACGCTGCGCTCACGCCGGACCCACGGTGAGGAGCCACTCGACGAGCTGCACCTGCCGGAGCCGATCATCGACCGCGCCGACGGCACGGACCCCGAGCACGAGGCGCTGCTGGCCGACTCGGTGGGGCTCGCGCTGCTCGTGGTGCTCGAGACGCTGAGCCCCCCGGAGCGGCTCGCGTTCGTGCTCCACGACATCTTCGCCGTGCCCTTCGACGAGATCGCGCCGATCGTCGACCGCTCTCCGGATGCGGCCCGCCAGCTGGCGAGCCGCGCCCGCCGCCGCGTGCGGGCCGAGAACACCGTCCCGGACGTCGACGTGGACGCCCAGCGCGAGGTCGTCGACGCCTTCCTCGCGGCCGCGCGCGAGGGCGACTTCGACCGATTGGTCTCGGTCCTCGACCCCGACGTCGTCCTCAGATCCGACTTCGGCCCGGGCAGGTCGCGAGAGGTCCGGGGGGCGGAAGCGGTCGCCGGCCAGGCGGAGTTCTACTCGCGGCTGAAGCTCGTCATGAAGCCGGCGCTCGTCAACGGCGCGGTGGGAGTGGTCGCCATGCGGGACGGCCGGCCTTTCTCGGTCGGGGCCTTCACGGTCAAGGGCGGCAGGATCGTCGAGATGGACTGGCTCGCCGACGCCGCGCGCCTGAGCGAGCTCGACCTGACGATCCTCGACGACTGACCGCCTCTGCCGCCCGATGAGTCCGCGGCGGCGGCCCGGTCTGTATGGGTGAGCCAACGAAAGGAGCTGTCATGACCAAGGTCATCGCAGGAATCACCACGTCAGTAGACGGCTACGTCGCAGGGCCCGACGACGGGCCGGGCGTCGGCCTCGGCAAGGGCGGCGAGCGCCTTCACTACTGGGTCTTCGGCGGCCCCTGGACCTACGACGCCGAGCCGACGGCCGAGATGGCGCCCGAGGACAAGGCCTGGATGGACGAGGCCATGTCCGGCCTCGGCGCGGTCGTGGCCGGCCGCTGGACCTACGAGGCCGCCGACCACTGGGGCGACGAGAACCCCTGGGACCTGCCCTTCTTCATCGTCACGCACCGCACCGGACGAGCAGCCGGAGGGCGACGCGTTCCGATTCGTCGGCAGCCTCGACGACGCGATCGAGCAGGCCAAGGAGGCGGCCGGCGACAAGCACGTGCACGTCATGGGCGGCGCCGACCTCATCCGCCAGGCGCTCGCGGACGGGCACGTCGACGAGCTCACCATCATCGTCGCGCCGGTCATCCTCGGCGGCGGCAAGCACCTGTTCGACGGGTTCGAGCAGGACGTCGAGCTCGAGCACAAGGGCGTCCGCCAGTCGGACTACGCCACGTTCATCGACTACGTCGTGAAGAAGTCCTGAGGGCGCGTATTGACGACCTGGTCCGCGGTCGCGCCGCCGCGGCGCGCGGTCATCACCGAGAGGACCATGTTCTCGAGCCGCTCGGCGCCGTGCGAGTCGGTCGAGCAGACGATCTCGACCCCTGCCGCGAGCGCGTCGCGCACGTGCTCGCCGCGTAGGTCGAGCCGGTCGGGCAGGCCGTTGACCTCCAGCGCCACGCCTTCCTCGAGCGCGACCTCGTAGACGCGCTCCAGGTCGAGCGCGTTCTCCGGCCGGCGGTTGATGATCCGGCCCTTCGGGTGCGACAGGCAGCTCACGTACGGGTTGCGAAGCGCCTCCACGACGCGCGCGGTCATCTCGCGCGCGGGCATCCGCTGGCCGCCGTGCACGCTCGCCTGGACCCAGTCCAGCTCGGCGAGCACGTCGTCCGGTAGGTCGAGCGAGCCGTCGGGCAGGATGTCCACCTCGATCCCGCGCAGCACCCGGAACGGGGCCAGCTCCTCGTTCGCGGCGGCGATCTCCTCGCCCTGGCGGCGCACCTCGTCCGGCGTGAGGCCGCGCACGGCGCCGACCGCCGGCGTGTGGTCGCAGATCGCGACGTACTCATATCCGCGGTCGCGCGCGGCGGCGCCCATCTCCAGCACGCTGTTGCGCCCGTCGGACCACGTGGAGTGCATGTGCAGGTCGCCGCGGATGTCCGACACCTCCACGAGCCGGGGCGGCTCGCCGCGGAACGGCTCCTCGCGCAGCTCCGGCGGGCACCAGGGCACGCCGAGCTCGGAGTAGACCTCCTCCTCGGAAGGCGCATCCGGCAGCGGCTCCAGCGCCTCCACGTACGGGGGCGCGCCGGTGGCCCGCACCAGCGCGGTCCCGAACGAAGCAGGCTCCGGCACGACCACCTCCAGCGGCACGCCCTCCACCGTGAGCCCGACCGCCCGCCGCTCCTCCTGCTCGATCACGGCCACGATCTGAGGCAGCGAGGCGAACTGGGCCAGCACGGGCGCGGGATCCGCAGCCGCGCGCACCACACACAGCACCTCGCAAGAATCGCGCCAGCGGCGCACGTCCCCGGCGACCACGCCATCCAGCGCCGCCGCAACCCCGCCGACCAGCTCCCACGCCCGGTTCAGCGTCAGCCCCTGGCGCGGCCGCGGATCGCCCTCGCGCGACAGCGCCTCCAGGATCTGCGTCTCCCGCTTCGGCCCGACGCCCGGCACGTCGCGCAGCCGCCCCTCGGCTGCCGCCGAGCGGAACTCGTCGGCCGTCCGGATCCCGAGCGTCTGCGCGATCTCAATCGAGCGCCGGGTGGACAGCCCGAGGAACCGCCCGAGCCCCACCAGCTCCGGCGACAGCTCGCGCTCCAGCTCCTCCAGCTCGGCAATCGAGCCCGTCTCGACGAGCTCGCGGAGCTTCGACTCGATCGAGCGCCCGATCCCGCGCAGCGAGCGCACGCGGCCCGGTGCGGACCAGCTCGTCTACCGAAGCCGGAGACGAGCGCACCGTCTCCGCCGCGCGCCGGTACGCGCGCGCCGTGTACGGGTTCGCCTCCGCCAGCTCGAGCAGCGACCCCAGCGCCTCCAGCCGGTCGGCGATCTCCGCGTTGGTCATCGGCCGATGAGGGTAAGCCCGGCGCGGCCAGGTTCAGGAACCGCACCGCCTCGGGTAATGAGGAACGCACGCGTCTATGAACGGCAGGGGTCGTCTACTAAGAAGTCTCATCGCGGTGCTGGCGCTGACCGCCGCCATCGCCGCGCCGGCCAGCGCCCAGATGCTCCCCGCCGAGCCGCCGCTCGCCGCCTCCACGAACGTCCACCTCCTCGGCCACATCCCCGGCACCGCCGCCGGCATGGACCTTCAAGGACCACTACGCCTTCGTGAGCGGCTGGGGCGGCATCACCGTGCTCGACATCGCGAAGGCCGACTCGCCGAAGCTCGTGGGCGCCCTCCCGCTGCCCCACTTCGAGAACGAGGACGTGGACCTGTGCGGGAACACCCTGCATCGTCGTCAACGACCGCGTCGAGCAGGACCTCGGGGCGATCATGTACGTGGTCAACATCGCGAACCCGGCCACGCCCACGCTGAGCGCGGTCCTGCCGCTGGGCCTCACGGGCAGCGGCCGCGGCGCCGGCCACATCGCGAACTTCGTGAAGTCGAACTGCACGCAGGTGTGGGTCGACGGGGGCGACCACGTCGAGGTCGTGGACCTCACCATCCCGAGCGCGCCCAGGTCGCTCGGCAAGTTCGAGTCGGCCGCCTCCCTGAGCGACGCCTTCAACGTCACGCACGACACCGAGCTCGACAGCACCGGCACGGTGTGGAACGTCGGCGGTGGCGGCGCCGCGGGCTACAAGCTCACCGCCAACCCGCTCGCGCCCGAAGCTGCTCGGGCACGACGGGCACGGCCGGCCGCAACCCCTCGCCCTACAACGACTTCATCCTCCACAACTCCCAGCGGCGCGGCAAGACGCTGCTGATCACCGAGGAGGACTACATCGACACCGACGAGGTCCCGCCCGGCGGCTGCCGCGGCCAGGGCAAGTTCGAGACCTGGGACCTCTCGCAGCTCGGCGCCGGCAAGATCACCCCGCAGGGCACCTGGGAGACCGAGCTGAACGGCATGTTCACGAGCGGCGCCGTCGACTCGAAGGCGCCCGTGACCGTCAACTGCTCGTCGCACTGGTTCGACTCCAAGAACGGCGTGGCCACGGTCGGCTGGTACGAGCAGGGCGTGCGCTTCCTCGACTACCGCACGCCGACCTCGATCAGCCAGGTCGGCTACTACATCCCGGCCGCCGGGTCCACGTGGGCGAGCTACTGGTCGCCGACCGATCCGAACGGCGAGATCGTCTACACGGCCGACGCCTACCGCGGCGTGGACGTGCTCAGGATCGACGGCGGCGGCCGCACCGGCAAGAAGGTCAAGGCGCCGGTGCCGAGCGGCTGGTTCGGGAGCCCGACGACCGACTCCGTGTCGTTCGAGCCGCACCCGAGCTTCGGCTACGTCTGCCCGGTCCTCAAGGCCGGCGTGAACCTGCCCTAGCTAGGCCGGCTGCGCCGAGCGCAGCGGCGGGAAGTCGTCGAGCAGCCCGGGCGCCGCGACCTCGAACATCTCGAGCGCGTCCGGAATGCCGCGGAAGCGCCAGGAACCCAGGCCGCGAAGCGCCACGCCGCCCGGCAGGTCGGAGCGCACGGCCGACGACAGGATGATCTGCCCGCCGTGCGCGGAGAAGCAGATGCGAGCCGCGGCGTGGACCGACAGTCCCACGTACCCGGTCTCCGTCAGCGACGGCCGGCCGCGGTGGAGCCCGATCCGGATCCGCACGTCCTCGCCGTGGGGCCAGGGATCGGCGAGCATCGCGCGCTGCGTCTCGATCGCCGCCTGCACCGCGTGCTCGGCCTCCTCGAACACCGCGAAGACGTCGTCGCCGCGCGCCGACACCACGTGCCCGCACGTCGCCCGCACCGGCTTGCTCACGCGGCGCCGGACGTCGGCGAGCACCTTCGCGTACTCGTCGCCGAGGCGCTCGAGCAGCCCCGTGGAGCCCTCGATGTCGGTCAGGAGGAAGGTGACGTGGCCCGTAGGGAACTTGCGCTGCGGCTCGAGCTGCGCGCTGATGAACCCGATCGGCATGATCCCGTGCTTCTTGGCCGCCCGCAGCAGCCTGTTGCGCGCCTGGTCGCGCGCGGCCTCGTCCTCGAAGTGGACCTGGCCGAAGCGCGACAGGGCGTTCCGCACGTGCGCCTCGTCGTGGATCGGCAGGCGGCGCTTGCCGCTCGAATCGATGTACGCGAAGGCGCTGTCGGGAAGCTGCGCACGCTCCTTGGCGCGTAGCGGGGGCATGCCCCCGATGATCGCAAGAGCGGGCGTATGATCGACTCGTGCCCGACGTCTACCGTCGTCACGCCTTGATCGAGGCCCCGGTCGAGGATGTCTGGTCGATCGTCAGCGATCCGGAGACGCATCCGGACTGGTGGCCCGACATCGACGAGGTCGACGCGCCCGAAGACATGGACGAGGCGGGCGGGGAGTACGTCCGCAGGGGGCGGATGCTGCCCTTCCTCTCGATGGTCGACGCGGTCTGGGTGAAGGAGCCGGTCGAGCAACTGCGGGAAGTCAATTTCCGCTGCACCGTCACCGGGTCCTACGCGCGCTTCTCGCTCACGCCCGCGCAGGACGAGACCTTCGTCGAAATCGAGAGCGGGGTCCTGCCGATCGGCGTTCCGGGACAGATTGCGAAGCGGATGAGCCCGCTCTACGTCCCGCGCTGGCTGCGCAAGCTGCTCGACGCGCTCCCGCAAGTCGTCGCCGAGGCGCGCGAGCGCGAGCGCGTCGACTAAGCAGCCGCCGGCTCGCGCGCCACGCGATCCAGCAGCTCAGCCAGCCCCTCGGGATCCTCGGCCATCGGGAAGTGCCCGCCGGGGATCTCGATCGGCTCGACGCCCAGCAGCTCGCGCGCCATGAAGCGCTCCCACTCGGGCTCGAAGAACTCGTCCTCGGCCGCGTAGATCAGGACGGCCGGGTTCGGCGGAGGGCCCGGCAGCGGGAACGAGTCCGGCGGCTGGGCCATCGGGGTGAGGCTCTCCGTCAGCTCGCGGGCGGCCTCGGGATCCAGCCGGCCGTACATCGCCGCGAGCGCCGAGTCGGCGTCCCAGACGCTCGTGCCGTCGGGACGCTCGGGTGGGAACGGGAAGCCCTCGCGGAACCTGGGCGGCGCGCCCTCCGGCTCGGGGAAGCCGCCGAGCCGCGGGCACAGGTGGACCAGCAGCGAGTCGGGCTCGCCCGCGGCCACAAGCGTCGCGTAGGCCGTACCCATCGAATGGCCGACCACCACGACGTCGTCGGATACGTCCGCGAGCGCATCGATGCCCGGCTGGGCGCGCTCGACGAAGCCCGCCTCCGGATCGTGCAGGGGCAGGTCGGGCGCCACCGCATCGTGGCCGCGCGCGTGCAGGGCCGGCAGGACCGACCCCCAGCACGAGGCCTCATGCCAGGCGCCGTGGATCAGGCAGAACGTTGCCGTGCTGCGTGGTCTACCACGTCCGCCCTAGGCCCTGCCCTCCGCGCCGGCCACGTGCTCGACGTCGAGCCGCGGCAGCCGCTTCTCGAGCCACTCCGGGATCCACCAGTTGCGGTCCCCGAGCAGCTGCATCACGGCAGGCACGAGCACCAGCCGCACCACGGTGGCGTCCAGGAAGATCGCCGACGCCAACCCGACACCGAACAGCTTCAGGAACGTGTCGGGCGCGGCGAGGAACGCCAGGAACACCACGACCATGATGGCCGCGGCCGCGGTGATCACGCGCGCGGTCTTCGCCAGGCCGTCCGCGATCGCCCGCCTCGTGTCGCCGTCCTTCAGGTACTCCTCGCGGATCCGTGAGATCAGGAAGACCTCGTAGTCCATCGAGAGCCCGAACAGGATCGCGAACATCATCACCGGCAGGAACGGCGCGATCGGCACCTCGTGGTCGATCCCGATCAGGCCGCCGACCGCCCCGCCCTTCGAGACGACCGTCATCACGCCGTAGGCGGCGCCCACTGAGAGCAGGTTCATGATCCCCGCCTTCAGCGAGATCAGCGGCGAGTGGAACGCCACCAGCAGGAGCAGGAACGAGAGCCCGACCACGCCGACGATGAACAGCGGCATGCGGCCCATGATGTATTCGCTCTGGTCCTCGAGCGCCGCGGTGACGCCTCCGATCTGAGCGGTGATGCCGGCGTCGCCCAGCGTCTCGGGCACCGTGTCGTCACGCAGCCGGTTCACCAGGTCCTGGGTCGACTCGTCCTGCGGCGAGCCCTTCGGGATCACGGTGATCAGGGCCGCGTCGCCCGAGTCGTTGATCCGGGGATCGGTCACGAACGCCACCTCGGGATCGCTGCGGATCTTGTCCGCGAGCTCGTCCACGTCGCCCTTCGCGTCCGGGCCGGGAATCTCGGCGGCGATCACCAGCGGACCGTTGGAGCCGGGCCCGAAGCCCTCGGTGTTGAGGTCGTAGGACTGGCGGGTCATGGTGCTGGGCGGGTCGTTGCCCGCGTCGGGGAACCCGAGCCGCATGTCGAGCGCCGGCACGGCCAGCGCCAGCAGCAGCACGGTCGCGGCGATCGCCGCGGTCCATGGCCGCCGCTGCACGGCATGGCTCCAGCGCGCGGCCGGCGACTCGCCGACGTCCTCGGCGGGCTTCGACCGGCGGCGCCCGATGAACGGGATGCGCAGCCGCTCGACGCGCGGCCCCAGGTAGGCGAGCATCGCCGGCAGCAGCGAGATCGCCGCGAGCATCACGACCAGCACGGCCAGCGACGCCGAGATGGCCACGCCGTACATGTACGGGAGGCCGGTCAGGGCGAGGCCGAGCACCGAGATGACCACGGTGGCGCCGGCGATGACCACGCTGCGCCCGGCGGTCGTCACCGACTCCACGATGGCGTCGTGCCGGGTCTTGCCGTCGTCCAGCGCCGACCTGAACCGGGTCAGGACGAGCAGCGCGTAGTCGATGCCCACGCCGATCCCGATCAGGCCCGAGACCGCGGTGGTCCAGTCGGGGACGTCGACGACGTTCGCGAGCAGGACGATCAGGCCGCCCGACGTGATGCCGAGTCCGACGAGCGCGATCATGAGCGGCAGGCCGGCGGCCACCACCGAGCCGAAGGCGATCAGCAGCACGATCGCCGCGCCGAGGAAGCCGAGGCCCTCGGGGCTGGTGGTCTCCTGCGCGGCGTAGATCGGGTCGCCGCCGAGCTTGATCTGCATCCCGTCGCCGCTGTTCGAGTCGGCGGCGTCGATCAGCTTCTCGCCGTCCTCCTTCTTGACCTCCCAGCCGGGAACGGTCAGCGGCAGCGTGGTCGAGCCGATCTTGCCGTTCTCCGAGACCCGGATCGGGGCGTGCGGGGAGACGTGGTTGACCTGCTCGGCCTCGCACGAAGAACGCGTTGATCTTCTTCTGGGCGGCCGGGCTCCGGGCGCCGTCCTCGTCCTTCCAGACGACGTAGATCTCCTGGCCGGAGTAGCCGTTGAAGCGCGACTCGGTGAGGTCGCTCGCGGCCTTGGACTCCGAACCGGGGGTGTTGTAGTCGGCCTTGTACTCGCCGGCGAGCGCGGAGCCCACGCCGATGATCACGACCGTGGCCACGATCCAGCCGAGGACCATGCGGCCGCGGCGCCGGCAGGCGAGCTCGGCTAGCGCGTTGGAGAAAGCGAGTCATCGTGCGAACACCCCTTCGGTTGCGTTCCAAGTCCCGATGGCCGTAAGACCATTGACGACCGTCGAACTCATCGCAATACGGGTATCCGTACTTCTGCGATGAATCTCGACAGGCCCGTCGGTCTCTAGACGTACGACCCGACGCGAAAAGGACAGCGGCATGAAATCCGATCCCACCGCCCAGATCGACGCCCGTTTCAGCGATCCCGAGTCCCGCCCGACCCCTTGGGCCGATGTCGAGCGGGCGCTCGAAGCCGCGGAGTTGTACTGGATATCAACGGTCCGCGCGGACGGGCGCCCGCACGTGACCCCGCTGATCGGCCTCATGCACGAGGGCGCGATGCACTTCTGCACCGGCGTGAAGGAGCAGAAGGCCCGCAACATCGAGCAGAACCGGCGGGTGGCGCTCACCACCGGCAACAACGACTGGGCGAAGGGCCTCGACGTGGTCGTGGAGGGCACGGTGGAGCGCATCACGGGCCGCGACCGGCTCCAGCCGCTCGCCGACGCCTACGAGGCGAAGTACGGCAGCGACTGGCACTTCGAGGTCGGCGACGACGCATTCGAGTCGACCGGCGACCCCGCCGCCGTGTTCCGCATCGACGCGGCCAAGGTGATGGCCTTCGCCAAGGAGCCGCACGGGCAGACCACCTACCGCTTCTGAGCGGCTGTGGGAAACTCGCTCACGAGCCGGTGAGCCAGGTCATCCCCAAGCGCATGACCGCCTCGATCGAGGGCGACTTCGTGGTCTTCCTGATCGGCATGCGCGTGAACCAGTTCCGGAAGCCCTGGAAGTGGCTGCCGGTCTTCGCGGCGATGCCGCGGATGCTGAAGGAGCTGGAGTCGAGCCCGGAGTCGGGCTTCCTGGGCGCGGGGCTCTACTTCGGCAGCCCGCGGCGCCCGATGGTGGTGCAGTACTGGCGCTCCTTCGAGCACCTCGAGCGCTACGCGCGCAGCAAGGACGCCGAGCACTGGCCGGCCTGGGTGAAGTTCAACAAGCGCGTGGGGTCGAGCGGCGACGTGGGCATCTGGCACGAGACCTACCTCGTGCCGGACGGGAGCTACGACAGCGTCTACAACAACATGCCGCCGATCGGCCTCGGCGCCGTGAGCAAGCTGATCCCGGCGGCCGGCCGCAAGGCCAGCGCCGCGGGGCGCGCGGGGATCCGGGACGAGCCCTACCCCGAGGGCGCGCCCACCGACCGCATCGAGATCTAGCCGCCCGGCCGGCGCTGCGCGGGGTAGGGGTTCTGGATGTCGAGCTCGCCGTCGGCGGTCTGCACGACGAGCAGCAGCTGCGTGTCCCCACCCGCGTAGCTCGCATGGCAGCGCGTGTAGAAGCGGCGGCGGACCGCGCCGTCGCAGCGGACCGTGCGCAGGTCGGCCATGCCGCCGTCGCGGAGCTGCCGGGCGAGCAGCTCGCCCGCGCCGGCGGCCTCGACGGGCCCGGCCGGCGAGTCACGCGTCAGCAGCAGAACGGCCACGACGGCCACGACCGCCACGGCGGCGATCGCCGCCAGCGGGCGCCACGGCACGCGCGGACGCGCCGGCCCCTCGAAGAAGACGAAGCCGCAGTCCCGGCAGCGCGACGCCCCCTGCGCGGCGGCGGCGCCGCATCGGGGGCAGCTCGTGTCCACACCCTGATGGTGACGCACGCGGCCGTAGACTCCGGCCGATGGCCCTGCACGAGCGCGCCAAGGAGCTGATCCGGTCCGGCGCGCTCGGCCACCTGGTCACGATCGGCAAGAGCGGCGCGCCGCAGGTGACCTGCGTCTGGGTGGCCGTGGACGGCGACGACCTCGTCACCGCGCACCTCAACCCGCAGCAGCGCAAGCTCGAGAACGTGCGGCGCGACCCGCGCGTCACGGTCTCGTTCGAGGGACACGAGATCCGCCCGCCCGGGCTGCGCGAGTACATCGTGGTCCACGGCACGGCGACGATCGAGGAGGGCGGCGCCGCGGAGCTCCTCCAGGAGCTCGCGCACGTCTACCTCGGGCCCGAGGTGCGCTTCCCGCCGATGGACGACCCGCCGCCGGGCGTGCGGATTCGGATAGCGGTCGAGCGCGTCGGCGGCGTCGGCCCCTGGGCCGACTGACCGCTCACCAGACGTCGCCGTCGCGCCAGTCGCAGGTGAGCTCGCCGTCGAGGTCGAGCGGCGCCGCGCCGGGCAGCACGTAGACCGAGCCCGCCTCCTCGGGCGTGGCCACCACGCCGTCCGGGGTGAGCGCGGACAGCGGGCCCCGCCACGGCTGCCAGCCGCGGCCCTCGTAGAACGGGACCGCTGCGTCGGAGGCGCCGAGCGCGCCGAGGTCGTAGGCGCCGTGGATCACGCGCTCGAGCGCCTCCATCAGCGCGCCGGCGTGCCCCCGGCGGCGGCGGTCGGCCCGCACGGCCACGCCCTCCACGTACCCGGCCCGGAGCGCCCTGCCGCCGTGGATGAGCCGCCGCTGCACCACGCGCGGCGTGGCCGATCAGCTCGCCGGCGTCCCACGCGAGCGCGTGGATGCCGCCGAGGCTGTGCTCCCAGTCGTGCTCGGTCATGTCGTCGAAGGCCGCGTAGAGGAGCCCGCGCGCCGCGTGCCGGACGTGCTCGTCGAGGTAGGCCGTGTGGGCGGTGCGGACCTCGGTCACGCCCGCGATTGTCGCGCCACCAGCAGAGCGATCGCCACGGCGATCGAGCCGGCGAAGCCGATCGCGAACGCGGCGGCCGTGCCCAGCCGCTCGATCAGCACCGCCGTGAGGAAGCAGAACGCGATCGTCCCGAAGATCCCGCGCATGAAGCCGCGCAGCATGTTGGTGGCCGCGGCAGAGCCGTCCTGGGCGAGCACGAACGCCGCCACCACCGTCGTCGCGACGGGGAACGGGGCGAGCGCGCCGGCCAGCGCGGGCCCGAGGCCGTCGGCCGCGCCGGTGAGGGCGAGGATCAGCACGGCGGTGGCGATGGCGCGGGCGGGCAGGTCCCAGGCCGGCGGCGGCGTGGGCGGGCCGGCGGGCGAGCGCGGGGGAGGGGTCACCGCGATCGCGGTCGCGAACGCGGCCACGGCGGCCGCGAGGGCGGCCGCCGGCGGAGCGTCGATCCGCGACACCAGGAGCGCCACCGCGACGAACGCGACCCAGCCCGCGAGCGTCGTGAGCTCCCAGCGGAGCGTGCGCCCGGCGCGCTCGAACACCACCGTGAAGACGGCCAGGGCCACCATCGCGAGCAGCGAGGACGTGGCCGCCTCGGCGCCGAAGTCCTCGCCCTGCTCGATCGTGATGATCAGCAGGATCGGCCCGAGCACGATCGGGATCGCCACCAGCACGCCCGAGACCGCCGATCCCCAGCGCCTGCCCGCGAGCGACGCCGCCACCACGAGCCCCGGCCCGAGGAGGAGCTTCGTGAGCAGGACGCTGCTCACAGATTCTGGTCTGCGTACTCCTGCGCCAGCCGCTTCGGCGCGCGGCACAGCCACGCCTCCACGATCACCTCTTCGAGCAGGTCGAGCCCGATGTCGTCGAGCTTCACCAGCACGGCGGGGTAGCCGTCGAAGTGCGGTGTGGTGAAGAACACGCCGGACTCGTCGGCGAGGAGCGCCTCCTTGGCCACGAGGTGCTCCACGCGCGCGCCGAGGATCTCGCCGGTCGGCGCCTCGTCGCCGAGCGCCTTGAGGTCCGTGCCGCGCAGCGGGCGCTCCCAGACGAACATCTTCTTCTTCACCCGCCACGACGCCTGCCCGCGCGTGGTGTCCTCCTCCGCCTCGGGCAGCGCGAGCGCGATACGGCGGACGTCGTCCCAGCCGGCCACAGCCTCACCCTAAATAGATTCCACGCATGGGCAGCATCCGGCCCTGCGGGGACCACGAGCGCGCCGCGATCCTCGCGATCGTGAACGCCGCCGCGGAGGCCTATCGCGGCGTGATCCCGGCCGACCGCTGGACCGACCCCTACATGCCGGCGGAGGAGCTCGACGAGGAGATCGCCGCCGGGGTCCGCTTCTGGGGCTACGAGGACGGCGGCGCCCTGCTGGGCGTGATGGGCATCCAGACGGTGCGCGACGTGGAGCTGATCCGGCACGCCTACGTGGCCCCGCACGCGCAGCGCGCCGGGATCGGCGCGGCGCTGCTGGACAAGCTCGTGGAGGAGGCCGCGCGGCCGATCCTCGTCGGCACCTGGGCCGCGGCCGACTGGGCGATCCGCTTCTACGCGCGCCACGGCTTCGAGCTGCTTCCGCCACAGCGGAGCGCTGAATTGCTGCGCGAGTACTGGTCTATACCGGAGAGACAGATCGAGACTTCCGTCGTGCTCGCGCATGAAAGGAGAGCCAATGCTTGAGAACGGACACGTGGCCTCACGCCTGCCCTGCCAGGACCTGGAGCGGGCGCGCAGGTTCTACGCGGAGAAGCTCGGCCTCGAGCCGGTCGACGAGCGTCCCGGCGGCCTCCTCTACCGCCCGGCTTCCGGCGAGTTCGCCCTGTTCCAGTCGACGGGCGCGTCGCCCGGCACCTTCACCCAGATGGGCTGGGAGGTCGAGGACATCGACGCGGTGGTGGCCGAGCTGCGGTCGCGCGGCGTGGAGTTCGAGGAGGTGGACGTGCCCGGGCTCGAGACCGTCGACGGGATCGCCGTCGTCGAGGGCAACTACCCGAGCAAGAACTCGAGCGGCGAGCGCGCCGCCTGGTTCCACGACAGCGAGGGCAACCTCCTCGGCATCGGCGAGCGCCTGCCCTGAGCGGTCAGCCCGCGACGGGCGTCTTCGACCACTCGGCCTTGTGGATGCGCTTGGCCGCCTGGTAGTCGGCGAGCGCCTGGGCCGAGTCCACGTCGCCGAGCGTCGGGTGCGACGGCACGAGGCCCTGAGCCGCCTCCACGCCGAACCGCTTTGCCAGCACGGAGCCGAGCGCCTTGATCTTCATCTCGCCGAAGCCCGGCAGCGCGGCCAGGTTCGCCCGCAGCTCGGCCGTGTCGGCCGCATCGGTCCAGACCCGCTCGGCGTGGCCGTCGTAGCGCTCCTGAAGGTGGACGGCCAGGTCGTGCACGCGCTTCGACATCGAGCCGGGATAGCGGTGCACGGCCGGGCGCTCGCGGAAGACCGGCTCGAGGTCCGCCGCCGCGAGCGTGTCGGCGTCGAACGCGCCGAGGCGCTCCTTCAGCACGAGCGGTCCGGCGAAGGCCTTCTGCACCGACACCTGCTGGTCGAGCACGAAGCCCACGAGCAGCGCGAGCGGGTCCGTGGCGATCATGACGTTCGCCTCGTCGATGTCGGTGAAGTGGAGCCGATCGGGCACGGAGCGATCGTACCCCGCTACCGGAGCCGCCGGTAGGTCATGTCGAAGTCCTTCTCCCAGTCGCCGCCGGGGTGGCGGATGTCCCACCGGCCCTCGATCGTCTTGCCGTCTTCGGCGAAGCGGCCTTCGAAGCGCTGGTCGAAGTCGAGCGGGGAGAAGTCGGCCGAGTCGCGCTGCAGCTTCCAGACGCCGCCCTCCAGGCTCATCTCGTAGACGCGTGCCACGCCGCGCGAGTCGAAGTAGTGCTGGAGCAGCGTGCCGCGGCCCTCGTCGTAGCCGATCACGGCCAGCCCGTCGGGCGCCTCCGGGACCGGCACCTGCCAGCGCTGGAGCAGGAACGTCTCGCCGGGCATCCATTCGAAGGTCGCCCGGGCGCCGATGTCGCCCGCCGGCGCCCCCGGCATCGACACCTCGATGCTCCACTCGCCGATGAACGCCTCCAGTCCGTCCGTTCCCACGGCTCAGCCCGCCTTCGGCCGGTAGACCAGGATCAGCGTCTCGCCCGCCGGCCTCGACTCCACCAGCTCGAGCGAGGCGGGCTCCGCGGTCTCGTCGAAGAGGCGCTTGCCGCCGCCGAGCACGACCGGGAAGACCATCAGGCGCAGCTCGTCCACGAGGTCGTTCTCGAGCAGCGTCTTGACGAGCTGGACGCTGCCGTTGACGAGGATGTCGCCGCCGTCCTGCTCGCGGAGCTTCGCCACCTCGCCCGCCACGTCGTCCTTGATCAGCGTCGAGTTGTTCCAGTCGGCGCTGTCCATGGTCGTGGAGACCACGTACTTCGGCATGTTGTTGAACTTGTCGGCGAACTCGCCCTCGCGCGAGGGCCAGGCGTCGGCGAAGCCCTCGTAGGTGGTGCGGCCGAGCAGCAGGACCTCGCTGGCCATGACCTCGTCGAGCTTGAACTTGTCGCCCTCGGGGCCGCGGTCGTACTTGAACGCCCAGCCGCCGCGCTCGTGGCTCTCCGAGCCGCCGGGATCCTCGACCACGCCGTCCACGGTGATGAACTGGGAAACGATCACCTTCGCCATTTCGGGCCTCCTGAAATTCGCCGGGTACGCACACTAAGACCGGCGCGCGGCCGGCAACTAATCGGGCGGCCTACCATCCTCCCCATGGCCGACTCGCCCCGTGCGCCGGACCCGCGCACCGCGCCGCCCCCGCAGCAGGACGGGAAGCGCCCGCCTTGGCGGGTGAGCCCGGCGCCGGACGGCCGCGGAGCCCCGCAGCAGCGCCCGCCGATGCTGCCGTTCAGCTTGCGCCGCTTCGTCACGATCCTGGCCGTCCTCTTCCTCCTGAACTGGCTGCTCGTGCAGGTGTTCGCGCCGGCCGAAGGAGCGGATCAGCGTCCCCTACACGCCGACCTTCATCGCCCAGGTGAAGGCGGGCAACGTGAAGGAGATCTCCGCCGAGGGCGACACGATCCAGGGCGAGTTCAAGAAGGACGTGGAGTACAAGGGCGACAAGGCCACGGACTTCAAGACGGAGATCCCTTCGTTCGCCAACGACAACGCGCTCTCCAGGCTCCTGGAGGAGAACGACGTGGTCGTGAACGCCGAGCCGCCGGGCGAGCGCTCGCTCATCGAGACGATCCTCTTCAGCTTCGGCCCGACGATCCTGCTGGTGGCGCTCTTCGTCTGGCTGGCGCGGCGCGCGGCCGGCGGGGCCGGCGGGGGAGGGGTGCTCGGCCAGTTCGGGCGCTCGCGGGCCAAGCGCGTGGAGGCCTCGTCGCAGACCGTGACCTTCGCCGACGTGGCCGGCATCGACGACGCCAAGGAGGAGCTCGTCGAGGTCGTGGACTTCCTCAAGGAGCCCACGCGCTACCAGAAGCTGGGGGCGCGAATACCCGCGCGGAGTGCTGCTGTCCGGGCCGCCCGGCACGGGCAAGACGCTGCTCGCGCGCGCGGTGGCGGGCGAGGCCGGCGTGCCGTTCTTCTCGGCCTCGGCGTCGGAGTTCATCGAGGCGATCGTGGGCGTCGGCGCCTCGCGCGTGCGCGACCTCTTCAAGCAGGCCGAGGAGGCGGCGCCGGCGATCATCTTCATCGACGAGCTCGACGCCATCGGCGGCGCGCGCGGCCGCAGCGGCGCGCTCGGCGGCCACGACGAGCGCGAGCAGACGCTCAACCAGATCCTCACCGAGATGGACGGCTTCGACCCGAACGTGGGCGTGATCGTCCTGGCCGCCACCAACCGGCCCGACGTGCTCGACCCGGCGCTCCTGCGCCCCGGCCGCTTCGACCGCCGCGTGGTGGTCTCGCCGCCCGACGGCGCCGGCCGCGAGCTGATCCTGCGCGTGCACACCCGCTCGGTGCCGCTGGCCGACGACGTGGACCTCGAGCGGCTGGCCCAGACCACGCCGGGGATGGTCGGCGCCGACCTGGCCAACCTCGTGAACGAGGCGGCGCTGCTGGCGGCGCGCCGCGGCCACGCGAAGGTCCAGCGCTCCGACTTCACGGACGCGCTCGAGAAGATCGTGCTCGGCACCGCGCGCAAGCTGGTCCTGAGCGACGCGGACCGGCGGCGGATCGCCTACCACGAGTCCGGGCACGCGATCGTCGGGATGCTCACCCCGGGCGCCGATCCGGTCCGGAAGGTGTCGATCATCCCGCGCGGCCAGGCGCTGGGCGTCACGCTCTCGACGCCCGAGGACGACCGCTTCAACTACTCCGAGGACGAGCTGCGGGCGAAGATCCGCGTCTCCACCGGCGGCCGCGTGGCCGAGGAGCTCGAGTTCGGCGAGGCCACCACCGGGCGCCGAGTCGGACATCCAGCAGGTCACGCGGATCGCGCGCGGGATGGTCGAGCGCTGGGGGATGAGCGACAAGGTCGGCTTCCTCGTGGTCGCTCCGAGCGACGGGCATGAGCCCGCTGCTGCCCGGTTCCGAGCCCGTCTCCGAGGCCACGCAGGAGCTGGTGGACGCCGAGGTCCGCCGGATCGTGGACGAGGAGCTCGAGGCCACCCGAGCGCTGCTCTCGGCCAACCGCGACAAGCTGGACGCGCTGGCGGAGGCGCTGCTCGAGCGCGAGACGCTCGACGAGGCCGACGCCTACGCCGTGGCCGGCATCGAGCGCGGCCGCGTGCTTTCGCCCAGCTAGCTAGGTCAGTCCCGCTTCGCCGGCTTGTTGCCGAGCAGCGAGAGGTCGGCGAGCGCCATCACGTCGTCGATGCTCATGCCCTCCTCGAACTCGGCGGAGCCGTAGGTGAGCGTGACCGGCCGGCGGTCCTCGGTCTCGCAGACGGCGGCCACCGCGATCGCCATCCGGCCGAGCACCTCCTCGGCCACGGCGCGCTCGGTGCCGGGGAGCACGATCACGAACTCGTCGCCGCCCCAGCGGAAGCAGCGGTCGGTCATGCGCACGGACAGCTCGATCGCGCGGGCGGCCTCGCTGATGCAGCGGTCGCCCTCGAGGTGGCCGTGGCGGTCGTTGATGCCCTTGAGGTCGTCGAGGTCGGCGATCCCGATGCTGAGCGGCGAGCCCTCGCGCCGCGAGCGGGCGATCTCCATGCCGAGCGCCTCGTCGAAGGCCATCCGGTTGCCGAGCCCGGTGAGCGCGTCCATGCGGGCGAGGCGGCCGGTGCGCTCGGCGCTGAGGCGCTGGCGCGCGGACGTCGAAGAGGATCGCCCCGAGCACGAAGCCCACGGTGAGGATCAGCGCCGTCTCGGCGGCGAGCCGGCCCGCCGTGGCGCCGCGTGCCGCCGTCGGCGATGAACGGGATCCACACGCACGCGGCGGCGAAAGCACCACCGGCAGGCTGCGCCGCGGCGGGTGGACCGCCGAGGCGCCCGCCCAGATGATGAGGAGGTCGCCGTACGCGGAGCCGTACTCGCCGGACAGCCAGTTGAGCACCGCCACGCCGCGCCACGGCGCCGTAACAGACCGCGAGCAGGCCGCGCCAGCCCACGTCGCGCTGGGCGAGGGCGATCACGCCCGCGGTCCAGGCCGCGAGCACCAGGCCGGCCACGACCCAGCCGGCGGCGCCGATGCGCCCGTCGACCGGCACCGAGCGGGAGGAAGCAGAGCGAAGAGCAGGGTGGTGATCGCCAGCAGCCCGTGCAGGGCGTTCCTGGCGGGCGGCAGGTCCGCGCCCGCGTAGGGATCGCGCTGGCGCGCGTACATCGACCTTACGAAGCCGAATCCGCTCCGGGCCTCGCTCTCCATCGCGACATGCATCGGCATGCCGCGCGCGTTCCCATAGCCTCCCCGTCCGTGCTGGACGTGATTGCGGCTGCCCTCGAAGAGGACCTCGGAACGGGTGACCTGACCACCGCCGCGGTGGTGCCCGAGGGCGCCACGGCGAGCGCCACGATCGAGCAGCGCGCCCCCGGGGTGCCGGCCGGGCTGGCGGTCGCCGAGGCGGTCTTCGCGCGCGTGGATCCCGCGCTGTCGTTCGAGGCGCTCGCGGACGACGGCGGCTGGCGCGAGCCCGGGCCGCTCGCCGAGCTGAACGGGGCCGCCGCCTCGATCCTGGCCGGCGAGCGCGTGGCCCTCAACTTCCTCGGCCGCCTCTCCGGGGTCGCCACGCTCACCGCCCGCTTCGTCGCGGCGGTGGAGGGAACGGGAGCGCGCATCCTCGACACCCGCAAGACCACGCCCGGCCTGCGCGAGCTCGAGAAGGACGCGGTCCGCGCCGGCGGCGGCACCAACCACCGCCGCGGCCTCTACGACGCGGTGCTCGTGAAGGAGAACCACTCGGCGCTCGCCGGCGGGGTGGGGGAGGCCACCCGGCGGGCGCTGGCCGGTGCGCCCGAGGGCGTGACGGTCGAGGTGGAGTGCGCGTCGCCTGGCCGAGGTCGAGGAGGCCCTGGCGGGCGGCGCCGGGCGGATCCTGCTCGACAACATGGACCTCGACGGGCTGCGGCGCGCGGTGGCGCTGGTGGACGGCCGCGCGGAGCTCGAGGCCTCGGGCGGGGTCACGCTGGAGACGGTGCGGGCGATCGCGGAGACGGGCGTGGACTGGATCAGCGTCGGGGCGCTCACGCACTCCGCGCCCGCGCTCGACGTGAGCCTGATGCTCCACGCTCTAGACTTGTAGGCAGTCGCAGCCCGTCGGGGGCCGCGGCTTCATTTCGACACCGAGCGAGGTTCGAAACATGCCGTCCCAGACGCTTCCCGCCACGGGCGCACCGCTGACGCTGGAGAACATCCCGGCGCTGAAGAGCGAGGTCCGCGCCCTCGCCGAGGAGCGGAACGCGGTGATCCTGGCCCACAACTACCAGGTGCCCGAGGTCCAGGACGTGGCCGACTTCGTGGGCGACTCGCTCGGCCTCTCGCGCAAGGCGGCCGCCGCGGACGCCGACGTGATCGCCTTCTGCGGCGTCCACTTCATGGCCGAGACCGCGTCGATCCTCTCGCCCGACAAGACGGTCCTGCTGCCCGACCTCGACGCCGGCTGCTCGCTCGCCGACTCGATCACGGCGGACCAGCTGCGCGCCTGGAAGGCCAAGCACCCCGGCGCGCTCGTCGTGATGTACGTGAACACGACCGCCGAGGTGAAGGCGGAGACCGACTACTGCTGCACCTCCTCGAACGCGGTGCAGGTGGTCGAGCACATCTGGCGCGAGCACGGCGACGACACCGAGATCCTCTTCGGCCCCGACATGTGGCTCGGCGCCTACGTCGAGCGGGTCACGGGCCGGCGCATCCAGGTCTGGGACGGCGAGTGCCACGTGCACGCGGGCATCCGGCCCGGCGACATCTCCGACGTGCGCGCCGCCCACCCGGACGCCGAGTTCCTCATCCACCCCGAGTGCGGCTGCACCACGCAGGTCATGGAGTACGTGGCCTCGGGCGACGTGGACGCCGAGCACACCCACATGCTCTCCACGGGCGGCATGCTCGAGCTTCGCCCGCAACTCGCCCGCCGACGAGTTCATCGTGGCCACGGAGACCGGGATGCTCCACCCGCTCGAGAAGGAGAACCCCGGCAAGAGCTTCATCGCGGCCAACCGGGCGGCGGTCTGCCGCTACATGAAGATGATCACGCTGCCGAAGCTGCGTGACTCGCTGCGCGACCTGCAGCCCGCAGGTGAGCGTGGACCCGGCGATCGCCGAGCGCGCCCGGGTGCCGATCGAGCGCATGGTCGCGATCTCGCCGTAGTGCGCCGCGTTCTCGCGCTGACGCTGGCCCTGGCGTGCCTGCCGGCCGGGACCGCCGCCGGCGGCGCCCCCGACCCGATCGACCACACGAAGGCGCGCGCCCCCGACGGCACGCCCGATGTGCGCCGCCTGGGTGCACGACCGCTACGTGGTCCGGCGCGGCGGCCGCGATCTGGGCCACCTGGCATCCGCCGGTGGACCCGCGAGTACGGCTGCGCGTTCGGCCACGAGCACGGCTCGAACCCGCGCGCCTTCAGGATGTTCCGGCGCACCGGCATGCCCGCGTTCGGCCCGATCGGCAGCTTCGCCGGCAGCGACGAGCCGCACGCCGGGCTTCAAGGTCTTCGTGGTCAACGACGACCGCAAGGGCCTCTCGTGGATGATGGTCCTGCACCAGGGGTCGGGCTCGCCGCGCCGCGGGCACGGTGCGCTTCCACTCGCTCGAGACCTGGCTCTTCCGCGGCCGCAGGCTGCTCGCGCACACGCGCGTGATGGCCGACTTCGGCAAGCCGGTCGGCGAACTGCCCGGGCGCCCGCCTGCGCCCGCGCATGCGGCTGCTGCCCGACCCGGGCTGCAGGTCGGTCTACGAGGAGTGGGCCACCGCGCTGAACGTGGGCGGCGTGTTCCGCGCCGGGCCCGCGTTCGCCATCGACAACGCGATCACGCAGTTCGACCCGGCGGACCCCGAGCGGGTGGTGTTCAACAAGCCGTTCGCCTGCGGGCCGCACGACCCGGCCGGCTGGGACTCGTACTGCAAGGGCGACAAGCGCACGGTCCTGCGCCCGCGCTGGCGCGTGTCCGGCCGCGGGCCCTCGCGCTTCCGCACCGACGCCCGCGGCCGGCGCGCCGCCGCCGGATTGCTCCAGGTGGTGGCGCGCCGGGCGCGCGTGAACCAGCGGCGCGAGTGCTGCGGGGTGGAGAACGCCTTCGTGATGGAGCGGCCGTCCGACGGCGGCATCTACCGCGCCGGCCGCGGGCTCAACTCGGCGAACTTCGAGTTCCCGGGCTACTGCGTCCTGCGCGCGAACTAGCCGCGCCGCGCGACCACGATCGTGGTCAGGACGAACGTGACGCCGAACAGGGCGCAGACGAGCGTGAGCGTCTCGTTCGGCTCGCCGCCGGCGACCGTCACGAGCCACCAGCCCGGCAGCACGAACGACAGGATCGTCCCCGTGTACGCGATCGAACGCGTGTAGAGGGTGCGGCTGCGCTCGTCGCCGATGCCGCTCATCACGTCGAGGGTGTCGCTGCGGCTGCGGCCGAAGTAGACGAGCAGCGAGAAGCCGCCGATCAGCGCGAACGGGAAGATCGCCGCCGTGGGGCCGTCGGCGATCCAGAACGCCGCTGCCGTGGCCGCGGCGATGGCGAGCATCCCCGCCAGCTGGGCGCGTGGTGAGTTCATGGTCTCCGTCATCGATTGTCTCCGGGTTCGGGTGTGAACATGTCCTCGACGCTCGTCTCGAAGTAGCGCGCGAGAGCCAGCGCCAGGGGCAGCGAGGGCATGTAGCGGCCGGTCTCGATCGCGTTGATCGTCTGGCGCGACACGCTCATCGCCTGACCAAGAGCCGCCTGCGAGAGGCCGCGTCCGGCCCTTCGCTCACGGACGTCGTTGATCACCTATGTAAAGGTAGCTTGACATCTTCAATGTGTCAAGGAGGCTTTACATACTGGACACCGCGGGAGTGAATGGTTGAGAATCGCTGAGTGGCAACGTTGGGATTCATCCTGGTGCGCTGCCCGACCGACGGCGAGCCGGTCTTCACGGGCCTTCGCATGACGCCGGAGGAGTACGAGAACGCCGTGCTGCGCGACATCGGGATGCTGTGCCTGCGCTGTCGCAAGACGCACATCTGGTCGAAGGAGGACAGCTGGATGGAGACCTTCGACCTCACCTGAGGGAGCGCCGGAGCTACGCTGACCGCCGTGCGGCTCCGGAACCCAGAGCAGCGTGAGACCTCGCCGGACCAGCTCGCGTCCGGCCTCCGGCTGGCCGACCGGGCGCCCGAGCAGCGCCCGTACCTCGTGCTCAACATGGTCTCGACCGCTGGACGGCAAGGCCACGATCGACTGGC
The DNA here is from genome assembly GCA_963768465.1 of uncultured Thermoleophilaceae bacterium. Classification (GTDB taxonomy): domain Bacteria; phylum Actinomycetota; class Thermoleophilia; order Solirubrobacterales; family Thermoleophilaceae; genus JACVRW01. The sequence continues at coordinate 64,308 of CAVYIA010000009.1, read as the reverse complement.
GCACGCGCGGGATCTCCACGGACGTGGACCGCGAGCTGTTCCACCACCTGAGGACGCAGGCGGACGCGGTGATGGTGGGGGCGGGCACGGTGCGCGCCGAGCGCTACGGCGCCGTCGACCAAGACGGACGAGCTGCGCGCGAAGCGCGTGGCCGAGGGGGTGCGCGAGGTGCCGCTGGCCGTGATCGTCTCCGGCCGGCTCGACCTGCCCGCCGACCTGCCGATCCTGAACGAGCCCGACCAGCCGGTGGTGATCGCCACCGGGTCGGACGCCGTGATCCCCGGGCTGGGCGAGCAGGTGACCTACGAGCGCGTGGGCGACGACCTGCCGCTCCTGATGGCACGGCTGCGCTCCGAGTACGGGGTGCGGTCGGTGCTCTGCGAGGGCGGCCCGACGCTCAACTCCTTCCTGCTGGCCGCGGACCTCGTGGACGAGCTGTTCCTGACGCTGAACCCGAAGCTGCTGGGCGGCGCCGCGGCGCTGACGATCGTGGCCGGCCGCGAGGTCGTGGAGCCCGCCGAGCTCGAGCTGGTGTCGCTCGCCGAGGCGGCGAGCGAGCTGTTCACGCGCTGGCGCGTGAAGCACTGAGCGTCGCCCGCGAGCGTGTGTGCAGTTCCTCGGCATGGCCGACTAACTGCACAAGCACTCCGAGCCACCGCCTCCTCACCCAGCCGCAGTTGGCCCGCGGAGAGCGCGCGCAGCGCCCCGACCATGTGCACATGCACGTGCACCTGCGCCCGTTAGCAGGGCGTTTCGCTATCAATGTCGGTTCGCATGGCCTCGGTCAATACCGATCAGGCGCGCCCGCGCACGCGTAGGCGAGCGGCCGACCCGAACGTCCCGGTAGTCGAGTTCAGGGACGTCAGCAAGGTCTACGGCGGCGGCTCCGTGGGGCTCGACGGCGCGTCGATGAAGATCGCACGCGGCGAGTTCGTGTTCCTCGTCGGCCCCACCGGCTGCGGGAAGTCCACCTGCATCCGGCTGCTGATGAAGGAGCTCGAGCCGAGCAAGGGCGAGCTGCTGATCGCCGGGCGCGAGCTGAACAGCATGCCGCGCTCGCGCGTGCCCTACATGCGCCGCAACATCGGCGTGGTCTTCCAGGACTACAAGCTGCTCCCGAACCGCACGGTCTACGACAACGTGGCCTACTCGCTCCAGGTGATCGGCGAGACCCGCCAGGAGATCCGCCGCAAGGTGCCGGACATCCTGCGCCTCGTGGGCCTCTCCACCAAGCTGCACAACTACCCGGACGAGCTCTCGGGCGGCGAGCAGCAGCGCGTGTCGATCGCCCGCGCCTTCGTGAACCACCCGCCGCTCCTGCTCGCCGACGAGCCCACCGGCAACCTCGACCCCGAGACCTCGATCGGGATCATGCAGCTGATCTACCGGATCAACCGGGCCGGCACGACCGTCGTCGTGGCCACCCACGACAGCCAGATGGTCGACAAGATGCGCCGGCGCGTGGTGGAGCTGCGCGAGGGCCGCATCGTGCGCGACGAGCTGTCGGGCCTCTACCGCCCGGACGAGTCCACCACCGAGTTCGCGGTGCGCCTGCGCGGCGAGCTCGGCGTGGGGGACGAGGGCCACCCGAACTGATGTTCACGTTCTTCCTGAGAGAGGCGCTGCGCGGCCTGCGCCGCAGCTCGGCGCCCGCGCTCGCCGCCCTGCTCACGGTGCTGCTCACCGCGCTCGTGCTCGGCGTGTTCATCCCGATCGTCCAGGCCACCACGGGCACGGCGAACGAGGTGCGCAGCCGGGTGGTCGCCGACGTCTACATCAAGGATTCGGCGACCGAGTCGCAGCAGGCCCAGCTGAAGAGCGCGCTCGAGGACACCGACGGCGTGAAGTCGGTCGAGTACATCTCGAAGGCCGAGGCGCTGGAGCGCGCGCAGGAGAAGAACCCGAAGGCCTTCGAGGCGGGCGCCGAGCTGCTCGGCGCGAACCCGCTGCCGGCCTCGTTCCGCGTGACCCCCGAGGACCCGGACAAGCTCGACTCGATCGTCGCGACGCTGAACGCGCCGACCACGACGGGCCTCGAGGCGATGGACGAGGTGCGCAACCGCGAGGAGGACACGGACAAGATCCTGTCCGCCACCGGGCTCGTGAAGGCGCTCACCGCCGGCCTCGCCGCGCTGCTCGTGTTCGCCTCGATCGCCCTGATCGCGAACACGATCCGGCTGTCGCTGTTCGCCCGCCGCCGCGAGGTCGAGGTCATGAAGCTCGTGGGCGCCACCAACTGGTTCATCCGCTGGCCGTTCGTGATCGAGGGCGTGATCGTCGGCTTCTTCGGCGGGCTGCTCGCGGTGCTGCTGCTGATCATCGCCAAGCAGACCTTCATCGACCCGCTGTCCGACCGCTTCGCCCTGCTGGCGGGCCCGGACACGATCGACTTCCCGCTGCTGATCGCGCGTGCTGATGTTCGCCTCGATCGCCGTCTCGGCGATCGGCAGCGGCATCACGCTGCGGCGCTTCCTGCGCGTGTAGCCGGGCGCGCCTCGGGCGCGTCCCCCCAGGCCGGCTCGGTCTCCTCGTGCGCGCGCAGGAACAGGTACACGCCGACCAGCACGCCGCCGAGCAGGAAGAGCCCCCAGACGATCCCCTGGCCCACCTGAGTCGCGATCGGCCCGGGGCAGGCGTCGGCCACGCCCCAGCCGATGCCGAAGACGATGCTGCCCTGGATGTGGCGGCGCGCGGGCCGCTCGGGCTCCCAGCCCACCGGTGCGCCCGTCGTCAGAGCGCGAACGCGTGCGCGGCGCAGCAGCGCGACGCCCACGGCGGACACCGCCACCGCCGACGCGAAGAAGAGGAACAGGTAGGAGTCGCGGAAGAGCAGCGCGTCGCGGATGACCTCCGGGCTCGTCATCCCGCTCCACGACAGCACCACGCCGAATGCGAGCCCGATGCCGAGCCCCGCCAGCCGCGGGCGCATCAGACGAGCGCCTCCGTGACGAAGCTGACGACGATCGCCGTGCCGAAGAAGGTCGCGGTCGCGGCGAGCGCGGCGGGGGAGAGGATCGCGTTGCCGCTGAGCCCGTTCCCCGACGTGCAGCCGCCGGCGAGCTTCGCCCCGTACCCGATCAGCACGCCCGACACGACGAGCACCGGCGCCACGACCGCGTCGCTGAAGTTGTCGGTGAGCCAGCCGTAGCCGCGGAAGTCCGGGCCGCCGGCCACGAGCGCGAACACGGTGCCGCCCAGCAGCACGCCGATGATGAGCCACCCGCGCCAGTCGAGGCCGAACCCGCCGGAGCGCAGCTTCTCGCGTGATCTCGGAGTAGCCCCCGGTCACCCCGAGCCGGGCGTTGAAGACGAGCCGGCAGGCGATCACGCAGAGGCCGAGCGCGGGCCCGGCCAGGTACCAGGGAAGCTGGGGATGGAGCACGCCGCTTTAGGTTACGGAGAGGGGCCGCTCACTACCCTGGACGGCTGCCGTGCGCCCTCCACGCGTCCTCCTCATCGCCGCAGCCCTGATCGCCGTCCTCGCCGCGGGGATCTGGCTCGGCGGGCATCCCGAGAACCTGCCCGGGCCGGTTCGCGACGCGCTCGTGGACGACAACCGCGCGCTGCGCGCCGAGGTGCTCGACACGATCGAGGACAACTTCTACCGGCCGGTCGACGAGAGCAAGCTCGAGGACGCCTCGCTCAAGGGCGTGGTGGACTCGCTCGACGACCGCTTCTCGCACTACCTCACGCCGAAGGAGGCGTCGCAGTTCCAGGACTCCGTCAAGGGCGAGTTCGAGGGCGTCGGGCATGAACGTGGAGGAGGACAAGCGCGGCCTGCGCGTGCTGCGCGTCTTCGACGGCTCCCCGGCGCGCCGCGCCGGCATCGAGCGCGAGGACCTGATCGTGTCCGTGAACGGCCGCTCGATCGCCGGCGTGAACAGCGAGGTGGCCACCGCCCGCATCAAGGGCCCGGAGGGCACCCGCGTGACGCTCGGCGTGGTCAAGAGCGGCTCCGGCGAGCGCAAGAACGTGCGCGTCGAGCGCGAGCGGATCGAGATCCCCGTGGCGCGCGGGCGGATGGTCACGCACAACGGGCGGAAGGTCGGCGTGGTCCAGCTGGCCGGGTTCAGCAACGGCGCGCACGGCTTCGTGCGCCGTGAGGTGGACCGGCTGCTGAAGCAGGGGGCCGAGGGGATCGTGCTCGACCTGCGCGGCAACGGCGGCGGCCTCCTCTCGGAGGGCGTGCTGGTGGCGAGCATCTTCATCGAGGACGGGAAGATCGTGTCGGTGCGCGGGCGCCACCGCCCGAACCGCACCGAGGACGCGATCGGCGACGCGATCCCGAAGGACGTGCCGGTGGTCGTGCTGGTGGACCGCGGCAGCGCCAGCGCGTCCGAGATCGTGACCGGGGCGCTCCGCGACCGGAAGCGCGCGACCGTGGTCGGCACCCGCACGTACGGCAAGGGCCTCGTCCAAGAGGTGATCGACCTCTCGAACGGCGGCCTCCTCGACCTGACGGTCGCGAACTACTACCTCCCCGGCGGCGAGACCATCACCCGCAAGGGCATCCAGCCGCAGGTGAAGGCGTCGGACGACCCCAAGACGGCGCGCGACGAGGCGCTCCCGGTCGCGCTCGACACCGTCCTGCGGCCAGATCGTTGACGGCCGCGGGAGCGAGGCGCCCCGGCGGCCGCCTCGACGCGCCGATGGTGGCCGTGCTCGAGAAGCGCGGCCGCTTCCTCGTGGCGGAGCCGCTGTTCGGCCACGGGCCGCGGACCGCCGTGGAGCGCGGCCAGGCCGGGCCCGGCGACCTGGTGCTGGTGGGCTCGGGCAAGCGCGGCGCCCGCGTCCTGCGGGTGCTCGGCCGCCCCGACCGCGCGCGTGACGTGGTGGAGGGCCTGATGCTCGACCGCGGCCTGCACCGCGGCTACGGGCGCAAGGCCACCGCCGAGGCGGAGGACTCCACCTCCGAGCCCTACGCCGCCGACGCCCGCGTCGACCTGACGGATCTGCCCACCTTCACGATCGACCCCGACGACGCCAAGGACTTCGACGACGCGATCTCCGCCCGGCGCGAGGACGGCCGCGTCCGGCTCTGGGTGCACATCGCCGACGTGACCGCCTACCTGCGTCCCGGCGGCCACCTCGACCGGGAGGCCACCCGGCGCGCCACGAGCGTCTACGTGCCCGGCGCCGTCGAGCCGATGCTGCCCGAGGTGCTCTCCACGAGCGCCTGCTCGCTGCGCCCGGGCGAGGAGAAGCTCACGGTCACGGTCGAGATGGTCATGGACGGGGCGGAGGTGAAGAGCGTGGAGTTCCACCGCTCGCGGGTGCGCAGCGACGCCCGGCTCACCTACGGGCAAGGTCGACGAGGTGTTCGCCGGCCGTGCGCGCGCCGAGGAGCCGTGGGCCGAGCCGCTCGAGGTCGCGCGCGAGGTGGCGCGAGCGCTCCACGCGCGCCGCGACTCGCTCGAGATCGGCGGCGCCGAGCCGGTCTTCGACTTCGACTCCGAAGGCCATGTGGTCGGCGTGCGCAAGGAGGAGCAGACCGAGTCGCACGGGCTGATCGAGGCGCTGATGGTGCTCGCGAACGAGCAGGTGGCCGGCTACCTCGAGGACCGCAAGCTGCCCACGCTCTACCGGGTCCACGAGCGGCCCGAGCCGCGCTCCGTCGAGTTCCTCGCCGACCAGCTCGCGAGCCTCGACATCCCCACGCCGGCCCTGCCGCGGAACATGACGCCGCAGCAGGCCGCGGACGCCGCGGCGGAGATGTCGCGCATCGTCGCCCGCGAGGCGCCCGACCGGCGCGCGATCGGCGTGCTCGTCCTGCGCGCGCTGAAGCAGGCGTTCTACACGCCGCGCAACCTGGGCCACGCCGGCCTGGCCAGCCCGCGCTACACGCACTTCACCTCGCCGATCCGGCGCTACCCGGACGTGGTCGTGCACCGGGCGCTGCTCCAGGGGCTCGGCATCGACGAGGCGGCCGCGCCCGCGTCCGAGCTGGACGAGCTCGGCGTGCACACCTCGGCGATGGAGCGCGAGGCGATGAAGATCGAGCGCGACTCCGACGACGTGGTCCTCGCCTTCCTGCTCCAGCGGCTGCTCGCCGAGCACGACCCGGGCGACCAGCCCGAGTTCGAGGGCGAGGTGGTGGGGCTGATCGAGAAGGGCGCGTTCGTGCGCTTCGGCGACGCCGGCTTCGAGGGCTTCATGGGCGTGCGCCGGATGCGCGAGTGGTGGACCCTGAACGAGCAGGGCACCGCGCTCCTGACCGAGTCGGGCCGGGCGCTCCGCCTGGGCGACCCGATCCGGGTGTCCGTGGAGCGCGTGGACGCTCCGCGCGGAAGGGTGGACCTGGCGCCTATAGTCGCGGCGTGATGCGCCTGCTCACAGCCATATTCGCCTCGCTCGTGCTCGCGGCCCCGGCGGCCGCGGAGCCGGTCACCGAGACCGTCAAATCCGGAAACGTGAGCGCCGAGTTCAGCTACGAGCGCGACGGCCAGGACTACGGCGACTTCCACGTGAAGATCACGCACGACGGGGCCGTGCTCTGGAACAAGGCCCTGCCCGCCGGCTGCAAGGACCCCTGCGGCGTGCGGCCCGCCTACCGCCTGGCCAAGAAGGACTCGGTCCGGCTGCGCGACCTCGACGGGGACCGCGACCCCGAGGTGATCGTGGACCTCTTCACCGGCGGCGCCCACTGCTGCCTCGTCTCGACGATCTACTGGTTCGAGGAGGGCGCGGGCAAGTACACGCCGCTCCGCCGGGACTGGAAGGACGCCGGCTACCGGCTGGCGGGCTCCGAGCTGCGCAGCAGGGACGCGCGCTTCGCCTACCGCTTCGCGAGCTACGCGGAGTCGTACCTGCCGATCCAGATCTTCGAGTTCCGCGAAGGCGCCCTCGCCGACGTGACGAAGACGCACCGGCGCCTGCTCCGCAAGGACGCCACGAGCGCGTACCGGCTCTACAAGCGCCAGCGCAACCGGGCGGGCATCAACCTGCGCGGCGTGCTGGCCGCCTACGCGGCCGACCGCTACCGCCTCGGGCAGCGCAAGGGCGCGCGCGCCGTGCTGCGCGCGGCCGTGAGCCGCGGCGACGTGGACGCGGCCTTCGTCGGCCAGGTCGATCGCTGGCTCAAGAAGCTCAAGTACACCGGGCGCTGAGGCTCGGATGGCCAAGAAGGGCAAGCGCAAGGCGGCCCCGGGCGACGTGGCCACCAATCGCTCGGCGAGCTTCCGCTACCACCTGCTCGAGAAGTTCGAGTGCGGCATGGAGCTCCAGGGCTCCGAGGTCAAGTCGATGCGCAACGGCGCCGTCCAGCTGAAGGACGCGTACGCCGAGGTGCGTGACGACGAGGTCTGGCTGCGCAACATGCACGTGGCCCCCTACGCGCCCGCCGCCCGCGAGAACCACGAGCCGGAGCGCCCGCGCAAGCTGCTGATGCACCGGCGCGAGATCGAGCGGCTGATCGGCAAGAGCGCCGAGCGCGGGCTCACGATCATCCCCACGCGCGTGTACTTCGTCGGCCGCAACGCCAAGGTCGAGATCGCGCTCGCCCGCGGCAAGGACGTGCACGACAAGCGCCGCTCGATCAAGGAGCGCGACCAGCGCCGCGAGATCGACCGGGCGCTCAGCGAGCGCTAGTAGTAGCTTCGCGCGCTCATGAAAATCACCGGCGTCGACTTCATCTGCGTGCCCACCCAGGACTTCGAGAAGGCGAGGGAGTTCTACGGCGACGTGCTCGGGCTGGAGCGCTCGAAGCAGTGGGGCAGCATGCCCGCCCAGGAGTTCGAGACCGGCTCGCTGACGCTCGCCGTGATGCAGTCGGACGCGTTCGGGCTCAGCTTCGACCGCCACTCGCACCCGATCGCCCTGCACGTGGACGACGTGGAGGCGGCGCGCGCCGAGCTGGAGGGCAAGGGGATCAAGTTCGAGGCCGACACGCTCGACAGCGGCGTCTGCCACATGGCCTACTTCACCGACCCGGACGGCAACGCGCTGATGCTGCACCACCGCTACGCCCCGCCGGGCGTGCCGCCGGCGAGTCGGCGCGCAACGGTGCGACGTGCCGCGATCGCACCCAGTCGTAGCACAGTCAGCCGGCTCAGTCGAACCAGCGGGCGCGCAGCGCGGCCGCCACGCGCGGTGTGATCGAGCCTTCGAGCCAGTCGCGCACCCCGTAGACCGCCCGCACCGGCTCCACTCCGCGCACGGCGCCGGTGGCGAACAGCTCGTCGGCGTCGCCGAGGCGCTCGAGCGGCAGCGGCTCCTCGCGCACCTCGATGCCCTCGGCCCGCGCCACCTCGATCGCCAGCGCCCGGGTCACGCCCGGGAGGATGCGCCCGTCGAGCGGCGGGGTCACGAGCGCCCCGCCGAACGCCGCGAACAGGCTCCCGCGCGAGGTCTCGAGCACGTCCCCGGCTTCCACCAGCAGCGGCCCGTCGCCGCCGGCCTCGGCATCGGCGCGCTCGAGCAGGCGGCGGTCCGCCCACTTGTGCGCCCCGTTCCAGCCCGGCACCTCCACGGGCCGGAGCTCGAGCCCCGCCCCGAACGGCGGGAACACGAGCGCCGGGTCCACGTCGGCCACCCGCACGCCGTTCCCGTCCTGCGGCGAGACGTCCAGCCGCAGGCGGCCCAGCTCCGTGTCGGCCGCGGCCGCGAACACCAGCTCGCGTGCATCCGGCGGCAGTTTCAGTCCGTATAGCTCGGAGAGGCTCGCCTCCATGCGGGCCAGGTGCGGGTCCAGCTCCACCGGCTTCCCGGTCAGCACGAGCATGGTCTCGAAGACCCCGCGCTCAGGCTCCGGGAGCGGAGTGTCGATCTTCACAAGGTGGTGATCCGTGGTCACGGTGGTTGCGTTCACAGTCTCTAGAGTCGGCGTCCTGCGCGTTCCCCGCAGGGTGACAGGCCCATGACCGCAGAATTGCTTCCATCGCCAGACCAGGGCCCGTTCGCGGCCACTTTCGCCGACCTGCGCTGCCTCTACCGCCGCCACGGCCTGCGCGAGCTGCTCCGCAAGCTCGCCGGACGCGTGCGGGGGATCCTCTACTCGCACGAGGAGATCGTGGTGCTGCGCAAGGACCTGCGCTCGATCACGGAGATGGAGTTCTCCGAGTCGCTGCGGATCGAGGAGCTCGAGGCGAGCGACCTGCCGGCGCTGTTCGAGTTCAACAGCCGGCGCTGCGACTCCAAGGCCAACGGCCGCGCCGTGTCCGACGTGGGCAGCGGCTACCGCGGGTACGCCGGCTACGTCGGCGGCGAGCTGGTGGGCTACTACTGGTGGGTGGACCGCCGGATCGAGCCCCGGCACCGCGACATCGAGCGCTACGGGCTCGAGATCGACCTCGACGACCGCGCCGTCTACGGCTTCGACTTCTTCCTGCTCGAGGAGCACCGCGGCGGCGGCAACTCGGTCGAGTTCCTCCACAAGGTGGAGAAGCGGCTGCGCGACAGCGGCTACGAGACGCTCTGGGGCTACGTGGTGGCGGACAACAAGCCGGCGCGCTGGCTGTACAGCATGTGCGGCTACGAGCCGGTCCGCAGGGTGGCCTCCAGCCGGGCGCTGGGCCGTCGCCTACCCGTCGGTGCAGAGTCGGAGTCGCTCGAGAGGCAATCCCGCGAGTCGGGCGTTACGGTGTAGGCAATGAGCGTCACGGCAGACGTCGAGCAGTTCATCCTCAGCGAGCTCTCGCAGGGGCGCGGGATCACGGGCATCGATCCCGGCGACAACCTGCTCGCAAAGGGCATCGTGGACTCCCACGGCGTGATGGAGCTGGTCGCGTTCCTGGAGGAGCGCTACGGCATCTCGGTTCGGGACGAGGACCTCACGCCGGAGAACTTCGAGAGCGTCGCCCGCATCGACGAGTTCGTCGCGCGCAAGCAGGACGGCCGGGGCTAGCGCCTCGACATGCTGACCGAGCTTCTCTACGAGAACGCCTCCTCGCGCCCGGAGGAGATCGCGATCGTCTACCGCGACGAGCGCGTCACGCACGCCGACCTGGTCGAGCGCATGGAGCGCCTCGCCGCCGGCCTCGCCGCGCAGGGGATCGGCCCCGGCGACGCCGTGGCGCTGCTGCTGCCGAACGACCCGTCGTTCGTGGCCGGGTACTTCGCGATCACCGGCCTGGGCGCCGTGGTCGTGCCGGTGAACCCGGCGTTCAAGCAGGACGAGCTCGACTTCTACTTCCGCCAGTGCCAGGTGCGCGCCGTGATCAGCGACGAGCGCACGCGCCGGCGTCTGCGAGCGGATCGTGGCCGGCTGGGAGCAGCCCGCCCAGGTGATCACCACCAGCTCCGCGCACGGGCAGGCGCTCACGCTCGAGGCCCTGATGGAGGCGGAGCCGAAGAAGCTCGAGCCGCGCTCGCCCGGACGAGTCGCTCGTCTACCAGTTCTCCTCGGGCTCCACGGGCCGGCCGAAGCGCGTGGCCCGCACCCACGGCCAGTGCACCGGCGAGTCGGCGTACTACCCCACGCTCGGCATCGGCCCCGAGGACAGCATCTTCTGCGCGATCCCGCTCTTCCACACCTACGGGATGGGCTGCGCCATGTTCGCCGCGGCCAGCACCGGCGCCACGCTGGTGCTCCTCGAGGACCCCAACCCGTTCCTGCTGCGGCGCCAGCGCGCGCTCGAGCTGCTGGAGCAGGAGAAGTGCACGATCTTCCCGGGCGTGCCGTTCAACTTCCGCCTGATGGCAGAGGCGCCGGCGGCCGCCGACCTCTCGTCCGTCCGGCTGGCCTTCTCCGCCGGCACCGCGCTGCCGCGCCCGTTCTTCGACGCCTTCCTCGACAAGTTCGGGGTGCCCGTCCGCCAGCTCTACGGCTGCACCGAGGCGGGCACGCTCACCGCGAACATGGACGACGACCCGGACGCCAGCTTCGAGTCGGTCGGGCAGCCGGTGGACGGCGTGGAGGTGCGCATCGAGGACGAGGACGGCGAGTCGGTGCCCACCGGCAGCATCGGCGAGGTGGCGGTGCGCTCGCCCGGCCTGACGAGCGGCTACGCGGACATGCCCGAGCTGAACAGCCAGGTCTTCCGCGAGGGCTTCTTCATCACCGGCGACCTCGGCCAGCTCGACGACGCCGGCCGGCTCACGATCACCGGCCGCAAGAAGCTGCTGATCGAGGTGGGCGGCTACAAGGTCGACCCGATCGAGGTGGAGGACGTGGTGGGCGCCCACCCGAAGGTCGGCGAGGCCGTGGTGGTGGGCGTGCCGGGCAAGGTCGCCGGCGAGGAGGTCGTGAAGGCCGTGGTGGTTCCGAGCGACACGGTCGAGGAGCGCGAGCTGATCACGTTCTGCCAGGAGCGGCTCGCGAACTTCAAGGTGCCGCAGGTCGTGGAGTTCCGCGAGGAGATCCCGAAGAGCCCTCTCGGGAAGATCCTGCGCAAGTACCTGATCTAGAGCTTGCGGGCGCCGGCTCGGCCGGCTGCGCACCGAGGCCGGGGCCGATGATCGGCTCTACTCTGGAATTCTCGCCGGGGCCGACCGCCGCCCGGTGACCTGATCGTCGACCGCCGGGAGCCAGACGCAGTGAAGACGCTGCTGATCGACAACTACGACTCGTTCACGTACAACCTCTTCCAGCTGATCGCGGAGGCGAACGGCGAGGAGCCGACCGTCGTGCGCAACGACGGCGCCTCCTGGAGCGAGCTGGCGGGGGGCGACTTCGACAACGTCGTGATCTCGCCCGGCCCCGGCCGGCCCGACGATCCCAAGGACTTCGGCATCTGCGCCGACGCGATCCGCGAGTCCGAGGTGCCGCTGCTGGGCGTCTGCCTCGGCCACCAGGGGATCGGCCACAGCGCCGGCGCGCCGGTGGTGCACGCGCCCGAGGTGATGCACGGCCGGATGAGCGCCGTCTACCACGACGACTCGCCGCTCTTCGCCGAGATCCCCCAGGGCTTCACGGTGGTCCGCTACCACTCGCTCTGCATCACGGAGCCGCTGCCCGAGGACCTCGAGGCGATCGCCTGGACCGCCGACGGCGTGGTCATGGGAGCCGCCCACCGCAAGCGGCCGGTCTGGGGCGTCCAGTTCCACCCCGAGTCGATCTGCACCGACTGGGGCCGCCGCCTGCTCGCCAACTTCCGCGACCTGACCGCCGGCGTGACCGGCGGCAAGCGCACGCCGCTCACGCAGCCGGCCAGCAACGGCGACGGCAAGAAGTGGTCGCCGCCGCAGCGCCCGCGCCTGCGCCTGCAGGTCGAGCGCATCGACCGCCTCTACGACACCGAGCAGGTCTTCGTGGACCTCTACGGCGACCACCGCTACGCCTTCTGGCTCGACAGCTCGATGGTCGACGAGCGCTCGCGCTTCTCGTTCATGGGCGCCAGCGGCGGCCCGCTCAGCTCGGTCGTGACCTCGGACGTGACCACCGGCAAGGTGAAGGTCGCCCGCGGCCTCTCGAGCGAGGAGCACGAGGAGTCGATCTTCGACTACCTCAGCCGCGAGCTGAAGCGGCTGCGCTACCAGTCCGACGACCTGCCGTTCGACTTCAACTGCGGCTTCGTGGGCTACTTCGGCTACGAGCTGAAGGCCGACTGCGAGGGCGACAACGCCTTCGAGTCCTCGCTGCCCGACGCGGCCTTCGTGTTCGCCGACCGGCTGATCGCGTTCGACCACTACGAGAAGACCACCTACCTGCTCTGCGTGACCGAGCCCACGAGCGAGGACGAGGGCCGGCGCTGGATCCGCGAGACCGCCGCCCGCCTCGAGTCGCTGCCGCCGCTCGAGCCGGTGGACCTCGAGGCGATCACCGCCGGCGGCTCGCCCGCCGAGTTCCGCCTGAGCCGCTCGCACCAGCAGTACCTCGACGACATCCAGCGGATCAAGGACTACCTCACCGAGGGCGACAGCTACGAGGTCTGCCTCACCAACAAGATCCACACCGACATCTCGCCCGAGCCGCTGCCGCTCTACCGCACGCTGCGCCACATCAACCCGGCGCCGTTCTCGTCCTACCTGCGCTTCGGCGACGCCACGGTGCGTGAGCTCGTCGCCCGAGCGCTTCCTCTCGGTCGGCCGCGACCGCTGGATGGAGGCCAAGCCGATCAAGGGCACCTGCCCGCGCGGCGAGGACCGGGCCGAGGACCTGCGCCTGGCCGAGGAGCTGCGGACCGACGAGAAGACCCGCGCCGAGAACCTGATGATCACCGACCTGCTGCGCAACGACCTCGGCGTCGTCTGCGACGTGGGCACGGTGCACGTGCCGCACCTGATGGCGATCGAGTCCTACAAGACGGTCCACCAGATGGTCTCGACGGTCCGCGGCCAGCTGCGCGAGGACGTGGAGCCGCCGGACGGGATCCGGGCCTGCTTCCCGGGCGGGTCGATGACCGGCGCCCCGAAGAAGCGGACGATGGAGATCATCGACGAGCTCGAGCACGAGCCGCGCGGCGTCTACTCCGGCGCGATCGGCTACCTCGGGCTCAGCGGCGGCTGCGACCTCAACATCGTGATCCGCACGATCGTCATGGACGGCGAGACCACCACGATCGGCGCCGGCGGCGCGATCGTGATGCAGTCGGACGCCGAGGCCGAGTACCAGGAGATGCTGCTCAAGGCGAGTGCGCTCATGCGCGCGCTGGCAGCCCACGCCGACCCCTCGGGCGAGTTCAAGGTCCACGAGGGCGAGGCGCTCCCCGCCGAGATCTGAGCGCGGCGGCTAGTCGAGCCGCCGCTCGGCCGCCCAGCGCGAGAGCTCGTGGCGGCTCGAGAGCTGGAGCTTGCGCAGCACCGAGGACACGTGCGCCTCGACCGTCTTCGGCGAGATGTCCAGCCGCAGCGCGATCTCCTTGTACATGTAGCCGCGCGCGATGTGGCGCAGCACCTCCTGCTCGCGCGGCGTCAGGGCGTCGAGCTCGCTGTCGGCCTGCGGCGCCGGTCCGGCGAAGGCGTCGAGCACGAAGCCCGCGAGCCGCGGCGAGAACACGGCGTCGCCGCCGTGCACGCGGCGCACGGCGTCCGCCAGGTCGGGCCCGGAGATGCTCTTGGTCACGTACCCGCGCGCGCCGGCGCGGATCACCGCGATCACGTCCTCGGGGTCGTCGGAGACCGAGAGGGCGAGGAACACCGGCGTCGGGCCCCCGGCCTCGGCCGCCCGCCGGATCACCTCCACGCCGCCGCCGTCGGGCATGTGCACGTCGAGCACCACCACGTCGGGCTCGAGCGACGCGATGCACGCCGCCGCCTCGGCCACGCCGTCGGCCTCGCCCGCGATCTGGAGCAGCGGCTCGAGCTCGGCGCGGACTCCGGCGCGGAACAGCTGGTGGTCGTCGACGATCAGGACGCGCGGCTCGGTCATCGCTCCAGGACCAGCTCCACCTCGGTGCCCGACCCGGGCGCGCTCGAGATCGTGGCGCGCCCGCCGTGGCGGCGCATCCGCCCGACGATCGACTCGCTGACCCCGCGCCGGTCGGACGGGACGGCGGCGGGGTCGAAGCCCGGGCCGCGGTCGCGGACGAACACGTCGATGCGCTCCGGCGACACCTCGGCGAACACGTCGACCGTCGAGCCGCCGCCGAACTTCGCGGCGTTGGTCATCGCCTCGCGCGCGGCCGCCAGGACCGCCTCCGAGCCGGGATCGAGCGGCACGTCGCCGACGGCCACGACCTCGACCGGCACGCCGTGGTGCTCCTCCACGTCGGCGGCGGCCGCCTCGAGCGCCGCGCCGAGGCTGGCCGCCTGCCCGGGCGCGGGGCGGCCGGCGAGCCAGGCGCGCAGCTCGCGCTCCTGGCGGCGTGCGAGCGAGGCCACCTCGCGCGGGTCGTCGGAGCGCCGCTGCACCATCGCGAGCGTCTGGAGCACCGAGTCGTGCAGGTGGGCCGCCACCTCGGCGCGCTCCTGGGAGCGGATGCGCTCGGAGCGCTCGCTCGCGAGCGAGCGCACGAGGCGGATGATCCAGGGGGCGAGGATCACGCAGATCACCACGAGCACGGCGAAGACGGCGAGCAGCACGTCGCGGGCCGCGCTGAGCGCGCCGGTGGCCTGGAGGAAGGCGATGCCCGCGGCGATCACGAGCGCGATGCCGATGCCGGTCCGCGACGCCGCCACGGCGGCGGTCTTGGCCACCTCGGCGGGCTCGGGCGGCGGCTCGGGGCGCTCCGGCGGCGGCTTCGCGCCCACGGTCGACTGACGCCAGATCAGCACGCCGCCGGTCGCGATCAGCACGACCGGCCACACGATCGCGTCCGAGAACCAGATCCCGAGCGCGCGGAAGGTGAGCAGCGCGCTCAGCAGCAGGAGACCGCTGCCGAGCGCCACCTCCACGGAGGCACGTGCGCCCGAGGGCCCGCGCGCGCCGGCGGACGGCGCGTCGCCGGCCGGCACCACGAGCCAGGCCAGCAGGTAGAGCGCGATGCCGGCGCCGCCCGCGGCGGTGGCCACCACGAAGCCGAGCCGCACGAGCGTCACGTCGATCCCGTAGCGGCGCGCAAGGCCGGCGGCCACGCCGGCGATCCAGCCGCGGGAGCGGTCGCGGCGCAGGCGCGGACGGGCGTCGCTGGCGATGCTCGTCATGGCGCAGTCATCTTGCCAGCGCTCACTGGCGGCGGCTGAGGCCGGCCGCGAGGAGCACCGCCCCGGCCGCCGCGCAGGCGACCGGGGCGAAGACGGCGAAGCTCAGGTCGATCGAGCCGTCCTCGTCGAGCAGGATCAGGAGCCCGATCAGGACGACCGCCAGCCCGGCCACGATCGACGGGAGGTCGGGCGTGCGCCTAGCCGGCATCGGCGTCACTGCGGCAGGCCGCGTTCGCGTTCGAGTCGCGGCCGGGCTCGTCGAAGTCGCGGCCGAACCCGCGGTCGAAGTCGCGGTCGAAGTCGTTGAACCCGAACGGCACGTCGCTGGCGTCGCGCACCTCGATCGCCCCGAGGCCGATCTCGGCGTCGATCAGGAGGCGGCTCACCGACGGCGGGGCCTCGGGACGCTCCTCGTAGCTCACGTCCACGCCGTCGTTCACGCGGCCGAGCACGCGCGCCTCGCCGGCGCCGATCTCGACCTTGCTGGCCACGCACACGTCGTCGGGCACGGCGATCCGGAGGTCGCCGATGCCGAGATCGACTTCGAGCGGCGTGTCGCCCGGCGGCAGGTCGAGGTCGCGCAGGTCGAGGTCGAGCTGGCCGAGCCCGAGCTCGTAGTGGTCGCGCAGGTCGCTCACCGAGGCGGGGCGGTAGTGGCGCTCGCCCACGCCGCCGCCCGAGGACACTCCGGCGGCCGACACGCCGCCCGCCGACAGGCCCAGCAGGAGGGCGGGCAGGATCAGCCAGCGGACCGGCTTGACGAACGCGCCGGCCACCAGCGCCACGCCGGCCACGATCAGGATCACGGCGACGATCGTGCTCCCGCCCGCGGCCGCGGCGACGGCGCCTCCGATCGCGAGGGCTCCGGAGAGGATGAGGATCCCGACTCCGAGCGCTGCTCGCAGCGCGATGTCGCGCGGCTCTCCGCTCGGTCCCTCTCCCGAGACGAGCCACCATACGAGAACACCTGCGATAGCCAGGGCCGAGAGGGGGACGAGCACGGCTGCGACGAAGATGCCGCCGCCGATAAGAAAGGGCCAGGCGACGACCAGCAGCGCCACCACACCCACGATCGCGAGGACGGAGCGGTTGGCCGCGGGCGGGGGAGCCTCGCCCGGGCCGGTCTCGCTCGGCACCAGCAGGAGGCCGGCCAGGTAGAGGAGGATCCCGGCGCCGCCGAGGAAGGCGAGCGCCACGAAGCCAATGCGGAACAGGATCGGGTCGAGGTCGAAGTAGCGGCCGAGGCCGCCCGCCACGCCGCCGATGACGCGGTCGTCGCGGGACCTCAGGAGCTTGCGGGGGCTGTTCTCGTTCTGGTTCGTTTCCATGTCCACGAGACTGCCGCCAGACGGGCGGGCTGCCAATTCGGAATGGTCCCTAGGGGACCGCTCCGGAAACCCCTAGTACCCTTGTAGGGCAGCTTCCAGGGGACGACAGGCTTCGACGTGGACGTTCCGTGGAGGTAGTTGCGAGTCGAGGTCCCCGGTAGGCCTCGTTAAACCACCGGGAAAACCATAAGTGCGGATCGTAATCACGAGTTCGCGCTCGCTGCCTAGCTAAACCTAGGCTGATGAGCTGTCGGCCTCCGCTCGGCTCCGTGGCGGAGGACCCGGCATAAGACAACGGGCTCACCTGCCGCGATTGCCCTCGACGCGGCGGGGACATCAAGAGGGCTGGCCCCCCGCAACCCCGCCGGCACGGCGACCGGGAGGCGAGATCAGAGAGCCGGCTACGCTCGTAGAAGCTGCCTCTAACGCGCCCGCGGACGTGGGTTCGATTCCCACCGTCTCCACTCTTCCCTTGCTCAGGTCATACGCGATCGAAGCGCCCGCGCGAGGTGAGCGGTGTCTGCTGCGCCACGTCGGGGAGGTACTCGTCGAGAAAGACGCGGGCGACGAGCTCCTGGCGCGACGCGACACCAACCTTGTCGTAGAGGTTCTTGACGTGGTCCTCGACGGTGTGCGGCGATAGGACGAGCGCCTCGGCGATCTCCGCCCTTGACAGCCCGCGGGCCAGCAGCGTGGCGACCTCGCGCTCCCGCGCGGTCGCGCCGAACGCCTCGAGCCGGACGGTCGCCGAGCGCGCCGCGCTGGCCCGCTCGATGACGATCGCGACGCGGCCGTCGCCCGCGCTGCCGGGCAAAGACGCGTGAAGTGTCACCCAGCCGTCATCCGCGGGAACCGTGACGACGTTGGACCCGCTCTGGGCGGCCTGGGTGCGTCGCGGACGAAGGCTGCCAGCGCGAGCACGGACGCGGGGACCGCATTCTCGGCGTAGGCCTGGCCGCCGGCGCTGATCGCGGCGAGCAGTTCCCGTGCCGGCGGCGTGATGAGCTCGACGTCGTCCCCGGGGCCGAGGACGACGAGTCCTGGCGCCTCGATACCGGTGACGCGGCGCGCCGCGTCGAAGCGCAGCGAGGCGCGGATCCCCCGGCGATCGCACCCGTGACGGCGGCGAGCGCGTCGACGTCATGCGGCTGGAACGGCCCGCTGGCGGCACGGCGGGCGATGTGCACCGCGCCCCACACGCGGCCGCGGATGACGAATGCCGCACGGAGCTCGTGCGGGATGTCCGCCGGCAGCAGAGTCGCGGTAGCGCGCGCTGCTCTCCGGGTTGCCCGCGCGTGGCGTGGTCGAGGCTCCCGACCGGGACCCGCCGTGCGGCGAGGCCGGCGAAGGTGTTGACGTCCTCGATCGATGTACTCGCTGCGGACCAGCAGCTCACCGGCCGCCGGCGCCTCATCCGGCGCGAAGATCCCGTGCCCGATCAGCTCGGCTGGGTCGTCGCTGGTCATCAAACGCGTGTGCGGGTCCAGGTGTGCCAGCAGCTCGCGTCGTTGTCGATGACCTTGCGGAGCCGTGGAGAGCTCGGCGAAGAACTCCTTGCGAGGCAGCCCCCTGGCGCCGAGAGAGTCGATCTCGTCGACGAGCCGGTCGATCGACCAGTCGTCGGCATGCCGCCAGTCTCTCCACCTCGTGCGGCAAGAAAGATCCCCGTGTGCGGGGGATGGCCGTCGCGGCGCGCGTGGCCGCCAGGCTTGCACGTCATGCCGACTCACCGCCTCACACCAGATCGCTTGCGCTCATCCCACGGCCCGGCGCAGGCGAGCACCTCTGGTTCTTCGGCGGGCTCGACGACTATCAAGGCAGACGGCGACGCGACCGGCGGGCGGTGATGCGTGACCGAGCAGCTCGCGCCGCGCGGCAGCGGCTCGCCGCTGCACGTCCACCACCACGAGGACGAGTGGTTCTACGTCTTGGAGGGCGAGCTGACGATCTGGGTTGACGGTCAGACAGTCGTCGCCCGCGCCGGCGGCGTTCGTCTTCGGCCCGCGCGACGTCCCACACACGTTCGTCGTCAGCTCGGCACTCGAGCCGCTCGGTAGAGCGGCTTTCGGCGTTCAGGCGACCGTGCCCAGGACGCGCGCCGTGGCCAGCGTGTCCTGGAAGGACTCGAAGCGCGTGACCATGCCGTCCTGGAACTTCCAGACCTGGGCCAAGCTCTGGCTGGACTCGCGGCCGTCCAGACGAATCGTCACGCGCCCGAGCATCACGGATCGTGTCGCGCCGTCGACCCACTCCTGCGGGGCGAGCTCGAAGGCCTCGTAGGCGCCCGGAATCTGCCCCCGCGATCAGGCGCGGTAGTCGAGCACCTGGTCCGGCGGCGGGGACTCCTCGGCCAGGTCCATGCCGTGGACGTCCTTGATGTGGTCGCGGAACCAGGCGTCGAACGGGTCGTCGGAGGTGGCCAGCGCGCCCATCGCGGCGGCGATGTCGTCGGCCTCGATGAGCACGACCGCAACGTCGCCGTTCGGCGTGCTCTGGATCCACACGGACTCGCGCGTGATGCCGGCGCGCTTACGCGACGCCTCGTGGTCGGCCTTGCGGTCCCCGTTCCCGAACGACGCGAGCGCCTCGCGGTCCGCGTCGGTCTTGCCGGGGAGAAGCGGGGCGGCAAATGCGATGGCCTGGGGCACGGCGACCTCCTGAGTGCGATGGATGGGAGCGCGATCCTACGGGCTAGGATCCGGCGCGTGACTGCGATCAGCGGTGTGGACTTCGTCTCGATCCCGACCTCGGACCTGGCCCGGGCCGTGGAGTTCTACGAGTCCGCGGTGGGCCTGCGGCGCTCGAAGTACAGGCCCGAGCGCAACTTCGCCGAGTTCGAGCCCGGCACGGTCACGCTCAACATCATGGACCCGGTGAAGATGGGCATCGGCGAGCTCAAGCCGAACGCGAACCCGATCGCCCTGCACGTCGACGACGTCGCCGGCGCACGCGCGGCCCTCGAGGAGCGTGGCGTGAGCTTCTTCGGCGACATCGTCGACACAGGGGTCTGTCATATGGCCTTCTTCGCCGACCCGGACGGGAATGCGCTGATGCTGCACTCCCGCTACGCGCCGCCGGACCAGTAGCTCAGTCGGCCCCCGCGAGTCGGGGCGCCTCGACGATCGGCTCGTCGGGGTCGACGACGCCCAGGGGCTTCACGATCCCGATCGCGCCGTCGCGCACCTGTGCGATGAACATGTTCATCCGCACGTGATGCTGGCCGGGCACCATCTCCGCCGGGCCACCCGGCCCCACGGCGATCTTCGCGTGGTCCAGCGCGCCGACCACGGCGTCCTGGTCGAGCGAGCCCGCCTCCCTGACCGCGGCCTCCCAGAGCCTCATGCCCCGGTACATGCCTGAGCACGCGCCTCCGCCGGTGAACAGGGCGCTGCCCGGGTAGAGCCGGTTGTAGCGGTCGAGCAGCTCCTTGCTGAACGGGTCGTCCACGTCCTGGTAGTAGTCGAGGCAGCTGTAGAGCCCCTCGACCTGCTCGGGCGGCACCAGGCCCAGGCAGGACTCGTCGAAGTACGTGCAGACGAGGTGCCCGCCGCGCTTCGTGAAGCCCGCGTCGTGCAGCTGCTGGAAGAACGGCACCACCCCTGGCGGGACGATCGTGTTGAAGACCACCTCGGCGCCGCCGGACATGATCTTCTCGACCGTCTCGCCGTAGTCCTCGTGATCGAGGGGGTAGTAGTCCTCCTCGACGATCTCGCCGCCGCGCGCGGTGACGATCTCGCGGACCTTCTCGTTCATGATCCGGGGCCAGATGTAGTCGGCCGACGGCAGGGCGAACTTCTTCGCCCCCGTCTCGTCCATCAGCCACGGGATGATCGGCTCGACCTGCTGCGCCGGCACCGGGCCGGTGCAGAAGATGAGCGGATCGGACTCCTGCCCCTCGTACTGCTCGGGGTAGATGTAGAGCGTCTTCCCCGCCTCGACCGCGGCACGCTTGATCGCCTGCCGGGTCGAGCTGAAGATGCCGCCGAAGATCACATCGACGTGATCCTCCTGGACGAGCTTGGCGGCGCGGGCCTCGGCCACGTCGTCGGTCGTCTCGCCGTCCTCGACGATCAGCTCGATCTGCTCTCCCAGAAGGCCGCCGCCGGCGTTGATCTCGTCGACGACCATCTTCGCGACGTTGGCGTCCGCGATGCCCATGAACGACAGCGGGCCCGTCTCCTCGGCGATCACGCCGACCTTGACGGGGCCCATCACGCGTCGTAGCTCGGGCCGACCTCGGCCACCTGCGGCGGGCCCTTGTGCCCGGCTTCCTTCATGATCGGCGGGACCTCCGGATCGGACACGAAGCTCTGCCAGCCGTCGGCGTCCCAGTCGAAGAGCACCCAGACGCGGTCGTCCTGGTTGGGGTCGCGGAACACCTGCGCGCCCCTGGACCCGTGCTCGCGCCGCTTGTCGGCGCCCTTCGTCGAGAAGATGCTCAGGAAGCGGTCGTACTCCTCGACCGTCGTGGTTGCCAGGATCATCGTTGCCTCCTTCTGCGAGTCCGGCGCCGCCGCTCGGCGCCGATGTGGGGCGAGTATCTGCGCCGCCCCACGGGGCCGCATCGGGCGAACGCCCTATGCGGTGTGAACGAGGTCCTGCTCGAAGGCCCAGAGCGTCGCCGCGGCCCGGCTGCGGACGCCCGCCTTCGCGTAGATGTGCTGGACGTGATGCCCGACGGTCTTGGCCGAGATGCCGAGTCCCTCGCCGATCCCCTGGTTCGACGCGCCGCCCACGAGGGCGAGGAGCACGTCGAGCTCGCGCGGCGTCAGGCCCGCCGGCAGCTGGCGCGGCGGCGTCGAGACGCGGTGTCCCGCGGCGCCGAGGACCGCGTCCACGGCCTCGGAGTCGAGTCGTCCCTCCTGTGCCTCGCGCAGGAGCGCGGTCTCCGTCTCCGCGGCATCGAGCGCGGCCCTGTGCGGCCGGGCCTCGCGCATGGCCGTGTAGCAGTCGGCGGCGGCCAGGATGCGGGCGGACCGGTCGAGGTCCGGCCCCCTGCTGCCGCGGTGGTAGCCGGACCCGTCGAGCCGCTCGTGGTGCGAGCCCGCCAGGCGCCCGACCGGAGCGAGCGCCGGCGACTGGGCGAAGGCGCGCTCCGTGTAGTGCGCGTGCAGTCGCACGCGCTCCCACTCGCCGAACCCGAGCGGGCCCGGCTTCTCCCAGATCGCGTTCGAGACACCCGACGCGGCCGAGGTCGTGGGCGAGCGCGGCCCGCCGGAGGTCGGTCACGGATTCGGCCGGGAGCCCGCAGCGCCAGGCGGCGGCCTCGGCGAGCTCGGCCACTCCGGTGGAGTGCTCACGCAGCCACGGGGACTTGAGCCCGGTTATCGCGGCGATCGTGCCGAACGCGGCGTCGATCCGGTCGCCCGAGAGCCAGATCAGCGGCGCGGGCTCGCACTCGAGCGCGATCTCCCACATGCGCGTGTCGTCGAGCTCGGCGAGCAGGTCGTCGAGGTTCCGCGCGGCGAGCTCGGCGAGCCGGGGCTCGTAGGCCGCGCCCGACCGGCTCTCCACGACCGCGCGTGCCTCCTCGATGCCGCCGGCGGACAGGAACAGCGAGGCGTCCCGCGCCACGTGCAGGAGGCGCATCGGCAGCGGGATCTCGTCGCCGGCCACGTCCGGGAAGCCGCGCCCGTCCCAGCGGGCGAAGACGAACTCGAGCGCGTCCTGGATCTCCGAGCGCAGGCCGAGCCAGCCCGCGAACCGCTGCGCCACCTCGCACATCGTCGCGAACGCCTCCTGGGCCCGCGGGGCGGCGCTGGCGATCGCGGCCTCGACCATCTTCGAGCGCACCTCCGGGGGACGCCCCAGCCCGACATTCGATCTGTAGAACTCGAGGACCTCGGCGGGGTTGGTCGGGTCCACGAGGTAGAAGGCGGCCCTGTGCGCGATGTCGTCCCCGAAGAGCTGGGCGGCCTCGTGCCCGTTGGAGGTGCAGCCGGAGGCGTGGAGGAGCGCGACGTAGTAGGTGTCCGCCAGCTCCTCGGCTGACGCACCGGCAAGCTCGCCGATACGGACGGCGAGCACGGCCGAGCGCATCGCGTGCTCGAGCGGCTGGCCTGTACCCAGATCGGTAGCGATCGACAGCGCACCGATGACCTCGGCCGCCCGGATGGGTCCTTCCCCTGCCCCCACACAGGAACTCTAATCCGGTGAGGGCGCAAAGGTCTAGCGTGCAAGCAAGGCGATCATCGCCGACTGCACCGGCCGCGGCGGGAACGTCATCACCACGTCGTCGCGGTGCTGCTTGAGGAAGCGCGCCGCCCAGCGCGCGCCGCGCAGGCTCTTCGGGATGCCGCCCTTCATGAACAGGCCCTCGCGGGCGGCCTCGGCGCTGTCCTCGAGGAAGGCCTGGAGCTCGCGTGCCGGCTTGACGTGGCAGCGCATGTGGGCGTCGCGGTCCATGACGCTCTCGATCCCGTGCTTGGTGCCCGGCTTCACGATCATGTCGCCGTCCTCGGGGCCGATCACCCGCTTCTCGCTCGCCGAGCTGGAAGCGCACCTCGCCGTCGAGCACGCGCCAGACCTCCTCCTGGTTCGGGTGCCAGTGCGGGGGCAGCCCACCGCCGGGCTCGATCCAGGTGTCGACCCAGAGGTTCTCTCCGTCGGGCTCGAACGAGTAGCGGGCGCGGTGGACCGGGTCGTGGGTCGTGGCGGGCATGTTGCTCCTCTCGTTACGACGTTACTGACGAGTAACATAGCACGGCATGACCCGGCGTCTCCCAGCTGTCGAGCGGCGCGAGCTGATCCTCCGGACCGCGCGGCCGCTGTTCGCGGCGAGCGGCTACGCGGCCACGCGCCTCGACGACGTCGCGGCTGCCGCGGGCGTGACCAAGCCGATCCTGTACCGCCACTTCGACTCGAAGAAGGCGCTCTACATGGCCCTGCTCCAGCGCCATGAGGACGACATGCCGCAGTTCTTCCAGGACGTCGCGCCCGCGGAGATCCTGGCCGTCTGGCTCGACTACGTGCGCGAGAACAGCGACAACTGGCTGATGCTGTTCCGCGACTACTCGGGCGACGAGGAGATCCGTGCGCTGCGCGCCCGGGTCAGCCGCACCGCCCGCCGGCTGATCGCCGAGTTCATCGCGAGCCGCGCCGGCTCGCGCATCCCGGCCGAGCAGGTCGAGCCGAGCGCGGAGCTGCTGACGAGCGGCCTGGCCGGGCTCGTGCTCTGGTGGATCGACCACCCGGACGTGCCGAAGGACGTGATCCTCGAGGCGGCGGCGCGGCCGGTGGCGGCGGTCTTCTAGGCGTCACGGCGACGTCACACTCGTCGCCCACGCGCGCGCCGCGCGGCCGTAGCTTCGGGCCATGCCCGGAAACGTCCAGAAAACTGGTCAGGAGCACCAGAAATCTGGACGAAGTGATCGAGAGCTGGCGGTGCTCGCTGCGAAGCAGCACGGTGTGGTCTCCGCGCCGCAGCTTCGGCGCCTCGGCTATCGGGCCGACGCCGTGCGCTATCGGGTCCGCACGCGACGCCTGCATCGCGTCCAACACGGCGTCTACGCGGTCGGCCACGCCAGACTGACCCGGCAGGCCAGGTTCATGGCCGCCGTTCTGACCTGCGGTCCGGGCGCCCTGGTGAGCCATCAGGCAGCGGCCGCGCTTCACGGCATCCTGCCGAGCGCCAGGAGACTCATGGACGTGACGGTTCCCGGCCGCGGGCCACAGGACCGCCAGGGGATCGCGATCCACCGCCGCCAGCAACTCCATCCCGACGACCGCGCCGTGGTCGACGGCATCCCGGTCACCTCGGTCGCCCGGACCCTCCGCGACCTGGTCGCGGTGGTCCCGGCGCGGCGCTACGAGCGGGCGTTCGAGGAGGCCGAGCGGCTCAGGGTGCTGGACCTGGGCGAGCTCAGGGCCGTTGGCGAACGGCGGCGGGGAAAGCGCGGCGTCGAAGGCATTCGAGCGCGTGCTCGGCTCGCTGCACGAGCCGTCGTGGACGCGGTCCGAGCTCGAGCGGCGCTTCCTCGACATGTGCACGGACGGCGGCCTCCCGAGCCCCATCGTCAATGCCGCAGTTGAGGGCATGGAGGTGGACTTCCACTGGCCGGCCCACGGCCTGGTCGTGGAGATCGATGGCTTCGAGTACCACCGCACCCGGGCGGCCTTCGAGCGGGACCGTGAGCGCGACCTTGCCCTGCAACTCGCCGGCCTGCGCGTGGTGCGCCTGACGGCGAGGACTATCGATCGCGGCGCAGCCCGGCTAGCCAGCCTGCTCAGCCGGCCAGCCCGTCCAGCCGCTCGGCCAGCCGGTTGATGCCGCGCTCGCGCGCCGCCGCGGCGGCCGAGGCGAAGTCGGTCGGCGAGTCCGGCGGCGGCTTGACGCCGGCGTCGCGCAGCGTGGCGATGTCCTTGAAGCGGAGCAGCTCGTCGCCCTGCTCGAGCAGGGCCGCGCGCACGCGCGGGCGGGTCTCGCGCATCGCCCCGTCGATCGCCGCCTCGAGCGAGCCGTGGCGACTCGAGCAGCTCGGCCGCGGTCTTCTCGCCGATGCCCTTCGCGCCCGGGATCCCGTCGGACGGGTCGCCGCGCAGGGCGATGAAGTCGGGCACCTGCTCGGGCGTCACGCCGTAGCGCTTCTTCACCTCGGCCGGGTCCACCAGCTCGGCGCCCTGGCGCCCGGTGCGCACGTAGAGCACCGTGACCCGGTCGCTCGCGCACTGGTACATGTCGCGGTCGCCGGTCATGACGAGCACCGTGCCGCCGGCCTCCGCCTCGAGCCTGGCGTAGGTGCCGAGCAGGTCGTCGGCCTCGAGGTTCGTCGGACCACGTGACCGTCCAGCCGAAGGCCTCGAAGAACGCGCGCGCGTCGTCGAACTGGGGCGCGAGCGTGTCCGGCACCTCGGGCCTGTCCGCGTGGTAGCCGTCGTAGAGCTCGACCCGGTAGTCGGCGGCATCCGGCCCGAAGCAGAGGACGACCGCGCGGGGCGAGTGCTCCTCGACCTCGCGCAGGATGAGGTTCGCGGTGCCGAGCAGCGCGTTGACCGGCCGCCCGCCCTCGCCCTTGATCGAGTCAGGCAGGGCGTAGAAGGCCCGGAACAGCATTGACGGCGCGTCGACGACCAGCAGAGGCTTGCTCACGGCGCGGGACGCTAGCGCGCTCGGGCGGGCTTGATCCGGAAGCCCCCGCCGCCGGGCCCGCGCCTGAACGTCCCGGTCTGGGTGTTCGAGCACCCATGGGCTCGGCAGGTCGCCCTCGAAGTCCTGGAGGAAGCTCGCGAGCAGCTGCGAGGCCCGCGCGCAGGACGGGCTGCGGCCGCGGAGCCGCGTGACGATGTAGGGGCCGGCCCGCAGCGTGAGCCTGCCGATGCTGTCGCGGTGGAGCGACGCGGAACGTCCCCGGGCAGCGCGTGCCGTCGGAGGGATGCGTGCCGGAGGCGCTGCCCGAGGGCACCGGCCCGGCCCAGGGCTCGATCCGGAAGCCGACGTTCCGGTGCCCGCGCGAGAAGCTGCCGGTGCCGGGGTCGACCAGCCACGGCCGCGGCAGGATGCCGTCGTAGTCCTGGAGGAAGCGCGGCGAACAGCGTGCTCGCGCGGGCGCAGGAGATCGGGCCGACCGAGAGCAGGACGATCCGGTAGCGGCCCTTGGCGACGGCGAGGCTCCCGATGTGGTCGTTGTGGAGCACCCGGAAGTAGGAAGGGCACTCCCGCTTCGACGGCGGCGCGGGCGGGTCGATCGTCCGCTGCACCTGGAAGGCGGCAGCGCCGCGGCGAACGTCTTCGTGGCCGCGTTCAGCCGCCAGCCGCCGCCGAGCCGGCCGTCGTAGTCCTCGAGGAACTGGCGGAACAGCTCCTCCGCGTCGGCGCAGGTCAGCTCGGCCTGGTTCGAGGACGGTGATCGAGTAGGGCCCCGGCGTGAGCTCCAGCGCGCCGATCTGGTCGTAGTGCAGCACCTCGAACGAGTTCGGGCAGGGCGCCGGCGCCTGTGCGGACGCGCTCGGGCACGCGATGGCCAGCACGGCCACCACGATCGCGAGTCCGGCGAAGCTCCGTCTCCGCACGGGCGCCAGCGTAACCGCGCGGCTAGCCGGCCCGCAAGGCCCGCGAGCGCTCCGCGACCGGCTGGAGGAAGTCCGGCAGCGGGCGCACCAGGCCGCGGCCCGTCTCCTGCTCCCAGATCTGCTCGAGCTGGGCGAGGTGCTCGTCCATCACGGCCTCGATGGCGGGGAAGTCGGCGCTTCGGATCGCCGACAGCGTGCGCTCGTGCACGTCGATCACCCAGTCGGGCACGGGCGGCGCGTGCACGGCCATGTCGCGCGCGATCTCGAGCCGCTTGAACAGGCTGCGCATCAGGGAGACGACGGTGGAGTTGCGCGTGGCGTGCGCCATCGCGAGGTGGAACTTGAGGTCGAGCTGGAGGAAGAGGTCCTCGTGGCGGAGCACGTCGTCGCGCGCGGCCAGCTCCCGCTTGCGCTCGATCAGGGCGGCCATCGCGGCGAAGTCCTCCTCGCCGGCGTGCACCGCCGCGAGCTGCGCCACGCGCGGCTCGAGCAGCCGGCGTGCCTCGAGCACGCCCGCGACCTCGCTCACGCGGATCTCCTGGCGGCTCTTCAGCAGCTCGCGCGGGATCAGCTCGGCCGCCACGAAGATCCCGCCGGACTGGCCCCGGCGCACCTCGAGCACGCCGGCCTCCGCCAGCACCTTGATCGCCTCGCGCAGCGTCGGGCGGCTGATCCGCATCCTCGCCGCGAGCTCGCGCTCGGACGGCAGGCGGTCGCCGACGTGCAGGTCGCCCGACTTGACCTTCTCGGCGATCTGCTCGACGGCCTCTTCGAAGGTCCGGCGAGTCGCGACCGGTTCGAACTCGCTCTGCAAACCGGAGCGAGTGTATAGCCGCTCAGGGAGCGGCAGAGCGGCGCTCACGCGCGTGCGGCCGCGACCCGCTCGAGTGCCTGGCGCTCGGCGACCTCCACCGGCGTGGAGTCCTCGGCGGCGGCCGTGGCGATCGCGCGCTCGAGCGACTCCTCGGCGCGGTCCACCAGCTCGGCCTCGTCGGGCCCGTCCTCGCCGTACCACTCGCGCGCCACGTGGATCAGGCCGCCGCAGTTGGCGAGGAAGTCGGGGGCGTAGAGGATCCCGCGGCGCGCGAGCGTCGAGGCCACGTCGCGGCTCGTCGAGCGGGTTGTTGGCGGCGCCGGCCACCACGCTGCAGTCGAGCGAGCGCGCGAGCGCGTCGTCGATCATGCCGCCGGCCGCGCAGGGCGCGATCACGTCGAGCTCCATGGCGAGCAGCGCCTCGGCCGACGGCGCCACGCTGCCGCCGTGCTCGGCGGCGAAGCGCTCGGCGCGGGCGGGGTCGAGGTCGCAGGCCACCACCTCGGCGCCGGCGCCGGCGAGGCGCGCGGCGAGCGCGTAGCCCACCTTGCCGAGCCCGATCACGCCGACGCGCCGCTCGGCCGCGTCGTCCGAGCCGGTGGCCGCGCGCAGTCCGCAGAGGATCGCGCGGAACACGGTCTCGGCGGTCACGGGGGAGGGGTCGCCGCCGCCGCCGCGCTCGACGGAGCGGCCGACCACGTACGGAGTGTGCTCGGACATCAGGTCCATGTCCGCCGTGGTGGTGCCGATGTCCTCGGCGGTGACGTAGGCGCCGCCGAGCTCGTCGATCACGCCGGCCGCCTCGACCAGGCGCGCCTCGCGCGTGCCCGGCGTGCCGTCGTCGATCATCACGGCCTTGCCGCCACCGAGCGCGAGCCCGGCGGCCGAGGCCTTGAGCGTCATCGTGCGCGCCAGCCCCATCACGTCGGCGAGCGCCTCGCTGAGGCCGCCCGGGTAGCGCTTGAGCCGCAGTCCCCCGAGCGCCGGCCCCAGCACCGTGGAGTGCACGGCGACGATGAAGCGCATCCCGGTCTCAGGGTCCTGGCGGATCACGATCCGCTCGTGATCGTCGTCTGCGAGTGCGAGCGAGCTGCGAACCGGAGGACGCGCTGAAATGGTCATAGACCTTGACCATAGCTGGGGTTCCCCTTGACAGCAATGCCAACCCGTCCAATAGTGGTGGACAGGGAGTCCAGGCGGGCTCGCCATGTTGGCGTGGCACTCTGTGTGCCGCTAATGGTAAGTTTCGTTAGCCAAAGGTCTGGCCGCCGCCCCGAGGGACCGAGGAGAGAGGCTTGAACCCCAACGCACTTCGCGAACGACCGGACCGCCGTGGCCGCAAGCGCGCCGAGCGCCGCCGCGGCGCCGCGGTCGGCGGGCGCCGCCAGGGCCCGCGCCGCGAGGTCACCCTCGACGACAAGTACCTGCTCGAGGACGGCCGCATCCTCCTCACCGGCGTCCAGGGCCTCGTCCGCGTGCTGCTCGACCAGCACCGGGCCGACCGGGCGCGCGGACTGCTGACGGGCGCGCTCGTGTCCGGCTACCAGGGCTCGCCGCTCGGCGGCCTCGACCAGGAGCTCCAGCGCCGCGCCGAGATCTGCGCCGAGCATCACGTCCGCCACGTGCCCGGCCTGAACGAGGAGCTCGGAGCCACCTCGGCGTGGGGGAGCCAGCTCGCCGGCGCGCTGCCCGGCTCGCGCTACGACGGCGTGGTGGCCATGTGGTACGGCAAGGCGCCGGGGCTCGACCGCGCGGCCGACTCGCTGCGGCACGGCAACTTCGTGGGCGTCTCGCGCACCGGCGGCGCGCTCGCCGTCGTGGGCGACGACCCGAGCTCGAAGTCCTCGACGATCCCGAGCGCATCGGAGTCGCTGCTCGCGAGCCTGCACATGCCGGTCTTCGCGCCCGGCGACGTCCAGGACGTGCTCGACCTCGGCCTCCACGCGCTGGCGTGCTCGCGCGCGTCGGGCCTGTGGTCCGGATTCAAGATCGTGACGAACGTGGCCGACGCGTCGGGCACCGCCACCGTCGCACCCCGCGCGGGTGAGCCCGGTCATGCCCGAGGTCATCTGGAACGGGCGCCCCTACGAGCACGTGCCGAACGGCAACCTGCTGGCCCCGGCCTCGCTGGAGCTCGAGCGCACGCTGCTCGGGCCGCGCACCGAGCTGGCGCTCGCCTACGCCCGCGAGAACGCGGTGAACCGCATCGAGGGCGCCGCGGACGCCTGGCTCGGCATCGTGACCGCCGGCAAGGCGCACTTCGACCTGCTCCACGCGCTCCGCCGGCTCGGCCTCGGCGAGCGCGAGCTCGAGCGCGCCGGCGTGCGCATCCTGAAGCTGGGGATGATCTGGCCGCTCGACCGTGACGGGGTGCGCGGCTTCGCCCGCGGACTCGACGAGATCCTCGTGGTCGAGGAGAAGGGCCCGTTCGTGGAGACCGCCCTCAAGGAGGCGCTCTACGGCACCCCGGACGCGCCCCGCATCGTCGGCAAGCGCGACGAGCGCGACCAGGCGCTCCTCCCCGCCGAGCTCGACCTCGACGCCGACGTGGTGGCGCGCGCCGTGGCCGCCCGTCTCCGCGCCCGGGTCGAGCTGCCCTCGGTGGACGCCGGCATCGCGGCGCTGGATCGAGATCGCCGGCCGCCCGCGCCCGCTCCCGATGGCGGCGCGCTCGCCGTTCTTCTGCTCCGGCTGCCCGCACAACAGCTCGACCAAGGCGCCCGAGGGCACGCTCGTGGGCGCCGGCATCGGCTGCCACACGATGGTGCTGCTCAACCCCGAGGGCAAGGGCGAGATCACCGGCATCACGCAGATGGGCGGCGAGGGCGCGCAGTGGATCGGCATGGCGCCGTTCACCGACGACCGCCACCTCGTCCAGAACATCGGCGACGGCACGTTCCACCACTCGGGCTCGCTCGCCGTGCGCGCGGCGGTGGCCGCCGGGGTGAACATCACCTACAAGCTGCTCTTCAACGGCGCGGTCGCGATGACCGGCGGCCAGAACGTGGAGGGCGGCATGAGCGTGCCCGAGCTCACGCGCTGGCTGGAGCTCGAGGGCGTCCGGCGGATCATCGTGACCACCGAGGAGCCCGAGCGCTACCGCGGCGTGGAGCTCGCGCCGATCGCGGAGCTGCGCGAGCGCGGGGACCTGATCGCCGCCCAGCAGGAGCTGGCCGAGGTCGAGGGCGTGACCGTCCTGATCCACGACCAGGAGTGCGCGGCCGAGCTGCGCCGCAAGCGCAAGCGCGGCAAGGCGCCCGAGCCGGCCGAGCGGATCTGGATCAACGAGCGCGTCTGCGAGGGCTGCGGCGACTGCGGCAAGAAGTCGAGCTGCCTCTCCGTGCTGCCGGTCGAGACCGAGTTCGGCCGCAAGACGCAGATCCACCAGGCCTCGTGCAACAAGGACTACTCCTGCGTCGAGGGCGACTGCCCGTCGTTCCTCACCGTCGTCCCCGGCAAGCAGGCGCGCCGCGAGGCGCCCGCGCCGCCCGCCGGCCTGCCCGAGCCGGAGCGGCTCGTGAGCGAGCGCGAGTGCGGCGTGCGCATGATGGGCGTGGGCGGCACCGGCGTCGTGACCGTGAGCCAGGTGCTCGGGATGGCGGCGCTGATCGACGGCCTGTCGGTGCGCGGCCTCGACCAGACCGGCCTCTCCCAGAAGGGCGGCCCCGTGGTCTCCGACCTGCGCATCGCCCGCGGCGAGCTCGCCTCGGCGAGCAAGGCGCCCGCCGGCAGCGTGGACGTGTACCTCGGCTTCGACCTGCTGGGAGCGAGCGCCGACTCGAACCTCTCCACGGCGGACCCGTCGCGCAGCGTGGCGGTGGTGTCCACGAGCGCGGTGCCCACCGGGCAAGATGGTCATCGACCCGGAGGAGCGCTTCCCCGAGCTCGCCGGGCAGCTCGACCGGATCGACGCGGTCACGCGCCGCGAGCACAACCTCTACCTCGACGCTCAGCAGCTCTCCGAGCGCCTCTTCGGCGACCACATGATGGCCAACACGCTCGCGCTCGGCGCGGCGTACCAGCGCGGCCTGCTCCCGGTCTCGGCCGGCGCGCTCGAGCAGGCGATCCGCCTGAACGGCGCGGCCGTGGAGAAGAACCTCGCCGCCTTCGCATGGGGCCGCGCGGTCGTGGCCGACCCCGACGCGGTCGAGCGCGCGACGGCCGAGCCGGAGCCGCCCGCGCCGGAGCTCTCCGAGGCGCGAGCTGCGAGCTCGTGACGCTCGGCCGTCGACGGCGACGCGCGGAGAGCTCCGCCGGCTCGTGGAGATCCGCGTGCCGGAGCTCGTGGCCTACGGGAGCGCCGCCTACGCGCGCCGCTACGCGGAGGCTCGTGCGCCGCGTCCAGGTGGCCGAGCAGGAGCTGGCGCCCGGCTCCGGCGAGCTGGCCGAAGCCGTGGCCCGCAACCTCTTCAAGCTGATGGCCTACAAGGACGAGTACGAGGTGGCCCGGCTCCACCTCGACGCCTACGAGCGCGCCCGGCTGCGCGACGAGCTGGGGGAGGGCGCCCGCATCTGGTTCAACCTCCACCCGCCGCTGCTGCGCGCGCTCGGCCTGAAGCGCAAGCTGAAGCTCGGGCGCTGGTTCGTGCCCGCGCTCAGGGGCCTGCGCGCGATGCGGCGCCTGCGCGGCACGCCGCTCGACCCCTTCGGCCTCGCGCGCGTGCGGCGCGTGGAGCGGCAGCTCGATCGGCGAGTACGAGGAGCTCGTGGCAACGGCGCTGGCGCGGCTCGGGCCCGACAACCACGCCACCGCCGTGGAGCTCTGCGAGCTCCCCGACATGGTCCGCGGCTACGAGGACATCAAGCTGCGGACCGTCGAGCGGTTCCGCGAGCGCGCGTCCGAGCTCAGCGCCGAGCTCGCGTAGTCGGTCCACGAGAACGCGAGCGCCGCCGGCTCGCCGCCGCGCTCCCGCAGCCTGCGCACCGAGTCGTCCTCGAGCGAGATCCGCAGCGTGCCGTCGGCCTCGACGCGGACGTCGTGGGCGCCGCCGGCGTCGAAGTGGCGGTCGTACTCGTCGTCGCCGAAGTGCTCGCGCAGCCAGTCGGCGGTGTCCTCGGAGGGCTCCTTCGGAACCCAGACCCAGATGCCGCGCCCGTCGCCGGCGCGACCGTCGGGCTCCCAGCAGGCGGCGTAGAGCTGGCCCTCCATCTCCTTGCAGAGCGCTCCGTCACAGGTGTAGGTCACGAGCATCGACAGCGACGGTAGGGAGCACGGCGGCCGGCACTGTGAAGTGGTGGTGAAGCAGGCCGTCGCTAGGGTCGAGCCGCATGGACACGTTCACCATCGGAGGCGACCTCGAGGTACGGCGGCTCGGCTACGGCGCCATGCGCATCACCGGCGCCGGCATCTGGGGACCGCCGGAGGATCCCGAGAACGCCCGGGCCGTGCTCCGCCGCGTGGTCGAGCTCGGGGTGAACCTGATCGACACCGCCGACTCGTACGGCCCCGAGGTCAGCGAGAGCCTGATCGCCGAGGCGCTCCACCCCTATCCCGAGGGCCTCGTGATCGCCACGAAGGGCGGGC
Source organism: uncultured Thermoleophilaceae bacterium (assembly GCA_963768465.1). Classification (GTDB taxonomy): domain Bacteria; phylum Actinomycetota; class Thermoleophilia; order Solirubrobacterales; family Thermoleophilaceae; genus JACVRW01. The sequence goes on along the minus strand of CAVYIA010000009.1, from coordinate 31,175 downwards.
TGCGCCGGACCGGGCCGGGGGAGTGGCCGCGCGACGCGCGCCCCGAGCGGCTGAAGGAATGCTGCGAGGGCAGCCTGCGGCGCCTGAAGGTCGACCGGATCGACCTCTACCAGCTGCACTCACCGGATCCGAAGGTGCCGTTCGAGGACTCCGTCGGCGCGCTCAAGGAGCTCCAGGACGAGGGCAAGATCCGCCACATCGGCGTGTCCAACGTGTCCGTCGAGGAGCTCGAGACCGCACGCGAGCTCGTGGACGTGGTCACGGTCCAGAACCGCTTCAACCTCGAGGACCGCCACTCCGAGGACGTGCTCGACGCGTGCGAGCAGGCCGGCATCGGGTTCATCCCCTGGTTCCCGCTCGCCGTGGGCGAGGCTGGCACGGCCGGGCGGCCCGCTCGACGAGGTCGCCCGAGACCACGACGCCACGCCGGGCCAGGTGGCGCTCGCGTGGCTGCTCGCGCGCTCCGACGTGATGCTGCCGATCCCGGGCACGGCATCGATCGAGCACCTCGAGGAGAACGTGGCCGCCGGCGAGCTCGCGGCTGGACCGCCGACGAGCTCGAGCGGATCGCCGCCGCGGCCTAGAGAACGACGACGGCCGCGGTCCGAAGACCGCGGCCGTGGCCGTCAGTTGGTTTCGAGGCGGAGCTAGGCCGCGTCGCGCAGTGCTGCGACCGTCTCCTCGCGCGCAAGGCGCTTGAGGGCACGGTCCTCGAGCTGGCGCACGCGCTCGCTCGAGAGCCCGAGGCGGCGACCGGTCTCGCGTAGCGCGACCGGCTGCTCCTCGTCGAGCCCGAAGCGCAGCGCGATCACGTTGCGCTCGACCTCCGGGAGGGTGTCCACGGCGGCCCGCAGGCTCTCGGTGGCGATGTCGGTCTCGACCTCTTCCTCGACGCTCGGGCCGTCGCCGGCCACGAGGTCGCCGAGAGCGGTGTCGCCGTCCTCGCCGACGCCCTGATCGAGGCTGGCCGGCCCGCGGTCGGCGCGCCGGATGTCCGCGACCTCGTCGAGCGGCAGCTCGACGGCGGCAGCGATCTCCTCCTCGGTCGGGCTGCGACCGAGCTCCACGGCCAGCTTGCGCTCCGCGTCGGCGATCTTGCGCGCCCGCGCCACGATGTGGACGGGGAGCCGCACGGTCCGGCCGGAGTTGGCCAGCCCGCGCCCGATCGCCTGGCGGATCCAGAGCGTGCCGTAGGTGGAGAACTTGAAGCCCTTGCGCCAGTCGAACTTCTCGACCGCGCGGATCAGCCCCAGCATCCCCTCCTGAATCAGGTCGGTGAGCGGGAGCCCCTGGCCCTGGTACTTGCGGGCCACGGAGATCACGAGGCGCAGATTCGAGTTGACCATGCGGTCCTTCGCGGCGAGATCGCCCTTCTCGATGCGCTTCGCGAGCTCGATCTCCTCGTCGGCGGTCAGCAGCGGGTAGCGCCGCGCCTCATTGAAGAACAGCTGGAGGGAGTCCTCCAGCAGCTCGGGTGGAGTGGGTGTGCTCCGGGTAACGGTTGCTTCAGTCATTTCCACGCTTCGTTTGATAGTTCGATTGTTATCGAAAGTATAGCGAAAAGCTTCGTCGGCTGATTCCCGAGTCCTCCCGCCCTGAACACCGCAAAGTGATTGCCTGCGCAATCACCTGCTAACCTTAGGGATGGCTGCTTACGAAGTATAAGGAGGATCTTTCCGATGGATATAGGTCTTTTGGCGCTGCATGCAATTCCGGGGCTGCTGTTCATGGGCCACGGAGCCCAGAAGCTGTTCGGCGTGATGGGTGGTCATGGCATCGACGGCACGGGCGGCTTCTTCGAATCGCTCGGGCTGAAGCCTGGACGCGTACACGCCTTCGCCGCCGGCTCCGCGGAGTTCTTCGGGGGCCTGCTGCTGGCACTCGGGCTGCTCGTTCCGCTGGCCGCGGCGGTTCTGATCGCGACGATGCTCACTGCTTCCCTTACGGCTCACCGCGGCAAGGGGATCTGGGCGCAGGACGGTGGCTTCGAGCTGCCGCTCGTGTTCGCGACCATCGCATTCGGCCTGACGGCCGTGGGCGCGGGCGACATCTCGCTGGACAACGCGCTCGGCCTCGACCTGGCCGGTGCCGACTGGGCCTTCGGCGCACTCGGCGTCGGGCTGCTCGGCGGTCTCGGCGCGCTGGCCTCGGGCCGCCTGGGCCACGAGAGCGGCTCCCGCGCGCACCCGCAGGGCGCGTAGCCGGAACCAGTCGCAACACCGAAGTTGCTTCGGACCCGGGCCTCGGCCCGGGTCCGGCGCTTTTCAGGCCGGCTCGAGCGCGGCGCGCAGGGCGTCGCGCAGGGCCACCTGCGCGTCCCGGGGGAGCCGGGCCAGCTCCGGCGGCGCCTCCTCCATCAGGCGCGCCGCCTCGGCTCGGACGCGCTCGCCCTCGGCGGTGAGCGTGAGGATCTTCACGCGCCGGTCATGCGCGGCGCCGTGGCGCGCGATGAGACCGCGCGACTCGAGGCGGTCGACGATGCCGGTCACGTTCGACGGGTCGCAGAAGAGCGACTGCGCGAGCGCTCCCATCGGCAGCTCCGAGCCCGGCTCGATCAGGCGCAGCGCGTGCAGCTGCATCGGCGCCAGGTCGAGCTCTTGGGCGAGCCGGACCATGCGCGGCTTGTTCGCCTGGACGAGGCGCCAGATCAGCGTCCAGGCCTCCACGGCGGGCTCGGTCTCCTGTCGCACGGCCATCCTTGATCTCGATAATAGTCCACTACCTCGATAGTTGGCAACACCAATGATCCTCTGCTAGCGTGCGCCGGCATGAGCGCCTCTCCCGCAATCGAGACCACCGACCTCGTACGCGAGTTCAAGAAGGGCCCTCGTGCCGTCGACGGCGTGGACATCGAGGTCGCGCCGGGCGAGGTGTTCGGCTTCCTCGGCCCAAACGGGGCGGGCAAGTCCACCACGGTCCACATGCTCACCACGCTGCTGCCGCCCACCTCAGGCAGCGCGCGCGTGGCCGGGCACGACGTGGTCGAGGAGGGCACCCAGGTCCGCGCCGCGATCGGCGCGGCCCTCCAGGAGGCGGCGCTCGACCCGTTCCTCACCGGGAGCGAGCACATGAAGCTCCAGACCGCCCTCCACGGGCTGCCGCGCGCCGAGCGCGCCGCCCGCGGCGACGCGCTGCTCGCGCGCGTGGGCCTGACCGACGCGGCCGACCGCAGGGTCGGCGGCTACTCGGGCGGCATGAAGAGGCGGCTCGACCTGGCGCTCGCGCTGGTGCACGCGCCGCGCATCCTCTTCCTCGACGAGCCCACCACCGGGCTCGACCCGCAGAGCCGCAGCGCGCTCTGGGCCGAGGTCCAGCGCCTGGCGAGCGACGACGGCGTGACCGTCTTCCTCACGACGCAGTACCTCGAGGAGGCCGACCAGCTCGCGGACCGGATCGCGATCATCGACCAGGGCAAGATCGTCGCCCAGGGCACCCCTGACGCGCTCAAGGCCGAGATCGGCCGCCCGAGCGTGGAGGCCATCCCGTGCGATTCCGGTGAGCTCGCCCGGATGAAGAGCGTGCTGTCGCGCTTCGGGGAGGCGGTGGCCTCGCCCCCCAAGGCGGCGGCCGTGCGCCTGTCCGGCGGCGACGCGCAGCTCGCGGACGTGGTGCGCGCCCTCGACGCGGACGGGATCCGCATCGAGCACCTGCAGCTCCACGCGCCCACGCTCGACGACGTGTTCCTGGCCAAGACGGGGCGCCACCTCGAGGGCGCCGGCGACGGCGCGGAGGTGGAGCCCGCCGAGACCGACCCGGTGGCCGCGTGACGCCTGGCCGTGCTGAGCTCAGGTCGGCACGCTGGCGCGGCGCTCGATCGTGCGCACGCTGCGCCAGCCGGCGATGGTCGTGCCCGCGCTCTTCTTCCCGCTCCTCCTGCTCGCCGTGAACAGCGGCGGCCTCCAGCGCGCCACGGATCTTCCGGGCTTCCCCGCGGACCACTACCTCGACTTCGTGCTCGCCGTCTGCTTCGTCCAGGGCGGGCTGTTCGCCGCGAACAGCGCCGGGACCAACGTGGCCAGCGACGTGGAGTCGGGCTTCCTCAACCGCCTCGCGCTCACGCCGTTGAGCCGGAGCGCGCTGCTCGTGGGCCAGCTCGCCGGCGTGCTCGCGCTCGGCCTGATCCAGGCCACCGCGTTCCTGTCCGTGGGCGCGGTGGCGGGGGCGGGGATCCACTCCGGCGTGCCGGGAGCGCTCGTGATCGGCGCGCTAGCCCTGCTGATCTCCCTGGGCTTCGGCGGCATCGGCGCGTTCGTGGCGCTGCGGACCGGGCTCCGGCGAGGCCGTGCAGGGGATCTTCCCGCTGCTCTTCGCCCTGCTCTTCCTGAGCTCGATGGCGCTGCCGCGCAACCTGATCGAGACCGATTGGTTCCGCACGGTCGCCACCTGGAACCCGGTGTCGTACATCCTCGAGGGGATCCGCTCGCTCGTGATCACGGGCTGGGACGGCGAGGCGCTCGCACTCGGCTTCGCGTGCGCCGGGGGGATCGCCCTGGTGTCCCTCGTGGCGGCCGCCTCGGCGCTCCGCACGCAGATGGTGCGCACGTGAAGCCCGGCGGGATCCGCAACGTGGCCCTGGCCGTGGCCTGGCGCGGGGCGCACAACTACTTCACGAACCCGGCCATCTTCATACCCGGGCTGCTGTTCCCGCTGTTCTTCTTCACGGCGTTCGCCGGCGGCCTCTCGCGGGTGGACTCGGTCCCGGGCTTCGAGTTCGGGTCGAACTACACGGCCTTCGTCTACGGCTTCGTGCTGATGCAGGCATCGGCCTTCGGCGGCGTCTTCACCGGCTTCTCCATCGCGCGGGACTTCGAGTCGGGCTTCTCGCGCCGGCTGCTGCTGGCCGCGCCCAGCCACGCCGGCATCGTGGTCGGGTACTGGCTCACCGGCATCATGCGGGCGCTGTTCACGATCGTCGTGGTCACGACCGTCGCGCTGATCGCCGGGATGAACCTCCAGGGCGGCGGCGTGGACCTGGTCGGCCTCTACGTGCTCGCGCTGCTCGTGAACGCCGCGGCCACGCTCTTCGGGAGCGGCGTGGCGATGCGGATGCGGACGATGCAGGCCGCACCGCTCGATGCAGATACCGGTGTTCCTGCTGCTCTTCCTGGCCCCGGTCTGGCTGCCGTACGACCTGATCACGGGCTGGGTGCACGCCGCGGCGTCGGTCAACCCGATGACGCGCTTCCTCGAGACCGGGCGCGGCTTCGTCGCGGGCGACCCCGTGCACGTGCTGATCACGTTCGCCCTGGCGGCCGCGCTGGTGGGGGCCGGCCTGATCTGGGCGCGCGGCGGGCTGCGGAGCGCCGAGCGGGCCGCCTGACATAGGATCGCCGCCGTGGCCGACGAGGTCAGAGAGGTCCAGGAGGGCGACGGCTACGCGCTGGCCAACGTGGACGCGCTCGGCGACGGGCCGGGCTTCCGCAAGGTGCGCCGCGAGCTCGGGGTGACCGCGTTCGGCGTGAACGCGATCGAGATCCCGCCCGGGTACGAGACCGGCAAGCACTTCCACGACGAGCAGGAGGAGCTCTACTTCCTCTTCCGCGGCCGCGTGGAGATCAGCTTCGGCGACGGCTCGAGCCACGTCCTCGGGCCCGGCGGCCTCGCCCGCGTGGACGCCGCAGACGGTGCGCAAGATCAAGAACGTGGGCGACGAGCCCGCGCTCTACGTGGTCGCGGGCGGCAAGGACGGCTACGTGGGCCGCGACGGGCGCCTGCCCGAGGACGAGACCAGCCGCTTCGGGCAGTCCGGCGCCCCGGACGCCTAGAACATCCGCCGAGCGACCGGGCGGATCGGCCCCGGGCGGCCCTACCCTCAGCCGGATGCGCGAACGGCTTGCCGTGGTCGCCGCAGCCGTCGTGCTGCTCACGCTCGCCCTCGGCCGGCGGGTCGCCGGCGCGGCCGCTGCCCGGCGCATCGAAGTGCCCGATCTTCCCGCGCAGCAACCAGTGGAACGCGCGCGTGGACAAGCTCCCCGTGCACCCGCGCTCGGCGGCGATGGTCGCGGAGCATCGGCAGCGGCGCGAACATGCACGCCGACTTCGGCTCCGGCCTCTGGGACGGCGGGCCGATCGGCATCCCCTACGTGACCGTGCCGCGCATCGCAGCAGCGCGTGCACGTGAGCTTCGACTACGCGGACGAGTCCGACGGCAGCCGCTACCCGATCCCGCCGGCGGCGCCCGGTCGAGGGCGGCCGCGGAGCCGACGGCGACCGCCACGTGATCGTGGTGGACCGCGCGCGCTGCCGCCTCTTCGAGCTGTTCGCGGCCTATCCCGGAGGCTGGCGGCGCGCGCTGGCGAGCCGGCTCCGGCGCGATCTGGAACCTGCGCTCCAACCGGCTGCGCCCGCGCGGCTGGACCTCCGCGGACGCCGCCGGGCTGCCGATCCTCCCGGGGCTCGCGCGCTACGACGAGGTCAGGCGCGGCCGCATCGACCACGCCCTGCGCTTCACCGCGCCGCGCACGCGGCGCGCCTTCGTCTACCCGGCGCGGCACTTCGCGTCCTCGCTCACCGACCCGGCCCTGCCCGCGATGGGCCAGCGCTTCCGGCTCAAGCGCGGCTTCGACGTCTCGCGCTTCCCGCGCCAGTCGCGGATCGTCCTGCGCGCGCTCAAGCGCTACGGCATGATCCTCGCCGACAACGGCTCCTCGTGGTACCTCTCCGGCGCGCCCTCGAAGGGCTGGGACAACGACGACCTGCACTCGCTCCACGGCGTCCCCGGCAGCGCGTTCGAGGCCGTCGACACGAGCGGCCTGCCGCGCCCGCGGCGCTGAGTCAAGCGGCTTCTGCGGCGTCCTCCAGGCGGCTGAGCGCTCGCCGCAGCAGTCGCGAGACGTGCATCTGCGAGTAGCCGATGCGCTCGCCGATCTCCCGCTGCGTGAGGTCGTGCATGAAGCGGAGCTCCACCACGCGGCGCTCCAGCTCGGGCAGGTCGCGCCACGTGGCCGCGATCGCGTCGCGGCTCTCGACGAGCTCGTAGGAGCCGTCCTCGTCGCCGAGCATGTCCATGAGGCTGCCCGCCTCGTCGTCGTCGCGGGCGCTCGGCGCGTTGAGCGAGGCGGCCTCGTAGCTCGCCGCGGCCTCGCTGGCCTCGAGCGCCTGCTCGACGCTGCAGCCCATCGCCATCGCCACCTCGCGGATGGTCGGCGAGCGTCCGAGCTGCTTCGAGAGGGCCTCGGTCTCGCGGCTCAGCGCGAGCGAGCGCTCCTGCAGGTCGCGGGGCACGTGCAGCGCCCAGCCCTTGTCGCGGAAGTGGCGCTTGAGCTCGCCGAGGATCGTCGGCGCCGCGTAGCTCGTGAACTTGCGTTCCGCGGCCGGGCTCGAAGCGGTCGATCGCCTTGATCAGCCCGAGGCAGGCGACCTGCAGAGGTCGTCGAGCGGCTCGTCGGTGTAGCTGTAGCGGAGCGCGAGGTCGCGGGCGAGCGGGATGAAGCGCTCGACCAGCTCGTCGCGGGCGGCGACGTCGCCGTCGCGGTGGTAGCGCACGAGGAGCTCGCGCTCGGCGCTCGCGGGCCTGCTCACGTTCGCGCTCGTCGCGCGGGCGCAGCGGCGCGGGATCAGGCTACGGGTGGTGGCACCAGTGTCGCAACGGCCATGTACGTACCTCCGTCGTTTCATTACGACGTGAGGTCCGTCTGGCAACCGTTGCTGGCGGTCGGATGTCGTCCCCCCGTGGGACGAGGTGAACCTACGGGCCAAGAAGTCCCGCGGGAACAGCCTCTCGAAGAGACATTATCTCCTGCCTGCGGATCCGACTTGGCCTAAACAGCGGCCAGGCACTGTCCAAAACGGACAAAAAGGCCGGACCAACTTGTCCAATTGTCTGTCTTTATTGACCTCTCTGCGAGGCGCTGCTTTACCGTCCCAACACCGCCAAGGATGCGTGGGACGACCGCCGACCACCGCGCGGTTGGACGGACCTCGTGGCGCTGGCTACGCGAGGAGGAGAGAGAGTGTCGTACCTGACCTGCCCGACCTGTCGGCTGACGGTCTACCGTCCGCTGCTGACGATGTCCGAGGACTGCCCACGCTGCAAGGCGAAGATGGGCAAGGCGAGCCGGCTGTTCCAGTCGTCGGCGCCGCCGCGGCTGCTGGACCCGCGCGAGCGCCCGGCCGCGCAGCGAGCGGCGCTAGCTGCCGCCGAGGCCGCGGTCCTCCGCGGCCTTGTAGGCGATCTGCAGGAAGTCGGAGATCGTGAGCGCGCCGAAGATGGACGCCACGAAGCGCGTCATGCGCGGCGCGAACAGCAGCCCGAGGTGCAGGCCCGCGGAGACCCACAGGCCGAGGCAGTAGGGGCACACGAGCAGCTCGCCGATCGCCCGGCGCGCGCCCGTCCCGCGCGGGCGCTCCTCGACCTCGGCCGGGCCGCCCTTCTCCTGGAACTCGGTGAACGGGGCGCGCGCGAACGAGGTGACCTTGTCCTTGGACACGAGCCGGCTGATCTTGTGGCTCGCCACGCCCATGAGCACCAGGTCGCCGGCGCCTCGACCCGCTCGGGCAGCTCGCGGCCCGACCGGCGGGCCGCGACCAGCGCCGCGCCGACGCCGGCGTTCAGGAGCGCCGCGAACGACGCGTAGGACTTGAACGGCGGGCGCTCGGCGGGTTCGGCGTAGCCGGTGTAGGGGCCGTCGTCCGCCTTGGCCGCATGTCGGTGGCGGTCACCCGTTGCGGTACCCGCCTGGCCGGCTAACCGCCCGAAGCTTCAGGCCGAGGGCTCTCCATCTTACGCGTGTCGCGCGGCTCCACGAACGGCTCCTTGTCGGCGGGCTGCCCCGCCTCGATCGCGCGGCCCCGCTCGAGCTCGGCGTTGAACTCCGCGCCGAGCAGGACGGCGATGTTCGAGATCCAGAGCCAGACGAGGAAGGCGATCACGCCACCGAGCGTGCCGTAGGTCTTGTTGTAGGAGCCGAAGTTCGCGACGTAGAAGGCGAACGCCGCCGAGGCGATCACCCAGACGAGCACGGCGAGCAGGCCGCCCGGTGAGATCCAGCGGAAGCCGGGCTGCTTGACGTTCGGCGCGGCCCAGTAGAGCAGCGCGAACATGAACGAGACCACCAGCAGCAGCACCGGCCACTTGGCGATGTCCCACACCGCCACGGCCGTGGAGCCGAGCCCGAAGAGGTCGCCGACCTGCCTGGCGAGGCCGCCCGTGAGCACGACCGCGATCGCGCTGATGGCCACCAGCGTGAGCAGCACGATCGTGAGCCCGACGCGCACGGGGAGCGTCTTCCACATCGGCCGCCCCTCCTCGATGTCGTAGATCGCGTTCGAGGCGCGCATGAACGCCGCCACGTAGCCGGACGCCGACCAGAGCGCCGCGCCGATGCCCACCACGAACAGGAGGCCGGCCGAGCCGCGGCCCGACTGCAGGTTCTCGATCGCGCTCGTGACGATGTCCCGCGCAGGTCCGGGCGCCACCTTCGCGGATGTTGTCGAGCAGCGGGTGGGTGGCCGAGTCGCCGATCAGGCCCGAGCACCGAGATCGAGCACGATCAGCGCCGGGAAGATCGAGAGCACGCGTAGTAGGTGAGCGCCGCGGCCCAGTCGGTCAGGTTGTCCTCCTTGAACTCCCGGACGGTTCGCTTCAGCAGCTGACCCAGGAGCCGTTCAGATCGACTCGGCGCGTGCATGTGAGCCCCGCTACCCCGCACGGACGCGCATTACACGGGTTCAGGCCGACCCGGGAGCTCTGGGCAGCGGCTCGATCGTCAGCGGCCCGCCGGGCAGCTCCTCCACCTGCAGCGTGCTGTGCTCGATCCCGAAGCGTCTCGTGCAGCAGCAGCGCCAGCTGGCGCCGGTGCGTCTGGGTGTCGCAGCCCGGCGCGGACCACGACGTGGGCCGACAGCGCCGGGAAGCCCGACGTGACCTCCCACACGTGGAGGTCGTGCACCTCCACCACGTGCGGCGCCGACGCGAGCGCGCGCCCGATCTCCTCCGGGTCGAGGTCGCGCGGGGCGGCCTCGAGCAGCACCCGGCCCGACTCGCGGAGCAGTCCCACGCCGGACCTGATCATCAGCGCCGCCACGAACAGCGCGGCCATCGCCGTCCGCGCGCGCGAAGCCCGTGGTCAGGATCACCACGCCGGCCATCGCCGTGGCGATGAACGCGAAGAGGTCGGTGAGCACGTGCTGGAAGGCGCCCTCGACGTTGAGGCTGCGGCGATCCGCCCCCGCCAGGACCATGGTCGCGGCGAGGTTCACCGCGATCCCGGCCACGCGACCACCATCACGGCGCCGTCCCTCCACGTCGGGAGGCGAGATCAGCCTGCGAACGCCCTCCAGCACGATCACCGCGCCGAGCGCGAGCAGCGTGGCGCCGTTCAGCTGTGCGGACAGGATCTCCGCCCGGCGCATGCCGAAGGTGAAGCCGCCCGCCCGCCGGGCGCCGCGCCAGGCGCGCCGCGAGGATCGCCAGGGCGATCGCCCCGGCGTCGGTGAGCATGTGGGCGGCGTCCGAGAGCAGCGCGAGGGAGGAGGCGAGGACCCCACCACGACCTCCACGGCCATGAAGCCCAGGATCAGCGCAAGCGCGATCCACAGCCGCCGGCCATCGGGGTTCGCCTCCGAGCCGTCGGCGGGTCCATGGAAGTGGAGGTGATGTCCGCCCATCTCATGGGATGGTCGCACGCTCCCACGCCGTTTCGAACGTGTTGGAGGGCGGGTAGGTGCCGCGCATGGGCGACACCCTCGACACACCGCGCCCGGCTCCGTCGCTGAAGGCGGGCATCGGATGGGTGGCCGGCGCGGTCAGGCACGCCGGTTGGTGGCTCGACTGGCAGACGAGGATGCGCGCGGGACAGGGTTCTCGCCGGGCCGGAGGTACGGTAATCCGAGCCGCCAGCGGCGCCGTCTGACGGCCTCGGCTAGGGCGCGGTCTGCGCCGGGGCGTGGTGGCCGGCGGGGTCTGGTCTCCGTGGGCACCGTGACCGTGACCGTCGGCTGCTCCTCGGGCGTCGTGGCGGGCGTCTCGTCGCGCGGTCGTCGTCGCCGGCGCCGGGACGCGCTCCTCCGTGGTCGGGTCCTCTTCTTGCGCGACTTGCCGCCGCACGAGCGAGGTGGCGCTGTCGCTCCTTGCCGATCGACTGCCCGGCGATCAGCTCGGCGGCGGTGAGGGCGGCAGCGCCGATCAGCAGCCCGAGGAGCGTCGTACCACACGACCACGCTGACGGCGATCCGGCGGCGCGAGGGGCGGGCGCCGGGGCTGGCGGTACACGCGGACGGGCCCGAGTGGAGGGGCGTCCGGATCGAGGTGGGGCTTCGCGGCGGGCCGCTTCCTCCGACGTCGTCCAGCACGAGCGCCGGGCGGTCGGAGGTGATCGCGCGCGCGATGCGCTCGGTCGGGCGGTGCAGCAGCTCGCTCACCAGGGCGACGATGAGAGGGGTGACCGCCGCGGCGATCCAGGTGCCGGCGATCCAGAGCTGAGAGGTCACGGCGGCCGCCGACGCGGATGCCGCGCTCGCGATCGCGAGCGTGCGCGCGTTCAGCCGGCGCTCCTCCTCGCGCGTGCGCGGAGGCGAGGCCATCGGCCCGCAACATAGCGGGACCCGGCCCGGCGCCGGTTGGTAGGGTGCCGCCGCGATGGCCGAGCCGCTCATCCGCGACGCAGACGTGGCCGTGATCGGCGCCGGGCTCGCCGGGCTGACGGCGCCGCGCGCGGCCTGGTCGCCGCACGGCGCGTCGGTCGTGGTGGTGGAGGCGCGTGAGCGCGTGGGCGGCCGCGTCCTGAACGAGGACATCGGCGGCGGCAACGTGGTGGAGGTGGGCGCCCAGTGGATCGGGCCGACCCAGGACCGGCTCGCCGCGCTGGCGGCGCGAGCTCGGGGTCGCGACCGTTCCCGACGCATACCCACGGGCAGAACGTGCTCGAGTACGGCGGGCGGCTGCGCCGCTACAGCGGCACGATCCCGCGCATCAACCCGCTGGTGCTCGTCGACGTGGAGCGCGCCCAGCGCAAGCTCAACCGGCTGGCCCGGACGCGTGCCCACCGAGGCGCCCTGGGAGGCGCCGGACGCGGAGCGGCTCGACTCGCAGACGGCCGCCACCTGGATGCGCCGCAACGTGTTCACGCGCGCGGGACGCAGCCTGCTCCAGCTCGGGATCGAGGCCGTGTGGGCGGCCGAGCCGGAGGACATGTCGCTGCTCCACATGCTCTTCTACATCCACTCGGCGGGCAGCCTCCAGATGCTCTTCGACACCGAGGGCGGGGCGCAGCAGGACCGCTTCGTCGGCGGCTCGCAGCTGATCGCGATCCGCATGGCGGAGGAGCTCGGCGCCGAGCGGCGTGCTGCTCGGCCACCCGGTGCGGGCGATCGGGCACGGGCCGGACGGCGTGGTGGTGCGCGCGGACGGCGCCGAGGTCCGGGCCCGCCGCGCCGTAGTGGCGATCGCGCCCACGCTCGCCGGCCGGCATCGTCCTACGACCCGCCGCTGCTCCGGCTTTCGCGACCAGCTCACCCAGCGGATGCCGCTCGGCACCGTGGCCAAGTGCATGGCGATCTACGACGAGCCGTTCTGGCGCGCCGACGGCCTCTCCGGCGAGGCGCACGAGCGACGTCGGCCCGGTGCGGCTCACGTTCGACAACTCGCCGCCGGACGGCTCGCCCGGCGTGCTGCTCGGCTTCCTCGAGGGCCGTCACGCGCGCCGGCTCGGGCGGCTGCCGGCCGACGAGCGGCGCGACCGCGGTGGTCGGACTGCTTCGCGCGGCTGTTCGGACCGCGTGCCGCCAGGCCGGAGCCTACGTGGAGCGGCTCTGGGCCGAGGAGGAGTGGTCGCGCGGGTGCTACGGCTGCCACCTGCCCACCGGCGCCTGGACCAACTACGGGCCCGCGCTGCGCGAGCCGATCGGGCCGCTCCACTGGGCCGGCGCGGAGATCGCGACGGTGTGGAACGGCTACATGGACGGCGCCGTCCGCTCCGGTGAGAGCGCGGCCGCCGAGGTGCTCGAGCGGCCTGGTTTAGCCCCGTGCTCGCGTCCGGTACCCGAAAAGAGACAGGACTAGACCGAAGGAGAGCCCAGATGGCAGGCAAGCTCGAAGGCAAGCGGGTCGCGTTCCTCGCCACCGACGGCGTCGAGCAGGTCGAGCTGACCGAGCCGTGGAAGGCCGTCGAGCAGGAGGGCGGCAGGCCCGAGCTGTCTCGCTCGAGGAGGGCGAGATCCAGGGCATGAACCACATGGACAAGGCCGACACCTTCGAGGTCGACGCGACCGTGGCGAACGCCGACGCGGCGCGACTACGACGGCTCGTCCTGCCCGGCGGCGTGGCCAACCCCGACTTCCTCCGCACCGACGAGGACGCGGTGCGCTTCGCGCGCTCCTTCTTCGAGGCCGGCAAGCCGGTCGGCGCGATCTGCCACGGGCCCTGGACGCTCGTGGAGGCCGACGTGGTCCGCGGACGGACGCTCACGTCGTGGCCGAGCCTGCGGACCGACATCCGCAACGCCGGCGGCGACCTGGGTGGACGAGGAGGTCCACGTGGACAGCGGCTTCGTCATCGAGCCGCAAGCCCGACGACCTGCCCGGCGTTCTGCGCCGAAGCTCGTCGAGGAGATCTGCGAGGGCCGCCACGACGAGCAGGCCCTGCAGACCGCGGGCTCCGGCAACTCATAGCGCCCCGCAGCCCGCGTTCCCCCGACGCATCCGGGGCGCCCTTCGCGGCGCCCCGGTGTCGTTGTGAGGTTCGGCTAGCGCGTGGCCCGAGCGACCGACCCGGTCGTCTACCAGATCTATCCGCGCTCCTTCCAGGACTCGGACGGCGACGGCGTGGGCGACCTGCGCGGGCGTGCGCGACGCGCCTCGACCACCTCGCCGACCTCGGCGTGGACGCGCTCTGGCTCTCGCCGATCTACCCGTCGCCGATGGCCGACTTCGGCTACGACGTCTCCGACTACACGGGCGTCGATCCCGTCTTCGGCTCCCTCGCCGACGTGGACGCGCTCGTGGCCGAGGCGCACGCGCGCGGCCTGGCCGTGCTGCTCGACATCGTGCCCTGCCACACGTCGATCGAGCACCCCTGGTTCCGCGAGCACCCCGACTGGTACATCTGGCGCGACGAGCCGAACAACTGGTCCTCGGCGTTCGGCGGGTCGGCCTGGTCGAAGCTCGGCGAGCGCTACTACCTGCACTCGTTCTACCCCGAGCAGCCGGACCTCGACTGGCGCAACCCCGAGGTCGTGGCCGCCATGCAGGACGTGTTCCGCTTCTGGCTCGAGCGCGGCGTGGACGGCTTCCGCATCGACGCGATCGACAGGCTGCTGAAGGACCCGCAGCTGCGCGACGACCCTCCGGCCGAGCGAGCCGTTCGGGCTGCCGCTGCGCGAGGACGAGGCGAAGCTCGCGCTCACGAACTCGCGCAACGCCCCCGACATGGGGGAGGCGCTCGCCGCGATCCGCGCGGCGGCGGGCGACGCCCTCCTCGTGGGCGAGGTCTACCTGCCGGCCGCGCGCTGGGCGCCCTACCTCGAGCACTTCGACGCCGCGTTCGCGTTCGAGCTCCTCCAGGCCCCGTGGGAGGCCGGGCCGCTGCGGGCCGCGATCGAGGCGAGCACGCGCACGCCCGGCGCGGCGTGGGTGATGTCCAACCACGACTTCGGGCGTCTCGGCACGCGCTTCGGCGAGCGAGAACGCGCGCTCGGCCGCGCTGCTCCTGCTGACGCTCCCGGGCCCGGCGTTCCTCTACCAGGGCGACGAGATCGGCCAGCTCGACGGGCCGCCGGGCGAGAGCGGCCACGACCGGGCCGGCCGCGACCGCTACCGGCACCCGATGCAGTGGGACGGCTCGCCGTCGGGCGGGTTCAGCGCGGGCACGCCGTGGCTCCCGCCGGTGGACCCGGAGCGGCGCAACGTCGAGGCCCAGCGCGGCGATCCGGGATCGATGCTGAGCTTCGTTCGCGAGCTGATCGCGCTGCGGCGAGAGCTCGGCGAGGGCTTCGAGCTGCTCGACTCCGACCCGGACGTGATCGCGTTCAGGCGCGGCGCGCCACGTGGTGGCCGTCAACGTGGCCGCGGAGCCGCGAACCGCGCCGCCGGAGCTCGGCTCGGTCGCGCTCGCGACGCGCGAGCGCGCGCTCGATGACGGAAAGCTTGCGGCGAGCGCCGCCGTCGTCACGCTTGATTGAAAGCCCTTCCCCGGGGGTAGGTAGCCCGCAGGAGGAGGGAAGAGCTGCACGGACGGCACGCCATAGCTGTACTCGCAGTGCTCGCGACAGCGACGCTGGCCGCCTGCGGCAGCAGCGAGGGCGGCAGCGGCGCGCGCGCCATCAACTGGTACGTGTTCAACGAGCCCGGCGGCGCGTACGACGCCGCCGTGGCGGACTGCAACAAGCAGGCCGGCGGCAAGTACACGATCAACTACGTGAAGCTGCCGACGGACGCGAACCAGCAGCGCGAGCTGATCGTCCGCCGCCTCGCCGCCGAGGACGACAGCATCGACCTGGTCGGCATGGACGTGATCTGGACCGCCGAGCTCGCCGAGGCCGGCTGGATCCTGCCGTGGGAGGGCGAGCGCCGCGCCGTCGCGGAGAAGGACAAGCTCGAGGGCCCGCTCAAGACCGTGGAGTACAAGGGCAAGATCTGGGCGATCCCGTTCACGAGCAACACGCAGCTGCTCTGGTACCGCAAGGACCGCGTGGACGCCGCCGCCCGAGGACTTCACCTGGGACGAGATGATCGACGACGCGGTCTCCAAGGGCACGGCGGTCGAGGTCCAGGCGCGCCAGTACGAGGGCCTCACGGTCTGGATCAACTCGCTGATCGCGGGCGCCGGCGGCCAGATCGTCGACCAGAACGGCAACGTGAAGGTCGACGACACGCGCCAAGCGCGCGGCCGAGATCGAGAGCAAGCTCGCCAAGTCCCCGGCCGCGCCGCCCGGCATGTCCACGAACGCGGAGGACCAGGCGCGCCAGGGCTTCGAGTCGGGCCGCTCCGACTACCAGGTGAACTACCCCTTCGTGTACCCGAGCGCCGAGGCGGTGGGCGGGGACTTCCAGAAGAACATGGGCTGGGCGCGCTACCCGCGCACCGACGCCGGACAAGCCCAGCCGCCCGCCGCTCGGCGGCATCAACATCGGCGTGTCGTCCTACTCGAACAAGCCGGACCTCGCCTTCGACGCCGCCGAGTGCCTGGCGAACGCGGACCACCAGGCGATCGCGGCCGAGCTGGGCGGCCTGCCGCCCACCACGGAGTCGGTCTACGACACGCCGAAGGTGCAGAAGGCGTATCCGTTCGCCGACCTGCTGCGTGAGTCGATCGAGGCCGCGGCGCCGCGGCCCGTGACGCCGGCCTACAGCGACATCTCGCTCGCGATCCAGAAGACCTTCCACCCGCCGGACCAGGTTGATCCCGACGACATCGTGGACAAGCTGCGCGACCGGATGGAGAAGGCGGCCGAGGGGAAGATCTTCTGATGGAGGCCGGCACCGCCACCACGCAGGCCGCCGCACCGCCCGCCCCGAAGAAGAAGGGCATCACCGACCGCGCCCGCGCCGAGCGCAAGCTCGCGTGGCTGCTGTGCGCCCCGGCGGTCGTGGCGATGCTGGTCGTGACCGGCTATCCGATCGGCTACGCCTTCTACCTGTCGCTCCAGAAGTACGACCTGCGCTTCCCCGACGACAAGGAGTTCGTCGGCTTCGCGAACTACGGCGACGTGCTCACGTCGACCACGTGGTGGTCGGACGTCTGGACCACGCTGATCATCACGGTCTCGTCGGTGGCGATCGAGCTGGTGCTCGGCATGGCGATCGCGCTCGTGATGCACCGCGCGATCTTCGGGCGCGGCCCGGTGCGCGCGGCGATCCTGATCCCGTACGGGATCATCACCGTGGTCGCGGCCTTCGCCTGGAAGTACGCGTTCGACCCCACCAGCGGGTTCGTCGCCGGGCTGCCGCTGATCGCGGACGACGCGCAGCCGCTCAACACGAAGAACGGCTCGCTGCTCGTGATCATCCTCGCGGAGGTCTGGAAGACCACGCCGTTCATGGCGCTGCTCCTGCTGGCGGGGCTGTCGCTCGTGCCCGACGAGCTGCACGAGGCGGCCAAGGTCGACGGCGCGAGCGTCACGCAGCGCTTCTTCCGCATCACGCTGCCGCTGATGAAGCCGGCGATCCTCGTCGCGCTGCTGTTCCGCACGCTCGACGCGTTCCGGATCTTCGACAACATCTACATCATCCAACCCGGGGGTGCGCTCGGCACCGAGAGCGTGTCGATCCTGGGCTACAACGTCCTGATCAACCGCGGGAACCTGGGGCTCGGCTCGGCCATATCGATCCTGATCTTCCTCTGCGTGATCCTGATCGCCGTCTTCTTCGTCAAGGCGCTCGGCACCAGCACGGCACAGCAGCGAGGGGAGACCTGAGGTGGAGCACACGAACCGCGAGCGGGTGCTTTGGGGAATCGGGATCCTGGTGGTCCTGCTCTACGCGCTGATCCCGGTGGCGTGGATCACCTCGCTCTCGCTGAAGACGCCCGAGCAGGTGGCCGACCGCAAGTTCTTCTCGGGCATCTCCTTCGAGAACTACGACGTGATCTTCTCGGACGACATGTTCATCTCGGCGCTGATCAACTCGCTCGGCATCGCGGCGATCGCGACGCTGATCTCGATCGTGCTCGCGGCCATGGCCGCCTACGCCACCTCGCGGCTCGATTTCACCGGCAAGACGCTGATCCTCTCCGGCGCGCTCGCGGTGGCGATGTTCCCGCCGATCTCGATCGTCGGCTCGCTCTTCGACATGTGGCGCTCGATCGGGCTCTACGACACCTGGCTCGGGCTGATCATCCCCTACATGACCTTCACGCTGCCGCTGGCGATCTACACGCTCTCGGCGTTCTTCCGGGAGATCCCCTGGGAGCTCGAGCAGGCGGCCCAGGTGGACGGCGCCACGCCGTTCCAGGCGTTCCGGAAGATCATCGTGCCGCTCGCCGCGCCCGGCGTGTTCACCGCGGCGATCCTCGTCTTCATCTTCGCCTGGAACGACTTCATCTTCGCGAACACCCTGACCTCGACCGACAACGCCCGGACCGTCCCGGCGGCGCTCGCGTTCTTCACGGGCGCGTCGCAGTTCGACGCAGCCGATCGGGGCGATCTGCGCGGCCGCAGTCGTGGTCACGATCCCGATCATCATCATGGTTCTGATCTTCCAGCGCCGAATCGTCGCGGGCCTCACCGCCGGCGCGGTGAAGGGATAAAGGAGGAGGCACCCGTGGCCCAGATCACTCTCGACGGAGTCACCAAGCGCTACCCGGACGGATACGAGGCCGTGTCCGACATGAGCCTCGAGATCGAGGACGGGGAGTTCGTGATCCTCGTCGGCCCGTCCGGCTGCGGCAAGTCCACCGCCCTGCGGATGATCGCCGGGCTCGAGGACATCTCGGACGGCGAGCTGCGCATCGGCGGCGACGTGGTGAACGACAAGGCGCCGAAGGACCGCGACATCGCCATGGTGTTCCAGAACTACGCGCTCTACCCGCACATGACGCGTGCGCGACAACATGGGCTTCGCGCTCAAGCTGCGCGGGCTCGACAAGGACGAGATCGACAAGAAGGTGAGCGAGGCCGCGCGCATGCTCGACCTCGAGCAGCACCTCGACCGCAAGCCGTCGCAGCTCTCGGGCGGCCAGCGCCAGCGCGTGGCGATGGGCCGCGCGATCGTGCGCGACCCCGCGGCGTTCCTCATGGACGAGCCGCTCTCCAACCTCGACGCGAAGCTGCGCGTGCAGATGCGCACCGAGGTGTCGCGGATCCAGAACAACCTCGGGACCACCACCGTGTACGTGACCCACGACCAGACCGAGGCGATGACGCTCGGCGACCGCGTGGCGGTCATGCGCGCCGGCCGGCTCCAGCAGGTGGGCTCGCCGATGGAGCTCTACAACCACCCGAACAACCTGTTCGTGGCCGGGTTCATCGGCTCACCGGCGATGAACTTCATGCCGGCCACCGTCGAGGGCGACACGGTGAAGCTGCCGGTCGGCGACGTGCGGCTCCCGCAGGACGCGCGCGAGGCCGTGAGCCACATGGCCGGCAAGCAGCTGATCGCCGGCATCCGGCCGGAGAACTTCGAGGACGCCGCCGTCGTGAGCGACGACGTGAAGCAGCGCGGCTCGACGTTCCGGGCGCGGATCGACGTGGTGGAGTCGATGGGCTCCGAGCTCTACGCGCACTTCACGGTGGACTCGGACCAGGACATCGAGTCGCAGGAGCTGCGCGAGCTGGCCGAGGACGCCGGCGGCGGCGAGGTGCCGAGCTCCGGCGAGCCCGGCAAGATCGTGGCGCGCTTCGATCCCGAGAGCAGGGTGCAGGAGGGCCAGGAGGCCGAGATCTGGGTGGACGCGGACCGCCTCCACCTGTTCGACCCCGACGACGGCCGCAACCTGACCGTCAGCGGCCGCGCGCCCGCCGCCACCGGCGGCGGCGACGTCTCGCAGGGCGGCTAGTGCGGAAGCACCCGGCTCGGCCGGGTGCGCCCCGATGGCATCAGCGGAAGCACCCGGCTCGGCCGGGTGCGCCCCGATGGCATCTAGCGCAGCTCCTTCCGCAGCCGCTTCACCATCGTGTCCTCGTCCCAGCTGGGGCGCTCGAGCTCCTCGCGGAGGCGCTCGATCACCTCGTCGTTCCAGTCGTGCGTGCGCAGGATCAGGTAGCGGAGGTGGGAGACGCGCATGTAGGCCTCGGTGGCGGTGCCCTTCTGCGCCAGCCCGGCCTCCTGGAGCATCTCCACGACCGGCTCGTACTCCTCGCGCGAACCACGCCTCGCGCCACGTCCGGGCGTGACAGCTCCTCGCCGGTGGCCTGCTCGCGGCGGAAGCCCCATGCCTCCACGGCCTCGGCCAGCGCGGCGTAGCGCCACTCGTCCGAGAGCTGGATCTTCGCGCGCGCCTCCTCGGGCAGCGGCACGCGCTCGCGGAACAGGCGCTCGTGGCTCTTCAGCGGGAGGTCGGCGAGCGTGATCTCGCGCTCGGCGCCCAGCTCGGTGAGCACCTCGGTCACGTAGGCGTTGATGTCCTTGTGGCCGAGCGCGCGGGCCACCGAGACGCGGTGGTGCCCGTCCTTGACGAAGTGCAGCTCGCCGATCCGGTAGACGTCGATCGGGGGCATCGGCTGGCCGCGGCGCTGCGCGGCGGCCACGCGCTCCCAGCGCGTGCGCACCTTGCCGGACGTGGGGCGGAAGCTGCGGTCGAACTCGCGGCCGCGGTCGACCGTCCCGACGATCGAGTCGAGCCGGATCACCTGCTGGCCGAGCTGCCGCTCGCCGCGCCGGCCGAGCGCGGCGACCACCTCCTCGAAGGGGAGGATCACGTTCACGTCGCTCGGCTCCCTGCGGAGCCGGTCCCTCAGCTGGGCGAGCGCACGGGCCCTGCCTGGTGCGCGCGAAGTCGAACTGGGCGTCGGATTCGGGGAGGCCCGTGTCGCGCGGCACGCCCCTATTGATACCCATTGCGCGTGGCATGCTCTCCGCGCATGAGGGCACTTCGTCGTCGCGCGCGCTGCCCGGGGACGCCGTCGAGCGGCTCGCCGCCGAGCACGAGGTGGAGGTCTGGGGCGACCCGCCTGCCGCCGCCTCCGGACGAGCTGCGGTCCTGGGCCGGCTGGAGCGACGGGATGCTCACGCTGCTCGTCGGAAGCCGTCACGGCGGAGCTCCTGGACGCGGCGCCGAGGCTCCGCGCGATCTCCAACTACGCGGTCGGCGTGGACAACGTCGACGTGGAGGCCGCCACGGAGCGCGGCATCCCGGTGGGCCACACGCCCGACGTGCTCACCGAGGCCACCGCCGACCTGGCCCTCGCGCTCATGCTCGGCATCGCTCGCCACCTGGTGGTGGGAGACGCGTTCGTGCGCCGCGGCGAGTGGGACACGTGGGACCCCGGGCTCCTGCTCGGCCGCGACCTGCACCACGCGACCGTCGGGATCGTGGGCATGGGGCGCATCGGCCGAGCCGTGGCTCGGCGGCTGGAGGGCTTCGGCGCGGAGGTGCTCCACAGCGGGCGCAGCGGCGGGATCGAGCTCGGCGAGCTGCTCGAGCGCTCGGACTTCGTGACGCTCCACTGCCCGCTCACGCCGGACACGCGCGGGCTGATCGGGGCGGAGGCGCTGGCGCGGATGAAGCCCACCGCCTACCTCGTGAACACCGCGCGCGGCCCGATCGTGGACACGGCGGCCCTGATCGAGGCGCTGGAGCGGGGCGAGATCGCCGGCGCCGCGCTCGACGTGACCGACCCCGAGCCGCTGCCGGGCGACCACCCGCTGCTCGGCGCGCCGAACCTGCTGGTCCTGCCGCACCTGGGCTCGGCCACCCACGCCGCGCGCGAGCGGATGGCCGACATGGCGGTGGACAACCTGCTCGCCGGGCTCGCGGGCGAGCGGATGCCGCACTGCGTGAACCCGGAGGTCTACGAGCGCGGCTGAGCGCCCGACGTCCTACTCGCCGAGCACCTTGATCACGAGCCGCTTGGGCCGGCGGCCGTCGAACTCGGTGTAGAAGACCTGCTGCCAGGGGCCGAGGTCGAGGCGGCCGTCGGTGACCGGCACGATCGCCTGGTGGTGGACGAGCAGGTTCTTGAGGTGGGCGTCGCCGTTGTCCTCGCCGCCGCGGTGGTGGCGGTAGTCGCCCGGGTCGGGGAGGAGCTGGCGGGCCACGTCGTTGGCCGGCTCCTTCCAGCTCGGCGGCGCGACCTTGTCGAGCCACTCGAGCGTGTCCTCCTGGAGGCCGGGCTCGTCGTCGTTGATCCACACGCCGGCGGTGATGTGCATGGCCGCCACGAGCGCCAGGCCCTCGTTCACCCCGGCCTCGTCCACCGCCGCCTGCACGTCCTCGGTGATGCGCACGAACTCGCGCCGCTCGCTGGTCTGGAAGGTCCGGTAGACGGTGTGCGACTTCATTCGGCGATCATCCCCTTACATGGATCTCGGTCTCGAAGGCAGGCTCTGCGTGGTCACGGGCGCCACGCGCGGCATCGGCGCGGCCACCGCGCGCATGCTCGCGCAGGAGGGCGCGCGCGTGCTGTCCGTGGCGCGGAGCGGCGCCGACGTGGAGCTGGACGTGACGGCCCCGGACGCAGGCGAGCGGCTGCTCGAGCGCTGCGGCGAGGCGCCGTGGGCGCTGGTGAACAACGCGGGCACCAGCAGCGTCCGGCCGCTCGACGAGCAGACGGACGAGGAGTGGCAGGAGCAGTGGGAGCTCCACGTGATGGCGCCGCTGCGGCTCATGCGTGCGCTCGCCCCGGCGATGGCCGCGGCCGGCGGAGGGCGGATCGTGAACGTGAGCTCCTCGTCCGGCAAGCGCCCCTCGCTCACGAACGCCGCCTACTCGGTCACGAAGGCCGCGCTGCTCTCGCTCAGCCGGGTGTTCGCGGACGAGTTCGCGAGCGACGCCGTGCTGGTGAACTCCGTGGCCCCCGGGCCGGTGGCCACCGAGCTCTGGACCGGCGAGGGCGGGCTCGCCGCCCAGGTGGCGGCGCGGACCGGCCAGACCCGCGACGAGGTCCTCGCCGCCACCCACGCCAAGCCGCCGATCGGCCGGATGGGGGAGGAGGACGAGATCGCCGCGGTGATCGCGTTCCTCTGCTCCGAGCTCAGCCTCGAACGTGACCGGCGCCGCCTGGTCGGTGGACGGCGGCAGCGTGCCGACGATCGTCTGAGGCGTCCGGTCGATCAACTGCTGCTGGGTAGGGAGTCGGTTGATCTCAGTCCCGTCACACTCGTCACCCGGCTGGCCCGGTCGAAATCGAGACCGATGAAAGGCGGAATAATTCCGCGCTTCATCGGTCTCGCGTCCGAGGCGCCCCGCGCTAGCGTGCGGCCGGTGCCGCGCGTCGTGATGGGACTGATGTTCTTCCCCCGGGGCGGGTCGAGCCAGGTCACGCGCTACCTGGCCCGCTCGCTCCCGGAGTCCGGCTGGGACGTCACGCTCGCGTGCGGCTCGCTCGGCCCGCCCGGCGCGCCGTCGAACGCGGGCACGTTCTTCTCGGGACTCGACGTGAGGGCCCTCGACTTCGACGCCGCGGCCGCGGCGCCGGACCCGCTCGCGGCCGACCCGCCCTACCACCCGTCGTTCGAGGACCGGCAGGGAGCGCCCGACCGCGTGTTCGCCGGGCTGGACGACGCGGCGTTCGAGCACCAGGTGGAGGCCTGGCGGCGCCAGCTCGCCGCCGCCGGGGCGGGGGAGGCCGACCTCCTCCACCTCCATCACCTGACGCCGATCAACGAGGCCGCCGAGCGCGACCACCCGGGCGTGCCGCGGATCGGGCACCTGCACGGCACCGAGCTGCTGATGCTCCGCGAGATCGCGGGCGGCCCGCCCGCCGGCTGGGCGCACGCGGAGGAGTGGGCGGAGCGGCTGCGGCGCTGGGCCGGGGCCTGCGAGCGGCTGCTCGTGCTGTCACCGGACGCGGTGCGGCGCGTGCCCGGACCTGCTGGGCGTGCCGCCGGAGAAGGTCGTCTGGGCGCCGAACGGCTTCGACCCTGCCGGCTTCCGGCGCGAGCCGCTCGGGCCCGAGGAGCGGCTGGCGCACTGGCGGCGCTGGCTCGTGGAGGAGCCGCGCGGCTGGGACGAGTCCGGCGAGCCCGGGAGCGTGGCCTACTCCGACGAGCAGCTCGAGCCGTTCCGCGCCGGCGGGCCGGTGCTGCTCTACGTGGGCCGCTACACCCAGGTCAAGCGCATCCCCCTGCTCATTCGCGCGCACGCGCGCGCGAGGGCCCGCTTCGAGCAGCCCGCCCCGCTCGTGCTGCTCGGCGGCTTCCCGGGCGAGTGGGAGGGCGAGCACCCGCTGGCGGTCGTGCGCGAGACCGGGAACCCGGACGTGTTCCTCGCCGGCTGGCGCGGCCACGAGGACCTGCCCGCGGGGCTCAACGCCGCCGACCTGCTGGTGCTCCCGTCCGTGCACGAGCAGTTCGGCGCCGTGCTGGTGGAGGCGATGGCCTGCGGGCTGCCGGTCACGGCGGTCGATCGCCCACGGGCCCGCCGAGATCGTGGACGCCGGAGAGACCGGCTGGCTCGTGCCGCCGGATGACGAGGAGGCGCTCGCCGACGCCCTGGTGGAGGCGGTGAACGGCGACGCCGAGCGCCGCCGCCGCGGCGAGCGCGCCTACGAGGAGGCCCGCTCGCGCTACGCCTGGCCCGCGCTCGCGCGCGGCCTCGCGCACGTCTACGACGAGGTCCGCGAGGGCCGGCCGGCCGCCGCGGGCGCGCATACCCTGCTCGAGGCATGAGCTCGGCCATGCCCTATCGGATCCGCCATTCGGAGCGGGCGCGGCGCGCCCGCATCGTCGTCGACGGCGGCGGCGTGGAGGTCGTGGTCCCGCGCGGCTTCGCCCCCTCCAAGGTGGAGCCGTTCGTGGAGGAGAAGCGGCCCTGGATCGAGCGCACGCTGCGGCGCCTGCGCGAGTCGGAGGCAGAGCTGCCGCCGGCGCGGCTCGTGGACGGCGGCGAGGTGCCGCTTCCTCGGCGAGCGCCTGCCGCTGCGGCTGGCGCCCGGCCGCGCGCGCGCGGGTGACGGAGCGTGCCGGAGGCCTCGAGGTCGCGGGGCCCGATCTCGGCGAGGCGGCCGTGCGCGACGGCGCTCGAGCGCTGGTACCGGCGCCGCGCGCGCGAGGAGGTGTCGACGCGGCTCGACTCCGCCGTGGCGCGCGCGGGCACGAGCTACCGCTCGCTCCAGATCCGCGGTCAGCGCAGCCGCTGGGCCTCGTGCTCGTCAGGCGGCGGGATGAGCTTCAACTGGAAGCTGCTGCTCGCGCCCGCGGCGATCCTCGACTACGTGGTCGAGCACGAGGTGGCGCACCTCGAGGTCCAGGACCACTCGGCGCGCTTCTGGGCGCTGCTGGGCGAGCGCTGCTCCGGACTGGCGCGAGCACGAGACGTTGGCTGCGCCGCTCGGGCACGCGTTACGGCGTCACCGGCGTCTGAGGCGGTCTTCGCTCCAGCGGAAGTAGCGCACCGCGAGCAGCAGCCCCACGACCGTCCAGCCGCCGACCACGGCGGCGGACACGAGCGTGTCCTCGCCGCCGCCGACGATGCCGGCCGACAGCCCGTCGATCAGGTGCTTGAGCGGCAGTGCCTCGGCGACCCCCTTGAGCACGCCCGGGAGGTCGTCGGCCGAGTAGAAGACGCCCGAGATGAAGATCAGCGGCAGGAACACCGCGTTGACCCACGCGGGACCCGAGTCCACGTTCGGGATCGCGTGCGCGAAGGCGATCCCGAGCGAGCCGAAGCAAACGACCCCGAGTATCGAGAAGCCGGCCACCAGCAGCCAGTCGACCGGCCAGTCCACGCCGTAGACGAAGTGGCCGATCCCGATCACCAGCAGGATCTGGAGCAGGGCGTTGAGGACGGCCGAGCCGATCATCCCGCCCAGGTACGAGGCCGCCGGCATGGGCGTGCCCCGGACGCGCTTGAGGATGCCCTCCTCGCGGCGGTAGACGAGCACGTAGGCGAGCGCCGTGAAGGTCGTGGCCATGACGCTCATGCCGGCCACGCCGGGGATGAGGGTGTCGAGCTCGTCGCCCTCGCTCGAGAAGGCGGTGGCGATCAGGAACAGCAGCAGCAGCGGCAGCACGAAGTTGAAGAACGCCGCCGTGGGGTTGCGCCAGAACAGCTTGCGCTCGAAGCGGAACTGCTCCCAGGTGAGCGCCGCGGGGCTCACGGCCCGTCCTCGGTCAGCTCGAGGTACACGTCCTCCAGCGTCGGCCGGCTGACCTCCAGGCCCTCGAGCCGCTCGCCGCGCGCCAGCGCGTCGCTCGTGAGCCGGTGCAGAAGGTCGGTCGGGTCGTCGGTCTGGTGCTCCACGCGCCGTCCCGACGAAAGGTAGGAGACCCGGTAGCGGGCCTGCTCGGGCCCGAGCTCGGACGGCGGGCCCTGGGCCACGATCCGCCCGTCCTTCACGATCGCCACCCGGTCGGCGAGCTCCTGGGCCTCGTCCAGGTAGTGCGTGGTCAGCAGCACCGTCATCCCGAGGCCGCGCAGGTTGCGGACGGCGTTCCAGGCTGTGCGGCGCGCCGCGGGGTCGAAGCCGGTGGTGGGCTCGTCGAGGAAGACGAGCTCCGGGTTCCCGATCAGGGCGAGCGCCAGGTCGAGGCGGCGGCGCTGGCCGCCGCTCAGCTCGGCGGTGCGGGCGTCGGCCTTCTCGCCGAGCCCCACGAGGTCGATCGTCTCGCCCACGTCGCGCGGCTCCGAATAGGCCTTCCTCGTGTTCTCCACCGCCTCGCGCACGGTCGCCTGCGGGTAGAAGCCGGAGCTCTGGAGCACGATGCCGAGCCGCTCCTGGACGCTCCGGTCGCGGACCGCCGGGTCGTGGCCGAGGACGCTCACGTGGCCGCCGCTGCGGGAGCGGTAGCCCTCGAGGATCTCGACCGTGGTGGTCTTGCCGGCCCCGTTCGGGCCGAGCAGCCCGAACACCTCGCCCCGCTCGACCGAGAACGACAGGCCGCGCACCGCGGCCACCGGGCCATACGACTTCTCGAGGTCGCGGACCTCGATCGCAGCCGCCACGCTCAGACCCCGGCGCCCTCGCCGCCGCGGCCCTCGCCGCCGGCGAACCGGGCGGCGCCGCGCCACGCGGTCTCGAGCGTGGCCTGGCCGCTGCGCGCCTCGAGCTCGAGCGCCTCGGTGAGCGGGAGGTCGAAGCCTTCGATCGCGGCGGCCCGGTCGGCCAGCATCGTGTCCTGCGGGAACTGCGCGAGCGCCTCGACCATCTCGACGGCGCGGTCGAGGTGCCGGCCCTCGGGCACGATCTCGTTCACGAGGCCCATGGAGTGCGCCTCGTCGGCGTCCACGATCCGGCCGCTCAGGATCAGGTCGAGCGCGCGCCCGAGTCCCACGATCCGGGGGAGGCGCTGGGTGCCGCCGTCGATCAGCGGGACGCCCCAGCGGCGCTCGGGGAACCCGAGCGCGGCGGTGGGGGTGGCCACGCGCAGGTCGCACCAGAGGGCGAGCTCGAGGCCGCCGGCGAGGCACCAGCCCGAGATCGCGGCGATCGTGGGCTTGGTGGCGATCCGCCGGGTGAAGCCGAGCGGCCCGCCGTCGCGCCCCATGCGCGGCCCGAAGCTCTCGATCGCCTTCAGGTCGGCGCCGGCGCAGAAGGCCACGTCGCCCGCGCCGGTGAGGATCATGGCGCGCGCGTCGTCCTCGGCCTCGAAGCGCTCGTAGGCCTCGGCGAGCAGGTCGGCGGTCGGGCCGTCCACCGCGTTGCGGCGCTCCTGGCGGTCGATCGTCACGACCGCCGCGGCGCCCCGGCGCTCATAGGTCACGGGGTTCACACCCGGAACTCTCCCAAAACGGCGCGTGGCCCCGGCGGGGAGCTCGGGGCCACGTGCTCGGAGGAGGGATCTGCCCGCGCATCGTGGCGTCGCCGGCCGAGCGTGTGAAGGGCTTGGGAAGCGCAGTCGTTGCGGAAGCAGCCGGCTCGGCCGGCTGCGCACCGATGCCTACCAGCCGACGCGCCGGCGGAGCTCGGCGGCCTTGCGCTCTTCCTTGCGGCGCTCGAGCGCGCCCTGGAGCGTCGAGGCGAGGATCACGAAGATCGTGAAGAAGATCACCAGGCCGAGGCAGAAGAAGGTGATGATGCGGTCGTCGGTCTCGCCGACGAGCCCCTCGCCGTTGTCGGAGGCGAACACCACTATCTGCGCCAGGAGCGACATTCAGGTCGAACGATACCCTGTGCCCCGACGAATCCCGCGGCTGCATGATCGATGTCAAGCCCATTGCGCTTTTCCGCATGGAGGACGACAAGGGTCTTGATGACAAGGTCCTCCGCCTCACTAGGGTTCCGCGGCTGTGTCGACGCTCGAGGCGATAGTCCTCGGGATCGTGCAGGGGCTCACCGAGTTCCTGCCGATCTCGAGCACCGGACACCTGCGGATCGTCCCCGCCTTCCTCGGCTGGGAGGACCCCGGGGCCGCGTTCACGGCCGTGACCCAGCTCGGCACGATGGCCGCGGTGCTCCTCTACTTCCGCGAGGACCTCAAGCGGATCGCGCACTCGTGGCTGCGCTCGCTGCGCGACCCGGAGCAGCGGAGCGAGCTGAACGCGCGCCTCGGCTGGTACATCGTGCTGGGCACGATCCCGATCGGGATCTTCGGCCTGCTGTTCAAGGACCAGATCGAGAACGGCGCGCGCGACCTGTACGTGATCGGCACCGCCCTGATCGTGCTGGGCTTCGCGCTGCTCGCCGCCGAGAAGGTGGGCACGAGGGAGCGCGAGATCGAGCAGATCAACGCGCGCGACGGCTTCACGATCGGCTTCGCGCAGGCTCTGGCGCTCATCCCGGGTGTCTCGCGCTCGGGCGCCACGATCACCGCGGGCCTGTTCAGGGGCTTCGACCGCCCCGCCGCGGCGCGCTTCTCGTTCCTGCTGTCCATCCCGGCCGTGGTGCTCAGCGGGCTGCTCGAGCTCGGCTCGATCCTGAGCGGCGAGGAGGGCCAGCACGTGGGGCTCTTCCAGCTCGCGCTCGCCACGGCACTCGCGTTCATCGTGGGCTACGCCTCGATCGCGTTCCTCCTGCGCTACCTCGAGCGCCACTCCACCATCGTGTTCGTGATCTACCGCGTCGCGCTCGGCTCGCTCGTGCTGATCCTGGTCAGCTCCGGCGCCATCAAGTGACCCGCGTGACCTGGCTTCAGGCCGTGCAATTCGCCTGGAAGCTGGGGGTCGTGGCGCTCGTCGCGCTGGCGCTCGTGATCCTGCCCGGGTCGGGATCGCTGCTCGACGTGGTGCTCACGATCCTGTCGATCACCTTCTTCGCGGCGATCGCGTTCATGGCCTACCGGCTCTTCCGCCAGTACCGCTTCGAGCTCGAGACGCTGCCCGACTCACAGCGGCTGGCGCTCTTCGGGGCGCTCGGCCTCGCGCTCCTGACGCTCGTGGCCACCAACCGGCTGTTCGACGCGGGCGGCCTCGGGGCGCTCGCCTGGTTCGCGCTGCTCGGCCTCGCCTCGTACGGCATCTACTGGGTCTGGACCCAGTACCGCAGCTACGGCTGAGCGGCCGCCGCCGCTGCCGGCGCGGCGCTGAGCTCGAAGGCCTCGGCGATCAGCTCGTATGAGCGCCGCCGTGCCTCGTGCTCGTGGGTGATCGTGAGGACGGTCACCTCCTCCGCGCCGTACTCGCGCGCGACGGCCTCGAGTCCCTCCCTGACCGTGTCCGGCGAGCCGATGATCGCCCGCCTGGACGACGGGCGTCTTCTCGCGCGTCTCGAGGTAGCGCAGCGCCTTCTCGACCGGCGGCACCGGGATCAGCCGGCCCTGGCGCAGCAGCGAGAACGACATGCGGCCGCTCGACGCCAGCCGCTCGGCCTCCTCGTCCGTGTCGGCGCAGACCGCGACCACTCCGACGCCCACGAGCGGGCCGGGTGAGCGGCCGGTGTCCTGGAAGCGGCGCCGGTACTCGGCGGCGATCTCCGCGCCCCGCGGGTTGATGAAGTCGGCGAACGAGTAGGGGATGCCCGAGCTCGCCCGCCCAGATCGCGCTCTGGGGCGAGGAGCCCAGCAGCCAGACCTCGGGGCGCTCGGGCACGCCCGGGAGCGAGGCCGAGAGGCGGGCGAACGGATGGTCCGCGGGCATGCGGTCCTCGAGGTAGGCGAGCAGCTCGGTGAGCTGGGCGGGGAAGTCGTCCGGGGCGGGCTGCCGGCGGTCGCGCTGCAGCGCGAGCATGGTCAGCTGGTCGGTGCCCGGCGCGCGGCCGATGCCGAGGTCGATCCGCCCGGGGTAGAGGCCGCTGAGGATGCTGAACCGCTCCGCCACGCTGAGCGGGCTGTAGTGGGGCAGCATCACGCCTCCGCTGCCCACGCGGATGCGCTCGGTGGCGGCGGCGATCGGGCCGATCAGGACCTCGGGGCTCGCGCAGGCGAGCGTCGGCGTCCCGTGGTGCTCGGCCACCCAGTAGCGGTGGTACCCGAGCGCGTCCGTGAGCCGGGCGAGGTCGATCGTGTTGCGGAGGGCGTCCGAGCCCGTCGATCCCTCGGAGATCGGGGACTGGTCGAGCACGTTCAGCCGCAGGCCGGCCATGGCTTCGAGACTAGAGCGCACGGGCGCGTTTTCACGTAGCCGTCGGCGGCTTTGTCACGCGCGCGCGTTGAGGCTTCACCCGGACCTCGCGACGCTGGCGGGGTCATGGAAGCGAGCGCGGGCAGGCATCTGTGGAGCTCGTGGCGGCACTGCCGCTGGTGCTGCTGGCGGGCGCGCTCGCCTGGCAGCTCGTGCTGGCGGGGCACGCGCTGTGGCTGTGCGCGCACGCCGCGCGGGCGGCCGCGCGCGCCGACAGCGTCGGGCGGAGCGCCCGGGCGGCGGCGAGGAGCGCCCTGCCCGGCTCGCTCGAGCGCGGGCTGCGCGGTCGAGCGGCTCGGCGCCGGCGGCGTGCGCGTGTCGGTGCGCGTGCCGGCGGTCCTCGGCGGCGGCAGCGCGCCGTTCAGCGTGACCGCGAGCTCGTCGCTGGGGCGCGGGTCGTGAGGGGTGAGCGCGGCCAGGCCACGGTCGAGCTGCTCGCCCTGCTCCCGGCCGTGCTGCTCGTGGGGCTCGTCTGCCTCCAGCTGCTGGCGGTCGGCTACGCCAAGGTGCTCGCCGGGACGGCCGCGGAGGCCGGCGCGCTCGCTCTCGCCGCGGGGGCGGACCCGCGGGCGGGCGCGCGCGAGGCGCTCCCCGGCTGGGCACGCGCGCGGGCCCGGGTGGCGGTCGAGGCGGGCCGGGTGGCCGTCCGGATGCGCCCGCCGGCGGCGCTGCACGTCCTCGGCCGACGCGCTCGAGGTCGAGGCCGCGGCCGCGGCGGTGGCCTCATGAGCCGGCTGGTGGCGAGCGCGCTCGAGCGCGGCCGGGTCGTGGCTGCTCGAGCCACCGGAGAGGGAAGGCGCGCCGGTCGGTGGCCGAGGCGGGCCGGCGCGCGGTGGTGGCCGTGTTCGGGCTCACTCGCGGCTGCGGCGCGACCGTGGTGGCGCGGGCTCTGGCCGCGGAGCTGGGCGCCCGTGACGCCGGCGGCGCGGCCGCGGTGGCATGCGACCCGCCCGGCGACCGGCGTGGCGCTCGCCACGCCGGCGGCGGCCCGGCTGGCGCGCGCGCTGGCCGACGTGCCCGGCGCGTCCACGCGCGCTCTCGGGCGGCTGTGCCTCGTCGGCGGGGCGGACCCGCTTGCGCTCGCCGACTGCGCTCGGCATCACGCGCCGCTCGTGCTGGATGCGGGCTCGGAGGCGCTCGGCGGCA
>CAVYIA010000008.1:0-88561 GCA_963768465.1 uncultured Thermoleophilaceae bacterium | reverse complement strand
TCGTGCACGCGAGTTGGGCGGCTCTCGGCGAGCAGTTCGAACGGGCCCGCGTTGAGCCCTCGGTAGCCCTCGTCGTCGACCCAGTTGAGCCAGGCCTCCCGCGCTGTGACTTGGTCGCCCGCGGCCCGGAGCCGGACGTAGGCTCCGAACTCGGTCGATGTGCCGATGGCGGCGTCAAAGCGCTCGCCGAGCCGGTTCTGCTCGACCAGCGCCGCCTCGAGCCGCTGCAGCGCGCTGTCGTGTTCCTGGCTTGCCATGGTCCTCAACCTTTCAGTCCCTCTGTGGGGGCCGCGCGAAAGGAAGAGAGAGAGTGAGACCTAACGAACGATCAAGCTTTAGACAGGCTACTCCGATGAACGGCAGCCACAAGCGCGAGACCCATCTCGCCGAAATGGCCAGACTTTCGCCAGTCGTTTCGCTAGACCCTCCGCACCGACACTTCCGCTCCGCGCGATAAGCGGCACGCGGTCCGGCATCTCGTCGGGGTCCGCGGGCCAGCGGCGCCCGATCACCGTCGCAGAGGGCCTATTCGGCCACGCAGGCGGCCGCGCGACCGGCCGTGCACCGGTGCGCCCGCGGCCTGACAGCGGGGCGCGACTGATGCACAATTCGTCCGCAACCTGACAACGAACGCCCGACGCGCTTGCCGAGTACCGCCTGCCCGATCCCCGAGATCACCGACGCCGAGCGCGCCGTCGCCGACCTGCTGCCGCTTGGGACCGACCCCGAGTCCGCGCGGCGGGTTCTCGGGCGGGTGCCGCTGTGGTTTCACACCTTCGCGCTCAATGCCGAGCACGGGCTCTACACCCCCGGCGTCGCGCGCGATCACCGCTACCGAGTGCCCGTTCCTGCCGGCGTCCTTCGAAGGACAACGCGTGCTGGACGTCGGCACGTTCGACGGCTTCTACGCCTACCTCGCCGAGCATCGCGGCGCCGCGCGGGTGCTGGCGGTCGACAACGAGCAGTACGTCGCCTGGGTGAAGGCGCGCTGGGGCGTCGCGCTGCAGGGCGGCGAGGGCTTCCGCGCGATCGGCGCGCTGCTTGGCTCGCGAGTCGAGTACCGGCGCGGAGACGCGCTCGCGCTGACCGACGCCGACGAGCGCTTCGACTTCGATCTTCTGCTTCGGCATCCTGCACCGCGTGGAGAACCCGCTCGGGCTGCTGCGCCTGCTCGGCAGGCTGCTGGCGCCCGGCGGCCGGGTGCTGGTGGAGACCTACGGGATCGCCGGTGACGGCCGCGTCGACCAGCCCACGATCGAGGTCAAGCAGCGCGGCGAAGTCTACGCGGGCGACGACTACGTCTACTGGGGGTTCGCGGCCGGTGGCCTGGCTGCGCTCGGCCGGCTGGCGGGCCTGCCCGAGGTCGAGGTGAGCGCGACCGCGATGGTGGACGGGCACCCGCGGATCCTGGCAACGCTCAGGCGGCCCGCGACCTGACGCCGCCGCGCAGCGCGTGCGGCGCGTCCGTGGTCACCGCATCCGGCCCGAAGCGCAGCACCCGGTCGAGCAGCGCCGGCTCGTTGACCGTCCCGGTCGTCACCGAGAGCCCGCCCCTGCGCAGCGCCGCCACCAGCGGCGCAGAGAGCATGAAGTGCTCCACGCACACCCCGCCGACGCGATGGCGATGCGCCCACCGCGCGAGCGCCGCCGGCGCGTAATCGGCCCAGATCACCAGCCGCGCGGGCAGCCCGAGCGCCGCCGCCCGCTCGCACGCCGTGGCCGTGAACGAGAGCGCCTCGACGCGCCGACCCCGCACCCCGCGCAACTGGGCGGCGAGCACGTCGACTGTGCGCGTCGCTAGCGCCGGATCGGCGTGCGCCTTCACCTCGAGCTGAAGCGCGACCGCCCGCGGCGCGGCGGCCAGGAGGTCGTCCAGCGCCAACAAGCCAGCCCCGCGCAGCTCACGCCCTGAGCGCTCATGCGCAAAGCCCTCCAGCTCCGTCGCGAGCGGCAGCCACGGATCGTGCAGAAGCACGAGCTCCCCGTCTGCGCTCAGACACAGGTCGGCCTCGAGCCCCTCGACGCCCGCCGCCAGCGCGCCCGCCAGCGCCTTCGCGGAGTTGTCCGGCCCATACGCCCGCCCCAGCCGGTGCGCGTAAAGCGGCAGCACGCCATCCACCACACCGAATCGCCCCGCAGACGCGGTGACCAATCCGCGAACCTCGTGTGGCCATCCAGTGAAGTGGCCAGTGCTGCTTCTCCGCGTGGTCGCGAGCGTCTCGGTAGTCGAGGCGCCGGAAGAGACGCGAGAAGCAGCAGCGCAGTGGACTTGAGCGTGTCCAGCTTCACGCGGACCTCACCATCCTCGCCAAGCTCGCCTGCGCCTCGCTAGGGAGCCGCGCCGCGCGCGGCGTAGGCCACTCCTCAAACGAAAAGGCTGGCCCCGCAGCAATCCCGTGCGCCTCTGAGTCTGTTGCCTCAGCGCATTCCTCTGCGCGCTTCGGCTGTCTTTGCTCTCTTGGGGCCGAAATTGTTGGCCGCAGGGCCAGTTCCACAAGCCTACTCCGATCCGGGCGACAAAACGAGGAGTCTTCGCTAGTCGTTTCGCCGGACCCTCCTAGACGGCGTAGAGAAACGTGTAGGCCGCCGTCATGCCCTCCTGGCTCAATTGCGCCAGGCAATAACGGCAGGCGCCGCCCTTCTCATCGGGCACGTCAATCGTCAGGGGTGGCCGGCCCTCCACGGCCTCGACCTCGACCGTCTTGCCTTGCATCGGCCCGTCCTCTAGGAGCGCCCGCACGGCGGCAGCATACGGCGACCCGTCAGGCCCGGCGTTTCCCGTTTCCCTCGCGGCTTAGGCGGCTCGCTTAGTCGTGCGAAGCCTCAAGCTGCATGTAGCGAGGACCTGCACCGCCGAGCTCGCGGCCGTTCAGCCAGGCACGACCACCAACTCGGTGGCTGGCCAGTTCGCGCCTGACCTTGATGGTCTGCCCAACCCGGGCGCACGCACTCTGCGCGGCTGCAGATCTCGCGACCTGGGCTGCCAGGGGCGAGCCGACCGACGGCTAGGAGGGATTGGCGAAACGATTCGCGAAACTCGGCGTGCTCATCGGTAGCTCCGCATTCGTACCTGAGCACTCTTTAGAGACTGGCCGATCGACTGGCCGAGCTGACGCCGATCCTTGTAGTGGCGAATGAAGCGCGGGATGTAGAACAGCGGACCACGCATGGGTCCTTGACCCTACTGCCACGCCGCGAGCCGTTCCCCTCGCGGCGTAAGCACCCTCCGCGAATAACTGGCCCCGTAGTCGATCTCGTTCCTCGGTGCCTCAGAGTGTGTCGTCGTGTTCGCCGCTTCGGCGTACCACTGCTCTTCGGCCCGAATCGTTGGCCACAGGGCCAGCTAGAAGAATGGTACTCCGCTGAGCGCTAGTGAAGCGAGAGTTTCGCTAGCCGTTTCGCAGGGTCCTCCTAGCCGACGGGAGGAAGTCATGGCCGAACTCGAAGACCTTCCCTCGTGGAGACCATCGCGCAGGCGGGCCCAGCGTTCAGAACCTCGTACTCAACCCCGACCACGGCCAGGAGTGGCCAGTGACAGCAGAGGACGCGGGCGCCATCGATGCCCGGCGTGGGCAGTCCGCACGCCGCCCGGTGTCTCCGAGAGGATTGGCTCGTGTTGAAGGAGCGGCCAGTCCCGCTCTGGTCCCGTCCGGCCGTGCCGGCGCTTGCGCCCGCGGTCGCCGTATGCGTGGCACTCGCGGGGCTGTCGTTGCTCGTCCCCTCGGTACCGAGCACCGACCCGTGGGGCTGGATCGTGTTTGGCCGTGAGGCGGCACATCTCGACCTGCGCACCGCGGTAGGTGGCTCACCGGCGTGGAAGCCGCTCCCTGTCGCGTTCACCACGTTCTTGTCAGTCGCCGGCGGGGCCGCGCCCGTGCTCTGGCTCTTTGTGGCGCGCACCGGCGGGCTCTTGTCGCTCGTGCTCGCCTTCAGGGTGGCGGCTAGGCTCGCAGGGCCCGTGGCCGGGGTAGTCGCCGCCCTCGCGGTCGCCTGCATGGGCCGCTGGCTGCGCGAGATGGCTCACGGCTACACCGAGCCGCTGGCCGCGGCGCTATTCCTGGGGGCGCTCGATCGGCACCTCGATGGCCGAGAGAAGCAGGCATACCTGCTCGTATCGGCCGCCGCGCTGGCCCGACCAGATCTCTGGCCGCTCGCCCTCCTTTATGGAGCTGGCTGGCTTTGGCGCCGGGGTTCGCGAGCGCTCGTCGTGGCTGGATCGCTCGCCGTACCGGCGCTGTGGCTCGTCCCTGACTGGCTCGGGTCCGGCGATTGGCTACACGGGATCAGGTCGGCGCGCGCGGTCACGGGAGCAGGGCTCGCGGCGAGCGCCGACGCACTGACCCTGGCACTGTCGCTCGTCGGCCCGCCCGTCCTGGTGCTTGCCGCCGTAGCGACGCTGCTTGCCGTGCGTGAGCGGGACCGCAGGACGCTGGCGCTCGCCGCGCTGGCGGTCCTCTGGGGCGGCGGCCTGTTCCTGGCCATGGTCTTGGGCTACCCGGCGTCCGAGCGCTACTTCTTCCTGCCCGCCGTGCTGGTCTGCCTGCTCGCCGGATGCGGGGCGGCCCGCGCGCTAGCGGCTCCGAGCGGTCCGCCGGCCCGGCTAATTGCGGCCTTGGTCCTTGCAGCGCTAACGCTGCCGTGGCTCGTCTACCGTGGCGCGAAGTCCGCGGACGTGATCCGAGCGAGCGTGGCACGGGCTGAGCTCCAGGCGGATCTCCGCACGGCGCTCGACCGGGCCGGTGGCGCCGGGCGGGTGCTGCGACTTGGCCGGCCGGCGCTGCCGCGCGGGCTGGCGTGGACCGAGGGTGCACTCGCCTGGGAGCTGAACGTACACATCGGCCGCGTAGCAGCACTACGAACCTCGGTCGGGCCGTTCGTCAAGGCCCTCTCCTCCGAGCATCCATTCGACACGCCGGCTCGCCCGAACACCACGGCGGCAGCTATCAGGCGATATTCCGGGTCTGGTCGGCTCGTGGTCTTCGCGCCCTTTGGTGATACGCCGCTCGTGCAAGAACCTGGACGCCACCAGCGGCTCATGGTGATCGCGGCGTCTGGGCGCTGGCGCGTAGCGATCCTGCCGCCACGGCGCCCACCGCGAAATCGAGCGAGCCCCACCACGCGTTGACCGGCGTCGAGCGTCCGCGATAGGGCACGGAAACGCTGGGAGAATGAGTGCGGCGCGGTCGCCGCGGCGAAGTACGAAGCGGCCTGAGCAGGGTCGCAGCGCGCGTGCTCTTCGTCCTCGTCGAGGTGGCACGCTCCAGGACATTTCCTGCGGCGTTGGGTCGATCTCGACGGCGCCACCAAGACCGCGCACCGCCTCCAGCAGCGCGCGTGCGCGTGCTTCGCCGCGTTCGTGAGCGGTTCTGAGAACGACGCGGGGCGGCGTCGCTGGGCGCGAGCGCCCGGTAGCGCCAAGCGATAGCGCAGCCGGGGACTGATCAGACTGTTGCTTCCCCATGAGAGCGAGAGTCTCGTGGGGCCGTTG
The DNA here is from genome assembly GCA_963768465.1 of uncultured Thermoleophilaceae bacterium. GTDB lineage: Bacteria > Actinomycetota > Thermoleophilia > Solirubrobacterales > Thermoleophilaceae > JACVRW01. Next base: position 83,073 of record CAVYIA010000008.1, on the reverse strand, counting down.
CCGGCCACGCGGGCGCTGTCGCAACCGCGTGAAAGCAGCACGAACCCGGCTAGCGGTCACCACTGCTGCTTTGGACGAAAAGCGGCAGTCGTACCGAAACGGCCGGTGGACACCCAGCGCAGCACCCCGCCGCCCTTGAAGCGTCCGCTGTCGGGCTTCCGGCCGGTCGGCAGCTCCGCGGTGATCATGTCCTCGTGAGGCCTAACCCCGGCCCCCAGCCCCTGCGTCGACGAGCTGCTCGTCGACGTTGCGCCTCCTGGCAGCGGTGCTCGCAGTAGCAGAGCAAGGCGGTTCGGTGAGTATGGCCCGGGTGCACGCCCGGTGCACGCTCGTGCCGGCGCCGGCGGTCTCGACGTTGTCCAGCTCGCCGTGGTGCGGGGCGGCGCAATGGGCCGGCCAGGATTCGAACCTGGGACCGACGGATTATGAGTCCGCTGCTCTAACCGCTGAGCTACCGGCCCGTGCGGGCATCGTAGAGCGGGATTCAGCCGGTGCCGACCGGCGACCTCGCTTTACACCGTCGACGCGCAGGGTCAGGGTCTGCCCGTTGTCGATCCTCTTCTGGATCTGGCCCTGCCGGTAGCGCTGGCGAGGCGAGCGCCCGGCGGCGGAAGGGGATCACGTGCGCGGGACGCTTCCGGCGCGGCGGCGCGTTACGGGCACGTGCCACGCGGGCGCTGTGCTGCGCGAGGCCCATGCGGCGGATGGTGGCTGCGTCTGTGCTCATGCGCCGGGTGGTACCCGGTCAAACGCCCGAACAAGCGCGAAACCGTCCGGATACCATCCCTTCGTGCGCCGGCTCGCCTGCACCGCGATCGCCCTCGGAGCGCTCGCGCTGACGCCCGCGCTCGCCGAGGCGAAGCAGCAGATCGTGGCCACCCCGCCCGTCGTGGCGTTCGGCAAGACCCTCACGGTCCGGGGCTCCGGCTGGCCCGTGATCGAGTTCTGCAGCCGCAAGGTGCGGATCTCGCTGCGCACGTCGCAGAACGCCGTCCGGATCGGGACGGCCACGGTGAGCACGAGCGGGCGCTTCAAGTTCCGCTGGGTCCCGCGGCGCAGCAAGGTCGGCGCGGGCGACTGGCTCGTGGTCGCACGGATGCGCTGCGAGAGCGGCAAGGACGGCTCGGCGATCTACCGCCGGGCCATCGACCTCATCCGGATCGGCTCGCCGGTCTAGCCCTTCTGCGCCGCGTCGATCGCGGCGTTCAGCTCGCGCGCGCTGAAGGCGCCCTCGAGGCGCGCCGCGACCTTCCCCTGCTTGTCGATCGTGAACAGCCACGGCTCCGAGCGGAGGCCGCAGGCGAGCAGCTGCGGCCGGAAGCCCTTGTCGACCGTGTTGTCCTTGTAGACCTCCATGTGGATGAAGTCGGCGTCGTCGCTGCGCTCGGACCTCACCTCCTCCGCGATGTCCACCACCGGCCCGCAGACGCGGCTCTGGCACAGGAGCGGCGTGGCGAACAGCAGCACGATCGGCTTCTTCCCGACCACGTCGGCGAAGTCCACCTCGTGCATGTCCTTGGCGGGCGGCTGGCGCGTGTCGATCTGCGCTGTAGTCGCCGCCGACGTCCGCGGGCGTCGGCGTGTGGATCACGGGAGCCGGGTCGCCCACGTCGGGAATCGGTGCTCTTCTTCTTGACGACGGTCGGGCCGCTCACGGGCAGCGCCGCCACGAGCCGGTTGTCGAGCCGGGCCATGCCGATCACGTCGTAGTCCCCGGCCTTCGGGAAGTCGATGTCGGCCACGTACACGTGGCTGGCCGAGTCGGGGTCGCGCGCGGAGGTCTGGCTCTGGAACTGAGGCTTGACCGCCAGCGACTCGAAGCGCGCCTTGACCGGGCCCACCGCGGGGCCGCCGCCGACCGGCGCGATAGTAGACCACCGCCGGGGCGTCGGTGATCGGCCTTGCGGGAGCGGTCGAAGAGCCCGAACCCGAAGCGGTTCTCCCCCACCTTCAGCTCGGACACGGACGGCGCCAGCACGGGGCCGCCCTGGCTCAGCTTCGCCAGCAGCGCGCGCAGGCGTCTGGCCGTTCGCGGCCGGGAAGTCCTTCAGGTTCACCTCGGGCGGAGCGCTGCTCGGATCGTCGCTCGAATCGCCGCCGCAGCCCGCGATCAGCGCGCAGACCAGCAGCATCGATGCGATGAGGACGGCTCGCGCGCGCACGGAGTGCGAAGCGTAGGGAACGCCCATGCGCCCACCCGCCGGCTGGGCGCTCCTTAACGCATTTGAAATAGCCTGCCCGGCCACATGGACAACTCGCGCTGCACTCATCACCGGAGGGTCGAGCGGCATCGGCCTGGCCATCGCCCGGGCGCTCGGCCAGGACGGCTACGGCATCACGCTCTCGGCCCGGCGGCCGGACAAGCTCGAGGCCGCGGCGAAGGGGCTCGAGGACGAGGGCATCGACGTCAGCGCGGTGGCGGCCAACGTCGCCGACGAGGACGACATCAAGCGCGTCGTGGAGGCCCACCGCGAGCGCTACGGCCGGCTCGACGTGCTCGTGAACAACGCCGGCATCGGCATCGGCTCACCGGTGGCCGACACCGAGACGAAGAAGCTCGACATCCAGCTCGACGTGAACCTGCGCGGCGTCTACCTCACCGCCCGCGAGTCGATCCCGATGCTGAAGGAGGCGGGCGCCGAGCACGGCAAGGCGCTGATGCTGAACACCGCCTCGATCGCCGGCAAGTACGGCCAGGGCTGGCTGGCCGCCTACTCGGCGACGAAGTTCGGCGTGGTGGGCCTCAGCCAGGCGCTGCACAAGGAGCTCTCCGGCGAGGGCATCCAGGTCACCGCCATCTGCCCCGGCTTCGTGGACACGGCGATGACCGACTGGGTTCAGGGCGTGGGCCGCGAGGAGATGATCCAGCCCGAGGACATCGCCGAGGCCGTGCGCTTCCTGCTCCGCACCTCGGGCGCCTGCATCGTGCCCGAGATCCAGTTCATCCGCCCCGGCGACGACACGCTCTAGCGCTAGACCAGCTCGGCGGCCCGCCGGTCGCGCTCGGCGGTCTCGATCTCGGCGAGCGCGCGCTCGTACTCGTCGAGGCGCCGGAACGGGCGCAGCCAGGCCCAGCCCGGGCGGTCGCGCAGCTCGCGGGCGCGGTGGCGCTCGCCGGTGTCGGCCGGCCGGCGACGCGGCAGCTCGTCGCGCCGCGGCAGGTCCGGCAGCTCGTCGAGCGCGATGCTCGCCTCCAGCATCGCGCGCAGGGTGTTCAGCTCGCGGCTCGTGGCCGGGCGCGCGCGGCCGCGCGCGCCGGTGTAGCGGTCCCACGAGCGCGCGAAGCTCGCGAGGTCGGTGCGGCCCCCGTTGCGGTGCGCGGCCAGCATCGGGCAGACGCCCCCCTGGCGGTCGGTGTAGGCGCCGACGATGATGTTGTTCGCCTCGATCCCGCCCAGCATCGCCTTGCGGCTGCGCAGCGGCATGCAGTCGATGGCGATCCTCAGCTCCCGTGCTGGACGGCGGCGTCTCATCAGCGGTTCACCTGGTGGGCTCCCATAGGATGCCACTCGCGTCGCGGTAGGTCGGTTCGGCGAAAGGAGAGTTGCATGCGGTTGGGTCTGAATCTGGGCTACTGGGGCCTGGGGCTCACGGTTGAAGAGCAGCTCGGCCTGGTCAAGACCGCCGAGGACGCGGGCTTCGACTCCGTGTGGGCGGCCGAGGCCTACGGCTCCGATGCGGCCACCGTCCTCGCATGGCTCGCCGGGCAGACCGAGCGCATCCGGCTCGGCTCCGCGATCTTCCAGATGCCCGCCCGTTCCCCTGCGATGACGGCGATGACCGCCGCGACGCTCGACCACCTCTCCGGCGGTCGCGTGCTGCTCGGAATCGGCTCGTCGGGCCCGCAGGTGGCGGAGGGCTGGCACGGCCAGCGCTTCGCGAACCAGCTCGGCCGCACCCGCGACTACGTGCAGATCGTGCGCAAGGCGCTCGCGCGCGAGCGGCTCGAGTACGACGGCGATCAGTACACCCTCCCCCTCCCCGACGGCCCCGGCAAGGCGCTGAAGCTGATGATCGGCCCGGTCCAGGAGCGGATCCCGATCTACATCGCGGCGATCGGGCCGAAGAACATGCAGCTGACGGGCGAGATCGCGGACGGCTGGATCCCGATCTTCTTCTCACCGGAGCACGTGGGCGAGTCGCGCGAGCTGCTCGCCGAGGGCGCCGCGCGCGCCGGGCGGGAGCTGAACGGCTCGTTCGACATCGCGCCGTCGGTGAGCGTGTGCATCGACGACGACGTGGACCGCGCCCGCGACTCGGTGCGCCACCTGATCGCGCTCTACGTGGGCGGGATGGGCTCGCGCGACAAGAACTTCTACAACGCGCTCGTTCGCCGCTACGGGTTCGAGGAGGCGGCCCAGACGGTCCAGGACCTCTACCTCGACGGCAAGAAGGACGAGGCCGCCGCCGCGCTGCCGCCGGAGCTGATCGACACCGTGGCGATCGTGGGCCCGCGCGACAAGGTCCGCGACCGGCTCAAGGTCTACGAGGACGCCGGCGTCGGCACCCTCATCCTCTCGACCGTGGCTCCCGACGCGGACAGCCGCAGGCGGATGGTGCAAGACCTGGCGGAGATGCTCTGAGCGAGCCGGCGCCCAGGCGGCGCCTGCTCATCGCCGCCTTCGGCGACCCCGGGCACGCCTTCCCGGCGATCGCCCTGGGCCGTGAGCTGGTGGCCCGCGGGCACGAGGTCTGGCTGGAGACGTGGGAGCGCTGGCGCGAGCACGTGGAGCGCGAGGGCATGCGCTTCGCCGCGGCGCCCGAGTACGACATGCTCGAGGGCAGGACGCCGCTCGGGCATCTACGAGGCGGCGGTGCGCTCGTGCCCGACCACGCGCGAGCTGGTCCGCCGGGCCGACCCGGACGCCGTGGTGGTGGACATCCTCACCGTGGCCGCCTCGCTGGCGGCGCAGGCCGAGGAGCGGCCGTGGGCCACGCTCGTGCCGCACGTATACCCGGTCGGCCGGCCCGGGCTGCCGCCCTACTCGGTGGGCGCGGTGCCCGCGCGCACGCGCGTGGGCACGCGCCTCTGGGGCACGCTCAGGCCGCTGCTCTCGGCCGGCGAGGAGCGCGGCCGGCGCGAGCTGAACGGGGCGCGCGAGCTGGTCGGGCTGCCGCCGCTCGACCGCGCCCACGGCGGCATCTCCCGCAGCCTCGCCCTCGTGGCCACCTTCCCGCAGCTCGAGTACCCGCGCACGGACGAGCCCGAGGGGATGCGGGTCACGGGGCCGCTCATGTGGGAGCAGCCGTTCGGCGAGGTGGAGCTGCCGCCGGGTGACGACCCGCTCGTGCTCGTGGCCCCGAGCACCGCGCAGGACCCCGACCACGAGCTGCTCCGTGCGGCCATCGAGGGGCTCGCGGACCAGCCGGTGCGCGTGCTCGCCACGTGGAACCGGCGCCGCCCGAAGGCGCCGCTGCCGGAGCCGCCCAACACGCGGCTCGTGGAGTGGGTCTCCTACGCGCGGACCATGCCGCGCTGCGACGCCGTGGTCTGCCACGCCGGCCACGGGACCGTGGTGCGCTCGCTCGCGTGCGGCGTGCCCGTGGTGGCCTGCCCGTACGCGGGCGACCAGGCCGAGAACGCCGCGCGCCTGCGCTGGTCCGGCCTCGGCGTTTCGCTCCCGCGGCGCCTCCAGAACGCCCGCGGGGTGCGGCTGGCGGTGCGGCGCCTGCTGGCCGAGCCGGCCTACGCCCGGCGGTCCCGGGCGCTTGCCGCCTGGAGCCGGGAGCATCCCGGCGAGGTGGCCGCGGCCGACGCGGTGGAGGCGCTGGCGGCCACGTCCGGGCGGTGAGGCTCCCCGGGGTGGATTCGAACCACCAAGAACTGATTAACAGTCAGTCATGTTGCCGTTACATCACCGGGGAACGGCAAGGCGAGGATAGCGTCGGTCAGGCTTCGTCGGCGGTTCCGGCAAGGCGCTCTGCGCTGCCGGAGCTCTTCAGCATCGCGAGCGTCTTCGACTCGATCTGCCGCACCCGCTCGCGCGTGACGCCGACCTGGTGGCCGATGTCCTCGAGCGTCAGCGGGCCCTCGTCGCCGAGGCCGTAGCGCAGCTCGATCACACGGCGCTCGCGCCAGGGCAGCGCCTCGAGCACCCGCTGCAGGTCCGCGTCGCGGATCTCGTTCGCGACGATCTCGAGCGGGCGGTCGCCGGCCGAGTCCTCGATGAAGTCCCCGAGCGACGCGTCGCCCTCCTCGCCGCCCACGGGGGCTTCGAGCGAGACGGGCTCCTGGCCCAGCTTGAGGATCTCCTCGACCTTCTTCGCGGTCATGTCCACGAGCTCGCCGATCTCCTCGAACGTGGGCTCCTTGTTGTTGCGCTGGAGCAGCATGCGCTTGGCACGCGCCACGCGGTTCATCCGCTCGACCATGTGCACCGGGATCCGGATCGTGCGCGACTGGTCCGCCAGCGCGCGGGTGATCGCCTGCCGGATCCACCAGGTGGCGTAGGTCGAGAACTTGAAGCCGCGCCGCCAGTCGAACTTCTCGACCGCCCTGATCAGCCCGAGGTTGCCCTCCTGGATCAGGTCGAGCAGCGTGAGGCCGCGACCGGTGTAGCGCTTGGCGATCGACACGACGAGGCGCAGGTTCGCCTCGATGAGCGCGTTCTTCGCCGACATGTCGTTCATCTCGATCCGCTTGGCCAGGCGCACCTCGTCCTCGCGGGTGAGGAGCGGCACGCGGCCGATCGAGCGCAGGTAGAGGCGGACGGCGTCCTCGGCGCCCTGCTCGGGCGGGGCGACCGGAAGGCCGGACGTGACCACGCCGCCCTCGTCGTAGAGATCCCCGGCCTCGGCCTCGTCCGGGCTGTCGAGCTCCTGCGGGTCGCCGTCGGCGGCCAGCTCGTAGGCGGGGTCGCTCATGCCATCTGTCCCATGACCGCATCCATCTCGCGCCTCACATCCTGACGCGCTGCGGCCAGTTCGTCCTGACGGGCGCGATCGGCGGCCTCCGAGGCACGCCGGAGCTCGCGGTCTATGCGGCGCTGCTCGAGCTGCAGGAAGCTCAGGCGCAGGCTGGATCCCGAGGCGGGCAGCTGGGTGCTCGCCTTGGCAACCACACCGGCCACAAGCCGGCCCAGCTCGGGATCCTCGTCCTGGAGGCCGGCGAGCGGGTCGTGGAAGCTCGACAGGAGGTGCTCGCGCGCCTTGCGCATCAGCTGCGACGAGAAGACGTCGGGCGATGCGTCGCCGAGCATCGTGAGGCCGATGTCCTCGCTCGCCAGGCAGGAAGCCAGAAACGCCTCCTCGGGGCCGAGCGCGATCTGACCCGGCGAGCGCGTGGTGCGGGCCGGCTCTGAGCGATGTGGGACTTGGGCGATCACAAGGTGGGGTGAAAGGTCTAGCCGGTCGGCAATCGTGCGGACCAAATCGTCATGTACAGCAGAGCTCTTCGGAACGTCGGCGATCAGGCGCCTGGCCGATTCCAGGGCGCGATCCCTGCCTGCTGGCGTATCAAGCTCTGCATCGGCAAGTACCCGGTGGACCTGAAACTCGATCATGCCTCTGGCACGGTCCAGAAGCCCGCTCATCGCCTCGGATCCGCCTTTTTGCAGCACCTCCGCGGGATCGGCGCCCTCCGGCATCTCCACGGCGGCGAGCTCGAGGTCCCGGTCCGTCGCCAGCCGGGCGGCGCGCAGCATCGCCTCCTGCCCGGCCCGGTCGGCGTCGAGGGCGAGGATCACGCGCTTCGCGACCTTGGCCAGCTCCACCACCTGGTCCTCGGTGAGCGCCGTGCCCATGATCGCGACGGTCTCCTTGATCCCGGCCTGATGCATGGCGAGCACGTCCGTGTAACCCTCGACCACCACGATCCGCCCGGACTTCGTGGCATGCGAGCGCGCCACGTCGATGCCGAACAGCTGGCGGCCCTTCCGGTAGATGCGGCTCTCCGAGCTGTTCAGGTACTTCGGCCCGCGGCCCTCCCCCATCGCCCTGGCCCCGAAGCCGAGCACCCGGCCGCGCAGGTCCGCGAGCGGGAACATGATCCGGCCGCGGAAGCGGTCGTAGAGGTTGCCGCTCTGGTTGCGCTGCGCGAGCCCCGAGTCGAGCAGCTCCTGCGGGGAGTAGCCGTCGCGCTGGGCGCCGGTCAGGACTCGGTCCCAGGCGCTCGGCGAGTAGCCCACGCGGAACTCGCTCAGCACCTCGTCGGTGAAGCCGCGCTCGGCCAGGTAGGCCCGCGCCTTCGCCGCCTCCTCCGAGCTCTGGAGGTAGGACGCGTAGAAGCGGGCGGTCCGGTCGAGCAGCCCGAGCAGGCGCTCGCGCTCGCGGCGCTTGCGGTCGGCCTCGGGGTCCTCGTCCTCGCGCTCGAGCCGGACGTTGTAGCGCTCGGCGAGCGTCTCGACGGCCTCCTGGAAGTCGAGCCCCTCGACCTCCTGCACGAAGCCGATCGCGTCTCCCCCCTTCTGGCAGCCGAAGCAGTAGTAGAGCTTGTCCTCCGGGTTGATCGAGAACGACGGCGTGCGCTCGTCGTGGAACGGGCAGAGGCCCTGCCAGCGGCTGCCGGCGCGGCGCAGGTCGGTCTTCGCGCTCACGAGCTCGACCATGTCCACGGCCTCGCGGACCCGCTCGATCGAGTCCTTCGTGAACAGGGCCACGGCTCAGAACCCCTGCGGCACGGAGAGGTCGGCGAACGTGCGGACTGCGAAGCGGTCGGTCATCCCGGCCAGCCAGTCGATCACACGCTGCTCCTCGGTGGCGTCCGCCGTCAGCGCCGGCGGCGGATTGTCCGCAAGATGGGCGAAGAGCGCCCTCAGCATGCGCTCGATGCGCGGCTTCTCGCGCTGGGCGTCGGGGCCGAGATAGACGCTCGCGAACATGAACTCGCGGAGGCGCAGCATCGCGCCCCCCACCTCCTCGCCCTGCACGATGTCCCCGGCGGCCTCGGAGCGCTCCAGCAGGTCGCGCACGAGCGTCTCGATGCGCGCCGACCCCGTGCTCCCGAGCAGCTCGATCTCGGCGCGCGGCAGGCTGTCGAAGCTCAGGATGCCGGCGCGCAGGGCGTCGTCGATGTCGTGGTTGATGTAGGCGATCCTGTCGACCACCCGCACGATCCGCCCCTCGAGCGTGGCCGGCGGCTCGGGACCGGTGTGGCGGAGGATCCCGTCGCGCACCTGCTCGGTCAGGTTGAGGTCCTCGATCCGCTCCACCACGCGGAGCGAGTGCTCGTTGTGCCGGAAGGCGCGCCCCCAGCGCTCGCGGACGCACGCGTCGAGCACCTCCTCGCCGATGTGCCCGAAGGGCGGATGCCCCAGGTCGTGCCCGAGGCCGATCGCCTCGGTGAGGTCCTCGTTCAGCCCGAGCGCGCGCGCGACGTTGCGGGCGATCCCGCACGCCTCGAGCGTGTGGGTCAGGCGGGTGCGGTAGTGGTCCCCCTCGGGGGCCACGAGGACCTGGGTCTTGTGCTTCAGGCGGCGGAACGCCTTCGAGTGCACGATCCGGTCGCGGTCGCGCTGGAAGGGGGTGCGGTGCTCGGAGTCGGCCTCCTCGCGCGCCCTGTGCGCGGGGTACGACGGCGTGGCGAGCGGCGAGCGGTGCTCCGCCTCGATGCGCTCCACACGGCTGCGGAAAGAGGTGGGAGCGCTGGCGGCGGTGCGGCTCATCACCCTTGTGATTCTCTCAGGCCCGCCTACCCGCCCCCGAACGCCGCCGCTCGCGTGTAGAGCTTGTAGAGCTGGAACTGCTTGGCGAAGTCCGGCCGGCAGCCGACCTCGAAGAGGTTGTAGGCCCTGTCGTCGTCCAGGACGTTGCCCGTGACCGGCCGGCGATCCGGTGGGCCCGCCGGACACCGCCTTGATGCCCTCGAGCAGGGCGGAGCGCTGCGCGGGGCCGGGCACCGCGAAGATCATCGCGCCGCGGCGCCAGTTGTTCCAGAAGTGGTTGCGCCGGATGATGTTGTGGTTTCCGCCCGCGATCCACAGGGCGGTGCCCACCGGCACCGGCATGGCGCGGCTCCACGTCCGAGCCCTTCGCGTAGACGTTGAAGTTGTTCGAGTAGAACTTGTTGTGCTCGATCAGGTCCGAGTCCTGCGGGAACCCCGGGTGGCCGGCCGCGGTGAACACGTCCGTCGTGAAGCCGAGCGCGTTGTCGTAGAAGTTGTTGTGGTGCACCCAGCACCGAGTTGCCGTCGGTGCCCGAGTAGCCCGCGGTGTTGTGGTGCATGTCGCAGAAGCGGATCTCCTGCGTGTAGCGGCGCGGGCCCGACTTGCGCTGGTCCCCGCCCTCGGCGCCGGCGCCCGGGTACAGGCCCGAGTCGCCGCTGCCCGGCGGCCTCGCAGTTCTGCATCAGGCCGTGGTCCTCCACGAACGTGAGCACGCCGTACTCGCCCGCGTAGAAGGTCTTGAAGCGGTCGAGCAGATAGCCGTCGGCTCTCGAGCACGTAGATGGCGTGCTCGTTCACGTGCCGCACGGTCATGTTGCGGAGCACGAACCCGTCGGCCCGGTCGGCCCGGATGCCCACGTCCTTCTTCGCGCCGATCGGGCCCTTGTTGCCCGACGCCACCCGGCCGCCGTCGATGATCACGTCGTCGGGGCCCGACTCCCGAGCCCTCGATCTGGAAGTTGCAGCGGATGCACGGGCCGAGGTTGGGGATCCCGTGCCTGTCCTCGCGCGGCGGCTGCGGGTCCGTGCCCTTCCCGTTCGCCCGGCCGATCACGGCGATCAGGTTCTGGTCGTTCGGGCACTTGGCCTGGTACGCGTACGACACGGCGCCGCTCTGGTTGGCGCCCGTGTCCGTCTGCCGGTCGTTGACCTGCTTGAGGTCGGCGCACTTCGGGTCCTGGGTCGGCGCCGCGCGCGACTCCGGCTCCGTGTAGATGCCGGGCATGATCACCACGCGGTCGTTGTTGCCCGACTTGGTCACCGCCTCCTGGATCGAGCCGAACTTGCACTTGCGCGCGCAGCAGCCGGTTGAAGGCGAGCAGCCTGCGGCCCTGGGCCTTCGAGATGCGCTTGCGCCTTCTGGGTCGGCCGGAGCTTGTAGCCGCGCGTCTCGGCCTTGCGGATCGCCTTCTTGACGCGGCCTGATCGAGCTGTCCTGGCAGACCACGCGCGTGGTGCCGGGCGGCTTCTTGGCGAGCGCCGTGTAGAGGCTGCGCGCCTTCGGCACCTTGCCCGCCGGCCGGCGGGCTGACCGAGCGGTCGGGCCTCGGGTTCGGCCAGTAGGAGGCGCGCTCGATGTGCGCCATCGCCTGCGAGACGGTGACGGCGGCCGCGACAGCGACCACAGCCAGCACCCCCAGCCGTGCTCTCCAGTTACCCCAACGGGTCAAGCGCCTCCCCATCGGGGGGTCAGTCTAACCGAGCGCCGCCTGCGCGGCCGCCACACGGGCGATCGGCACGCGGTACGGCGAGCAGCTCACGTAGTCGAGCCCGGCGAGCTGGAAGAAGCGGATCGAGTCCGGGTCCCCCCCGTGCTCGCCGCAGACCCCGAGCTTGAGGTCGGGCTTGGCCTCGCGCCCGGTCCAGGCGGCGAGCCGCACGAGCCAGCCGACTCCCGGCCGGTCGATCGTCTCGAACGGGCTGCGGTCCACGATCTTCTTCTTGATGTAGTGGGGCAGGAAGCTGCCCTCGACGTCGTCGCGCGAGAAGCCGAGCGCCGTCTGCGTGAGGTCGTTGGTGCCGAACGAGAAGAAGTCGGCCGCGCCGCGCGATCCGGTCGGCCACGAAGCAGGCCCGCGGCAGCTCGATCATCGTCCCGATCAGCACCTCGAGCTCCTCGCCGCCCTCCTCCTCCACCACCCGCAGGACGAGCTCGCGCATGAGCTCGAGCTCCTTCTCGTAGGCCACGAGCGGGATCATGATCTCGAGCCTGGGCGCCTCCCCGGAGCGCTCGGCCACGGCCTTGGCGGCGCGGACGATCGCGCGCGCCTGCATCTCGTAGATCTCCGGGTGGAGCACGCCGAGCCGCACGCCGCGCGTGCCGAGCATCGGGTTCGTCTCCTCGAGCTCGTGCACGCGCCGGAGCGTCCGCTCGAGCTGGTCGAGGTCGTCGGACTGCTCGAACCGGGCGCGCTCGGTCTCGCGCTCCACGTCCTCCACGTGCGGGAGGAACTCGTGGAGCGGCGGGTCGAGCAGCCGCACCGTGACCGGCAGCCCGCGCATCTCGTGGAAGAGGCCCTCGAAGTCCTCCTGCTGGAGCGGCAGCAGCTTGTCGAGCGCCGCGCGCCGCTCCTCCTCGGTCTCGGCCATGATCATCCGGCGCATCTTCGGCTGGCGGTCCGCCGCCATGAACATGTGCTCGGTGCGGCAGAGGCCCACCCCCTCCGCCCCGAACTCGCGTGCCCGCGCCGCGTCCTCCGGGGTGTCCGCGTTCGTGCGCACGCCCAGCTGCCGCAGCTCGTCCGCCCACGAGAGCACGGTCTGGAACGCGTCGCTGACCTTCGGCTCCTCGAGCGGGACGTCGTCGGTGGTGACCACGCCCGCGCTGCCGTCGATCACGAGCGTGTCCCCCTCGGCGAGCTGGGTGCCGTCCACGCGCAGCGTCTTCGCGGACACGTCGATCTCGAGCGCCGCGGCGCCGGACACGCACGGCTTGCCCATGCCGCGGGCCACGAGCGCCGCGTGGCTCGCCTTGCCGCCCTCGGAGGTGAGGATCCCCTTGGCGGCGTGGAAGCCGGCCACGTCGTCGGCCTCGGTGAACGGGCGGACGAGGATCACGTCGCGCTTGTCCTCGGCCGCCGCCACGGCGTCGGCCGCCGTGAAGACGATGGCGCCCTTCGCGGCGCCCGGCGACGCGGCGACCCCCTCGGCGAGCACGTCGTACTCGGCGTCGCGCGCGATCGCCGGATGGAGCAGCGCGTCGAGCCGCTCGGCGTCGATCGTGGCGATCGCGGCCGCCTTGTCGAGCAGCCCCTCCTCGACCGCGTCGACCGCGAAGCGCACCGCGGCCTGCGCCGGGCGCTTGGCGTTGCGCGTCTGGAGCATGTAGAGGCGCCCCTCCTCGACCGTGAACTCGGTGTCCTGCATGTCGCCGTAGTGCCGCTCGAGCTTGGAGAGGATCGAGAGCAGCTCCTCGTAGGCCTCCGGCATCACGTCCTTCAGCTCGTGGAGGTCGCGCGGCGTCCGGACGCCCGACACCACGTCCTCGCCCTGCGCGTTCGAGAGGAAGTCGCCGCTCGGCCGCGGCGCGCCGGTGATCTCGTCGCGCGAGAAGGCCACGCCCGAGCACGACGTGTCGCCCTTGTTGCCGAACACCATCTGCTGCACGTTCACCGCGGTGCCCCAGTCGTCCGGGATGCGGTTGATGCGCCGGTACTCGACGGCGCGGTTGCCCATCCAGGAGTCGAACACGGCCACGATCGCCTGGCGCAGCTGCTCCCGCGGCTCCTGCGGGAAGTCCTCGCCGGTCTGGTCGCGGTAGATCTCCTTGAACTCGGCCGTGAGCGCCTTCAGGTCGTCCACGGAGAGCTCGGTGTCGAGCTTCACGCCCGGCCTCGCTCCTTGCGCTCCTTGATCGCCGTGCTCGAAGCGCTCGCCCGGCACCCCGCGGCAGACGTTCCCGAACATCTGCACGAAGCGCCGGTAGGAGTCCCAGGCGAAGCGCTCGTTGCCGGTCACCGCGGCGAGCCCCTCCACGGCCTCGTCGCCGATCCCGAGGTTGAGCACCGTGTCGAGCATCCCGGGCATCGACTCGCGCGCGCCCGAGCGCACGGACACGAGCAGCGGGTCCGCGGGCTCCCCGAGCCGCTTCCCGGCCTGCTCCTCGAGCTGCGCGAGCGCCTCGGACACCTGCTCCTCGAGGCCGGGCGGCGCCTCGCGGCCGGCCTCCATGTAGGCCACGCACGCCTCGGTCGTGATCGTGAAGCCGGCGGGCACGCGGTCCGCCCCGAGCACGCGCGTCATCTCGGCGACGTTGGCGCCCTTGCCGCCCAGCAGCTCGCGCATGTCGCGCGAGCCCTCGGCGAAGGGGTAGACGAGCCTGTCGCTTGAGGCGGCGCCCACGGCGGGATCCTAGTTACCCAGACTGGGGACAGCCAAGCCGGCTCAGGCTGCGGCGACTCGCCTGAGCCGGACGTGGGCGTGGTGCTCGAGCGTCTCGGCGAGCGCGCGGTCGGCCTGCGCCAGGGCCGGGCCGGAGCCGTCGGGCACCTCGGACAGCGGGCGCGCCAGCGCCTCGACGAGGAAGCGGTGGGCCTCCTCGGACAGCGGGAACGAGCCCGCCTCGCAGCCGGCGCAGACGACCCCGCCGGCGCTCGGGGAGAACGCGCCCAGGTGCTCGGCCTCGCCGCAGGCGGCGCATGCCGACAGCTCGGGCGCGAAGCCGGCGGCCAGCAGCAGCTTCGCCCGGAAGGCGACCGCCTGCGCGCGCCCCGCGGCGCCGGGCTGCGCGTCGAGCAGCGCGAGCTGGTTGCAGAGCAGGTTGTAGGCCGGCCGGTTGGGCTCGGTGGAGTCGAAGAGCCGCAGGACGGCCTCGCACGCCTGGCTTGCGCGCTCGAGCGACTCGCGCCGCTCGCGCAGGGCCGGATGGGCGTGCAGCGTGTCCACCTGGCTGACCGTGGACAGCTCGCCGCGGCCCTCGTGCAGAACCAGCTTCACGCGGCTGAGCGGCTCGAGCCGGCCGCCCAGGCGGGACTTCACGCGCCTGACGCCCTTGGCCACGGCGCCCACCCGGCCGCGGTCCGCCGTGTACAGATGGAGCACCCGATCGGCCTCTCCGTAGCGAATCGACCGAAGCACCACCGCTTCGGTCTTGTAGGTACCGGGCACTTCCTAGACTCTGATCCCGATGTCGGACGCGAACCAGGTCATCGTCTACACCACCGAGCCGTGCGGCTTCTGCCGCCAGGCGAAGGCGCTCCTGAGCGCCCGCGGGGTGGCGTTCTCGGAGGTGAACCTGGCCAAGGACCCGGTCGGGAGGGCCGAGCTGGTGGCGCTCACCGGCCAGATGACCTTCCCGCAGGTGCTGATCGGGAAGCGCTCGGTGGGCGGGTTCCGCGAGCTGGTCGAGGCAGACCGGAACGGCTCGCTCGAGGAGCTCCTCAGCCCGAGCTCGAACGGCGGGCCCGCCTGACGCGCGGGCGCGGCTGGCAGCGCTCGCACACGTAGGTCCCCCGTCCCGCCGCCCGCATCTTCCGGATCGTGTTGCCGCAGCGCGGGCACGGCTCGCCCTCGCGGGTGTGCACGAGGAAGCGGTCCTGGAAGCTGCCCTGGGCGCCGTCGATGTGCCGGTAGTCGTCGATCGAGGCGCCCTTCGAGTCGATTCCGAGCTCGAGCGTCTCGACCACCGCGTCCCGCAGCGCCTCGACCTGGGCGCGCTTGAGCGTCCCCACCGGCCGCAGCGGGTGGATCTTCGCCCGGAAGAGCGCCTCGTCGGCGTAGATGTTGCCCACGCCCGCCACCCGCTCCTGGTTCAGGAGGAAGGCCTTCACCGGCTGCTTGCGGCCTCTGGCCTGGGCGCGCAGCACCTCGGCGGTGAAGTCGGGGCCGAGCGGCTCCACGCCGAGCCGCGACTCGAAGTAGTCGGCGAGCGCGTCGCTCCCCAGCAGGACGTCGCCGGTCCCGAAGCGGCGCACGTCCACGAACAGGAGTCGCCTGCCGTCGTCGAGCTCGAAGACCACGCGCGTGTGCGGGGGGACCTCGTCGTCGTCGCGCAGGAGCAGGTTGCCCGTCATGCGCAGGTGCATCACGAGGTGCACGTCGTCCTCGAGCGAGGCGATCAGGTACTTGCCGCGCCGGCCGAGCCGCTCGATCGTGCGCCCGTCGAGCGCATCCGAGACCGCCTCGGGCGGCGCCGGATCGGACCAGCGCGGGTCGCGGACCTCCACGTGGACGAGCCGGCGCCCCTCGATCGCGGGCGCGAGCTGACGGCGAATCGTCTCGACCTCGGGCAGCTCGGGCATCGCCCGCCGAGATTAGTGCGCGGCAGGCGCCGTCAGGCCGCCGTCGCGCGGGGGTGCGCCCGGAAGTACACGTCCTTCAGGCGCTCGCTCGACAGGTGGGTGTAGAGCTGGGTGGTCGAGACGTCGGCGTGGCCCAGCATCTCCTGGACCGAGCGCAGGTCGCAGCCGCCGGCCAGCAGGTGCGTGGCGAAGCTGTGGCGCAGCGTGTGCGGGCTCATCCGGTCGGCGAGGCCGGCGCTCAGGGCGTGCCGGCGGACGATCTTGTAGAGGCCCTGGCGGGTGAGCGGCGCGCCGCGGAAGTTCACGAACAGCTGCCGCTCGGGCCGGCCCTTCACCAGCGCCGGGCGGCCGTGCTCGAGGTAGGAGCCCACGGCCCGCGCCGCCATCTGCCCGATCGGCACCACGCGCTCCTTCGAGCCCTTGCCGCGCGCGCGGAGCACCCGCTCCTCGAGGTCCACGTCCCCCACCTCGAGGCCGATCGCCTCGGACGCGCGCAGCCCGCAGGCGTACATGAGCTCGAGCAGCGCCCGGTCGCGGCGGGCCGCGGGCTCGCTCCCGGTCGGCTGCGCGAGCAGCTTCTCGACCTCGCCGCGCGTGAGCACGTGCGGGCAGCTTGCGGCTCCGGCGCGGGGCGCTCAGCGCGGCCGTGGGGTCGGTCTCGAGCAGCCCGTCGCGGCGCAGGTGGCGGTAGAACGAGCGCAGGCAGGCGGTCTTGCGGTGGATCGTGGCGGGCGAGGCGGGCTTCGAGCCGTTCTGGCCGGTGGCGAGCGCGGTCAGGAAGTCGCCGACGTCGGCGGGCCCGGCATCGAGCGCGGACACCTGCCGGGGCGCGAGGAAGCGGCCGTACTGCAGCAGGTCCGAGCGGTAGGCCTCGAGCGTGTTGCGCGACAGCCCGCGCTCGAACTCGAGATAGGCGAGGAAGTCGAGCACCAGCTGCTCGAAGCGCTGCGTCTCGGGACTCGCCTCAACCGTGGCCACACGGACGGGTTCGTCCAGGCGCCCGGCATCACCTGCCGCTGCAACCTCCTGGTCAGGCCCGGCGGGCTCTCAGCCAGAGCAGGCCGATGAGCGTCTTGGAGTCGCGGCACTCGTCGATCGCGTCCCCGAGCCGGTCGAGCGGCCAGCGGACGATCTCGATGCGCTCGTTCTCGTCGGCCTCGGCCTCCGCGTCATGGAGGTCCTCGGCCAGGTAGATGTGGCACTCCTCGTCCGTGAACCCGGGCGAGGTGTAGAAGCTCTTCACGTGCTCCCAGCGCCCGGCGCCCTTGCCGACCTCCTCGGCGAGCTCCCGCTTGGCCGTCGCCGAGCGGCTCCTCCCCCTCGTCGAGCTTGCCGGCGGGCAGCTCCAGCAGGTCGGGCTCGCCGACGGCCTCGCGCGGCTGGCGGACGAGGATCAGCGCGTCGCCGTCGACCGCGAGGATGGCCACGGCGCCGGGGTGCACGACGATCTCGCGCTCCGCCTCCTCGCCGTCGTCGTAGCGAAAGCGATCGACCCGGACGGTGGCGAGCTTGCCCTCCCAGGCGACCTCGCCGCCGATGCGCTCGAACTCAGCCACCGCTCGCCGCGACGATCGCCAGCGTGACGTCGAGCATCTGCTCGAGCGCCTCCACGGTCACGCTCTCGTCGGGCTGGTGGTTGCGCTCGGTCCCGTTGGCCACGTTCACCACCGGCAGGCCCGGCCGCCACGAACACGTTGGCGTCGCTGCCGCCGCCGGTCGAGATGTAGGCGGGCTCGAAGCCGCGGGCCTGGAGCGCCGCCGCCGCGACCTCCACGGCCGGCGCCGTGCGCGGCAGCCGGTAGCCGCGGAAGAGGCGCTCGACCTCGGTCTCCACGTCGCACTCGGCGTAGGCGGCGGCCTCGGTGGCCGCGTCCACCATTCCCTGCACGACCTCGGCGGCGCGCGCCTCGTCGAGGCTGCGCGCCTCGAACTCGACGGTGCAGCGCTCGGCGACCACGTTCGACGCCGTGCCGCCCTCGATCAGGCCCACGTTCGAGGTCGTGTCCGGGTCGAGCCGCCCGATCGGGATCGCCGCGATCGCCCGCGCGGCGGCCGCGATCGCGTTGCGGCCGGCCTCGGGGCGGATGCCGGCGTGGGCGGCGTGGCCCCTGAAGCGGGCCTCGAGCCGGTAGTAGGTCGGCGAGGCCACCACGATCTCGCCGACCGGCGAGGCGTGGTCGAAGACGAAGCCGTATTCGGAGCGCAGGCCCGCCATGTCCACGCGCCTTGGCGCCGTCGAGCGCGCGCTCCTCGCAGGTCGTGAAGAGGATCTCCACGCCGACGGGCGAGCCCTCCGCCACCAGCCGCCGCGCGGCGGCCAGGATCGTGGCCACGGCCGCCTTGTTGTCGGCGCCGAGGATCGCCTCGTTGCCGTTGCGCAGCGCGCCGTTGTCCTGCACCACGTTCACCGGCGCGGCGAGCGGGACGGTGTCGAGGTGGGCGCAGAGCAGCACCGTGCGGGCGCCCTCGGGCCCCTCGATGCGGGCGAGCAGGTTCCCGGCATCGGAGCCCGTGTGCGCGCCGCTCTCGTCCTCCTCGACCTCGAGCCCATGTCGCGCAGCTCGGCCGCCACCGCGTCGGCCACGGCGCGCTCGCTCTGCGACGGGCTCGCGATCTCGCAGAGGCGCACGAAGTCGGCCACCAGCCGCTCGCGCTCCGGTGGTGCTGCGCTGCGGACCGCGGCGCTCACCGCACGCTCAGGCGTGCGACTCGGCCCGCACGTCCGGCTCCACCTCGGGAGCGCGGTCGCGGGCGAGCGCGAGGGCGCTGCCCACGAACTCGCGGAACAGCGGCTGCGGGCGCAGCGGGCGCGACTTGAACTCGGGGTGGTACTGCGACGCCACGAAGAACGGGTGGTCGGGCAGCTCGACGACCTCCACCAGGCGGTCGTCGGGCGAGGTGCCGCTGAAGACCAGGCCGGCGTGCTCGAGCCGCTTGCGGAGGTGGTTGTTCACCTCGTAGCGGTGGCGGTGGCGCTCGTAGATGACGGCCTCGTCGTAGATCGAGCGGGCGCGCGTGTCGTCGTGGAGCTTCACCGGGTCGGCGCCCAGGCGCATCGTGCCGCCCATGTCGCGCACCTCCTTCTGCTCGGGCAGGAGGTCGATCACCGGATACGGCGTCTCGGGATCGAACTCCGTGGAGTTCGCCCCCTCCATGCCGGCCACGTTGCGCGCGAACTCGGCGACGGCGATCTGCATTCCGAGGCAGATCCCCAGGTATGGGATGCCGCGCTCGCGTGCGAAGCGCGCAGCCTCGATCTTGCCCTCGATCCCGCGCACGCCGAAGCCGCCGGGGACCAGGATGCCGTCGCAGGTCTCGAGCTCCTGCTCGGTCTCCTCGTTCGTGAGCCGCTCGGAGTCGACCCAGTGCAGCTCCACGCGGCCGCCGTGGTGGGCGCCGGCGTGGTTGAGCGCCTCGATCACCGACATGTAGGCGTCGGACAGCTGCGTGTACTTGCCCACGAGCCCGATCCGCACCGGCGTGGCGGCGGCCTCCACGCGCTCCACGAGCCCCTCCCAGTCCGAGAGGTCGGGCTCGGGGGCGTCGATCCCGAAGTGGGCGAGCACGGTGTCGGCCACGCCCTCGGCGTGGAACTCGAGCGGCACCTTGTAGATGGAGTCCACGTCCCGGGCCGAGACCACGGAGCTGACCGGCAGGTTCGCGAACAGGGCGATCTTCTCGCGGATCTCGCGGCTGAGCGGCTCCTCGGAGCGGCACATGACCATGTCCGGCTGGATGCCGATGCGGCGCAGCTCCTGGACGGAGTGCTGCGTGGGCTTCGTCTTCAGCTCGCCGGCGTGGCCGAGGAACGGCACCAGCGTGAGGTGGACGAACATGCAGCGGTCGCGCCCCAGGTCCGAGTGGAACTGGCGCAGCGCCTCGAGGAACGGCAGCGACTCGATGTCGCCCGACCGTGCCGCCGATCTCGGTGATCACGACGTCCACGTCGGCCGACTCCGCCACGAGCCGGATGCGGTTCTTGATCTCGTCCGTGATGTGCGGGATCACCTGGACGGTGCCGCCCAGGTAGTCGCCGCGGCGCTCGCGCCGGATCACGGAGTTGTAGATCGCGCCCGCGGTCGCGTTCGAGGAGCGCGAGGTGTTCACGCCCGTGAAGCGCTCGTAGTGACCCAGGTCCAGATCGGTCTCGGCGCCGTCCTCGGTCACGAAGACCTCGCCGTGCTGGAACGGGCTCATCGTGCCCGGGTCCACGTTGATGTACGGGTCGAACTTCTGGATCGTGACCGAGAGGCCACGGGCGACGAGCAGTCGTCCCAGAGAGGCCGCGGCGATTCCCTTGCCAAGCGCGGAGACGACGCCGCCGGTGATGAAGATGAAACGCGTTTCTGGGCGGCTGGCCGACATCAAGTCTCTGGGAAGCCCAGTCTACCGGCCGCGCCCGGCGGAACTGCGTCACGCCGCCGCCAACAGATCTCGGGCGTGCTGCCGGGCCGCCTCGTCGGAGGCCCCGGCGCCCAGCATCCGGCAGAGCTCCTCGACCACGTCGTCGCCCTCGAGCCACTCGACCGTGGTGAGCGCGGGCTCGGCGTCCACGGTCTTCTCGATGCGGAAGTGGGACTCGGCCTGGGCCGCCACCTGCGGCAGGTGGGTGATGCAGAGCACCTGGTGGAGCTGCCCGAGGGCGCGCAGGCGCTCGCCGACGGCCCTCGCGGTCTGGCCGCCCACGCCCGCGTCCACCTCGTCGAACACGAGCGTCCGCGACTCGCCGGCCCCGGCCACGGTCATCAGGGCGAGCATGACGCGCGAGAGCTCGCCGCCCGACGCGGCCTCGCGCAGCGGTGCGGCCGGCACCCCGGGGTTCGGCGCCAGGACGAGCTCCACCCGCTCGGCGCCGGTCGCGCCGATCTCCTCGCGCATCTCGAGCACCACCTCGAACTCGGCTCCCTCCAGGGCGAGGCTCTCGAGCTCCTCGCGCACGCGCTCCGCGAGCCGCGGGGCGGCCTCCCCGCGGGCGGAGGTGAGCTCGGCCGCCAGGCGGTCGCGCTCGGCGTGCGCCTCCGCCAGCTCGGCCTCGGCCCGCTCGAGCTCCACCTCGACCGACTCGAGCTCGTCGCGCTTCGCGATGCATTCCTCCGCGTGCGCGAGGACCGCGGCGACGCTGCCGCCGTGCTTTCGGCGCAGCCGGTCGTAGAGGTCGAGCCGCCCCTCCACCTCCTCGAGCCGTCCCGGCTCGGCCTCGAGCGACGACGCGTAGCGGCGCAGCTCGCCGCCCAGGTCCTCGGCCTCGATCCGCAGCGTGGCGAGCCTGCCCGCGAGCTCGTCGAGCGCCGGGTCCACGCCCGCCACCCCGGCCGCCAGCCGCTCGGACTCGGCCAGCATCCCGCCGACGCCGTCCTCGCCGCTCTCGGGCGCCATCGCCTCGGCGCCGGCCCCGGCGGCGGCCATCAGCGCGTCGAGCCGTCCGAGCCGCTCGCGCTCCGCCTGCAGCGCGGTCTCCTCCGCCTCGCTCGGCCCCACGGACTCGATCTCCTCGATCTCGAAGCGCAGCAGGTCGAGCTCGCGGTCGCGGCTGCCCTCGCGCTCGCGCAGCTCCTCCATCCGGCCCTCCGCCTCGCGGGCGCGCCGATGGGCCCCCGCCAGCCCCTCGCGCAGCTCCGCGTGCCGTGCGCCGCCGAAGCCGTCGAGCAGCTCGAGCTGGGCCGAGGCGAGCGTGAGCCGCCGGTGCTCGTGCTGGCCGAAGAAGGCGATCAGCCTCCCGCCGAGGGCGCGCAGGTCCGCCACCGACGCCGCACGGCCCTGCACGAGCGCCCGGGTGCGCCCGTCCGCGCCCACGCGGCGCGCCAGGACGATCTCGTCCAGGTCCGGCCCGATCCGCTCGAGCAGGTCCGCCAGGGCGGGATCGGCGAGCAGCTCGGGGGTGGGCTCGAAGACGCCCTCCACGTACGCCTCGCGGGCGCCCGGCCGGACGATCCCGCTGCGCGGCTTGCCGCCCATCAGCAGGTCGAGTGCATGCGCCAGCACGGTCTTGCCCGCGCCGGTCTCGCCGGTGATCACGGCGAGGCCGCCGCTAGGCCTGAGCTCGGCGCGCTCGATCAGCAGCAGGTTCTCGATGCGCAGCTCCAGGAGCATGGAGCCTGTCTACCAGCGCGCCCCGACGGAGCGGGCGCCTCAGAACGAGAGGCGGCCGAACTTGTCGCGGAGGCGTGAGTAGAAAGTCGCACCGAGCGGCTGTGCGAGCAGAGTCGCGTCGCGGCGCAGGCGGATCGCGACGGTCGCCTCGGGCGCCACGGCGCAGGTGGCCCGGCCGTCCGTGGTCAGGTCGACCTCCTCGTAGCGCGACCGGTTCGTGACCTCGAGGACGTCGTCGGGCGCCACCACGAGCGCGCGCGCCGTGAGCGTGTGCGGGGCGATGAACGAGACCACGTAGCCCTGCACTCCCCAGGCGAGCACCGGGCCGCCGTTGGCGAGGTTGTA
The DNA here is from genome assembly GCA_963768465.1 of uncultured Thermoleophilaceae bacterium. GTDB lineage: Bacteria > Actinomycetota > Thermoleophilia > Solirubrobacterales > Thermoleophilaceae > JACVRW01. The sequence goes on along the minus strand of CAVYIA010000008.1, from coordinate 60,796 downwards.
ACCGGTGGAGCCGGCCGCGGTGGCCACCACGAGCCCGTCGCAGCGGACCTCGCCCAGGCCGTGTCCGTCGGCGCTGTAGGCGAGGTCGGCCACGCGCCCGCTCTGGCGCCGGTGGAAGGACAGGTCGTTGACCGCGATCTGCTCGCCCTGCGCGGTCTCGGCCACGAGGACGGGCAGGTGCATGACGTCGAATCCGCCGGCGAGCGCGTGGCGGACACCCTCCTCGAGCTCGTCCGGATCCACCGTGGCGAGGAAGCCGATGGTGCCGTAGTTGACGGCGAAGACCGGTGTTCCGGTGCCCGCGTACTTGCGCAGCGCGGTGAGGATCGTGCCGTCGCCCCCGAGGGCGATCACGAGATCGGTGGGCTCGCCGGGCTCGCCGCCGATCGTCACGCCCGTCGCGTGCCTCGAGGTCGTGCTTCTCCGCCTCGGGCGCGGGCACGCGGACCTCGACGCCGGCCTCCCCGGCGAGCCGGATCAGGGTCTCGATGGCGGGCGCGGTCTGGGCGGGGCGCTGATGGGTGAAGATGGTGACCGAGCGCGGCTTGTCGTTCACGGCTCGGCCCTCCGCGCCGCCGCCTCGAGGTCGTCCACGCCGCCGGGACGGCCGGCCTCGGCCAGCCAGACGAAGCTCTCGCGGTTGCCGGCGGGGCCCGGGAGGCCGGACGAGGCGTACCCCATGACCGTGGCGCCGAGGCGCTCGCGGGCGTCGGTCCCGACGTCCACCAGGGCCCGGCGGCGGTCGTCCGCCGAGCGCACCACGCCGCCGCGCGCCACCAGCTCGCGCCCGACCTCGAACTGCGGCTTCACGAGCGCCAGGCAGTCGAAGGCCGGCGCGGCGGCCGCGAGCACGGCGGGCAGGACCTTGGCCAGCGAGATGAACGACACGTCGGCCACGATCAGGTCCGGCCGGTACGGGAGCTCGCCCGCGTCGAGCTCGCGGGCGTTGCGACGCTCGATCACGGTCACGCGCGGGTCCTGGCGGATGCGCCAGTGGAGCTCGCCGTAGGCCACGTCGAGCGCGGTCACGGCCGCGGCCCCGCGCTGGAGCAGGCAGTCCGTGAACCCGCCGGTCGAAGCGCCCACGTCCAGGCAGAGCCGGCCCTCGGCGCTCACGTCGAGCTCGCCGAGGGCGTTCTCGAGCTTCTGGCCGCCGCGGGACACGAACGGCGCCGGCCGCGCCACGGAGATCGGAGCGTCGTCGGCCACGAGCTGGCCCGGCTTGCCTGCCGGCCGGTCGCCCACCTGCACGTCGCCCGCCATCACCGCGGCGGCGGCCCGCGAACGGCTCTCGTAGAGGCCGCGCTCGGCGAGCAGCGAGTCGAGTCGGACCTTCGCCACCGGGGCAGGGTACCCGCGCCGCCGCCTCGCGGCACTAACCGAGTGTGAGCGACCTCACACAGCCCCGGTTGGGCAGCCGTAGCCTCGATTACGTGACCTTGGCGAGATTGATCTCACCGTCCCTGCGGTCGGGCCTGCTGACTCTTGTCGGCACCTGGCTGATCGTGGCCCCCGTGGGGCTGGCCCTCGGCGCGGCCGCCGGCATCTTCGGCGTGATCGTGGGCGCCCTCTGCGTCGCACTGGCGCTCGCGGGCACCGAGACGAGCGGCCGCGGGACCATCCCGCTGTCCGCCCAGGCCGTCTACGACCGCGGCCTCTCCCTCGGGCTGGTCCTCTCGGGCCTCGCCTTCGGGGCGGCCGGCGCGCCTGCCGCGATGGCCCTCTTCGGCCTCACCGGCGCGGCCGCGCTCCTGGTGACCTCGATCACCCGCTACAGCGGCAGCACCACCTAAAGCTTCCTCTCCCAGATCACATATCGCATCACTCCTCCCTCAGGAAACGGCCCCGCCCCGGCGGGGCCGTTTCTCTTTACTCCCGGGGATGAGCCAGGACGCAGCCGCGCTCGCTCGGGCCGAGGCCCAGGTCGCGGCGCGTCCGCGACGACCCCGCGGCGCGCCTCGCGTTGATGGCGCAGGTGTTCCACGGGCCGACGGGGCGCGCGCCGCGACATCTGCCGTTCCGGCGGGCGGCGTTGTCGTTCATGCGCTGGCAGGCGCGCCGCGGTGTGCTCAACCGGCTCGACGCGTCGCCGCCCGGCAGCGTCTGGTGGCGGGCGGTCAACGAGCGGCTGCTGCGGGACGGCTGCGAGACGATCGCGCTGCTCGGCGGGCCGGCCGGCGAGCCGTCGTCGCAGGCCGTGCGGGCTGTGGCTCGAGTTCGGCGCGAGGCCGACGGGGCGTAACTGGTACCGAGCGCACAACGCGAGCGTCGTGGGCGGCTACCTGGAGCACCGGGGAATCGCCGACGCGGAGAGCGCACCGGAGCGCTTCTTCATGAACGTCGCGCTGGTTCGCGTGCTGTACGCGCACGCGCTGGTCGCGGCGCCGCGCCTGGCGCTGGGGCGGCTGGCTCCGCTCGGCCGCGTGCTGGGCGATCCGCGGCTCGGGATGGCGGGCGTGTTCCTCTCACTCAGGCGTGTGCTCCCCGACCGCTATCCGCTCGACCGCCACGTCGAGCGCTACATCGCCGAGGAGCAGCGTCTCGGCCGCATGCTCGACTACGCGGTGATCGTTCCGCGGCTGCAGCCCCTCTACGAGTGGTCCGCCGGGGAGCTCGCCGAACCGCGCCTGCTCGAGCTGGTTCGCGACGGCAACCCGATCTACGCCTGGCCCTTCGAGGAGCGCCACGTATGGCGGTCGCCGGACATGCCGTTCGCCGCCCGCGTGCTGGCACGTGCCACCGCTCTCAGTGGGCCCCTGACGGCGTCCGCCCCGGAGCGATCTGGATGAGGCCCCACGCCGACACGACCGACCAGACGACCTCCAGCAGCAGGAACCCCCAGTCCTTCTCCTCGATCGCCACCCAGGTGAGCACGAGACCGCCCACGAGGTTCAGCACCAGGTAGGAGCGCTGGTGCGGCGTGAGCCTGCCCATCTGGGCAGCGCTGAACGCGGCGAGGATGAACACGGCGCCTACGACCTGCATTACCTCTGTCATGCCAGCATTCTCGTCGTGGACGAGCACATCTACTCGGCCGAGCTCCGCTGGAGCGGCTCCACCGCGCTCGGCTGGGAGCGCTACGACCGCGCCCACACGGGCACGGCGCCGCCCGCGCGAGCAGGAGCTCGTCCTCACGACCGGCGAGTCGAAGGGCGACCCGCGGCAGCTGAACCCCGAGCAGCTGCTCGTGATGGCGGCCTCCTCCTGCCAGCTGCTCTGGTTCCTCCACCTCGCGGCCAAGGCGCGCATCGACGTGGTCGAGTACGAGGACAGCGCCACCGGCGTCATGCCGACGGACGTGGAGCCCACGAGCGTGACCGAGATCGTGCTGCGCCCGCGGATCGTCGTGGCCTCGCGACGCGAGCGAGGAGCGCGTCAGGAAGCTCGTCCAGACCGCCCACGAGCACTGCTACATCGCCAACAGCCTGAAGAGCGCCGTGGCGATCGAGCCTGAGATCGCGAGCGCCGCTAGGCGAGCGCGCCGCTCGGCTCGAGCACGGCCTCGGCCACGCGCTCGGCCACTGCCTCGGGCGTGAGACCGACCTCTTCGCGCAGCAGCGCCGGGCTTGCCGTGCGTCACGAAGCGGTCCGGCAGGCCGAGGCGCAGGATGCGGGCGCTGCCCGCTAGTCGCGGTCGGCCAGCTCCTCGAGCACCGCGGCGCCGAAGCCGCCCGGCCAGCACGTTCTCCTCGACCGTGACGATCACGTCGTGGTCCGCCGCCAGGCGCTCCACGAGGTCCGTGTCGAGCGGCTTGGCGAAGCGGGCGTCGGCCACGGTCGGCTCGAGGCCGTGGGCCTCGGCGCAGCACGTCGGCGGCCCGCAGCGCCACCGAGGACGCCGTAGCCGTAGCCGAGCAGCGCCACGCGCTCGCCCTCGCGGAGCACCTCGCCACGGCCGATCTCGAGCGCGCAGCGGCGCGTCCGGCAGCGGAACGCCCTCGGCCTCGCCGCGCGGGTAGCGGATCGCCACCGGGCCGTCGTCGTGCAGCGAGCGCCGTGTGGAGCATGTTCGCCAGCTCGGCCTCGTCGCGCGGGGCCATCAGCACATGTTGGGGAGCAGCGCAGGTAGGAGATGTCGAAGGCGCCGTGGTGCGTGGGCCCGTCGTCGCCCACCAGGCCGGCGCGGTCCATCGCGAACACCACGTTCGAGGCGCTGGAGGCAGACGTCGTGGACGATCTGGTCGTAGGCGCGCTGCAGGAAGGTGGAGTAGATCGCCGCCACCGGCTTGGCGCCCTCGAGCGCGAGGCCGGCGGCGAACAGCATGGCGTGCTGCTCGGCGATGCCCACGTCGTAGTAGCGCTCCGGCATCTCCTTCTGGAGGATGTTGAGGCCGGTGCCGGAGTTCATCGCGGCGGTGATGCCGACCACCCGCTCGTCGCGCCTGCACTCGCGCCACCAGCGCGTTGCCGAACACCGTCGTGTACTGGGGCGGCGCGCGGCTTCGTCGCCTTGCTGGCGCGAACCGCTTGCCCGTGCGCCGCGGCGCCGTTCACGATCGAGCCGGGCTTGGCCGCGTGCCACTGCTCCATGCCCTCGAGCCCGCCGTCCTCGGCGGGGCGAAGCCCTTGCCCTTCACGGTCTTGCAGTGCACGACCACCGGGCGGTCGGCCTCGAGCGCCTCGCCGATCGCCTCGCGCAGCGCCTTCACGTCGTGGCCGTCGATCACGCCCACGTAGGCGAGGTCGAGCTCCTCGAAGAAGAGGCCGGGCGCCCAGTAGGCCTTGAGCGACTCCTTCAGGATCGGGCCGAGCCGCTCGATCCGCTTGCCGATGCCGGCCGGCAGCCTCGTGAGCGCCTCCTCGGCGCCCTCGCGAGCGTGGTACCAGCTTGGGGTTGAGGCGCATGCGGTTGAAGTAGCGCGACAGCGCCCCGACGTTCGGCGCGATCGACATCCCGTTGTCGTTCACCACGATCACGATCGGCACGTCCATCCCGCCCGCGTTGTGGCAGCGCCTCGAAGGCCACGCCGCCGGTGAGGGCGCCGTCGCCGATCACGGCCACCACGCGGCCGTCCTCGGCCACGCCGCGGCGCATCGCCTCCTTCATTCCGACCGCGTAGGAGACCGACGTGGACGCGTGCCCCGCGCCCATCGCGTCGTGCTCGGACTCGTCGATCGAGCAGAACGGGGCGAGGCCGCCGTACTTGCGGATCGTGTGGAGGCGGTCGCGGCGGCCGGTCAGGACCTTGTGCGGGTAGGCCTGATGGCCCACGTCCCAGAGCACCTTGTCGCGCGGCGAGTCGAGCAGCGAGTGGACCGCCACGGCGATCTCACAGGCGCCGAGGTTGGCGCCGAAGTGGCCGCCGATCTCGCCGATCGTGTCGATGATCAGCTCGCGGACCTCCTGGGCCACCTGCTGGAGCTGGTCGTCGTCGAGGCCCTTCAGGTCGGCCGGGCCGTCGATCTGGTCGATTAGCTTGGTGCTCATGTGGTGCGCGTGAGTATGTAGTCGGCGATCTGCCCGAGCCTGCGGGTGTCGCCGTCGGCCTCCGCGAGCGCGGCGCGCGCCTCGGCGTGCGACTCCCTCGCCAGCTCTCTTGCCCGGTCGAGGCCGAACACGCTCACGTATGTCGCCTTTCCATGGCGCTCGTCGGAGCCGCGCGGCTTACCGAGCTCCGCCTCGTCTCCCGTCACGTCGAGGATGTCGTCGACGATCTGGAACACGACGCCGAGCTCTGCCGCGAAGCGCCGGTACGGGATTGTGGCAGGTCCGGCCACGCCGCTCGAGCGCCAGGACCGAGCCCACCGACGCGGCGATCAGCGCGCCCGTCTTCAGCTCGTGGATGCGCCGCAGGTCCACGTCGGCCGGCCCGCCGACGTCCAGGAACTGCCCGCCGACCATGCCGTTCACACCGGCCGCGCCCACCAGCTCGCGCACCGCGGCGAGCACGGCCTCGGGCTCGCCGCTCCTGCTCGCCGAGCGCGAGCCGCAGCGCCTCGGCGAACAGCCCGTCGCCGGCGAGGATCGCCACGTCCTCGCCGAACGCCACGTGACAGGTGGGCTTGCCGCGCCGGAGCTCGTCGTCGTCCATGGCCGGCAGGTCGTCGTGGATCAGCGAGTAGGTGTGGATCATCTCGATCGCGGCCGCCAGCGGGAGCACCTCCGCGGGGTCGCGCCCGAGCGCCTCGGCGGTCGCGAGCGCGAGCACCGGGCGGATCCGCTTGCCGCCGGCGAGCAGCGAGTACCTCATCGCCTCCTCGAGGCGGGCCGTGCGCGCGTCCGACGCCGAAGCGCAGGCCGCTCGAGGTATGCGTCCACCCGCTGCTGAAGCTCGACCGGGTACGCCGGCGCCTCGACCGCTCAGAGCAGGCGCTCCTGGCCCTCGAGCCTGTCGGCCGAGCGGCCGCGGGCGTCGAGCTCAGAGCCGATCCGGGCGGCCAGCTCGGCGCTTCGCTGGACCAGCTCGGCGGCCTCGCTCGGCGCCGAGATCGCCGGAGCGCAGCCGCGCGGCCACGTCCTCGAGCTCGTCGGCCAGCTCGTCGAGCGACTCCGGACCGTCACGCCGATGCCACCTCCTCGCGGTGCACCGCGCGCGAGGATGCCGTTGACGAAGCCGGGCGCGTCCGCGGAGCAGAGCTCCTTGGCGGCCTCGATCGCCTCGTCGATCGCCACCTCGGCCGGGCACGTCCGGGACGGTGGAGGAGCTCGGCGAGCGCCACCCGCAGGATGTTGCGCTCGAGCGGCGCGATCCGGTCGAGCGTCCAGCCCTCCGCGTGGCGCCCGATCAGCTCGTCCAGCTCGGGCCGGTCGCGCTCGACGGCCTCCACGAGCTCGCGCGTGAACGGCCTGGCGTCGCGTTCGAGCAGCTCCTCGACCGGGCGGCCGGTCACGTCCGACTGGTACAGGGCCACGGTGGCGGCTCGTCGCTGGTCCGTGCGCCGCACCGGTCGCCGGCCTAGGCCCTCGAGACGTACTCGCCCGAGCGGGTGTCCACCCGGACGCGGTCGCCCTCGTTGACGAACAGCGGGACCCGCACCACCACGCCGGACTCGAGCGTGGCCGGCTTGTCGCCGCCCCCCGAGGCGGTGTCGCCGCGCACGCCCGGCTCGGTCTCGGTCACGGTCAGCTCGACGGCGCTCGGGACCTGGATGTCCTGAGGCGACTCGTCGATGTAGAGGACCTCGACCTCCTCGTTCGGCACGATCCACTTGAGCGACTCGCGCACCTGATCCTCGGGGACCGCGAGCTGCTCGTAGCTCTCCGAGTCCATGAGGTGCGCGTCGGTGCCGTCCGTGTAGAGGAACTGCATCCGGCGGGACTCCGTGCGCACGGACCGGAACTTCTCTCCCGCGCGGAAGGTCTTGTCGATCACGGCGCCGTCGGCGGAGCGCTTGAGCTTCGTGCGGACGAAGGCCCCGCCCTTGCCGGGCTTGACGTGCTGGAACTCCACGATCTTGAAGATCGTGCCGTCCACCTCCACGTGCATGCCGTTCTTGAACTGGTTGGTGCTGACCAAGGCGAGGAAAGGGTAGTCGCGCTCTCGGTTCGGGGCTACGCCGATCTCTTGAGAACGGTCACGGCGGGGGCTAGGGTCGGTCCATCGCAAAGCGCGGCGCGACAATCGTCGCCCTGGTAGGCGCAATTGCGTTCTCAGGCTGCGCCATCGGGTCGACCGGAGCACCGACCGAGGTGTCGGTCGACCGGGCCACGATCGCCGGCAAGATCGCGAGCACGATCGGCGGATCGACGGACTACTGGGTCGAGTACGGCACGACGTCCGCCCTCGGCTCGGCAACTTCGCACCAGACGGTCGCGCTCCCGGCGGGCACAGCGGAATCGGTGAGCATCGCGGTCACCGGGCTCGCGCGGGACACGGCCTATCACTACCGCCTCTGTGCGCGCGACTCGGAGACCGGGATCTGCGGTGCGAAGTTGACCTTCCGGACCCAGGACGTGGTCTGCGGCGAGACCGTGACCGGCGACGTGACGCTCACGGGGAACCTCGACTGCAGCTTCGACAGCCCGGGGCCCTTTGCCGGGAGCAACGGGCTCGTGATCGGCGCCGACGGCCTGGACATCGACCTCGCCGGATACGGCATTCGGGGACCGATCTTCCAGGGGGGCGCCGGGGTCAGGGGCATCGACAACTCCGGCGGCCACGACGACGTGACCGTCCGCGACGGCACCCTCGACAACTGGGGCGACGGGGTCCACCTCGAGGGGGCGAGCCGCAACGTGATGCAGGACCTGCACGTGCAGGGGTCGCCGCTCGGCGTGTCGATCACCGGCGGGTCCGACAACGAGATTCGAAGCAGCGACGTGTCGGGCCGTCTCAACGCGATCGCGGCGGACGGGCAGACCGGGCTGGTGATCACGAACGTGACCGTGGCGTTCGGCGTCGCCGGCGGGCCGGCGCTGACGATAGGCGCGAGCAACAGCCTGATCGATCACAACGAGATCAAGGGCTTCGGCTTCGGCACCGGCATGGAGGTCAGAGGCTCCGAGAACCTCATCGTCGGCAACACGGTCACCGGACTGGCGGTCGAACCCGGGGGGATCCTGCTGCTCTCCGGCTCGGACAACGTCGTGGCCGAGAACGAGACGTCCGGATTCCATCTGGTCAACCCGGGCTCGACCGGAGGCTCGGCCGGCGACGGGATCTTCGTCGGGTCGCAGGTGACCGGCACCCTCGTGCGCGCCAACTACTCCCACGACAACGAGGGCGATGGCATCGAGGTCCAGAACTCGGCCACCCGGCTCCGGGGCAACCGCGCGGACGACAACGGCGATCTCGGAATCCAGGCAGTGTCCGGGGTGACAGACCTTGGAGGCAACACCGCGAGCGGGAACGGGAATCCGCTCCAGTGCGTGAACGTGTTCTGCCAGTAAGCCCGGCGACAGTCAGCGGCTACTCGGGAGGCTGCGCCGCTTCCGCGGCCGCCATGCTCACGGCGTCCTCGTCCGGTTCCTCCGGCTCGGTCTGGATGAGCACGCGCAGAGCCTCGGGCGGGAGATACAGGCAGACCGCGTCGCCCGGCTCCAGGGCGGAGGCCGAGACGCCCCCGTCGTTCGGCACCATGGCCTTGAGCATCTCGCCGCCGAGCACGCGGATGTGCAGCTCGTACGAGCCGCCCAGGTAGACCGACCGCTCGACCATCCCCGGGAGGCGCTGCTCGCCCTGGTTGGTGTGGGGCTCGATCGCGATGCGCTCGGGCCGGATCATCACCTTCACCTCGCCGCGCGCGTCCATCGTGCCCTGCTGTGCGCGCAGCGTGCGGTCGCCGACCTGGACCGCGCAGGCTGTTCCGTCCTGGCCGACCGCCGTCGCGGCGAGCAGGTTCGACACACCCAGGAAGTCGGCGACGAAGACGGTGTCCGGCTCCTCGTAGATCTCCTTCGGCGACGCCGCCTGCTCGACGTGTCCGCCGTTCATCACCGCGATCCGGTCGCTCATCGTGAGCGCCTCGGCCTGGTCGTGAGTGACGAAGATGAACGTGATCCCGAGCTCGGCCTGGAGCGTCTTGAGCTCGACCTGGAGGTTCTTGCGCAGCTGCGCGTCCAGCGCGCCGAGCGGCTCGTCGAGGAGCAGCACGCGCGGCCGCAGCACCAGCGCGCGCGCGAGCGCGACACGCTGCTGCTGGCCCCCCGAGAGCTGGTCGGCCTTGCGGCGCGCGAAGTCGGTCATGTCGACCAGCTCGAGCGCCTCGCCCACCCGCTTGGCGCGCTCGTCCTTGCTGAGCTTGTGGTACTTCAGCCCGAACGCCACGTTCTTGGCCACGTCGAGGTGCGGGAACAGCGCGTAGCTCTGGAACACCGTGTTCACGTTGCGCTGGTGCGGGGGCACGCGCGCGACGTCGTTCCCGTCGAGCAGGATGCGCCCGCTGGTCGGACGCTCGAAGCCGGCGATCATGCGCAGCGTGGTGGTCTTGCCGCACCCGGAGGGACCGAGCAGCGTGAAGAACTCCCCGGGCGGCATGTAGATGTCGATGCCGTCCACCGCGACGAAGTCGTCGAACTTCTTGCACAGCTCCTCGAGGCGGATCTCCCCCTCCATCAGACCTCCAGTGTCGCGACCGAGGTTGCCTCGTCGCGGCCCGCGAAGCGGCGATAGACGAAATAGGCGAAGGCCAGCGTCAGCAGCGTGATCACCAGGTTGACCGTGGCGATCGCATTCAGCGCCGGGGTCGGGGCGCCGCGCGCGCTCGAGTAGAGCAGCATCGACACCGTCGTGGTGCTCGCGTCGCTGGACAGGTACTGCGTGACGACGAAGTCGTCGATCGACGTCGCGAAGGCCACGGCCGCGCTCGCCACGATCGCCGGGGCGAGCAGCGGCAGGAGCACGCGGAAGAACTGATCGCGGCGGGGGGCGCCGAGGTCCGCCGCCGCCTCCTCGAACTCGGGACCGATCGACACCAACCGACCGCGCACGATCACGACGACGTACGAGAGCGTGAAGGTGATCTGCCCGATCGCCTGCGCGTCCGTCCCGAGGCCGATGCCGCTGAAAACCTGCAGGAACAGCAGCAGCAGCGCGACCCCCATGACGATCTCCGGCGTCACCAGAGGCAGCAGCATCAGCGAGTTGACCGATCCGCTGCCCCGCCCGCGCCAGCGCTGCAGGCCCAGCGCGAGCGCCACCCCGAGCGGCGTGGCGACCGCCACGCAGATCACGGCAAGCAGCAGCGTGTGCCCGAGTGCGTCGCGGAGCGCCGGGTCGTGGAGCACGCTGCCGGTCTCGCCCGTGAACCAGCGGGTCGAGAACCCCTGCCAGGTCGTGCGCGAGCGCCCGTTGTTGAACGCGAACGCGATCGCGATCAGCACCGGGAGCACCGCCCAGACGATGTAGCCGCCGGTGATCAGCGCGAGGAAGCGCGGCTTGCCCCAGGGATTGCGCAGCGCGTTCATGTCGTCTGGGCGCTCGTGCCCGCCCGGCGGGTCGTGCGCAGGTAGTAGAACATCAGCGCGAGCAGGAACGTCGACAGCATGAGGGTCAGCGCAGCGCCGGTCACCTTCTCCGACCCCTGCCGCATGAACTCGTCGATCTGGTTGCCGATCATGTTCGTCTGGGTCGAAGCGGAGACCAGGTCCGCGGTGTAGTAGTCCCCGAACATCGGCAGCGCGATCAGCACGGCGCCGGCGAGGATGCCCGGCATCGACAGCGGCAGCGTCACGCGGAAGAACGCGCTTGCCGGGCTCGCGCCGAGGTCGCGGGCCGCGTCGATCTGGCGGCCGTCGATGCGATCGATCGCGACGAACAGCGGCAGGATGAAGAACGGGATGTAGCCGTAGAGCAGCGCGAGGATGACCGTGGTCGGCTGCCCGTTGAGCCAGCCACCCGGCTCTGCGAGCAGCCCGAGCTGGAGAAACAGCCACTCGATTCCGACGTTGTGGAGGAACCGCGAGCCGATCCCGTCCGGCGCCAGCAGGTTGATCCACGCCAGCATCCGCATCAGGTAGTTGATCCAGAGCGGAAGGATCAGCGCGAGCAGGATCAGCCCCTTCCAGCGCCCGGCGTGGCGGGCCGTGAAGTACGCGACCGGGTATCCCACCAGCAGCGAGAGAACCACTGCCAGCGCGACGAACTGGATCGTGCGCAGCGAGACGGTCCAGAACGGCCCCCCGTGCACAGAAGTTGTCCAGCATGTCGATGACGTAGCCCACGTTCCAGTCCAGCGGGTTCCAGTGCGGGACCGGCTGCGACAGCGTGTCCTGGTTGCCGAACGCCACGGCCAGCACCGTGTAGAACGCGACGAGGAAGAAAACCGACAGCCAGGCGACGCCGGGGAGGGCCACCAGGCGCCAGGTCCAGCGTGAGCCCATCAACCGGCCTTGAACTTCGACCAGGCGTCGTCCCAGAACCGCTGCCCGATAACGCTCAGCTGCAGCAGCTCCTGGTTGGCGGCGAACTGGTCGGGCCGCACCACTGCCTGCGTGAGGGTCTTGGGGATCAGGCCCTGCTTGATCAGCGCCTCCGCGTCGATGTTGTTCTGAGGCGGGGTGTAGCCGACGTAGTTGACCATGTTGTCGTAGGCGTTCTTCTCGTCGAGCATGAAGTTGATGAACGCGTGCGCCAGCACGGGCCGCTTCGTCGTCCGCCCGAGGCAGAAGAAGTCGTTCTGGACGACGCCGTTCTCGGTCCGGCCCCCAGAACGAGAGCACGTCGGCCGGCGTGCCCTTCGGCAGGTAGTAGAACGCGGCCGAGAGCAGGTCCCCCGACCACGATTGATGCAGCACCGTCTTGCCCTCGGGCAGCGTCTGGTAGTCGGTGATCGTCACCTTCGGGTTGCAGATGCCGCCGAGCTCGGACAGGTCGCTCTGGGCCTTGTTGACGGTGTCCTCGTCCTCGGTGTTGAGCTCCGGCCGGACGCCCTTCTGCATCCCGTCGCGCTGCATCGGCATGCTGAGCGCGTCGCGCCGGTCGTCGAGGATCCCGACCTTGCCGCGGTAGGCCTGGGCGTGCCAGAAGATGTCCCAGGGGACATCCATGCCCGCGATGTCCTCCTTGACCTTGTCGTTCCGCCACCCGATGCCGTCCATCCAGACGACGTAGGGGATCGTGTAGTGGCTGTCGCGGTCGTAGAACGGGTCCACCAGCGGCGCCCAGATGTTCTTCTCGAGGTTCGGCAGGTAGGAGCGATTGAGCGGCATCAGCAGCTTGTGCGCGATCAGGTCGACGATGTTCGCGCCGCTCAGGCCGATGATCAGGTCGAAGTCGACCGCCCCGGAGGACAGCTTCGCGATCGCCTCCTCGGCCGAGTTGTACGTCGCGATCTCGACCTTGGTCGAGAACTCCTTCTGGAACTTCTTGACGGTGGCCGGGTCGAGGTAGTCGGCGTAGTTGTAGACCCGCAGCGGCCCGGGCTCGGGGCTGCCGCCGTCCTTGACGGGCTTGTTCTCGTCGGTGATCGCCCAGGTGACGGAGTTGTCGGTGCGGGGCAGTGGCAGCCCGCCCGGCCCGGTCGGCTTCTGGACGACGAGCTCGGCGGCCGCGCCCGTGGCACCGGCCGCCTCGGCGCCGACCGGCGTGGTCGTGTTCTCACAGGCCGCAAGGCCGGCGACGAGCCCGGCGCCGGCAACCGCTCCAGCGGTCCCGCGGGCTAGCTCGCGACGGGTGAGACCGGATCGATCTTTGGGATGCGTTGCCTCGACCCTTTCAGCTCGTCGTTTGCAGGCCGGATTCTAAGGCTGCGACGAAGCCGGTCAGCAATGGCCGGAAGCGCTCCTCGAGAAAGTCGTCGCCGGGCATCGTGACGTGGTTCAGCAGCGCCCCCTCCACGAAGTTCGTGATCATCTCGGCGGTCGCCACGGGCTCGGGCAGCCCGGCGCTCTCGACGAGGTGGTTGAAGCCGTCCATGTAGGCGATCGTCCAGCGGCGTGCGAGCGGGCGCAGGTGCTCGCGCCGGCCGGCCTCCAGCATCAGCTCGTACTGCGCGGTCAGGAAGGCCAGCGGGTCGTTGATCTGCGCGTCGGCGAAGCCCACGATCCGCTCGATCAGCTCCCCTTGCGTGATCCGGCCCGAGCAGGCCGTGAAGCGGCGCACGTCCTCGATGGAGCGGACGATCATCTGCTCGAGGGCCTCCTCGACGAGCGCGTCCTTCGAGTCGAAGTAGTACGTCGTCGAGGCCAGTGCGACGTCCGGCCTCCAGCGCGACCGCGCGGTGAGTGACGCCGTTGACGCCGCTCTGGCCGATGACGCGCAGGGTCGCGTCCAGGATCTCGCGCCTGCGCGGGTTCAGCCGCTTGCTGGGGACGGGAGCGCTCATGTCGCCGCGTTGGTGCATTTGTAACGTACATTTGTACATCGCTGCAATGGCCGAGCGTTATGACTTGATTGTGGTCGGGGGAGGCTTCGCCGGTGTGACCGCCGCCCGCGAGTGCGCTCTGCGGGGCCGCCGGACCCTGCTGCTCGAGGCTCGCGACCGGCTCGGCGGCCGCACCTGGAGCAGCCGCCTGGAACGGGTTCCGGATCGAGTACGGCGGAGCCTGGGTGCACTGGCACCAGCCGCACACCTTCTCCGAGCTGACCAGGGCCGGGCTCGCGGTCACCGTCAGCGACGACAGCGGTCGCGCCCACTGGCACGTGGGCGACGAGCGCCGCTCGGGCACCATCGAGGAGCGCGACGAGATCGCGCGACGCGGCTGGGACCGCTTCGTCGAGGGCGCCCGGGAGGCGCTGCCGCAGCCCCACGCTCCGCTGGCGGCGCGTGACGAGCTCCCGCGCTTCGACCGGCTGACGATCGCCGAGCGGATCGAGGAGCTCGACCTCGACGAGGAGGAGCGCGACGTGCTCGCCGCCGAGGCCGAGTCGGTCGCTCACGGGCCGCTCACCGAGGCCGGGGCCGTCTCGATCCTGCGCTGGCACGCCCTGTCGGGCTACAGCCTCGAGCTCGCCCAGTTCACGGGCGGGCGGGTGACCATCGACGAGGGCACGGGGGCGCTGCTGGCTGCGATCGCGGACGCCGCGCCCTTCGACCGGCGGCTTGAGCACACCGGTCGCGGCGGTGATCGCAGCCGCGACGGCCAGGTGGAGGTCGCACACGCGCGACGGCGAGACGTTCACGGCGGGCGCCGCGATCGTGGCCGTCGCGCTGAACGCTCTCGGCGGGATCGAGTTCAGCCCCGAGCTGCCGGAGGACAAGCGCCGGGCGATCGAGCTCGGCCAGGCCAGCCGCGGCGTCAAGGTGATGATCCACGCGCGCGGCGACGACGTGCTCCAGAACTCGATCCGCTTCCGCCACCCGTTCGGCTATCTGAGCAGCGAGACCCTGGTCGGCGACGGGACGCAGCTGATGATCGGCTTCGGCGGCGACGCCACGCTCTGCGACCCGGCCGACCTGCCCGCCATGCAGGCGAGCCTCGACGACGATCCTGCCCGGCTACGAGGTCCTGGACGCCACGGCGCACGACTGGTTCGCCGACGAGTTCTCGCGCGGCACCTGGGCCATCCACCGCCCGGGCTGGTACGAGCACCACCATGCGGCCATGCGCAGACCCGAGGGCAACGTCATCCTCGCCGGCTCGGACCTGGCCAACGGATGGGCCGGGTTCATCGACGGTGCGATCGAGTCGGGACTGCGCGCGGGCGCCTGGGCGTCGGCGACCGGCTAACGCGACGCTTCAGGCAGCCCCGCGGCCTCCAGCGCCTCGG
Source organism: uncultured Thermoleophilaceae bacterium (assembly GCA_963768465.1). Taxonomy (GTDB): domain Bacteria; phylum Actinomycetota; class Thermoleophilia; order Solirubrobacterales; family Thermoleophilaceae; genus JACVRW01. The sequence continues at coordinate 45,707 of CAVYIA010000008.1, read as the reverse complement.
CCGGATCGCTGAACCAGGCGAAGCGGACCGCCTTGCCGTCGCGCACCGTCCATACGTAGCCCTGCTGCCATTGGGCCTGCACGCCGCTGGCCGCGGTGCCGTACGCCGTCCCGATCACGACCACCTGGTCGCCGGCGTCGAGGAACTGCTCGGGCTCCACGCGGAAGTCCGGGTAGACGTCGCGGATGCTCGCCAGCGCACGGCGCTCGCGCCGGGTGCCGGACTCGACCGCGTAGTGAGGGTTCACGTACTCCATGTCCTCGGCGATCAGGTCGCGCGCTGACGCTCCGTCCGCCCAGCGGGCGTAGATGCTGCGGATCAGCTCGACTGTGGCCTCGGACACCGTCGCCGAGTATCGCGCGTGTGACAATTGCGGCGTGTCCGAGGTTCGACATCAGGCGCACCTGGACGTCCCGATCGAGCGAGTCTGGGATCTGGTGGCGAGCCCCAAGCGCTACCCGGAGTGGTGGCCGCGCGTGATCGAGGTCCAGGGTGAGCGCTTCGAGGAGGGCGACGAGTACGCCCAGGTGACCAAGGACCCGACGGGCAAGACCAGGTCGAACTTCCTCATCGAGAAGCGCGACGAGATGCGCGAGATCCGCATGCGCTGCGACCTGACGGGCGCGTATGCCGACTGGGTGCTCACCCCGGCCCAGGGCGGCACGTTCGTCGAGCTGGAGATGGGGATGCAGGCCGGCCGGCTCAGCGACCGGCTCATGGACCTGGCGATCGGCCGCAGCTACTTCCGGCGCTGGAGCAAGCAGTCGCTGGACGCGCTCGCCGAGGCCGCGCTGGCGGCGAGCTTGCCCCCGGCCACCTCCGGGTGAGAGGGTTGAGCCTCGTCCCAGACAGGAGAGGACTCGCATGGCCAAGTTCCTGATCATCGCGGACTACACGCTCGAGGGGGTGAGGGGCGTTCAGCGGGCCGGCGGGTCGGCGCGCCGCGACGCCGTCGCGGCGGCCCTCGAGACCGTCGGCGGCAAGCTCGAGAGCTTCCACTTCGCCTTCGGCGACCACGACGCCTACGTGGTCGTCGACGTGCCGGACAACGAGTCCGCGGCCGCGGTCGCCCTCACCGTCGGCGCCAGCGGCGGCGCGAACACGACCACGATCGTGCTGCTCACGCCCGAGGAGATCGACGCGGCGGCCAAGCGCTCGGTCGACTACAAGCCGCCCGGCGGCTGATCCAGCGCCAGCCCGCGCCGCGGCACGGGTGACGACTGCACGATCGACGTGGTGGTCTGCCCGTACGCCACGAAGCGGTCGATGACCTCCTCGAGGTGCTCCACGTCGCGCACGTGCGCGCGCATGATGTAGCAGTCGTCGCCCGTGATCCGGTTGCACTCCACGACCTCCGGCGTGCGGCGGGCGAGGTCCGCGACCTTCACGATCTCGCGGGGCGCGGGGCGGATCCTGATGACCACGGTCAGCGCGTAGCCGACGGCGCGCGGGTCCACGTCGGCGCCGTAGCCGCGGATCACGCCGGCCTGCTCGAGCCGCTGGATGCGCTCGGCCACGGCCGGTGACGACAGGCCGACTCGCCGGCCGAGCTCCGCGAGCGACAGCCGCGCGTCGGCCTGCAGCTCGGCGAGCAGGCGGCGATTGGTCGCGTCCACGGAGGCGCCTTCGGCGATTGTGCCGTTTTGCCGTTCTTTCGTAGGCATCTGACGCAGAATAGCTTGGATCTCGCATGTACGGAAGGGGAATGACGGGGCATTCTGATCCGGATGCGCGAGCGAGCCGTTCCGCCCCACCTCTACTTCGTCGTCAGCGCCGTCTTCCACTACCTGGGCCCCGCCTTCGCGGTGCTGCTGTTCGCGCGCGTGGACGTCCTGGGCGTCGCCTGGCTGCGGATCGCGGCCGCGGCGCTGGTGTTCGCCGTCTGGCGGAGGCCCTGGAGGCGCCCTCCAGGGCGAGGCACGGCGGCTGCTCGTGGCCTGGGGCGCGGTGCTCGCGGTCATGAACTGCTGCTTCTACCTCGCGATCGACCGGCTGCCGCTCGGCACGGTCGCCGCGATCGAGTTCCTCCCCGTGATCGCGCTCGCGGCGCTGGGGGCACGCTCGCGCCGCAACCTGCAGGCGCTGGCGCTGGCCGTGGCGGGCGTGTACCTGCTGACCGACGTGCAGCTGGCCGGCGAGCCTCTGGGAGTGGCGCTCGCCTTCGCCAACGCGATCCTGTTCGCGCTCTACATCGTGCTCGCCCACCGCGTGGCCCGCCACGAAGCGATCAGCGGGATCGACGGGCTGGCCGCCTCGATGCTCGTGGCCGCCGTGGTGGTCACGCCGCTCGGCGGGTGGGAGGTGCTGCCGGTCCTCTCCGACCCGGTGGCGCTGCTCGCCGGCCTGGGCGTGGGGATCTCGTCGTCCGTGATCCCCTACGTGTCGGATCAGCTGGCGATGGCGCGCCTGTCACGTGCCACGTACTCGCTGATGGTGGCCCTGCTGCCGGCCACGGCCACGGTGATCGGGGTGGTGGTGCTCACCCAGGTCCCGACTCCCGCCGAGGTGACGGGCGTGGCGCTGGTGATCGCCGGCGTGGCGCTCCACCGCGAGCGCTCAGAGGCCCTGGCCGCCTGAGCCCGGGACCTCCACCCCGGCCGGCAGGCGGCCCTCGTCCGCGAGCTTCTCGAGGTGCGCGGCGAGCGAGAGCGCCGCGGCGGGGCGCAGGTGATCGGGAGCGTCGGACCAGGCCGCGTCGAGCAGCTCGCCGACCGAGCGGCGCCCGTCGTCCAGCGCGGCGAGCAGCCGGCGCTCGCGGTCGAGCCGGTGCGCCAGGTACTCGTCGAGCTTCGCGCGCGGGTCCCAGACGTAGGGCCCGTGGCCCGGGCAGAGCACCTCGAGGTCGAGGTCGCGCAGGCGCTCGAGCGAGCGCAGGTACGCCGCCAGCGAGCCCTCGCCGGGCGCGATGAAGACGCTGCCGGAGCCGAGCACGGTGTCGCCCGTGAAGCAGACCCGGCCCGTCAGCAGGCAGACGCTGTCCGCCGAATGGCCGGGCGTGGCGAGCGCGGTGAACGGGCCCACCTCCTCCCCATCGCCCGGCAGCGCCACCGGGACGCCGAGCGCGTCCGCCCCCTCGGAGTGGTCGAGATGCGAATGGGTCAGCACGACCCCGGCCGGGGACCCCCCTGCGGCGGCCATCACGGCCTCGAGGTGGGCGTCGTCGGCCGGCCCCGGATCGACCACCCAGGCGCCCACGACGTAGGTGTTCGTCCCGTCCAGCGTGAGCGCCGACGGGTTGTCCGCGCGGACGCGCGTGACCCCGCTGGGATCCTGGTCCCAAACCTCCACGCCGGCATTGTCGCGGAGGTAAGCTCGAAGCCGCTTGGACTCGCAAAACACGAGGTGGTCCCTGCCCGACGCGCAGGGCACCTTCGTACTGGCTCTGGGGATAGTGACGGCGTTCGCCGTCCTGGACGTCCTGCTCGGCGAGCACGCCGTGCTCGTGGAGCTGCTGGTGGCCGGCCCGCTGCTCGCGGCGGTGAACACCGGGCCCCGGCGGACGGCGATCGTGGCGCTCTACGCCTTGGCCCTGTCGCTCCCCCTCGGGCTCGCCGGGGAGAACTTCGGCTCGCTGCAGCACCTCGTGGGAGTTCTCTCCGTCGCCATCGGCGGCGCGCTGGCCGTCGCGCTCAGCCGGCTCCGCTCCCGCGAGCGCCGCGCGCGCCGGGAGGCCACGCGCGCGCGTGACGAGCTCGACGCCATGCTCGGCGGCATCGCCGACGCCGTGACGGGCCAGGCGCCGGACGGCAGCATCATCTACGCGAACGAGGCGGCGCTGGCCACGCTCGGCTTCGAGACCCGCGAGGAGCTCGAGAGCACGCCGCCCGCCGAGATCCTGGCTCGCTTCGACCTGTTCACCGAGGCGGGCGACCCCTTCCCGCCCGACCAGCTTCCGGGCCGGCGGGCCGTGTCCGGCGAGGGCGAGGGCGAGGCGATCATCCGCTTCCGCGAGCGCGCCACCGGCGAGGAGCGCTGGTCCGTCGTCAAGTCCACCCCGGTCCACGACTCCGACGGCTTCCTGCGGATGGCGATCAACGTGATCGAGGACATCACGGCCCACAAGCGCTCGGAGCTGGCCGAGCGCTTCCTCTCGGAGAGCAGCCGCCTGCTCGCCTCGTCGCTCGACACCGACGAGGTGCTCGAGCAGGTGGCGCACCTGGCCGTGCCCGAGGTGGCCGACTGGTGCGCCGTGGTCGTCCTGCGCGTGGACGGCGAGCTCGAGCAGGTGGCGCTGGCCCACACCGACCCCGAGATGCTCGAGAGAGGCCTCGAGCTGAGCCGCATGTACCCGCCCCGCGCGCACCATCAGGCCGGGCCCGCGAACGTGATCCGCTCCGGCAAGTCGGAGTTCGCCGCGGAGATCCCCGAGGAGCTGCTCGAGCGCGTGACCGAGGACGAGCGCCATCTCGAGCTGGTCATGGAGCTGGGCATGCGCTCGGCGATGACCGTGCCGATGGTGGCCCGCGGCGGCACGCTCGGCGCCATGACGTTCGTGACCGGGCCCTCCGGCCGGCGCTTCGACGAGCGCGACCTCGAGCTCGCCGAGGAGCTTGCGCGCCGCTGCGCCACGGCCGTGGAGAACGCACGGCTCTACGGCGAGCGCGCCTACATCGCCCGGACCCTCCAGGAGAGCCTGCTGCCGGCCGAGCTGCCCGAGATCCCCGGGATCGAGAGCGCCGCGCGCTTCCGCCCGACGGGCGAGGGCCACGACATGGGCGGGGACTTCTACGACCTCTTCTCGAGCGGCGGGCGAGGCTGGACCGTGGTCATGGGCGACGTCTGCGGCAAGGGCCCGGACGCGGCGGCCGTGACCGCGCTGGCTCGCTACACGCTGCGCGCCGCCGCCATGCGCGAGCGCCTGCCGAGCCGCGGGCTCCACGTGCTGAACGAGGCCCTCCTGCGCCAGCGCAGCGACCGCCGCTTCTGCACCGTGGCCTACGCGTACCTCGAGACGACCGACACGGGCGTCCGGCTCGGCTTCGCCAGCGGCGGGCACCCGCTGCCGCTGCTGATCCGCCAGGACGGCTCGGTGGAGGCGGTCGGGGCGCCCGGCACGCTGGTCGGCGTGGTCCCGGACCCGACCTTCGAGGACCGCTCCGTCGAGCTCGCGCCCGGGGACGCGCTCGTCTTCTACACCGACGGCGTGATCGAGGACCGCGGCGACGGCGGGCTCGAGGAGGACAAGCTGGCGACGCTGCTCGCCGGCTGCGCCGGGAAGGGGGCCGACGCGATCGCGGCGCGGGTCGAGGAAGAGGCCATCAGCTCCCGCAACGGGCATCCCCGCGACGACATCGCGGTGCTCGTCCTGCGCGTGGCGGACCGGTAGGCCCCATGCGCCGCGTCCACTGAGGTTTCGGATCACCCCTGCCCGCGAACAATGGTCTTGGCAGGCAGTCGTTTTTCAGAGAGAACCAAGCGAAGACGGGAGAGCTCGCATCAGGCTCAGGACCCCCATCGAGGGGCGCCACGGCGCGCTCCCAGACGCGGTCAGGCCGCGCTTCATGACCCGGACCGGGCACCCAGTCGGGCGCCGACGAGTCGCTCAGCCTGCGGCTCGACGGCAGCATCGAGGCCGCCGCGACGGCGCGGGCGGCCCTCGGGCGGCTGCGCGCGGACATCGACCCGCCGCTCATGGAGACGCTCCGTCTGCTGATCACCGAGCTCGTCACCAACAGCGTGAAGCACGCGCAGTCGGACAGCGTGCTGCTGCGCGTCCTGGTGCGGCCTTCCGCCGTCTGGACCGAGGTGACCGACGGCGGCCCGGGCTTCGACCCCGACAGCACGGGCACCCCGCGCGCCGACCGCGGCGGCTGGGGCCTCTTCCTCGTCGAGCGCCTCGCCGACCGCTGGGGCGCCAAGCACGAGGACGGCGCCACCAAGGTCTGGTTCGAGCTGCGGCGCGGCTAGCGCCGGCGCGGCTTCGGCCGCTGGAGCGCCAGCACGCCCGTCTTCCGCTGCCCGGCGGCGCGGACGGTCACGGCCAGCCTCGGCTTCAGCGTGTGGATGCGCTTCAGCGTCTTCTTCGAGACCCTGACGACCACGCGCGCCCGGCCCGTCTTGCTGCTCAGCCGGAAGCTCGCCTTCGCGAAGGTGATCTTGCGCGCTCGCTTGCCGCGCGGCTTCACCCGCACGGTGAACTGGGCCTTCACGAGGGCGCCCTTGGGGCCGGCGAGCTTCCAGACGAAGCGCCGGCTGCGCGACAGCTTCGCCTTCTTCATGAGGAAGGTGAGCTTCGCCGCCGGGCGGCCGGGGTGGCGGCGGCGGGGGTGGCGGCGGCGGTGAGCTCGGCAGCGGCGCGAACACCTGGATCTCCGCCACGTCCATGTACGGCGAGCTGCCCTGCGTGCTGAGCGCCCGCAGCTTCACGAAGCGGACGCCGCCCGGGCGCGCGATCAGGGTCACGGAGTTGGTCCTGCCCACGTTCGACGCCCCGAAGGTGCCCTGCGCCACGGTCGTGTACGTGGACCCGTTCGCGGAGGCCTGCACCACGTACCCGGCAAGCGCCGCGCCGGCGGAGTCGCCGCAGCCGCTGCTCGGGTCGATGCGGATGTCGCCCAGGCTGATCGCCGCCGGGAGGGCGATCACCTGCTCCTTCGCACCCGGCATGGCCGAGCCCGCCGCGGCTCCGTAGGTGCTCCAGACGCCGCGCCGGGTGCCGTCGATGGTCGAGCCCGGGCCGCAACCGGAGCTGCCGAAGTTGGGCCCGGTCCAGGAGCGAATCGTGGCCCCGCCCGAGCCGAGCGCCCAGTTGCGCCGCAGCGACACGTTGCGCGTGGTGAGCTTGCCGGCCGCGATCGGGACGGTCGGGCTGACCGCGCGGTCGTATCCGTTCAGCCCCGCGATCGTCAGGAAGCTCCACGTGCGCGCCGGCACGCCGTTGATGCGGTAGCTGCCGTTGCCGGCCGTGTGGGTCGAGAGGTCCTCGCCGAGGCCGCTGTCGTGGCCGGCGAAGGCCACGAGCGCGTTCGGAACGGGCGCGCCGGTGTTCACGTCGCGCACGGTCCCGCTCACCGCGCCGGTGGTGGCCGCCGAGGCGGGCGGGCCCGAGAAGTCCTGGAGCGGATGCACGTCGTCGGTGTCCACCGTCGAGGCCGCATAGCCCATGCCGCGCTGCGCGAACACGCTCCACACCACGCCCGCCGGGACGCCGTCGGTGCCCGCCTGCTCGTTGGCGAGCAGGATCGCGTTGCGCATGTCGAGGAACGTCGGGTTCGGCGGGGCGAGCCTCAGCCCGTTGGTCACGAGCCGCCGGACGCGCTCGAGCCCCTCGCTCGACCCGTAGTCGAGCAGCAGCCGGCGGCGCAGGTCCCAGAGCGTCTGGGCCCAGATCTCGCCGTCGTCGTGCACCTCGGCCCCGCCGCGGATCTTGGCGAAGTCGCCGTACGTGTAGCCGCCGGGCTCCGGCGCTGCCGCCGGCATTCGGGCAGGCCGGGTCATTGGCGCCGACGAGGCAGTCGATCGCCTGGGTGCGCAGGCCGGTCGGGCCCTCCACGGCGTAGCTGGCCATCGTCACGTCCGGCTGGCTCAGGTCGTCGGGCAGGTAGGGGCTCGATCCCGTCGCCCACCAGGTAGTCGAGGGCGAACCAGTCGGCAGTCCCCTCGTCGATCGCGCCCGCCTGGGCGCCGTTCAGCGCGCCGTAGCCCGAGCGCGTCCGTGACCAGCCGGTTGTTCAGCCCGTGCGTGTACTCGTGGAAGACGAGCGACGGGTCGTCGCCTCCGTGGACCGGCCGGTAGTTCGGCAGCTCGTCGAGGTCGGCGTCGCGGGTCGGGTCCCACAGGTACATCTGCATGAGCGCCCCGGGGGTGGCCGCGCTCTGGTCGTGCGGCAGGACCAGCATGTTGGCGTTGTTGGCGTGCTGGGCGCCGGGGAAGCCGGCGGTGTCGCCCGGAACGTCCTGCGTGTCGGCTCCGTCCTGGGCCTGCGCCACCACGCGGTCGGAGCTGCCCGCGAGCTCGCCCGTGAAGCCGATGCCGGGGTCATTCGCCAGGTGGTCGTGGAAGACGTTCACGTAGTAGAAGAGCTGTGTGGCCGCCTGGTTGCTGTCGGAGGCCCAGCTGAGCGGCGTCTTCGGGTCCCAGCTGCAGCGGAACGTGACGCCGCAGTCGTAGTCGGTCGTCACGTAGTCGCCGAACGGGTAGATGAAGTCGGTGCCCGCGCTCGGCGGCGTCTCGCGGCTCGCGGGCGGCGTGAAGTCCGGCGTGGCGCCGGCGCCGGGCACCTCGTCCTCGATGTCGGCGAAGGCGTGCACGTTCGGGCCGCTGAGCGTGGTCGCGCCGCCGTTGAGATAGGGCGTGAGCGACTTGAGGGTGGACGTGCCGCCCGTGACCGCGCCCGGGGTAGTTGTCGAAGAGGAGCGCCTGGCCCGCGAACTTCACGAGGTTCACCCGGCGGACGACCTCGCCGGTCTCGGCGTCCACCAGCGTGTCGAAGTGGCCGGTGGAGGACGCGTTCACCATCACGCGCCAGGCGAGCCGCAGCTCGTCCCCGGAGCTGTAGGCCACGAGCGTGCCGCCGTACGCGTCGCCGGGGCCGGCCACGCCGTCGGCGGCCGCCTCCATGCGCGTCGGAGCGGGGCACGTCCGGCTCGCTGCTCTCGAGCGTCGGATCGGGCACGAGGCCGCCGGTGATCGCCACGAGCCGCCCGTCGTCGTCGAGGTGCGCCTCGAGCGAGGAGTCCACGATCGGGACGCCGTCCACGGACTGCGTGAACTCCACGCTCTGCATGCCCTCCCCCGACTCGCGGTCGCTCACGCGCAGGTCGGCGATGTCGGAGCGCTCGACCCCGAACGCCTCGGCCTGGTCGGCAGGTAGTCGCGCGCCGCGCCGACCGGGTCGGAGCTCGGCGTGCTGTCGAGGTAGCCGTCGAGCTGGGCGAGGAAGCGGACCGCCCCGCTCGTGTCGTCCACGGACAGGAGGCCCTGGCTGCCGAGGTCGTCCTTGAGCTCGTCGCGCGCGTCGCTCACCTCGGCCGGCACCTCGGCCGGGGTGTCCACGTCGGCCTGGAAGCTGTCGCGCTCGGGGTCGGCGGCGCGTGCCGGAGCGGCGCAGGCGCAGATGGCCAGCGCCCCCACTGCCAGCCTCAATGCCCGCTGCGGCTTATGGAGTCCCAACACGGTCAGGTTGCGTCCCTTCAACCTCACCTTCGACGGCCCGTACGTGGAACTGTAACTCCCCCACGCAACTCTCATTCCAGGGTGAGCTGCTCCTCCGCGTTCGGCTCCTGTCCCGAGCAGGGAGCGGAAGCGCTGCGGCCGCCGTGGGCGCGTCGTCGTCCCGGTTGTTGTTGAACATCACGTGCACGTCCCCGGCGCTCTCGGCGAGCGCCCTGCGCGCGGTCGCCGATCTCCTCGAGCTCGCTGTCCTCGTAGCGCCAGCCGAAGCGCTCCGCCACGGTCTTCCCGCTGAGGTAGCCCTGCGGTGTTGCGCCCGTGGATGCGGACGTAGGCGAGGTCGTCGCGAGTGGCGGCGTCTATCGGCGGCATGATCGGCACGTGGTCTCCCGGCGGCGCGTCCACGCAGACGAACGCCACCCCACGCTCCGTAAACCATCCGAGCGTCGCGTCGATGCGGTCCTTGGACACCCAGGCACGGTGGCGCAGCTCGATCGCCACCGGCCGCGAGCGCAGCTCGGAGACGAGGTTGTCGAGCTCCTCGAGCTCGTACCTGCCCGGCTTGAAGGCGGGCGTCATCTGCACGAGGAACGCGCCGAGCTTGCCCGCCTCGGCCAGCGGCGTGGTCTCCTCGACCAGCCGCCGGCGCCAGCGTCTCCTCGAGCTCCTCGGTGAGGATCACGCGGCCGCGCTCGTTCGTCCTGACGTCGTCGCGGAGGTCGGGCGGCAGCGAGTCGATCGGCGCGGCGTGCCGCGACAGCGCGCGGTGGGCCTTGATGTCGAAGACGAAGTCATCGGGCGTGGCCCGCACCCAGCCGTCGACCACGTTGCGGTCGGGGATCGCGTAGAAGCTCGAGTTGAGCTCCACGGCCTCGAAGCGCTGGGCGTAGTACGGCAGCCGGTCGCTTGCGCGGGCATCTTGGGCGGGTACCACTCCTTGACGAAGCCGGGATCGGCCCAGCTGGAGGTTCCGACGAGAATGCGCCCCATGACCGATGAGTTTGCACCACGGCCGCGGTCCAAAGGCCCATGAGCACGGTGAGAGTCCACATCTCGGTGTCCGCGGACGGCTACGTCGCCGGTCCGAACCAGAGCCCGGAGGAACCGCTCGGCGAGGGCGGCGAGCAGCTGCACGAGTGGGTGGTCGTCGCTGGCGTCGTGGCGTGAGGCCCACGGCAGGGAGGGCGGCGAGGTGAACGCCAGCACCGCCGTCGTGGAGGAGGCGCAGTCGAACGTCGGCGCCGAGATCATGGGGCGCGGGAAGTTCGGCGGCGGGCCCGGCCCGTGGAGCGACGATCCCCCCTGGGAGGGCTGGTGGGGCGACGACCCGCCCTTCCACATACCCGTGTTCGTGCTGACGAGCCACGCGCGCGAGCCGCTGACGCTGTCGGACACCACCTTCACCTTCGTCACCGACGGGATCGAGCCGGCGCTCGAGCAGGCCCGTGCAGCCGCCGGCGACAGGGACGTCACGATCGGCGGCGGCGCCGCGGCGATCAACCAGTACCTGGCCGCGGGCCTGGTCGACGAGCTCGAGCTGCACGTCGTGCCGGTGCGTCCTCGGCGGCGGCGCGCGGCTCTTCGAGGGTGTCGGCCCGGATCTCGCGCTCGAGCAGATCCGCGTGATCGAGGCGCCGGGCGTGACGCACCTGAAGTACCGCGTGGGCTAGCCGCGCCCGCGCCCGAAGCTGTTCGCGGCCGGCAGGACCGCGCGCAGGTCCGCCTCCTCCTGGGTCTCGGTGCTCCAGGTGCGGCGCGGCTCGATGTGCTTGACCTCGGCGCGCGGCATGTCCGGGCGCTCCAGGCGCTCGATCCGGTCCACCACCACGTTCATGGTGCCCTCGCGCTTCTCGAGGCGCCCGGTGGCGAGCAGGAGCGGCTCGGTGCGCACGGCCAGCCGGTGGCGCTCGTAGACCTGCACCGGGATGACCAGGTTGACGGTGCCGTGCTCGTCCTCGAGCAGCATGAAGGTCACGCCCTTGGCGGTGGCCGGGCGCTGGCGGGCCACCACCAGGCCGGCCACCCTCACCCGCCTGCCGTGCGGGTGGCGCTCCAGCTCCCTGCTCGTGCGCAGGTCGCCCGGCAGGCTCGGTCGCATCAGCTCCAGCGGGTGCTCGTGGAGGGTGACCCCGGTGGAGCCGTAGTCCGCCAGCATCCGCTCCCAGGCCGACAGCGCGCGCAGCTCGGGGCCCGCGTGCGGCTCGAGCGGCAGCGCCAGCTGGGTGCCCTCCGGCACCTGCGTGCCCGGCACCGCCACGCCCAGCTCCCAGAGCGCCCGCCGGCGCCGCGACTGCACCGGCCCGTCGAGCAGCTCGTCGCAGGCCCCCGCCCAGGCGAGCCGCCCGAGCGTCTCGCCGAACGCGCCCGAGCGCCCCGCCAGGTCCCCCAGCGAGCGCCAGCCCCCGCCCCGCTCGCGCTCCTCGACCATGGCCCGCACCTCGTGCTCGCGGACCCCGTTGACGTAGCCGAGGCCGAGCCGGACGCCGAGCCGAAGGGGGCTCGGCGCTTTGCATCGATGGATGCAGTGCCGAACCCCGGCTGCTCGACCCGGCACTCGCGTGCTGGAACCACGCTCGGCGCCAGCACCGGCATCCCGCGCCGCTGCGCCTCGTGCACCAGGGTGTCCGGCGGGTAGAAGCCCATCGGCTGCTCGTTCAGGAGCGCGCACAGGAACTCGGGGCCGTAGTGCACCCGCAGCCAGGTGGACTGGTAGGCGAGCAGGCCGAACGCCGCCGAGTGCGCCTTCGGGAAGCCGAAGCCCGAGAAGCCCACGATCTGCGACCAGACCTTCTCGCCGACCTCGCGCGAGGCGCCGTTCGCCATCGCGCCGGCCACGAACTTCTCCTCGTAGGCGCGGATCGCCGCCTCCGAGCGGCGCCTGCTCATCGCCCGCCGCAGCCCCTCGGCCTCGCCGGCCCTGAAGCCCGCGAACGCCATCGCCACCTCGAGCACCTGGTCCTGGAAGACGATCGCCCCGAGGGTGTCGCGCAGCACCGGCTCGAGCGACGGGTGCAGGTAGGGCACCTGGAACGCCGGGTCCTCGCGCAGGCGCTTGCGGCGCTCGATGTACGGGTGCACGGCGCCGCCCTGGATCGGCCCGGGCCGCACGAGCGCCACCTGGACGGTGAGGTCGTCGAGGTTCTCCGGGCGGGTGCGCACGAGGCTCTGCATCTGCGCGCGGCTCTCGATCTGGAAGACGCCCATCGTCTCGGCCGCCTGGATCTGCGAGTAGACCTCGCGGTCGTCGTAGGAGATGCGCGAGAGGTCGATCCGCTCGCCCCGCACGCGCGCGATCTCGTCCACGCAGCGCTCGACCGCCGAGAGCATCCCGAGGCCGAGCAGGTCGATCTTGAGGAAGCCGGCGTCGCCGCACGAGTCCTTGTCCCACTGCACCATCTGGCGCCCCTCCATCGACGCCGGCTGGACCGGGCAGAGGTCGATCAGCGGCTGTGTCGAGATCACCATCCCGCCCGGGTGCTGGGACTGGTGGCGCGGCAGGCTCCAGGCGTCGCGCGCCAGCCGCACCAGCGCCCGCCAGCGCGGCGAGCCGCTGCGCGGCACGTCGCCCTCGATGTCGTTGCGCGGCTTCCAGGGGTCCACGGCGCGCGCGAGCCGCTCGATCTCCCCCGGCGGCAGCCCGAGCGCCTTGGCGAAGTCGCGCACCGCAGAGCGCGCCTGGAAGGTGGCGAAGGCCGCCACGAGCGCGCAGCGGTCGCGCCCGTAGCGGTCGTGCACGCGCGGGATGAGCACGTCGCGCACGTCGCGCGGGAAGTCGAGGTCGATGTCCGGCAGCGCGGTGAGCTCCTCGTTGAGGAAGCGCCCGAGGAACAGCTCGTTCTCCACGGGGTCCACGTGCGAGAGGCCGGTGAGGTAACAGACGATCGACGACACGCTCGACCCGCGGCCGCGGCCGGGCGGCAGCAGCCGGCGCGCCGACTCGGGGCCGCGGACGTCGGCCGCCGCCTCGCGGGCGAGCTCGAGCAGGTCGCGGTGGAGGATGAAGAAGCCGGACAGCCCGAGGTGGCGGATCACGCGCCAGCTCCTCGTCGAGCCGGCGCTCCGCCTCGGCGCGGATGCGGCCGGCCGCCGTAGCGCTCGTCCATGCGCGAGCGGCACAGCTCCGCCAGCCGCCGGTCGGCCGTCTCGTCCTCCGAGCCCGGGTAGCGGTAGCCGAGGTCCGCGGTGAGGTCGAACGCGAGCCGCTCGGCCAGCCGCCCCGTCTCCGCCACCGCGTCCGGGTGCTCGCGGAAGCGCTCGGCCATCCGCTCGGGCGGCGCCAGCACGTGCGACGAGTTCCCGCGCCGCCGCGGCTCCGACTCGTCCAGCGTCTGCCCCAGCCGCACCGCCACCATCGCGTCCTGGAGCGGCACGCGCTCGTAGGCGTGCACGTGGACGTTCCCGGTGGCCACGCACGGCACCCCGAGCCGCTCGGCCAGCTCGGAGAGGAGGCGGTTGCGGTGCCTGTCGTTGCGGGCGAAGGGGCGCTGGAGCTCGACCCGGAAGCGCTCCGGGCCGAAGGCCCTCAGCAGCCTGCGCGCGACGGCGGCCGCGCCGGGATGGTCGCCTGCCTCGACCCGGCTGGCCACCGCGCCGTCGCGGGCGCAGCCCGACAGGCAGACGAGCCCCTCGGCGTGCTGCTCGATCTCCTCGAGCGTGACGTTCGGCTGCCCGTCGAGCGGGTCCTGGCCGGGCCGCCTGCCGGCGCGCACGCCGGGTGCCGGCTCGGTCCAGCCCTCGCGTGCCCAGCGCCGGGTGCGCCAGTGGGCGCCGGTGATCAGCCGGCAGAGGTTCGTGTAGCCCGTGCGCGACTCGCACAGGAGCGTGACGTGGCTGCCGTCGTCGAGCGTCAGCTCCGCGCCGGTGATCGGCCGCACGTCGAGCGCGCGCAGCGCCCGCGCCATCTCCATGGCGCCGTGCAGCCCGTCGTGGTCGGTCAGCGCGAGGGCGCCGTGGCCCTGCTCAGCCGCCGCCCCAGCCAGCTCGGCCGGATGCGACGCCCCGTCGAGGAACGAGTAGGCCGAGTGGCAATGGAGCTCGACATATGACACGAACACATGTTCGCATCCGGTCAAGCCAGGCTCGTTGCGCAGCCGGCCGAGCACAGCTGCATCCGTCACGGCTAGGCCGCCGATTCGCGCCTCCGCTTGTCGCTGTAGAGCGCCTCGTCGGCGCGGGCCATCAGCTCGTCCGGCTGCTCGCCGGGCTCGAGCACGGCGATGCCGAAGCTCGCGTCGATCGCCTTCACGGGCTCGGCGGCGCACGCCGCCGTGGCCTCGCGCAGCCGGCGCGTGACCCGCTCCGCGTCGAGGCGGCTGGCGCCCGGGAGCACGACGGCGAACTCGTCGCCGCCCAGCCGGTAGGCGTCGTCGCCCCGGCGGAGGCCGGTCCGCAGCGCGCCGGCCAGCAGCTGGAGCGCCACGTCGCCGGCCTCGTGGCCGAGCGTGTCGTTCAGCGTCTTCAGGTTGTCCATGTCGCAGAGGACGAGCGCGAAGTCGCCGTTCGAGCGCCTGCTCGCCTCCATCTCCTGCGGCAGCCGCGCCAGCAGCGCGCGCCGGTTGGGCAGCGAGGTGAGCGGGTCGTGGGTGGCCTCGTAGCGCAGGCGCACGACCTCGTCGGCCGAGTGCAGCGCGGACATCGCCTGGTTCGCGAACAGCCGCAGCGCCTGAAGGCGGGTGCGCGACGGCAGCAGCCGGTCGCGCGGGTCGTCGACCCAGATCAGCCCGATGCGGCGGCCGTCCGGCTCGGACAGCGGCACGAGCAGCCAGTGGCGGTTCCAGGCGTGCGGCCCGCGGCCGTTCAGCTGGGACTCGTAGTCGACGCTCTTGGGCCCGAGCCTCACCTCCGCCGCGTCGTGCGGCACCAGGTAGCAGCCGGCCACCTCGAACTCGGGGGTGAAGAGCGGCGCGAAGGAGTCGAGGCTCATCCCGGGGTTCACGGCCGGGGCGTCCACCATCCAGCCCGCGGCGGCCACCGGCACGAGCGCGCCGCTCTCCTCGGCGAGCTCGATCACGACCTTCTCGAACGCGAGCGCGTCGCGGATGCCGTCGCAGACGGACTGGAGCAGCGCGTCCACGTCGCTCGCCTGGGCCAGCCGCGCGGACACCTCGAGCACGTGCTCGAGCATGCGCTGGTGCTGGGCGGCCGAGGCCACGTCCTGGGCGATCCGGATCGCCAGCGCGGCGTGCCGCGAGCTCGCCACGAGCGCGTCCATGTCGGCGTCGCTCGGGCGCCGGCCGCCGACCGGCTCGTCGACCGACACCACACCGAGGAGCTTGCCGCCCGCGCCGCGCAGCGGCACGAACAGCGCGTCGTCGGGCTGCCAGTCGTCGGGGTCGTCGGTGGCCTCGATCTCCGGCACGTAGGTCCGCCCGGGATCTGGTCCCAGTCGAAGCCGCCGTGCGGGACGAAGTAGGCGCCGCGGCGCTCGAAGCGCGGAGCGAACAGCGGGGTCCAGGTCTCGCGCAGCGAGGTCTGCCCGAGCAGCTCCTGGATCGACTCGTCCTCCCCCACGGCGGCGGCCGTGAACATGTCGTCGAACGCCGGCCGGTAGATGTTCACCACGACGGTCCTGTAGCCGAGCGTGTCGCCGATCGTGTGGGCCACCTGCCAGAGCACGTGCTGCAGGTCCTCGTCCGTGCGCACGGACGCCGTGCGCTCGAACATGGCGCCGAGCCGCCCGATGACCGTCAGGGATCCCGTGTTCAGCACGGGAATGACCCCCGTGCGGGCGCAGCCAAGTGGCATGCGGGACCGAGCCGGCACTTCTCCGTATATCGGCGTTCGGGGCGGCGGTCTGAAGCTCAGGCACGCTGGGAGAGCCATTTGCCCTCCACGAGGTCGCGGAAGACGACCGAATTGCGTCCATTCGCAAGCACCAGCTCGAAATAACGGCGCCGCAGCGGGCGCGGCGTCCACCAGCGGTCCTCCACCACCCACTCCTCCCGGACCGCCTCCACAGCCACCCCCGCGACGGCGGTGGGCACCCCGCGCCCGTCCGCCTCCACGGCCACCGGGCGCGGGGCGCCGAGGCGGCGCGCTCCGGGCGGGCTCACCGGACGGGCCAGTCGGGAAACGGCGCCAGCACCGCCCGGCGCTCGGGGATCCGCGAGTCCGGGTCCACGTCGAGCACCCGCAGGGCCGCCTCGGCGCCGGCGGCCTGGCGCGCCTGGCGCACCGCCTCCCCCAGCCGCGCGCGCCGGACCGCGCCCTCCTCGTCGATGAGCATCCCCTGGTCGTGGGCGGGCGGGCCGAACGCCTCCACCTCGAGCGCCAGCGACTCGGCCGGCGCCGGCAGCTCGGCCAGCCGCGGGGCGAGCGCGAGCCGGATCCGGGCGGGGTCGGCGCTCGCCCTCCGGAGCGTCACCGCGAGCCTCCAGGTGCCGCCGGCCACGTAGCGGGCGGACATGGCGAGCGCCCTGAGCGAGCGCCCGCGCCGCTCGCGCCGCGCGAGCACCCTCGCCACGAGCAGCTCGAGGGCGCGCTCGAGCTGCTGGCCGGAGGCCGCCTCAGGCAGGTCGAGCCGCTCCGTGACGGGCTCGGGCGGCCGGCGCGGCTCCAGCGCGGTGTCGCGGCCGCGGGCCAGGTCGAGCGCCAGGAGGCCCGGGTGCCCGAACCGCTCGGCCAGCGCCCGCGAGGGGAGCGCGGCGAGCTCGCCGAGGGTCCGGATCCCGAGCTGCTCGAGGATCTCCGGCAGCGCCTGGAGCTCGAGCCGTGTGCGCAGCAGGCCGACGGGCAGCGCGGCGAGGAACTCGCGCACGTCCCGCTCCTCCACCACGACCGCCGGACGCCGGCGCGGCCTGGCCCGAAGCGCGGCCGCGTGCGCCGCGAAGCGGCTCGAGGCGGCGCCGAAGCGCGCGCCCGCCCCGAGCGCCCGCCGGGCCGCCGCGAGCACGTCGTCGAGCCGGCCCCCGTGGATGCCCTCGATCGGCCCCGCCTCGAAGAACGCGACGCCGGAGCGGTCGGACTCCACCTCCGCCCCGATCGCCTCGAGCCTGTCGAGCACGTGGCCCCACAGGGAGCGCGCCCCCTCGGGGTCCGGCGGGACCAGCCTGAGCGCCGGGCAGCGCGCGAGCGCCTCGCCCAGCCGCATGCCGCGCACGACCCCGAACGCCTCGGCGGGCGCCGACACCTCCCCCACCATCTGCTCGCGCCCGGCCTCCGGCGCGAGCGCGGCGGGCTCGGAGAGAAGCGCCCTCCGGTCCCCCAGAGCGGCCAGCAGCTCGAAGCGGGGATAGAGAACGCAGATCACCATCGATACGAACGCATGTTCGCATCGAGAGGGGCGTGGTGCAAGGGGGATTGCGGGGGGTTCCGTCAGTTATGCATCCTGCGATGCATTGGTCGGAACCCCGCCTACAGCCCCGCCAGCCCGCCGCGAGGCTCGCCAGGCCCGCGAAGACCACCAGGGCCAGGGCCACCAGGGAGAAGCGCGGGCCGGCCAGGCGGCGGAAGGCCCGGACTCCCAGGAAGTGGCCGATCAGCGACAGGACGAGCAGCGGCGGCCACCACGTCCAGCCGCACCGCCCCCGTCCCGCCGGCCACCACCACGACCACCCCGCCCGCCACGTTCAGGGCCAGGAAGGAGGCCGCCAGGGTCGCCCGGAACGGGCCCGGCTTCATCCCCTGCGCCTCGAGCCACAGCACCACCGGCGGGCCGCTCACGCTGATCGAGGTCGTGAGCGTTCCGCTGACCAGCCCCGCCGCCCAGGCGGCCGGGCGGCCGCCGGCGCCGGGCACTCCGACGCGGCGCGCGCGGTGGTGCATCTGCCAGGCCGCGGCCGCCACCACCGCCGCCCCCACCGCCACCTGGAGCGCGGGCTTGGACAGCAGCTCGAGCGCCAGGGCCCCCAGCGCCAACCCCGGCACGGCGGCCACGAGCACCGGCACGAGCAGGCGCAGATGCGCGTCGCCGCGGCTCCGAGTCGTGCAGCACCAGCGCGTTCAGCGCCGGCCCCAGCAGGAGCATCGTCGTGACCGCCTCGTAGGGATCGAGGACCGCGAACAGCGCCGGGCTCAGCACCAGCGCGAAGCCGAACCCCGTTGCCGACTGGACGAGCGCGCCGACGAGCGCGGCCGCCCCCGCGAGGACGATCAATCGGTTGTGACGAGGTCCTTGGGGAACCCCGTGAGCACGTCCGGCTCGCCGTCCGTGACGATCACGAGGTCCTCGATCCGCACGCCGAGCTCACCGGGGATGTACACGCCCGGCTCGACGGTCACCGCGTTGCCGGCGGCCAGGCTGCCGCGTGGCCGTCTTCGCCACCCGCGGCCCCTCGTGCACCTCCAGCCCGACGCCGTGGCCGAGGCCGTGACCGAAGCGCTCGCCGTGCCCGGCCGCCTCGATGATGTCGCGCGCCACGCCGTCCACGGCGGACACCTCGGCGCCGGCGCGAACCGCGCCGAGCGCCTCCTCCTGCGCCCGCGGCACGAGCTCGTAGACCTCGGTGGCCTCGTCGCCGAGCGGCCCGGTGGCGAACGTGCGCGTGCAGTCGGAGCAGTAGCCGTCGAGCTTCGCGCCCATGTCCACCACCACGAGCACGCCGCGCGGGGATCTCGACGTCGCGCGGCACCGCGTGCGGCAGCGCGCCCGGCCGGGCCCGACGCGACGATCGGCGGGAACGAGGGCCCCTCGGCGCCCTGGTCCTCCATCAGCCTGACGGCCGCGATCGCCACCTCGCGCTCGGTGCGCCCGGCGAGCCCGCGCTCCTGCATGTCGCGGTAGGCCGCGTCGGCGAGCTCCGTGGCCGCGCGCATGGCGGCCACCTCCGAGGCGTCCTTCACCTCGCGCAGCTCCTCCACCGGCGTCCCGGCGGCCACGAGCTCGGCGCCCGCGCCCAGCCCCTCCGCGAGCTTCGGCGTGCTTGGCCACCGTCACGTCCGAGTCCTCGAAGCCGGCGCGGCCGCGCAGCCGCGCCGGCGAGGTCCCGGAGCATGTCGCGCCCGAGCTCGACCCGCTCGTAGCCGTGCACCTGCTCCGCGGCCTGCTCCACGTAGCGGAAGTCGGTCAGGAAGAGGCGCTCGTCGGGGGTGACGATGCAGGCGCCGTTCGTGCCCGTGAAGCCGGTGAGATAGCGGACGTTCAGGAGGTTGGTGACCAGCAGGCAGTCGAGCTCCTGCTCGGCCATCCGCGCCACGAGCCGGTCGGTGCGCGCCTCGACGGTGGCGGGCGCCTGGACGTTCACTTGGCCAAGGCCTCCTTCAGCATCTCCAGCGCCTCACGGTACCCGTCCGCTCCCTTGCCCTGCACGGTGCCGATGCAGAGGTCGCGGATCACGGACAGCCGGCGCCACTCCTCGCGCTCGTCGATCGCCGACAGGTGCACCTCGACGGCCGGCAGGTCGGCCACCTCGAGCGCGTCCCGGATCGCGTACGAGTAGTGCGTCCACGCGCCCGGGTTGAGGATCAGCCCGTCCGTGTTCTCGCCCGCGCGGTGGAGCCACTCGCAGAACTGGCCCTCGTGGTTCGTCTGGAAGAACGCCACGTCCAGCCCGAGCTCGTCGGCGAAGCGCTTGACCTTCACCTCGAGCTCGGTGAGCGTCAGCTCGCCGTAGTGGGCCGGGTCGCGGCGCCCCAGCGTGTCGAGGTTCACCCCGTGGAGCACGTCCACGCGCCCGCTCATCCCGCGCGCACCTCCTCGACCGCCGCGCGGAGCGCGTCCGGCGCCACCTCGTGCCCGGGCGTGACCTCCCCGGGCGACTCCACGAGCACGAACGGCACCCGGCCGCCCGAGCGCTTCTTGTCGCGCTCCACGAGCGCGAGCACGTCGTCCACGCCGGCGCCCTCGAACGCGAGCGGCAGCCCGCGCGCCGCCAGCAGGTCGGACACCTCGGCGCGCAGCGCCTCGCGCCCCGAGAGCCGCAGGGCCGCCAGCAGGCCGATGCCCGACCGCCTCGCCGTGGCGGTAGCGCGTGTAGCCGGTGGCGGCCTCGATCGCGTGGCCCACGGTGTGCCCCAGGTTCAGCACCTGGCGGCGACCGCCGTCGCGCTCGTCCTCGGCCACCACCGCCAGCTTCGTCCGCGCGCAGCCGATCACGGTCTCCAGGTCGGGCTCGCCGCCCTGGCGCACGCGCGCCCAGAGCGGGCCGCCGGCGATCAGCGCCGTCTTGACCACCTCGACGTAGCCGGCCGCCAGCTCCTCGCGCGGGAGCGTGGCGAGCGCGGCCGGGTCGCAGATCACGGCCGAGGGCTGGTGGTAGGCGCCCGCGTAGTTCTTCCCCTCCGGCAGGTCCACCCCGGTCTTGCCGCCGTAGGCCGAGTCCACCTGCGCCACGAGCGTCGTGGGCACCTGCACGTGGCGCATGCCGCGCTGGTAGACGGCCGCGCAGAAGCCCGCGAGGTCGCCGACCACGCCGCCGCCCACGGCCACGACGAGGTCGCCGCGCTCGGCGCCGGCGCGCGCCAGCGCGCGCAGCACGTCCTCGGCGGCGGCGAGCGTCTTGCGCTCCTCCCCCGGCTCGACCTCGATGCGCTCGTGGCCCTCCAGCACGTGGTGCCGCGCCACGTTCGCGTCCGTGACCACGAAGCGGCGCCCGTCCGCGGGGTACAGGAAGCCCGCGGCGATCAGGCCCTCGCCGAAGAAGACCGGGTACGAGCCGGACTCGGCGCCGGCCCAGACGAGGCGCGTGCCCTCCGGCGCCTCGGCGAGCGCCGTGAGCGCCGGGAGCGCCGAGCGGATGACGTCGCGGCCGCCCGCGGGCAGGACCGCGTCGGCCACCGAGCGCGTAGAGCGGCTCGCGGTCGCTGTGGAGCTGCTTGAAGCGCGCCGGGTCGCGCGCGAGCGGGCGCGCGTCGCCGGAGGCGCGCCGCCAGGCGTCCTCGGCGTCGACCTCGAGCTGGACGACCGTGTGCGCGCGCAGCGCGTCGCGCACCCGCTCGGATCCGCACCGCGCCGCCGCCGAGCGACACCACGCCGCCGTTGCCGCGGCCGAGCAGGTCCAGCACCACCTCCTCCTCGCGCGCGCGGAAGGCCGCCTCGCCCTCGCGGTCGAAGAAGGACGCGATCGGCTCGCCGAGCCGCTGCTCGAGCTCCCTGTCCGAGTCGAGCGCCTCCACGCCCAGCTCCGCCGCCACCGCCCGCGCAGCGGTGGACTTGCCGGCGCCCATGAAGCCAGACGAGCAGCCAGCGTGCGGCCTCCGTTACCCGGGCCTCCACCCGATCCGCTCGCGGTAGGCGTCGAGAGCGGCGCGCACGTCGTCGATGTGGTCCCCGCCGAGCTTCTCGCGGTAGGCCGAGGCCAGCACCAGCGCCACCATCGACTCGCCCACCACGCCGCCGGCCGGCACCGTGCAGGAGTCGGTGCGCTCGCGCAGCGCCTGGGCCGGCTCCTTCGTCTCGATGTCCACCGAGCGCAGCGGCTTGGTCAGCGTCGGGAGCGGCTTCATCGCCCCGTGGACGATCACCGGGTCGCCGGTGGTCATGCCGCCCTCGATCGCCGCCCGCGCGGTTCGTCTCGCGGTGGTACCCGCGCTCCTCGGACCAGAAGATCTCGTCGTGGGCCTTGGAGCCCACGCGGCCCGCCAGGTCGAAGCCGTCGCCGATCCCCACGCCCTTCATCGACTGGATCGACATGACCGCCTGGGCGAGCCGGCCGTCGAGGCGCTCCTCCCAGGACACGTGCGACCCGAGCCCGGGCACGACCCCGAAGGCGCGCACCTCGAAGATGCCGCCGAGCGACTCGTTCGCCTTCCTGGTCGCGTCGATCTCGGCGACCATCGCCGCGCTCGCCTCCGGGTCGAGGCAGCGCACCGGCGACTCGTCCACGCCCTCGAAGTCCTCCGGCGCGAGGTCCGCCGGCTCGGGCGCGGTCACCGAGCCGATGCGGGTCACGTGGCTCAGCACGGTCACGCCGAGCGCCCGCAGGAACGCCTTGGCGAGCGCCCCGGCCGCCACCCGCGCGGCGGTCTCGCGCGCGCTCGCCCGCTCGAGGACGTTGCGCACGTCGGTGAAGCCGTACTTCTGGACGCCGGCGAGGTCGGCGTGGCCGGGGCGCGGGAGGTGGACCTCCGCCACCTCGGCCTCCACGGGCCACGGGTTCATCCGCTCCTCCCAGTTGGCGTAGTCGCGGTTGTCGATCCGGAGCGCGACCGGGCTGCCGAGAGTGCGCCCGTGGCGGATCCCGGAGGTCACGTGGGCGCGGTCCTTCTCGATCTTCATGCGCCCGCCGCGGCCGTGCCCGAGCTGGCGCCGCGCGAGGTCGTCGTCGAGGTCCGCGGGGCTCAGCTCGAGCCCCGCGGGCAGGCCCTCGACGACCGCGATCAGGCCGGGGCCGTGCGACTCACCGGCAGTGGTGAAGCGAAGAGACATGGCGCCCACACCCTACTTGCGCAAGGTGCGGGCGCCGGTCTCGGAGGAGGTCCCTAGAAGGGCTTGTAGTCGTCGCAGGTGCGCGACGCGTGGTTCGGCGCGCAGGGGTTGAAGGCGTTCACGCCCTGCCCGCCGCGCGACGGGTAGGTCTCGGTCCCGCAGGTCAGCCCGCCGTCGCCGTCGAGATCGTTGAGGTACTCGTAGATCTCGACGATGTTCGTGACGTCGTCGAAGTCCTGGTCGTCCTCGCCGTCGAGCAGGCCGTCGCCGTCCACGTCGCCGTCGGTCATGTCCAGCTCCGTGGTAGGGACGCTCGGCGAAGGCGCCGAAGTACTGGGTGTTGCAGGGCGCGGTGTCGCTGGCCGGCTCGGGCCAGGCGGCGGCGCCGTGGCCCTCGGAGGCGAAGAAGCTCGCCCACCAGGACGCGTGGCCGGGGCCGCGCGAGGACTCGAGCCAGTTGGAGAGGCCGTCCGCGTCCGCGTCACGCTCGTCGTCGTGCCACGGCGCCGTCGCCGTGGATGTTGTAGGTGCTCGGGAACGGCGCCGACGGGTTGGAGCAGCCCGTACGGAGGCTCTTCCAGGCCGGCACCGCCGGCGTCTCGCCGCGGCGGCTCAGCTTCGTGCCGTCGCTGTAGCCGAGCGGCGAGCGCGGCGTCCGAGCCGCCGACCGCGCGCGGCGTTGAACGAGCTGCCGGTCCGCTTCCAGGCGCGGTACTCCTCGTAGGTCTTGAGGCCGTCGCCGTCGAAGTCCCAGGCGCTCGCGGAGCCCGACTTGCCGTCGGACGGGTCGAGCGCGTTCGGGAAGGGCCGCTTGCCCGGGTAGGGCACGGCCTTGTTGTTCAGGTCCTTGGCCGAGTAGTACTCCCAGCCGTCGACCATGCCGTCGGAGTCGGTGTCCTCGAGGCACGGATCGGTGCCGAGGCTCTTCTCGAGCGAGTTCGACAGCAGGTCGTTGTCGTGGTCGGAGTCGTCGTCGCAGACGGTGCTGCTGCCGCCGCCGCCACCGCCGCCCGAGCCCGAGCTGAGCCCGACGACGACCGGCGAGAGCCGCTTCGAGGTGAACGAGCTGAACTTGCCGGCGAGCACGCGCAGCTTGAGCCGCGTGGGCTGCTGGGAGCTGCTCTTGACGGTGAGGAGCCGGGCCACGCGCTCGCTGACCGTGAGCACGAGCTTCGTGCGCGAGGCGCGGCGCGGCTTGACGAACGCCGAGCGGCCGTTCGAGGCACGGAAGATGACGGTGTTCTGGCTTGCGCCTTCGACTTGAAGTTGCGGCCCTTGATGGTCAGCGTGCCGCCGACCTTGACGCGCATCGGAGAGACCTTGCGTGATCGCCGGCGTCTTCTTCGAGGACTTCTTGGCCGAAGGCGCCGGGCGCCGCGCACGAGCGCGGCCAGCGCGGCCAGCGCGAGCAGGCAGCCGAAAAGGTTCCTCCGATACATCACGTACCCCCTAGTTGACCGTCGTCTGAAAGTTCGTCGGAGCCGCCCGACTCGCTGATCAGGTCGGTGATCAGCGGCGGCATGAACCGGCGTGCGGCCGGCTCGCTCCCGACCGCCGCGTTCGCCGGTGGCTTGCTGCCGGCCTTGGCCTTGGCGGAGGAGTCCTCGTCCCCGCACCTTGACCTTGCGGATCTGGTCGACGCGCAGCGTG
Organism: uncultured Thermoleophilaceae bacterium; assembly: GCA_963768465.1. GTDB lineage: Bacteria > Actinomycetota > Thermoleophilia > Solirubrobacterales > Thermoleophilaceae > JACVRW01. The sequence goes on along the minus strand of CAVYIA010000008.1, from coordinate 21,642 downwards.
TAGGAGTCGCCCTCGTCGTTCGTCAGCTCCTCCTCCGAGCCCGCGCCCAGGTAGAGGAAGGCGCACTCGGTCTCGGCTGGGCCTGCACTTGCCCTCGCCCGCGGCCGTCAGCGTGGAGTCCACGAGGAACACCGCGTTGTTGCCGTTCTTGCCGGCGCCGAGGAAGATCAGCAGCGGGTTCTTCTCGCTCGGCAGCACGTCCAGGCGCTCGAGGCCCTTGATCTTCCGCTTCTTGCCGTTGGCTCGTGAAGGTCACGTCCGCGACGTAGCGGTACTCGACGGTCTTGGTCTCGGTCTGCGTCGGAGGAGTCTCGGTGCCGCCGCGTGTCGGTGCCGCCGCCGGACGTGTCCGTGCTGCCGCCCGTGTCGGTCGCAGCTCCGGTGTCCGTGGTCGAGCCGCTGTCGCCGGGGGCGCCCGTGTCCGTGCGTCTCCTTCGGAGTTGGCGACGATGTCCTTCGGCGGCTTGAACGGGTCGGACGGATCGAACACGTCGAGGGTCGAGCCCTCGCCGGTGTCGTCCTTGGCGACCGTGAGCGTGGCCAGGCCCTTCGCCACGCCCTCCGTCTTCGCCTGGGGCACGGCCGTGACGGCCGCGACCGTCGGCTCCTCGGTCGGCTTCGAGAGCACGACGGGCACCGCGATCAGCCCGGCGAGCAGCAGCGCGGCCACGGGCCACAGCCGCTTCTCGCGGAGGTCGTTCCAGATGTCGAGCAGAAAGTCGTTCATGGCGATGTCAGGGGGTCGCGGTGGCGGTCGGGACCGGCGACGCTCCGTCGGAGGCCGTCGAGGTACCCGCCGTTGTGGTCTCGGCCGGGCCCTGCGGGGTTGCGCCCGCGGTGGTGCCCTCCGACTTCGGACTGAGGTAGACGGTCGCCTTGATCGAGGCCTTCAGCTTCGGGAAGAGCGTGCTGTCGCTCGACCACTGGACGCCCTCGATCGTGATGAGCCGCCCGCCGACCAGCACGTTCGTGTTGGCGACGCGGACGAAGCGCTTCACGCTGTGGAAGAAGTCGGCGAGGTTGAAGAAGTCGCCCACGAACTCCATCTCGAGCGGCACGCGTCTCCAGGCCGGCGGTGGTGGCGCCGGCGGCGTTGGTGGTCGCGCCGGTCGCGTCGGTCGTGCCGCTGCCCGCCGTCGTGGAGGTCTGCGTGTCGGTCGGCGCTCACGCCGGACTGCTCGGCGTTGGCCTGGTTCTGGTTGGCGGTGGCCTGCGCGTTGTTGGCGGACTCCACGGCGGTGCCGGAGGAGCTCGACGCGGTCTCGCCGCCCGCGGCCACGGGCGTGCCGGTGCCGGACTCGGTGCCGGTGCTCGGCGGCGTGCTGGTCGTGGCCGCCGGGGCTGCCGCGGCCTCGCGCTCGCCGGTCGCGATCTTCGTGAAGCGGATGCCGGTGCCGGCCGCCGCGCGCTCGAGCTGCACGAGCAGGCTGGGCATGTCGACACTGGCGGGGATGGCCTTGCCGAGGCGCACGACCTCGGTGAAGTCGGACTGGAAGGCGTTCTCGGCGTTCTTGGCCGAGTCAGCCGTCTGCTGGGCCGTCGCGAGACGGGCCTCCTGCTGGGCCAGCTGGTCCGCGGCCTGGGAGGCCTCGTCGCGCTTGGGGCCCAGGATCAGGAACCAGTAGGCCGCGAGGACCACCAGCGGGACGATGATCATGAGCAGCTTGCGGTCGCGCTCCGAGAGGCTCGTCACGATCCACCTCCGAGGGAAGCGGGCACGCGAGTGGCTCCCTGCGGGGCCTCACGGGCCGGCGGGGTCGCGCTGAACGTGACCGTCAGGTCGTACTTGTAGTAGCTGCCGCAGCCGTCGAACGAGGCCTGGTCGGCCGCGTCCGCCCCGAGCGACTCGAGGGTGGACTCGTTCAGCTGCACGTCGTCGACGCGGTAGAGCTTGCCGAGCCGGACCATCATCGCGGCCGTGTCCGACTGCTTGGGCGTGCAGCCCACGAGGTTGGCGGTCGGCACGGCGGTGCCGGTGGCGGCGGCCGTGCTGGTGGCCCCGGTGCTGGTGGGGTCGCCCGACACGTTGGCGTCGGCGGTCTGGACCCAGCTGCGCTCGGGCATGATCCGGGCGAGCTCGCGCATGAAGCGCTCCCAGTCGAAGCGGGTCTGCGCGACCGAGCTGACGCTCTGGAGGCGCTGCTGCTTGATCTGGGCGAAGCTTGCGAAGGCGGCGCGGGTGGCGGCCTGCTGCTCGAGGCGCGTGGCCTCGGCGTCCGCCTGGTTCGCGTCGTTGGTGCGCGAGGTGGCCTGGTTCGACACGACCACGTAGCCGAGCACCATCAGGAGCAGCGCGCCGAGCACGCCGAGCACCACGTAGGAGCTGCCGGCCTTGCCGCCGGCGGGGCGCCTGCGCTGATCCTGCGGAAGAAGGTTTACGGGCCTCATGCCGTCGCTCCCAGCGAGAGGCCGGCCGCAACGGTGTAGCGGTGCGGATCCTCGCTCGAGGCCATGCCCGAGGTGTCGAGGCCGCCGAGCGGCCAGGCCACGCGGACGGGAAGCCCGAGGTGCACGCCGAGGCTCTCGACGAGCCCCTCGTCGCCGGACCCGGGCCCGGAGAGGACGACCTCGCCCACCGGCTGCGCCTGGGGCTGGGTCATGTAGTAGTCGATCGACAGCCGGATCTCGTCGGCGAGCCGCGAGCCGGCGTCGGCGTCGTCCCAGACCGCCGACAGCGGCCGGGTGAAGAAGCAGGCGGGCCCGACGGCGATGGCCAGGTTGGTCACGCCGGCGAGGTGGCAGAAGACGCGGGCCGACTCGTCGGCGCCGTCGCCGCCGCTCACGAGCGTGCGCACCAGGGCGAACGCGTCGAGGTCGACGCCCTCGGCCTTGAGCCCGGCGCCCTTCACGGCCTCGAGCAGCGACTCGACCATCGAGCGGCGCGCGGCCACGAGCACCACCTGCATGCGCGGGGTGCCGTCGGCGGCCTCGGCGAAGCCGGCGACCTGGTGGTCGAGGATCGCCTCGTTCAGGGGCATGGCGATGGCCTCGGCCGCCTGGAAGCGGACAGCGGCCTCGCGCTGCTTCTCGTCCTCGATGCGCGGCAGCTCGATCACGCGAACGACGATCTGCTGGTTCGCCACGCCGAGGCGCACGTTCTTGGGGAGGCCCTCGTCGGCGGCGAAGCGCTTGAGCGCGTCGGACAGGGCCTCGGGGTCGCGGACCTCGCCGTCGGCGACGACGCCCTCGGGCAGCTCGTGGCTGGCCGAGCGCACGAGCCGGCCGCCGTCCACCTGCGCGGCAGCGAGATAGCGCCCGTCGATGTCGAGGCCTACGGAGCCGCGATCAGAAGTCTTTCGGAGGGAGAGGGCCATACCTGTTCCCCCGCTCTATCGGCTCCACGGGTTGCGGGCTTAACCCCTAAATGCGCCCAAGGGCGCGTAATGCAATTCAGCTCAGCAGATGGTCCCGGTAGAGATCCACCAGCTCGGGGCCCGCGAGCACGCCCACGAGGCCGCCGAGCGCCAGGAAGACGCCGAACGGGACGGCCTTCTTGCGCGCCTCCGCGCCCTCCCGCGCGATGATCACGAGCCCGACGAGCGTGCCGCTCAGGAACGCCGCGAGCAGCGCCGGCGCCATGGACAGGCCGAGGTACAGGCCCATCGCGCCGGCGAGCTTCACGTCCCCCATGCCCATGCCGGCCGGGTAGGCGAGCACCGCCGCGAGCAGCAGCGCGAACGCCGCCGCGCCGGCGATCAGGTTCTCGGGGAGGTCCCCCGTGTCCACCAGCGCGGTGGCCACCACGCCCCACACCGCCATCGGGTAGACGATCTTGTTGGGCAGCAGCTTGTGATCGAGGTCGATGCCGGCGAGCGCGATCAGACAGGCGGCGAAGGGCAGCTCGAGCAGCAGGTCGTCGTCGAACCCGCGCACCGCGACGATGGCGGCGAAGGTGACCGCGGTGAGCAGCTCGACGAGCGGGTAGCGCGGCGAGATCGGCCCGCCGCAGTTGCGGCAGCGGCCGCGCAGGAGCAGCCACGAGACCACGGGCACGTTGTCGTAGGTGGCCACCGGGGCGTCGCAGTGCGGGCAGTGCGAGCCGGGGCTGACGATCGACTCGCCCAGGGGCACGCGGTAGATCACCACGTTGAGGAAGCTTCCGACCACCGCCCCGAGGACGGCCACGAACGCGATCTCGACCGCCATCGCGCGCTGACGCTACCCGTGGCCCCGGCCCGAACAGCGTCGGCCAGAACGACAACGGGCGGGCCGTGAAGGCCCGCCCGTCGCGGAACGTCTTGTTCAGCCAGCGTGCTTACCAGCTACCGCCGCTGGGGCAGGCGCCGCTGCCCGTGGTGGCGCACGTACGGGTGATGGAACCCGACGCCGGCTTCGTGATCGTGAACGTGTTGCCCGACTCGGACTTCGCCACGACCTGGTAGTTGCCGGCCGCGAGGGTCGCGAGGTTGACCTGGCCGTTGCCGGTACCGGTGGTGATGCCGGACTCGGTCACGTCCTGGGCCGTACCGCAGCCCACGTAGGTCTGCGAGTTCGTGTAGCAGGACTCGAGGGCCGAGACCATGTTGCGGGCGTTCGACTTCGCGCTCGCGTCCTGGCCCTTCTGCCTCTGTCCGAGGAACGCCGGCAGCGCGATGGCGGCCAGAATTCCGATGATCAGGATCACCACGAGGAGCTCGATAAGGGTGAAGCCCCGCTCTTCGGAGTGAATCCTCTCACTCAGCTTCCGCAGCATTTGTCTCCTCCTTGAAGGTGACTGGTCTGGATGGTCTGGTGCCAGTCGCCGCGGATAGCCGTGGCACCTGGCCGTACGCCCCATGGATCGACGGGGCGTGTCGATCCCTTTAATCGGTGGCCGCTTCTGTCTCGGGCATTCGTCCACCCGAGACAGGTGGCGCTACCAGCTACCCGAATGCGGGGCAGGCTCCGCTGCTCGTGGTGCTGCAGGTCCGCGTGACTGGGCCGCTTCCCGGCTTGGTGATCGTGAAGTTGTTGCCGGAGGCCGACTTCGCCACGATCTGGTAGTTGCCCGAGGCCAGCGTGGCCAGGTTCACCTGGTTGTTGCCGGTGCCGGTCGGGATGCCCGAGGCCACGACGTCCTGGCTCGTGTCGCAGCTCGCGTAGCTGGACGCGTTCGAGTAGCACGACTCGAGGGCCGAGACCATGTTGCGGGCGTTCGACTTCGCGCTCGCGTCCTGGCCCTTCTGCCTCTGGCTGAGGAACGCCGGCAGCGCGATGGCGGCCAGGATTCCGATGATCAAGATGACCACCAGGAGCTCGATAAGGGTGAACCCCCGCTCCGAGTGGATGCGCTCCGTGAGCTTCCGCAGCATTGCTGTCTCCTCCCTTGAGGTGACGGTCTGGATGGTCTGTAGGTCTGGGGTCCAGCCGCCAGGAAGATCCGGGCACCTGGGGTCTGCTAACCCCTATCGGCGCTCGGCCGGTGTCCTTTAGACGGGGGACGCGACGCGCCGCACGTACGCCGACTCCGCGTCGGGCGCGGCCCCGGGCTCGTGGGCGCGGTAGGCGCTGAACATCACGAGCAGCGCGAACGGCGCGAACCAGGGGATGTAGAAGTAGAACCAGTGCACGGCGCTCAGCTGCGTGGCGATGATCGCGGCGGCGCCGAGGCCGGCGATCTGGCGCATGTCGCGCCTGCGCGGCACGAAGGCCAGCGCCGCCACGAACAGGGCTCCGGCCACCTTCACGATGTCCTGGAGCCAGCCGAGCGAGGGGTGCAGGCCCCAGAGGCTGAACACGGAGTAGCGGTTCATCTGGAAGCCGATCGTGCAGTTGTAGAACTCGCGCAGGCCGCCGTCGGGCAGGTAGAGCAGGATCGAGCCGGCCACCACGGCGCTGAAGACCGCGCCGAAGACGGCCCAGGAGCGGCCGCGCGGCTCCTCGCCCGTCCCGGTGGCGAACAGCGGCACGAGCGCCACGGGGGCGAACTTCGCCGCCGCCGCGAGCCCGACCATCAGCCCTCGCTTGGCGGGTGAGGTGAGCGCCAGCAGCGCGTAGACGAGGAGGACGGCGATCAGGCCGTCGTTGACGTTCGACTGGAGGCCGATCAGCGTGAACGGGTAGGCGGCCCAGGCGAAGGCCATGGCCACGCCGAGCCGGCGCCCCTCCCGCCCCGCTCTGAGCCGCGCCCCGAGCAGCATCAGCCCGATCACCGTGAGCAGGTCGAACGTGAGCGCCGCCGCCTTCGCGGCCGGCAGCTCGGACGAGTCGCTGTCGGTCGGGAAGACGAGCTCGAACGGCACGTACGCCAGGTAGTTGACCGGGCCGTAGGTGTCCCCGTGCACCGCGTTGTCGGTGTAGAGGTCGAGCTTGTGCGTGATGCGGTCCGCGCCGATCACGCTCGCGCAGCCCGACGTCCATGATGTTCGAGTTGGTGACGTTCAGCCCGACCCGGAAGATCATCAGCGCCACGAGGCCGATCACGAGCCAGCTGGTGCGCGCGTAGGGCATCAGCCGCTCGTTGCGCGCCCGCGGGCGGAATCCCGCCAGCGCGAGCCGGACGAGCAGGTAGACGAGCAGCGGGTAGACGAGCGGCACGGACACGTCCACGTTGCCCTTGTTGAAGTAGAGCTCGGAGACGCCGAACCCGAGCAGCACGAGCAGGTCCAGGTGCACCAGCCGGAACGGCCGGCGCGGGTCCACGAACGGCGCCACGAACAGCAGCCCGAGCGGGAGCCACACGTACCAGAGGTTCATCGGGCCGCCCACCGACGGGGTGTAGCCGCGCGCGAGGAGCATGTCCGCCTGGGGCCCGGACCACTGCTCGACCACCTCGCCGGTGATGCCGTCGATGTGGATGTCGATCAAGGTGCGGTCGCCGCGCTTGTAGGACGACCTCGTAGCGGGCGGGATGCGCTCACGTAGTAGAGCGGCAGCTCCACCTCGCGCCGGAGCGGCCCGAGCTTCGCCAGCTCGCGGCGCACGAGCGGAAGCCGGTCCGCGATCCGCTGGGCGTCGCGGGCGTTCAGCTGGAACCCGGCGCGGCTTGGCCGTGGGCTCCGTGAGCTGCACGGTCTGCGGCTCCAGCGGCGCCTGCTGGGCCATCGCGGGCCCGGGCAGCGCCACGAAGACGACCACGAGGGCCGCCAGCGCGCAGATTCCGTGTCGGATCGGGACGGGGAACTTCATCGGGACCTGTGCCCATATCGGCCGCCCCCGTCCAGAGCTTGACCCCCGCACCGCGGCTCTACGATGCCCGTGGTGAACCTGCGCCGCGCCCTCCTCCTGTTCGCGATCGTGCTCGGCCTCGCCGCGCTCGCCGCGGGCCTGTCGCGGCCCTCGGACAACTCGGACGACCAGCCCGCCGGGGCCGGGCAGCCACGCCCTCACGGAGCCGTCGGTCTCCGGAGCGCCCGCCGAGATCCGCTTCGACGCATCGGACCCGCGCCGTCGCGCGGTCTTCGCCGGCCAGGCCGCCGAGGTCTACGTGGAGGTGGACCGCCCCGGCCAGGTCGTGATCCCGGGCCTCGGCCTGAGCGCCGTCGCCGACCCGGTCACGCCGGCGCGCTTCGATCTCCTGGTGCAGCGGACCGGCAGCTACCCGCTTCAGTTCGTGCCCGCCGGCAACGAGCCGCACGAGCGCGCGGGCACGCTGGTCGTGAAGCTGCTCGAGCCCGAGGCGTGAGCTCGACGAAGGACGTGACGGACCTGCTGTCCGAGCTCGTGGCGATCGACTCCGTCAATCCGTCGCTCGTCCCCGGAGGCGCCGGCGAGGCCGAGGCCGCGGCGTTCGTGGCCGGCTGGGCGCGCGACGCGGGACTGCGGGCCGACGTGCTCGAGGACACCCCCGGGCGCCCGAGCGTGCTCGTGCGCGCGCCCGGGTCCGGCGGCGGGCGCACGCTGCTGCTCTGCGGCCACCTCGACACGGTGAGCGTGGAGGGCATGACCGACCCGCACACCCCGCGCGTGGACGGCGACCGCCTCCACGGCCGCGGGGCCTATGACATGAAGGCCGGCGTGGCGGCCGCGCTGGTGGCGGCCCGCGATGCCGCCGGGCTCGGGCTCGCCGGAGACGTGGTCGTGGCCGCCGTGGCCGACGAGGAGCACGCCAGCCTCGGGGTGCAGGAGGCGCTGCGGGCGCTGCGGGCGGACGCCGCGATCGTGACCGAGCCCACCGAGCTCGAGGTGATCGTGGCGCACAAGGGCTTCGTCTGGAGCGAGATCGAGGTCACGGGCCGCGCGGCCCACGGCTCGCGCCCGCACCTGGGCACCGACGCCATCGTCAAGACCGGCCGGGTGCTCACCGAGCTGGGCAGGCTCGACGAGTCGCTCACGGCGCGCGAGCACCCGCTCGTGGGTCGCGGCTCGGTCCACGCGTCGCTCATCGAGGGCGGCGTGGAGATGTCGAGCTATCCGGCGCGCTGCGTGCTGGGCCTCGAGCACCGGACGCTCCCCGGCACCACGCGCGAAGACGTCGAGCGCGAGCTCGACGAGCTCCTCGAGCGCTGCCGCGCGGAGGATCCCGAGCTCGAGGCCGAGCGGCGGACGCTGCTCGTGCGCGAGCCGTTCGAGGTGGATCCCGGCGCGGAGCTGGTGGGCGTGGTCCGCGACGCGGCCGCGGAGGTCACCGGGGCCACGCCCCCGATCGCGGGCGCGAGCTACTGGGCCGACGCCGCCTTCATCGCCGCGGCGGGAATTCCCACCGTCATGTTCGGACCGAGCGGCGAGGGCGCGCACGCGGTGGAGGAGTGGGTCAGCCTGGCGGACACGGAGGCGGTGGCCCGCGCCCTGACCGCCGTCGCGGCCCGCTTCTGCGCTTGACGCAGCGGCAGACGCCCACGCGTTCCACGTCGCGCTGGACGGGCTACGCGCCCACGCCCGTCCGCGAGCTGCCGGACGTGGCCGCCGAGCTGGGCCTCGGCGCGCGTGCTCGTCAAGGACGAGTCGAACCGCCTCGGCCTGCCCGCGTTCAAGGTGCTCGGTGCGTCATGGGCGGTCGAGCGCGCCCTCCGCGAGGACGCCCGGCGCGCACACGCTCGTGGCCGCCAGCGCGGGCAATCACGGCCGGGCCGTGGCGCACGTGGCGGGGCTGCGCGGGCTCGCCTGCCGGGTCTTCCTCCCGGAGCGCTCGCTGGCGGTGCGGCGTGAGGCGATCGCGTCCGAGGGCGCCGAGGTGGTCGTCGTGGACGGGACCTACGAGGACGCGGTGGCGGAGGCCGAGGCGGCCGCGGCGGCGCCGGGGGTCCTGCTGATCGCCGACGTCGGCGACTCCGGGCCCGCGCGCTGGGTCATCGACGGCTACGCCACGCTGTTCGCGGAGGCGGCCGCGCAGGCCGACTACGAGGTGATCCTCGTGCCGGTGGGCGTGGGGTCGCTGGCGGCGGCCGCGGCGCGCCACGGCGCCGCCGCGGGCGTGACGGTGATCGGCGTCGAGCCGGAGGCCGCCGCGTGCCTGACCGCCTCGCTCGCCGCGGGCCGCCCCACCTCCGTGGACACGCCCGGCACGACGATGGCCGGGCTCGACTGCGCCGAGGTCTCCCCCGCCGCCTGGCCCGACCTGCGCGACGGCATCCACTCGACCGTCACGGTGAGCGACGCCGAGGCCGCCGCCGCGATGGCGAGCTTGCGGAGCACGGCCTGGAGATCGGCGAGTCCGGCGCGGCGCCCCTGGCGGGCCTGCGCAAGCTGGCGGCCGGCGGCGAGCTCGCCGGGAAGCGCGTCCTGCTGGTGGCGACCGAGGGCCCTACGGGCGCCGCCCCAGGGCAAGTGTCCTGACTTCCGGTTGCAGAGCAACCACAGGACAGGACACTCGCCGAGAAAGACGCACCGAAGGGTTACGACCCGGTCGGGAGCGCCACCCCTCCACCCGCCGCCGTTCGTAACACGTCTGTGCGCCGCGGGGAGCAACCATCCTGACTAGTGGTTGCAGAGCAACCACAGGACAGGACGCTTACTGCGGCAGCTCGTCCGCCGCGTGCCGGGGAGTGCTGAAGACCTCCTCGACGATCGGCCTGAAGTGCTCCAGCGGGAGCGAGTCGTAGTCCGGGTCGAAGCAGTTCTGGTCGAAGTGCTCGCAGAACTCGACGCAGTCGTCGTAGAACGGGTGGTCGCGGTACTTGTCGCGGGCGTTGCGGTCCCCGCCGTCCAGATGGGCGTAGTAGTAGCTCTGGAACAGCGCGTGCTTCTGGATGATCCAGCAGACGCGCTCGCTCACGAACGGCCTCAGCACGCCGGCGACCATCTCGCCGTGGGAGTACGGGGCGAGCGCGTCGCCGATGTCGTGCACCAGCGCGGCCGCCACGTACTCGTTGTCCTTGCCCGCGCGCAGCGCGCGGGTGGCCGACTGCAGCGAGTGCTCCATGCGGCTGACCCGCAGCGGGCCCTGGAAGCGCTCGAGGTCGGCCACCGCCCGCATCAGGCGGTCGGGCAGCTGCCTGGCGTCCTCGTCGGCGTCGGCGTTGACCAGCGCCAGGTCCGCCGCCGTCATGTCCGCCATGCGGGTGTACGAGACGGTCGCCATCCAGGCAGCCTATCCCGCCCCCTCACGCCGCCGCCGCGGCTCCCGTTCCGAGGTCCTTGTTCTCGGGCACGAACTTGCTCGCCGTGAAGACGGCCCCCTGCGGGTCGCGGACGATCGCCATCCGCACCCAGGGCGCGTCGAACGGCGGGACGAGCACCTCGCCACCCAGCTCCTTCGTGCGCGCGGCGATCGCGTCGGCGTCGTCGACGCCGAAGGTCACGCCCCAGTGCGGCGGGGTGTCGGCATCCACGGTCACGCTCGCGACCACGTCCTCGAAGCGCTCCGGAGCGCCCATCGCGGCCATGTTCTCGCGCATCCCCGGGGTACGGCTCTCCAGGAAGTCGCCGTAGCCGGGCAGCGCCCACATCGGGGCTCCGCCGGCGTCGATGACCTCCCAGCCGAACACCGCCCCGTAGAACGCCGCGGCCGCGTCCAGGTCCGTGGTGCTGAGGACGTTGAAGTTGAGCGAGCCGTGCTCGTTGACGACCTTGGCGCCGCGGTGCTCCTTCGCCTGCCAGACCGCGAAGACCGCCCCCGCCGGGTCCGCGAAGACGGCCATCCGCCCCGAGTCGAACACGTCGAACGGCTCGGACACGACCGTGCCGCCGGCCTCGCGCACCTTCGCGGAGGTCGCGTCGGCGTCGTCGACCCACACGTACGTGTTCCAGACGGCTCCCTCGGGCGCGCCCTCCGGCCGCGAGCTCACGGCCGCCACGTCGCCGCCGTCGCGGCGCCCGATGTAGTACTTCACCGGCGAGTCCGCGGGCATGACGTCCTCGAGCTCCCACCCGAACAGGTCGCCGTAGAACTCCGCGGCCGCCGCCGGGTCGGGCTGCGTGGTGTCGATCCAGCACGGGACTCCGGGGATGTACCGGTCCTGGCCACTCATCGATGCTCCCTTCGTCGTGGACCCGCCGCACGCTATGAGGTATTTAGGTCAGGATCTGTCCTCAATCTCGGGGAACCTGGAAATCGGATGAGCGAGACCTCCAGCCGGCTGCTCGACCTGCTGTCGCTGCTCCAGGCGCGGCGCGACTGGCCCGGCGCCGAGCTGGCCGAGCGGCTCGAGGTCTCCGGGCGCACGGTGCGCCGGGACGTGGGCCGCCTGCGCGCGCTCGGGTACCCGGTGGAGTCCCTGACCGGGCCCGCCGGCGGGTACCGGCTGCGCGCCGGCACGGCGATGCCGCCGCTCCTGCTCGACGAGGAGGAGGCGATCGCGATCGCGGTCGGCCTGCGAACCGCCGCACGCGCCTCGGTCGCGGGGATCGAGGAGACCTCGGTGCGGGCCCTCGTCAAGCTCGAGCAGGTCCTGCCCTCCCACCTCCGCCGCCGCGTCGCGGCGCTCGGGTCGGCGACGATCGCAGCGCCCGCCGGCGGGCCGACCGTCGACCCGCAGCACCTCACGACCATCGCTCGGGATGCCGCGACTCGGAGTGCCTGCGCTTCGAGTACCGCAGCCGCGACGGCACCGACACGCGCCGGGAGGTGGAGCCGCACTCGCTCGTGAACCGCGGGCGGCGCTGGTACCTGGTGGGCTGGGACCGCGGCCGCGAGGACTGGCGGACGTTCCGGGTCGACCGGCTGGCACGGCCGGCCGCGACCGGCGTCCGGTTCACGCCGCGCGAGCTCCCGGCGAAGGACGCGGCCGCCTACGTCGAGCAGAGCATCGCGGGCGCCTGGAGCCGCTACGAGGCGCGCGTCACCGTGCACGCCCCGGCCGAGGAGATGGCGAAGCGCCTCCCCTGGTTCGCCGCGGCGCTCGAGCCGATCGACGCGCAGCGCTGCGAGTACCGGACCTCGGACGACGACCTCGGCTGGCTGGCGATCCGCATAGCGATGCTGGGCGTGGACGTCGAGGTCCACGAGCCGCCCGAGCTGATCGACGAGCTGAGGGCGCTCGCGCGCCGGCTCGACGCGGCCGCGCGGAAGCAGCCGGCTCGGCCGGCTGCGCACCGTTCGACTACTTGATCGAGTCGTAGACCTTGAACATCGGCAGGTACATCGCGATCACGATGAACCCGACGATGCCGCCCACGACGATGATCATCAGGGCTCGAGGATCGAGGTGAGCGCCTTGACCGCGGCGTCCACCTGCTCCTCGTAGAAGTCGGCGACCTTCGACATCATCGTCTCGAGCGCACCGGTCTCCTCGCCCACGCCGATCATCTGCGTGACCATGACCGGGAAGGCCTCGGGAACCGCGGCCATCGGCGCGGTGAGCGAGCCGCCCTTCTTGACGGAGTCGCGCACGTCGTTCATCGCCATCTCGACGACCTTGTTGCCGGAGGTCTTGCCGGTGATCTCGATGGCCTCGAGCATCGGCACGCCGGCCGCGATCAGGCCCGAGAAGGTGCGCGAGAAGCGCGCCAGGGCGACCTTCTGGACGATGTCCCCGATCTTCATCGGGAACTTCAGCTTGAGCCGGTCCCACTGGACGCGGCCGGTCTCCGAGTTCTTCCAGTAGCGGAACAGCCAGACCACGCCGAAGACGACCGCGATCAGGATGTACCACTGCCGCGTGACCAGGTGCGAGAGCCACACCGTGAACTTGGTGATCGCCGGCAGCTCGCCGCCGAAGTCGTTGAAGATCTTCTCGAACACCGGCACGAGGAAGGCCACGAGCGCCACCAGCACGATCAGCGCGAAGCTGCCGATCAGGATCGGGTAGATCATCGCCGCCTTGACCTGGCGGCGGAGCGCGGCGTCCTTCTCGAGCTGCTCCGCGACGCGCACGAGCGTCTGGTCGAGGATTCCTCCGGTCTCCCCGGCCTCGACCATCGCCACGTACAGATCGTTGAAGATGTCGGGGTGCTTGCGCAGCGCCTCTGAGAGCGCTGAGCCGCCCTCCACGTCCTTGCGGACGTCGATGAGCATCTCGCGCAGCTTGTCCGACTCGGTCTGCTCCTCGATCACGTAGAGCGCGCGAAGGAGCGACATGCCGGACTGCACCATGGTCGCGAGCTGGCGCGACGCGATCACGAGGTCGTCGGGCTTGACGCGGCGGAAGCGCGCGAGGATGTCGCCCGCGCCCGCCTCGGCCTGCTCCTCGATGTCCACGACGATCAGCCCGCGATTGCGCAGCTGCGAGGCCACGGCCTGCTTGTCGCCGGCCTCCATCTCGCCCTTCGTGGTGGACCCCGCGAGGTCCAGCGCCTTGAACGCGTAGGTGGCCATCGGCTAGGCCACCCTCACGGTGCCCATGAGGCGGCGGAGCTCCTCGGGCGCGCCCGAGCGCGACTCGGCGAGCTCGCGCGAGATCTTGCCGTCGCGCACGAGCTCGGCGAGCGAGGTGTCCATCGTCTGCATGCCGAACTGGGCGCCGGTCTGAAGCGCCGAGTAGATCTGGTGGGTCTTGCCCTCGCGGATCAGGTTTCGCACGGCCGGCGTGGGCACGAGCACCTCGGTGGCCACGCAGCGGCCCTGGCCGTTGGCCAGCGGCAGCAGCTGCTGGGTCACGATGCCCTGGAGCGCCACCGACAGCTGCACGCGCACCTGCTGCTGCTGCGCGGGCGGGAAGACGTCCACGATGCGGTCCACGGTCTGCGCCGTGTCCTGCGTGTGCAGGGTGGCGAACACGAGGTGGCCGGTCTCGGCCGCGGTCAGCGCGGTCGAGATCGTGTCGAGGTCTCTCATCTCGCCGACGAGGATCACGTCGGGGTCCTGGCGCAGCGCGGCCTTCAGCCCGAGGGAGAAGGTCTGCGCGTCGGCGCCCAGCTCACGCTGGTTGACGATGCACTTCTTGTGCATGTGCAGGAACTCGATCGGGTCCTCGATCGTGAGGATGTGCTCGTGGCGCGTGTCGTTGATGAGGTCGAGCATCGCCGCGAGCGTCGTGGACTTGCCCGAGCCGGTCGGGCCCGTGACGAGCACGAAGCCGCGCGGCTTCTTGGTGAAGTCCTCGAGCGTCTTCGGCAGCGCCAGGTCGGCGAGCTTCGGCATGTCCTGCGGGATGAGGCGGAAGGCCGCGCTCATCGAGGCGCGCTGGAAGTAGGCGTTCACGCGGAAGCGCGCCTTGCCGGGAATCGAGTAGGCGAGGTCGATCTGCCAGTCGTTCTCCAGCCGCTGGCGCTGATCGTTCGTGAGGATCGAGTAGATGACCTCGCGGGTGGTCTGCGGGTTCATCACCGGGTAGTCCAGCGCGTGAAGCCGCCCGTGGTGGCGGATCATCGGCGGGGATCCGGCGGTCAGGTGAAGGTCGGAGGCATTGCGCTCCATCACCTGCATCAGCACGTCTGCGAAATCGAACTCCATCAGGGCTCCTATCGGCGCGACGTGACGTTCACGTGACCCTTGCAACCTCGGCAATGGACGTGACGCCGTTCTTGACCTTCTCGAAGCCGTCGGCCCGCAGCGGGCGCATCCCCTGGGACACCGCGACCTTCCTGATGTCATCGGCAGAAGCCCGCTCCACCGTTAGGTCTCTGGTCTCCTCGGTCATCACCATCACCTCGTAGAGGCCGGTCCGGCCCTTGTAGCCGGAGCCGCCGCAGCGGCTGCAGCCGACCGGGTCGTAGGCCTCGAGATCGAACGCCACGTTGAAGCCGGCGCGCTCGAGCGACGACACGCTCAGCAGCGTGCGCTGCTTGCAGTAGGTGCAGAGCTGGCGCACCAGCCGCTGGGCCACCACGGTGCAGACGGCGGACGCCGTGAGGAACGGCTCGATGCCCATCTCGGTGAGGCGCGTGATCGCCGAGGGCGCGTCGTTCGTGTGCAGCGTCGACAGCACCAGGTGGCCGGTGAGCGCGGACTCGACCGCGATCTTGGCCGTCTCGGCGTCGCGGATCTCGCCGACCATGATCACGTCGGGATCGGCGCGCAGCATCGCCCGCAGCCCGGTCGCGAAGGTGAGCCCCGCCTTGAGGTTCACCTGAAGCTGGTTCACCCCGCCGAGCTGGTACTCGACCGGGTCCTCGATCGTGATGATGTTGCGCTCGGGCTCGTTGATCTCGTTGAGCGCCGCGTACAGCGTGGTCGACTTGCCCGAGCCCGTCGGGCCGGTCACGAGCACGGCGCCGTAGGAGCGCCGGAAGCCGTCCTCGAACATCATCTCGCCCTGGCTCGCCATGCCCGAGCTGGTCGAGCCCGATCAGCGCCTGGGTCTTGTCGAGGATGCGCATCACGAGCCCCTCGCCCTCCACGTGCGGCATGGTCACGATGCGGAGGTCGATGGCGTGCCCCTCGACCGTGAGCGACACGCGGCCGTCCTGCGGCACGCGCTTCTCGGCGATGTCGAGGTTGGCCATGATCTTCACGCGCGAGACCGTGCCGGCCACCATGCGGCGCGGGATGTGGGTGCTCTCGCGGAGCACGCCGTCGACCCGGAAGCGCACGCGCATGTCGCGGCCCTCCGGCTCGAAGTGGATGTCCGAGGCGCCGTCCTCGACGCCCTGGGCGATGATCGAGTTCACGAGCTTGATCACGGGCGCGTCGTCCGCGGTCTCGCGGACCTCGGCGACCTCGTCGATCTCGTCCTCGCCCTGCTTCACCGCGGCGGCCACGGCGTCGTCGAGCTTGCTCATGCGGCCGATCAGGCCGTGGATGTCGTCGATCCCGGCGACCACGGGCAGAACCTCGTGGCCGGTCATCAGCTTCAGGTCGTCGAGCGCGAGCACGTTCGACGGGTCCGACATCGCGACGAGCAGGTGTCCGCCGTCGTCGAAGCCGATCGGCACCGATCCGAGCCGGCGCGCGGCCGGCGGGCTGATGAGGTTCAGCGCCGCCACGTCGGTCTTGTAGATCGAGAGGTCGACGTGCTGGAGGCCGAAGCGCTGCGCCACCGCGCGCGAGAGCTGGTCACCGGTGATCGCGCCTGCCTCGAGCAGCACCTGCTCGGGCGGGCGGCGCTCCGCCTTGCCCTCCTCGACGGCCGCCTTCACGCGCTCGGCGGCGACGAAGTCGAGCTCCACGAGCACGTCGGTGATCAGGCGCGAGCCGCCACGGCGCGGCGGAGTGAGTCCGTTGTTCGAGGCCTCGGTGCCGGCGGCCTCGTCAGAGCCCCGGTCGGGTACGGCGCGCAGGGCGGCCGGACCCGGTCGGCCCTCGCTCATCGGGCGTCGGCGACTTCCTGAGCGAGGGCGCGCGAGTCGATGTAGCCCTCGATCAGACGGGCGTTCCCTCGACGGTCGATGATCACGATCGACGGAGCCTGGTTCACGCCCACGTCCTCGAGGATCGGGCCGAAGCG
The DNA here is from genome assembly GCA_963768465.1 of uncultured Thermoleophilaceae bacterium. GTDB lineage: Bacteria > Actinomycetota > Thermoleophilia > Solirubrobacterales > Thermoleophilaceae > JACVRW01. The sequence goes on along the minus strand of CAVYIA010000008.1, from coordinate 5,020 downwards.
GTCCACGCTGCGGATGTCGTCAGTGAAGACCTTGGCCTTGGTCTGGCCGCGCAGCTCGCGCATCGACTGGGTGTTGGCCTGGTCGTCGAGGCCGCGCGGGTTGCGGAAGAGGATCACGACCCGCTGGTGCTTGCGCACCGCCGCGGCCACCTTGCGCGGGTTGTTGGTGATCGGAGCCGGGCTCGTCACGTCGCCGATGCGGAAGCCCGCCTTGCGCGCCGCGGCCAGGCCGGCCGGCGGGTCGACCGCCAGCACGCCCACGCCGAGGATCGCGCTCGAGAAGGCTCCGGCCGCGGCCTTGGGGGCGCCGCCGCTCACCTTCTTCGGTGCGGTGATGTCCTGGGGCTTGTTCACGTCGGTCAGGTTCAGGTCGAAGCGCACGCGGGGCTGGCCGAACTGGCTGTTCTGGCCGAGGTCGAGATCGAGCGCCACGTTGAGCCGCCGCAGGATCTGGTCCTGCTGGCCCGACGTAGACGTCCACCTCGGCCTTCTTGACGACCTTGCCGACCTGCTGCGTCGAAGTTCGACGGGAGGTTCACCGAGGCGCCGCCCTGCCGCGCGAGCGGGAGCAGGTCCTTGACGAGCTTCTGAGCGTCGACGGTGGCGGACACGTGCTTGGTGGTCACGCCGTCGACCTGGGCCGTGCCCTCGTCCTTCACGTTGGTGAGCCAGGAGCGCGGGTCGAGGCCGAGCACGCCCGGCTCCGAGGCCGTGGCGCCGCCCGCGTAGGAAGCGATCTGGCGGCGCGCCTGCTTGAACTGCGCGAACAGCGGCTGCGGCACGCGGAAGGCCTGGTTCCCCTGCGTGAGGAAGGCGCGGTCGCCGACCGAGACGGCGCCGGCGGAGAAGGTCGCGTCGCCCGTGTTCGCCTTGAGCTTGAACGCGAACAGCGGCATCTCGTTCTTGGCGCCGTTCTGGAAGGCGCCGTCGAGCTTGAGGCTGAAGTTGAACTGCTCGTTCTTGGCGGCGGCCTGCTTGAGGTCGAGGCTGGCGTCGATCTTCCCGCTGTCGAGCGCGCCGCTGCCGGAGAAGGCCGCACCGACCGCCTGGTCGGCGTTCAGCGTGCCGTTCTGCTGGGCTGCGTCCACCTGCTGGGTCGTGGCCGAGCTGGCCGGACGAGCTGTCGCTCGCGTCACGCGCGTTCTGGACGGCGAATGCCGAGGCACCCAGTAGGAGGGCGCCGAGCAGAACGAGGAGGACGGGGCGGGAGATGGCCATTGCTCCGCATATCGGCAGCCGCCGCGCGTGGGTTTAGAGGCGAAATTCGCTGCTAGACGACGACCGGACCGGGCGATGCGCCCGGCCCGGTGGCGGTACCGCGTCGTCCGTGCCTATCGGACGGCGATCGCGGTGCGGTTCTCGTCGGGGCCGGCGCCCGGTCGCAGCGCGACCGCGACGGCGACGGCGCTCTCGTCAGGGCCGCTCTGAGAGGGGGCGACGGGCTCGGTCTGCTGCACGGCTGCACTGTTCGTCGAGCTCGAATCGCCGTCGATTGCCAGCACGAGCACGACCGCGGCGGTGGCGACCAGCGCGAGCAACGCCGACAAGGCGGCGATCCGGTGGTCCCGGACCTGGCTCCTGAGTGTGGGTATGGAGGAGACCTGCGACATGACGACCTCCTTGGTCGTGACCGAACACGTGGAAGCATCGGTGCTGCGCGCTGCGCTGTCGTCACCCCGCTGAGTGAACTTCAGACGCGCCCCCTCACCCGAGCGGGATGAGCGCCGGCGCCGGCTCGACGCGCCGCGGCAGGCGGGCGGCTGAGCAGCCAGCCGCCGTCGCGCGGTCGGGCCGGCCTCGAGCGTTCCGCCGCAGGCGTCGACCCGCTCGCGCAGGCCGCGCAGGCCGTTGCCGGTGCCGGCGCCCGCGAGCGCCGGCCGTCCGTCGCGCCGGGCCCGTTCTCGACCTCGACGAGCAGCGTCGTCCGGCGTCGCCGCGCACGCGCACGGCCACGCGGCGCCGGCCGCGTAGCGCAGCGCGTTCGTCAGCCCCTCCTGGACGACCCGGTAGGCGGTCTCGACCGACCTCGGCCGGCAGCCCCTCGCGCTCGCCCTCGAGCCGCAGCGTCACGTCGAGCCCGCTGCCCGCGGCACGCGCCACCAGCTCCTCGACCAGCGCGAGGTCGGGCGCCGGGCCGATCGCGTCCTCGTCGCCCAGCAGCGCGACGAGCCGGCCCATGTCCTGCTCGGCCTGGCGGGCGGCCCCGGCGATCGCGTCGAACGTCTCGGCGGTCGCCTCCGGGTCGCGCGCCGCGAGCCGCTGCCCGGCGCTCGCCTGCACGACCATCACGCTGATCGCGTGCGCGACGATGTCGTGCAGCTCCGAGGCGATGCGGGCGCGCTCGTAGCGCACCGACAGGGCCGCGTGGGCCTCGCGCTCGTCCTCGAGCTCGCGTGCCCGCTCGGCCAGCTGCTCGGCCACCAGCTCGCGCTCGCGCAGCGCCCGCCCCGCGCCCCACGCCGCCGCCGGGAGCATCAGCGCCGGGCACGAACGCGTCGGTGCCCAGCCGCGTCGAGCTCCAGCGCGGCCACCAGCGCGACCAGGCCGGCGACGCCCCACCAGCGGCTCTCCGCGCGGCCGGCCCAGAACGCCTGCGCGACCGCCACGAGGCTGACGCCGAGCGGAGCGGCGCCGAACGGCGCGGTGGCGCAGCAGGGCGGCGGCGGTCACCATCCAGCGCCGCGCGCGGGTGGCGCCGGCCGGCGCCGAGCGCCGCGCCGACGACCGCGCCCGCGACGTAGGTCCGCGGGCGCCGGCGTCCTCCAGCGGAGCCGTGCGCCGACGCCGAGCGGCGACCGCGGCCGAGGCCGACGAGCAGGTCCGCGCGCCGCGGGCCACGTCAGACCGTCGCGAGCACGGGCAGCGAGACCGCGGCCTCGGCCCGGCCGCCGCGCACCGTCGCCTCGAGCGTGCCCTGCTGCAGCCGCGCGCGCTCGCGCGCCCGCTCGATCGAGGCCTTCGCGCGCCGGCGCGCCGGGCCCGAGACGGCCAGCTCGAGCGCGTCCTCGCCGAAGCGGACGCGCACCTCGACGTCGGGAGCGTCCTCGAGCGCGTCGAGCAGCTGCTCGACGATCCGGTAGGCCGACAGCTCGACGGCCGGCGGCAGCACGCGCGGGTTGCCCTCGACGGTCAGCCTCGCGTCGCCGCCCTTCGCCCGCACGAGCAGCGCCTCGAGATGGGTGAGCGTCGGCTGCGGCGCGATCGGCGCCTCCGGCGCGTCGTCGCGCAGCACGCCGACCACGCGCGCGCATCTCCTCCAGCGTGCGCCGGCTCGCGCGCTCGATGTCCGCGAGCGTCGCGGTCGCGGTCGGCCGCGTCGCCGCGGGCGCGCGCCCTCGTCCGCCATTCGGGCGAGCTCGCCGAGGCGGCGCTGGAGCAGCTCGTCGAGCTCGCGCCGAGAGCCGCGCGCGGTCGGAGGCGACCTCCAGCCGGGCGCGCTCGTCGCGCGCGTCGCGCAGCTCCGCCGTGCGCGCCTCGAGCTCGTCGGCCATCCGCCTGCGCGACCGCACGACCCGGCCGATGCCCCACATCGCCACCGTCACCGCCGGCCGATGACGACGGGCACGACCGGCCCGAACTCGACCGCACCGTCGACGCAGGACGAGGCCCAGCGACGAGCGCCGAGGCCCGAGCGGGCGCGTCGCGCCGCTCGAGCTGCGCGCCGGCGGTGAAGGCGAACAGGAACGCCGTCGGGAAGACCACGCCGCAGCGGACGACGTCGGTGCCGACCAGCAGCTCGTTGACCAGCAGCCCGGCGAGCGACGCGCGCCGACCGCCGCGAGCGGCGCGACGCGGCGCCACAGCAGCGGCACGGTCACCAGCAGGAAGAGCGGGATCGCGAACCCGTACGGCAGCAGCCCGCCGAAGTAGATCGCGGTGTTGCGTCTTGACGACTCCGCGGGTCGGCGTAGTGGTCGTGGACGTTCGGTACATCAGCAGCAAGCCGAGGGCGGTGAGCACGGCGGCGATCGCGATGTCGCGCTTGCCGATCCGCTCGCGGGCGGATGTCATGTGAGTCGATCATGCGTCAGTCTCACCTTCTCGTAAAGGACTGGCGCCGGGGTGCAGCATCGGGCCGCGGGCCGTCGCGTCGTCATCCCGCAGGGTGAACCGCCGCGCGCGGTCTCACCCGCGGGGATGACGCGCGGCCGGCGAGCGGCGATGATGCTGCCAGCGCATGGAGCGAGCAGTTCGTCACGATCCTGTTCACCGACCTGGTCGGGTCCTCGGCGCTGTTCGACCGCGTCGGCGACGAGCAGGCCGACGCCATCCGCCGCGAGCACTTCGACGCCCTGCGCGCGCGCGATCGCCGAGCACGGCGGCCGCGAGGTGAAGTCGACCGGCGACGGCCTGATGGTCGCGTTCGCGAGCGCCGTCGCCGCGGTCCGCTGCGCGGTCGACATGCAGCGCGCGACCGCCGCGGTGGGCGGCTTGCCGCTGCGGGTCGGGCTCGACGCCGGCGAGCCCCTGCCCGACGGCGACGACCTCTACGGCACGCCGGTGATCGTCGCCAGCCGCCTCTGCGACACCGCCGGCCGGGGCGAGATCCTGGCCTCGGAGGTCGTCTGCCGGATCGCGGGCCCTCGGCTCGCGAGCTGATGCAGCCCGCGGGCGCGCTGCGGCTTCGCGGCATCGCCGAGCGGGTGGCGTCGCGCAGCGTGCGCTGGCGGGGGAGGCGCGACGAGCCGGCGCCGGCCGCGGCCGTCGCGCCCGCACGACGATCAGGTCGTGATCGCCGACGATCAGCAGCCTCCTGCGCACCGGCTTCCGCGTGATCCTCGAAGCCGAGCCCGACATCCGGGTCGTCGGCGAGGCCGCCGACGGCCGCGCCGCGCTGGACGTGGTCCGGCGGCACCGGCCGGACGTCGTGCTGATGGACATCCGCATGCCGGAGCTCGACGGCCTGCAGGCCGCCGAGCGGATCCTCGCCGACCCGCGAGCTCGAGACCGCGGTGCTGATGCTCACGACCTTCGACCTCGACGAGTACATCTACGAGGCGCTGCGGATCGGCGCCAGCGG
>CAVYIA010000007.1:0-180977 GCA_963768465.1 uncultured Thermoleophilaceae bacterium | reverse complement strand
CTCTTGGCTTGGGAGCCGGCTGGGCACCACTGGTGCGGCGGGGCGACGCCTCCCGGGCTGGCGACCTCACCACTTCAACTCGATCTCGAGCTCTCGCTCGTCGCTCTCCACCTCGAGCTCGACCTTGAGCTGGACCTGCTCGGGAACGTGCACGCTGAAGTTCATGCCGCCCCGCTCGAACTTGATGTCGTCGCTGCCGCCGAGCATGTTGGCGAGCCTCCGGAGGCGGGTAGCGACCTCCTTTCTGCTCAGGGTCTCCTGCTGCTCAACCTCGAAAATGTCCATCAGCCGCTCCTCGCCTAGTAGTTGCCTTTGACTCGTAATGGAGCTCTCCCCCAGCGCCCGCGCGATGACCGGCGCCGGTTCAGCCAACACCGACGTCCACTTCCGCCCGGTGCCGGAACACGTGACGACGATTCTCCAACCGCCAAGACGCCGGCATCGCCCCCTTGGGATGAAGGCTAAGGAAGCGGGTGCGCTCTACGCCCAGGATGATCTATGCCCGCCCGACCGCCAGCAGCACCAGGTTCGACGTGACCGTGCCGTCGCCCGAGGCCCTCTCCTTGCCCGCGGCCACGTCGAGCACCCGGCTCCCCGGCTCGACGCCCGCCAGCTCCACCATGCGCTTGCTGACGTGAGCGGTAGCGGCGTCGATGAAACCCGACCGCTTGCGCCAGCCTTCGGCACCCTTCTTCCACTGCTGCCGTTGCCCGTCGCGGAACTCAACGGCGTCCAGCGTCTCGATCCATACCTCACCTCCGGATTGGGCCGGTGCCAACCATAAGCGATGCCGCCCGGCGGTACGACGACACTCCGAGTGGAGCGACCTAGCTCGAGCGAAGCCTCCCCGCGCCCGCCGGTGCCCGCGTCGTCGTCGTCCTCACCGAGCGTCGAGTGCTGGTTGGTCGTCTCCCGTAGACGACAATCGCTTTGCGCGGGCTCCAAGTGGGTCCGCCGTTTCCGGAAGCCCACTGCGTTACACGCCTCGAAGGTCCTGAAACCGTTAAGCGTCGATCGGCGTTCGAGGGTTCGAGTCCCGCCCCCTCCGCTCCAGTCGCCGCCGACGACCGAAGTGGAATGGCGCGTCGTCGGACGTGTCCGTTGTGGACTACCACGTCGGCGCGATACTCACGCTTGGTCTTCCCATCGACGTGGCGTTCGACGGCGTCGACGAGTCTGGCTTCCGGGCGCGCCGCCTCGTCCCGATAGGGCTCCTCCGCTGCAAGCTCAGCTGCGCGAGCAATCAGCTCACGTCCCGACGAAACCCCTGCACGCGGGGAAGATGGCGCTTAAATGTTCACGCGTCTTGAAAACCGTTAAGCGTCGATAGGCGCTTCGAGGGTTCGAATCCCTCCCCCTCCGCTGAGCACCGTGACCCCATCCGCATTATCCGAGCTGCTCCGCGCCGCGGTCGAGAGCGGAGACTGGTCGCGCCTGCGCGAGCGTCTGGCGGACGACGCGGTGCTCGACACCAGCAGCGAGGCCGGGCGCCGGCGCGTCGAGGGCGCCGACGCGATCGTCGCGCACCTGGGCCGGGCCGGTCCGGGCGAGGTCGGCGTCTGGGACGCCCAGGAGTGGCCCACCGGCGTCGCGCTGAGCTTCGAGTGGGAGGGCGAGAGCGGCAGAGACCGGCGCCGCTGGTACGTGCGGACCAGCGCCGGGTGCCGAGGTGGTCGAGCTGTGGAGCACGGCCGCGCGTCCGAGCGGGGCAGGCGTGGCAGAGGCCGTGGCCCCGCCGCCGGCGCTCCTGGAGCAGCTCGGCGCCACGCGGGTCGCGCCGCTGAGCCACGGAGGCAACTCGGGCGCGATGGTGGTGCGCGCCCAGCCGGGACGACGGCACGTCGTTCGTCCTCAAGCGCGTGACCACGGACGGCGCCGACTGGCTCGCCCGCGTGACCCGCGACCGGGGCCGCACCGCGCAGCTCTACCTGGCGGGCGCCTTCGATCGAGATGCCGCCCGCGATCGGCCACGGCATCGTGGCGGTCGAGCGCTCGGGCGACGCCGCGTGGATCGCGATGCGCGACGTCCAGGCCGAGCTGCTTGCGCCGGACGCGCGGCTCTCGCGGGAGCAGAGCCGGCGCATCCTCGACGCGGCCGCGCAGCTCCATCGGACGTTCCGCGACCGCGTGCCCGACGGAGCCGCATCCCTGAGCGACCGCATCGGCATGTCCACGCCGGCCGTGGCCGATGCGGAGCGCGCCAACCCCGACCTGCTGCCCAAGCAGTTCGAGCAGGGATGGGACGCCTTCCGCGAGCTGGTCCCCGCCGACGTGGCCGACGCCGTGCTCGGGCTGACGCACAGCCCGGACGTGCTGGCCGCCGCGCTCGTGGACGCCCACGGAGCGGCGACGCTCATTCACGGGGACCTGCGCGGCGACAACCTCGGCTTCGACGGGGACCGCCTCGTGCTGATCGACTGGGACCTCGCCACCGCCGGCACCCCGACCGTCGAGTTCGCCTGGTACCTCGCGCACTCCGCCCGGCGCATCGACGCGACCCACGCGCAGGTCGAGGCCGATCACCGCGCGGCGCAGGAGGACGGGCTCTCCGACGCCGAGATCGAGCTCGGGATGCTCTCGGGCCTCGTCCAGTACGGCTGGCGCATCGCCCACAGCGCGCGCGTGCACCCGGACCCGGCCGAGACGGCCTGGGGCCGGGACCAGCTCGAGTGGTGGGTCCCGCGCGTGCGCACCGCCCTGGAGCGCCTTGGCGGTCCCTGACGTGGGCCGAGTCAAGCGACTGAACAGCGACTCCGAGCCCCCGGGTGTGATGTCTCGAACGTGTTGCTGGCTCGCATCGACGCGGAGCTTGCTGGAGACCAAGCGCAAGCGCTGGTTCCGGGCGAAGGGAATGTCGGAGGGCCTCCGGGTCTTCTCGCTGAAGCCCGCGCCTGGATCCGCAGCAGGCGCCCAGTTGCCGGCCGCTAGCGGCGACGGCCTGCCGCTGACGGCGCCGTGGTCGGGTTCCGGCCGCCGACAGCGTAGATCGAGATGCGCTGGTTGTCGCCGAGGGAAGGTCCGAATGGGTCGGAGGCGCCGTCACTGAACACGTCGGTGTTGAAGCGACGCACTGCGCCGCTCCCGGGGTCCCAGGCGTAGCGGCCCACGCTGGCGGCGGATCCGGAGTGCAGTCCGAGCCAGTAGTAGTGGAGGCCAACCGTTACCGGTGAGGCTAAGAGGGAGGTCAACCCAGCCGGCGGACTGCCCGGAAGTGATCGTGACCGCCTCGGTCTCGGCCACCAGGGCCCCGGGGGCAGCGCCACGGTAGATCACACCGCGCACCGTCTGCGGTGCCGGTCCCTCCACCGTTGCCGTCGAGGTACGCGCGGAGCTTTGTGACCGTCACGGGTGCGTACCAGAGCAGATGTTGGACCGCCCGCTTCTCGCCCGCGCTGAGCGCCGCAAACGAAGTCCCGACCAGCGCCTTGCCGAACAGGAAGCTCGCCTCGTCGTCCTCCTCCGCCGATGCGCAGCTCCCATCGTCGGGGTAATCGATCAAGCCGTCGCCGTCGTTGTCGAGGCCGTCCGAGCAGTCGGGGCAGGACCGCGTCATCGTTGACGATCGTGCCCTGACCCAGGGGGTCGGGGATCGTCGCGTTCGAGGATGGGTTGGAGAGGTTGACGGAGAAGGTCTCGTCAGGCTCGTCGCTGAGTGTCGCCCAGGACTGGCACCGAGATCGTCCCACTCAGCTCGCCGGCGGGAATGGTGAGCGTGCCGCTTTGAGCCGTGTAGTCGGAGCTGGCGGTAGCGCTTCCGTTGCCGGTCGCGAAAGCGACCGTGACGTCGTCATCGGCAGCGCTCCGAGAGCGTGACGGTGAAGTTCGCGTTCGCTTGGCCGGAGTCGCCCTCGGTGACCGAGACGTCGTCGATCGACACCTGCGGGAATGCTGTGGCGGCCAACGACGAGCGTGGCGCCGGTGTCGTCGTACTGGACCGTGTAGGCCAGGCCGCCACCGATGCCCGCTCCCTCCAACGAGCTGAATGTCCCGGTACGCGGATTCGCGTTCAAGTATCCGGAAGCTCTGGCCCAAGGACGGCTGGAATCCGCTCTCGGTCGTGATCCGAAGCGTTCCCGCGAGGCGTCCCCGCGCCGTTCACGTTGAGCTGAGTAAAGCCTGTCCCGGCTGTCAGCCCGCCGATGTGGAGGTGGAGCCTGCCGCTCCGCGCTCTGGCTGTAGGAGGCCGCGTTCAACAGGCCTGTGTCGACCTCCACCGTGCCGTCGTTGTCGAATGGGACGTTGACGCACGAAGGCGCCGGTGCCGTTCCTCGTGAAGGTGCCGGTGTTGTGGAAGAGCTGGCCGATGCCGCCGTTGTTGCGGTAGATCCCGGCGCCGTCGGTTTCGTTGCCGTTGGCGTTGAAGGTGCCGGCGTTCTCGACGCTTGTGGTTCGGATTCATGAGGAGCTGGGCGCCCGCCCCCATCGTGGCGGTGGCGCCGGAGTTGATCTGGAGCGTGCGGCCGCTGTCGAGGAAGATGCTGGGCCGTGATCGAGAGCGTGGCCCCCGAGGGGATCACGGTCGTGCCGGCGTCGGCCATGGATGCCGCCGCTCTCAATCTGAAGGTGCCAGAGAAGGTGAACGTGGCCGTCCCACCCGACGGTGCCGCCGGTTTGGGTGAACGTCCCTCCGCTGTGCGACACGTTCGCGTTCGCGTTCAAGGTTGCGCCGGTCAGCTCGATGCGGCCGGTGAGGCCGGCGCCGCTCGCGAGCGTGTAGGTCCCCGACGCGAAGCTGACGAGGCCGCTGGCGCCGGAGCTGCTGAAGTCACCTGTTGTCGTTCCCGGCGCCGCCAGCCGGTCAGGCTCAGCGCGCCCGCGGTCGCGTTCGCCGTGCCGTCGTTGTCGAATGGGACGTTGACGCCGAAGGCGCCGGTGCCGTTCCTGGTGAAGGTGCCGGTGTTGTGGAAGAGCTGGCCGATGCCGCCGTTGTAGCGTAGATCCCGGCGCCGTCGGTTTCGTTGCCGTTGGCGTTGAAGGTGCCGGCGTTCTCGACGTTTGTGTCGTCGGATTCATGAGGAGCTGGGCGCTCGCGCCCATCGTGGCCGTGGCGCCGGAGTTGATCTGGAGCGTGCGGCCGCCGTCGAGGAAGAGGTAGGCCGTGATCGAGAGCGTGGCCCCCGAAGCGATCACGGTCGGTGCCGGCGTCGCGCATGGGTGCCGGCGCTCGCATCGAACGTGCCAGAGAAGGTGAACGTGGCCGTCCCACCGACGTGCCACCGGCTTCGGTGAACGTCCCTCCGCTGTGCGACACGTTCGGCGGTCGCGTTCAAGGTCGCGCCGGTCAGCTCGACGCGGCCGGCGAGGCTGGCGCCGCTCGCGAGCGTGTACGCTCCCGACGGCGAAGCTGACGAGGCCGCTGGCGCCGGAGCCGCTGAAGTCACCCTGTCGTCGTTCCCGGCGCTGCCAGCCGGTCAGGCTCAGCGCGCCCGGCGGTCGCGTTCGCGGTGCCGTCGTTGTCGAATGGGACGGTGACGCCGAAGGCGCCGGTGCCGTTCCTGGTGAAGGTGCCGGTGTTGTGGAAGAGCTGGCCGCTGCCGCCGTTGTTGCGGTAGATCGCCGGCCCCGTTGTTTCGGTGGCGTTGGCGTTGAAGCTGCCGGCGTTCTCGACGTTTGTGTTCGGATTCATGATGAGCTGGGCGCCCGCGCCCATCGTGGCGGTGGCGCCGGAGTTGATCTGGAGCGTGCGGCCGCCGTCGAGGAAGAGCTGGGCCGTGATCGAGAGCGTGGCCCCCGAGGCGATCACGGTCGTGCCGGCGTCGGTATGGATGCCGCCGCTCCAATTGAAGGTGCCGGAGACCGTGAACCTGTCCACTCCGCCGAGCGTGCCACCGGTTTGGGTGAGGTTGGCCGGTGATCGAGCCCTCGATCAGGTCGATGTCCGACAGGTTGAGCGTGCCGCCTGAGATCGCAAGCGTCCCCTGGCTCTGGACGGTCAGCCGGAGACCGTGTCCTGCGAGAACTCCACCGTGACGCCAGCCGGGATGCAGACGTGATCGCTCGGGCCTGGCAAGACTGTTGGCACCCGCTCTGCTCCAGTTCGCGGCTTCGTGCCAGGCGGTCGGCCCCCCGCCTCCGTCCCAGGCGATCGTGCAGGCCGGCTGCGCCGAGGCTGGTGACGGCACGACGAACAGCAGCAGCAGCCACCACAAAGGCGACCGCCGCTCCGCCAATGGCCCTGCACCGCGTCTCTGGCCCACACGTTCACTTGGAAACCACCCTCTACTCGAAAACCGTCCAGCAATGCGGGACCCTCTTGACCCGGCGAGGTTACCTGTCAACCCTGGCGAGCCACAAAGCCGCAATTTGCAGCCTTTCTGGTGCGAAATACGACAAGGACCCTTCTCGACGATGCAAGGATGCGTTCGACCCCTGCTGCGCCGAACGGGTGCATCCGGTCGCAACAACCGGCGTGAGAGGATTCGCGCCCGTGGAGTCCAGCGACCGGCGAGCGGCAGCTGTTCTGGGGGATGCGCGCGATCCTCTGGGCGGGCGGCGGCTTCGTCTTCCTCGCGGGCGTCCAGCTGTTCGGGCTCTCCGACCGCACGGACGAGCTGTTCGCCTGGACGATCGAGCCGCCGGCCACGGCCGCGTTCCTGGGCGCGTGCTACTGGGCGGCGGCGGTGCTCGCGTTCGCCAGCGCGCTCCAGCCCACCTGGGCGCGGGCGCGGATCGGCGTGCCCGGCGTGCTCGTGTTCATCTGGCTGACGCTGCTCGCCACGCTCATCCACCTCGACAAGTTCCACCTGGACGAGGGCGAGACGCGTGCCCAGATCGCGGGCTGGACCTGGCTGGTGATCTACCTGCTCGAGCCGCCCGCCCTGCTGCTCGCGTACGTGATCCAGCTGCGCATGCCCGGCACGGACCCGCCGCGCGACCGGCCGCTGCCGCGCGGGCCTGCGCGGCACGCTGGTCGCGCTCGCCGTCCTCTTCACCGCCTTCGGCGCGGCCCTCTACGTGGCCCCGCTCGACGTGGGCGATCTCTGGCCCTGGCCGCTCACGCCGCTCACGGGCAGGGCCACGGCCGCCTGGATCGTGGCGCTCGGGCTGCTGCTCGCCTCGATGGCGTGGGAGGACGACCGCCTGCGGCTGCTGCCCGGCTGGGCGCTGCTGGCCACGCTCGTGCCGCTCGCCGTCGCGGCGCCGCTGCGCTTCGACGAGGGGATCGACTGGGGCAGCCCCGAGATGGTCGGCTACCTCGTCATGGCCGGGGTGCTGTTCGCGACGGCCGTGTACGGGCTGCTCGTGGCGCGATACCATGAATGAAAGCTGGTTTCACTGAGTGAAATCATGGCCGAGGCGGACCGCTTCGGCGCCCGCCTCGCGACCGAGCTGGAGGACGAGCCCGGCAACCGCTTCCAGGGCATGCCCTCCGACGGCGACTCGCCCGCGGGCTACGCGGCCATGGGACGCGAGGGCTGGATCGGGCTGCACTGGCCCGAGCACCTCGGCGGCCGTGCGGAGGACCCGCTCGCGACCGTTGCGGCGGAGGAGCGCTTCGGCTGGCACTGGCTGCCGCTGTCGGGCTATCTGCTGTCGGTCAAGACGATCGGCAACGCGCTCCTCGGCCACGCCTCGGAGGAGCTCCAGGAGCGCCTGCTCCCTGAGATCGCGGCGGGCCGGCTCGTCTTCTGCCAGGGCTTCTCGGAGCCGGAGGCCGGCTCGGACCTGGCGTCGCTGCGCACCTCGGCGCGCCGCGACGGCGAGCGCTTCGTGGTCTCCGGCCACAAGATCTGGACCTCGAGCGCGCAGATCGCGGACTGGATCTACCTCGCCGTGCGCACCGACCCGGACGCCGCGCGCCCGCATCGCGGGGTGTCGGTGCTCGTGGCCGACATGCGCACGCCCGGGATCGAGGTGCGCGAGATCGAGACCGTGGGCGGCGGCGTGCTGTGCGAGGTGTTCCTCGAGGACGTCGAGGTCCCGGCGGACCAGCTGGTCGGCGAGCTCCATGGCGGCTGGCGGGTCCTCATGGGCACGCTCGACCACGAGCGCGTGACGAGCGAGAAGGTCGGCGTGGTGCTGCGCGTGCTCGACGACCTCGCCGCGGCCGCGAGCAGCCCCGCGGAGCGGCTCGAGCTGAGCCGGCTGCGCGGGGAGGCCCAGGCGGCGCGCCTGCTCGGGCGGCGGGCCGCCGGGCTGCTGGCCGAGGGCCGGCCCGCGGCGGCGGCGTCGTCGATGGCGAAGCTCTCGATCGCGCTGCTGGCACGGCGCACGGCCGAGCTGGGCACGCGCCTGCTCGGCCCGGCCGGGCTGGTCGAGGGCGAGGGGCGCGTGGCCGCGCTCACCCGCGCGAGCGCCGGCAGCACGGTCGCGGGCGGGGCGGCCGAGATCCAGCGCCGGGTGATCGCGCGGCAGGGCCTCGGGTGCGCGGCGTGAGCGCGCTGGCCGTGGAGGCGCGCCAGTTCGCGGAGACCGTCGCGGCCGTGGCCGCCCGGCATCGCGCCCCGGACGCCTGGCGCCCGGGCTCCGCGGCGAGCGATGCCGATCCCATGCTGGAGCAGGCGCTCGCGGAGGCGGGCTGGGACGACCTGGGCGCCGACGAGCGGCTGCTCGAGCTCGCCGCACCTGCCGGGGCGGCGCTCGGGCGCGCCTTCGGATCGCTCGCCCCGGTCGACCGGCTGCTCGGCGGGGCGCTCCGGACCGGCGACCTGGCCCGCTACGCCCACGACGGCGTGCCGCTGGCCGAGCCGCGCGCCGGCCGCATCGAGGTCGCCCGCGCCGAGCGGGTCACGCCCGTGCCGTACACGGACGCGCTCGGGGTGGCGCGCGTGGAGGCGGGCCCGGCGGAGCCCGTGGACGGCGAGCTGCGCTTCGCCGCCTGGACCGCCGCCTCGACCGGGTACCTCGCCGGGATGGTCGAGGAGTCGCTCCGTCTCGCGCTCGAGCACGCGCGCTCCCGCCACGCCTTCGGCGCCCCGCTCGCGGCGCTCGAGCCGGTCCAGCAGATGCTCGCCGACGCGGCCACGCTCACGGACGGCCTCGGCCTCCTCAGCGGCGACGTGCCGGGCGTCGATGCGCTCGCCCATGCCGGGGACGCGGCCGAGCGCGCGGTCGCGAACTGCATGCAGGTGACCGGCGCGCTCGGCTTCACGCTCGAGTTCCCGCTCCAGCGCGCGTATCGACGCACCCGCGCGGCGCGGGCCTGGGCCGATGCCGTGCTGCTCGCGTGGGAGGGCCCGTGACGCTCCCGCTCGACGGCATGCGCGTGCTCGACTACGGCCAGTACGTGGCGGGCCCGTTCGCGACCATGCTGCTCTCCGACCTCGGCGCCGACGTGGTCAAGGTCGAGCCGCCGCGCGGCGACGAGTGGCGCCGCTACGACCCCTTCGAGGAGGGCGAGAGCCGCTACTTCTACGCCCTCAACCGCGGCAAGCGCTCGGTGGCGCTCGACCTGCGGACCGAGGCGGGGCGCGCCGCCAGCCGCGAGCTGATCGCCGGCGCGGACGCCCTTGTCCACAACTGCCTGCCGGAGCGGGCGCGGCGCTTCGGGCTGGACCGCGACAGCGTCCAGGCGGTCAACCCGCGCTGCGTGTGCGTGTGCGTCTCGTCCTTCGGCAGCAGCGGGCCCGACGCCGAGCGGCCCGCCTACGACCTGATCGGCCAGGCCCTCTCCGGCCTGCTGCTCGCCGACCCGCGCCCGGGCGAGGTGCCGCGGCGCGCCGGCGGCCTCGCGCTCGCCGACTTCACCGCCGGGCTCCTCGCGGCGGTGGCCGTGGCCGCGGGGCTCGCGGGCCGGGGCGAGCGGGCGGCCGAGGTGGAGGTGTCGCTGCTCGGCGCCGCGCTCGCGCTCCAGGCGCAGCGCTTCGTGGCGGTCGAGGGACGCGACGACCCGGGCCACGGGCCGTTCGCGGGCGCGGCCGACGTGGAGGCGCTCGACCCCTACTACCGCGCGCACGCGTGCGCGGACGGCTTCGTGGCGCTGGCGTGCCTCAACGCCAGCCAGCGGCGCGCCGTCTGCGAGCTGCTCGGGCTGAGCGACCCGCATGCCGAGAACCCGCAGGCCGAGCCCCGAGGACCACGCCGAGCGGGCCGGCCGGGCGGCGCACGTGGCCGCGGTCGAGGCGGGCTTCGCACGGCTGAACGTCGAGGAGGCCGTGGCGGGGCTGGCGGCGCGCGGGGTGCCGGCCGGCCAGGTGCGAGCGCTGGAGCAGCTCTTCGACGACGAGCAGGCGCTCGCGAACGGCCTCGTCCAGACGGTCGAGCAGCCGGGCGTGGGATCCGTGCGGCTGCTGGGCAGCCCCTTCAAGGTCGACGGCGCCGCGGGCGGTCGCGGCCGTCCGGCCCCGGGCCTCGACGAGCACGCCGGCGACGTGCTCGGCGCGAGGAGCCGCTGATGCGCGTGGTGGAGGACATGCCGCGCGCCGTGCGCGTGATCGACCACATCTGGATACCGCTGTCCGACGGCACCCGTCTCGGCGCGCGCATCTGGCTCCCGGAGGACGCCGAGGCCGATCCCGTTCCGGCGATCCTCGAGTACATCCCCTACCGCAAGGGCGACGGCACCGCGCCGCGCGACTGGTCGCGGCACGGCTACTTCGCCGGCCACGGCTACGCCGCGGTGCGGGTGGACCTGCGCGGCAGCGGCGAGTCCGGCGGGCTGCTCCACGACGAGTACCTGCCGCTCGAGCAGGAGGACGCGCTCGAGGTGCTGCGCTGGCTGGCGGAGCAGCCGTGGTGCACCGGCGCCGTCGGGATGTTCGGGATCTCGTGGGGCGGCTTCAACGGGCTCCAGGTGGCCGCCCACGCTCCGCCCGAGCTGAAGGGCGTGATCACGCTCTGCTCGACCGACGACCGCTACGCCGACGACGTGCACTACAAGCGGCGGCGCGGTGCTCGCGCTCGAGATGCTCTCCTGGGGCGCGTCGATGCTCTCCTACAACGCGATCGCCCCCGACCCCGAGGTGGCCGGGCCGGGCTGGCGCGAGGCGTGGCTCGAGCGCATCGACGCCGTGGAGCCGTACGAGTACGAGTGGCTGCGCCACCAGCGCCGCGACGACTACTGGAAGCAGGGCTCGGTCTGCGAGGACTTCGCCGCGATCGAGTGCCCGGTCTACGCGATCGGCGGCTGGGCCGACGGCTACTCCGAGGCGGTCCTGCGGATCGTGGAGGGGATGGGGCCGGAGCGCGCGAAGGGGCTTCTGGGCCCGTGGTCGCACTCGTTCCCCGACGAGGTCGAGCCCGGGCCGGCGATCGGCTTCCTCCAGGAGTGCCTGCGCTTCTGGGACCACGCGCTCAAGGGCGAGGACACGGGCGTGATGGACGAGCCGGCGCTGCGCGTGTGGATGCAGGACCCGGTGGCGCCGGCGGCGCGCCACGTGGAGCGTCCGGGCCGCTGGGTGGCCGAGCGCTGCTGGCCCTCGCCGGAGATCGAGGAGCGCCGGCTGCGGGCTCGGGCGAGCGAGCGCGCTGGAGATCTCGACCGACCTGCTCTGCGGGCTCGACAGCGGCGTCTGGTGCGCGGACGGCAACCCGGCCGACGCCCCGGTGGACCAGCGCGCGGACGACGGCCGCGCGCTCTCGTTCGACCTCGGAGCCGCTGCCGGAGCGGCTCGAGCTGCTCGGCAACGTGCGCGTGGAGCTCGAGCTGGAGAGCGACCGCCCGGTGGCGCAGCTCGCGGCCCGCCTCTGCGACGTGGCGCCGGACGGCACGTCGTCGCTCGTGACCCGCGGCGTGCTCAACCTGACCCACCGCGACAGCCACGAGCACCCCGAGCCGCTCGAGCCGGGGCAGGCCCACGCGCGTGACGCTCGAGCTGGACGGCATCGCCCAGGCGATCCCGGCGGGGCACCGCCTGCGGCTCGCGCTCTCGCCCGCCGTACTGGCCGTGGCTGTGGCCGGCGCCCGAGCCGGTCACGCTCGCCATCGACGCTCGGCACGGAGCAGCCTCGTGCTGCCGGTGCGCGAGCCGCGCCCCGAGGACGCCGAGCTGCGCCCGTTCGAGGAGCCCGAGGGCGCCGCGCCGCTCGAGGTCGAGACGCTCGAGCCCGACGACGGCCGGCGCACGCTCGTGCGCGACTTCACCGGCGGGCGCACCGAGCTCACCTTCGACTGGGCCACCGGCGGGCGCTACCGGATCGTCCGCGACGGCCTGATCGCGGGCTGCTGGGCCTCCACGACCTACTCGATCGTGCCCGGCGACCCGCTGTCGGCACAGGTGAGCTGCCGCACCGCGACCGAGCTCGGCCGCGACGGCTGGGTCACGCGCGCCGAGATCAGCGCGGTCATGGACTGCGACGCGGAGCGCTTCCGCGTGCGCACGGAGCTCGAGGCGTTCGAGAACGGCGAGCTGGTGCGGCGCAAGGAGTGGAGCTTCGAGACGCCGCGCGAGCTCGGCTAGGCCGAGCCGCTCTCGACGATCCGCTGGAAGGCGCCGATCAGCACCTCCGTCTGCGCGAGCAGGCGGCCGTGCTCGAGGCCGCCGCTGCCGGCGCCGCGCTGGACGGCCTCGACGAGCGCCGTGTCCTCGGAGCCCACCTGGTTGTCGAACTCGAGCATCTGCTCGATCCAGGCTTCGTCCGTGCCTTCGGCGAAGAAGTAGTCGTACCAGGCTTCGGTGCGGTCGACCGCAGTCGGCCACAGCGGGCTGATCGACAGATTGGGCGTGCCGGGGTTGACGTTGAACTTCATTGCCGGGAAGAGGATGTGGTACTGGGCGGTGGGCACTCCGCCGCGGACGGGGTAGGGGGCGTTCCCGTTGAGCGCGTCGGGGTGGATCGGCGGGATCTGGCTGAGCCGATTCCCGGCGCTCTCGTGGCGCTGGGCCTCCTCGTCGATCACGTGCATCAGGTCCGGGTGGTTCAGCTGGCAGTGGTAGCACTCGAGGTAGTTCTCGATCGCGATCTTCCAGTTGGCGTTGATCGACCAGGTGACGCGGTGATGGAAGCGCAGCGCGTCCACGTCGAGCCCGTTCTCGGCCACGACCGCCGGGAGGTCGCCGAGCGCCTCCTCGAGCGGCTCGGCGTCCGGGTCGGGGTTCACGAACACGAACGGCCCCCACGTGCCCACCGACACCGGGGCGAGGCCGAGCTCGTCCTTGTCGAAGCCGGGCTCGTCCTTGCTCCGCGGCGCGCCGCGGAGCGAGCCGTCGAGGCCGTAGGTCCACGCGTGGTACGGGCACTGGATCGTGCCGCGCTTCTGCGGCTCGTCGACAAGGACCGTGCCCCGGTGGCGGCAGATGTTGAGGTACCCGCGGAGCTCGCCGTCCTTGTCGAGGACCACGACCACCGGGAGGCCGCCCACCTGGGTGGGGAAGAGGCTCCCGGGCCCGTCCAGCTCGCCGGTGTGCCCGGCGTACTGCCAGGAGCGCCGGAAGATCCGCTCGCGCTCGGCCGCCAGCACCGCCGGGTCGACGTACCAGCTGTAGGGCGTCGTCTCGACGCTCACGTCGGCCAGCGCGCGGTCCATGGAGCGGGTTATCCTCCCAAAGTCGATATGCGAAAGCAAATTTCGGTCACTGAGAGCGGAGCCTCCGTCGGGACGCTCGCACGCGGCCTCGACATCCTCGAGCTGCTTCGCCGCCGAGGCCCCCGAGCTGACGCAGAAGGAGATCTCGGAACGGCTCTCGCTACCGGTGCCCACCGTACACCGCCTCACCAAGCTGCTCGTGGAGCGCGGCTGGCTCGTGCGCGACGCGCTCCACGCCGGCGGCTGCGGCTCGGGCTCGGCGTGGCGCGGCTGCTGCCGGCCGCTGCTCTCCGGCCTGAGCCTGCCCGAGCTCGCGCGCGAGCATCTGCGCGCGCTTGCCGAGCGCACCGGGGAGACGGTGAACCTGGCCGTGCTCCACGGCGGCGAGGTCGTCTACCTCGTGAGCGAGAGCGGCAGCCCGTCTGCTCACGCTGCGCTCGGCGGTGGGGCTGCGGCTGCCGGTGCACTGCACCGCGCTCGGCAAGTGCCTGCTCGCGCAGCTGCCGGCCGACGAGGCGCGGCTCGCCGCCGGGCCCGAGCCCTACGAGGCGCTCACGCCGCGACGGTCACGCGCTGGAGCGAAGCTGAGCGAGAGCCTCGAGCGCGTGCGCCGCGAGCGCGTGGCGCTGTCGCGCGGGGAGTACGAGGTCGGGCTCGACTCGATCGCGGTCCCGCTCGCAGTGGCCGGGGGCGAGGGCCGGCGGCGGTGAACGTGTCGCTGCCCAGCTCGCGCGCCGAGCGGGCTCGCCGCCGGCGAGCTCACGCGCGAGCTGCGCGCGACGGTGGCGGCCATCGAGGCGTCCACGGGGGCTCGGGCGGCGTGACGCGGGCACGCTTCCGTACTGGCTCGACGAGCCCTACGACGCCGCGGCCGCCGCTGCGCGGGCGAGGTCGACACGGACGTGTGCGTGATCGGCGCCGGCACCTGCGGGCTGTCCTGCGCCCTGCGCCTGGCGCAGCACGGCATCGGCGTGGTGGTGCTCGAGCGCGGGACGGTCGCGAGCGGGGCCAGCGGGCGCAACGGCGGCTTCCTGCTCGCCGGAGTCGCCCCCTTCCACAACGACGCGCGCGAGAGCTTCGGCGCCGAGCGCGCGCGGGCGATGTACGCGCGCACCTACGCCGCGCAGGAGGACGTCTACGCGCTGGCGCTGGACCTGGGCGTCGGCGACGCGGTCAGGCGCGTCGGGATGCTGCGCGTGGCCGTGTCCGAGGAGGAGGCGCGAGCACGTGCGCGAGTACGCGCGGGCGCTGGCGCGACGACGGCTTCCCGGCCGAGCTCGTGGAGCGCGACGACCTGCCGGCCGCGCTCCGGCGCGGCGGCGCTCGTGGGCTGCCTGACCGAGCACGACGGCGCGCTCCACCCGGCGCGCTGGTACCGCGCGCTCGCCGCGCGCCGCCGAGGCGGCCGGCGCCAGGATCTTCGAGAACACGAGCGTGCAGGCACCCGTGGACGCCCCGGGCGACGGGCCTGTGCTCACGGACGCCGGCAGCGTGCGCGCCCGGCACGTGGTGGTGGCGGCCGACGGCTCGCTGCCGGTGCTGGTGCCCGAGTACGAGGGCCGCGTGCGCCCGCGCCGGCTGCACATGGTCGCCACCGAGCCCGTCGAGCCGGTCTTCGACACGCTCGTGTACGCGCGCTGGGGCTACGAGTACCTCCAGCAGCGCCCCGACGGCCGCATCCTCGCCGGCGGGCTTCAGCGACGTGGACGGCGACGACTCGTACACGGACAGCGACGCGGGCAGCCCGGACATCTGGGAGCGCACGCGGCGCTACCTGGCCGACGAGCTCGGCGTCGAGGCGGAGATCACCCACCGCTGGGCCGGCGTGGTCGGGCTACAGCGAGGACTCGCTCCCGTACGTGGGCGAGGTGCCCGGCCGCGACGGCCTCTACGTGTCGGGCGGCTACTCCGGGCGTGGGCAACGTGCCCGGCTTCATGTGCGGGCGCGACATCGCGGACACGATCGCGGGCGAGCGCCCGGAGCCGCTGTTCCCGCCGGGCCGGTGAGCGAGCTCCTCGAGCGCGAGCGGGCGCGGCTCGCGGAGCGCACGCGGGCGTCCGAGCGGATGTTCCGGCGCGCCGAGCGCGCGCTGGCGGCGGGCGTGGCGTCGTCCTACCAGCGCCTCGACCCCTGGCCGGTCTACATGGAGCGCGGCGAGGGCGCGCGCGTGTGGGACGTGGACGGCAACGAGTACCTGGACTTCCACAACGGCTTCAGCGCGATGGTCCAGGGCCACGCCCATCCGGCGATCACCGCGGCGGTGGCGCGCCGCCAGCCGCTCGGCACCCACTTCGGCGCTGCCGACCGAGGAGGCCGTGGAGGTGGCCGAGGAGCTGGCGCGGCGCTTCGGCCTCGCGCGCTGGCGCTTCACGAACTCCGGCACCGAGTCGGTGATGGACGCGATCCGGATCGCGCGTGCGCACACCGGCCGCGACGACGTCGTGAAGATCGCCGGCTCCTACCACGGCCACGCCGACACGACGATGGTGAGCGTGGGCCCGGAGCCGGGCGCGTGGGGCGCCGGCATCCCGGCGGCGACCGTGGCGCAGGTGCACGCCGTCCCCTTCAACGACGCGGACGCGATGGCGGGCGCGCTGGCCGAGGGCGCGGCCGCGTGCGTGGTCATGGAGGCGGCGCGGACGAACGCCGGCCTCGTGCTTCCCGAGCCGGGCTACCTCGAGGCCGTGCGCGACGCCACGCGCGCGACCGGGACGGTGCTGATCTTCGACGAGGTCAAGACGGGGCTGACGATCGCGGCGGGCGGCGCGGTCGAGCGCTTCGGCGTGCGGCCCGACATGGTCACGCTGGCGAAGGCGCTCGGCGCCGGGCTGCCCACGGGCGCGATCGGCATGACCGACGGAGCTTGCGGCGCTCGTCGAGGACGGCCGCGTGCACCACGTGGGCACCTACAACGGCAACCCGCTCGGCATGGCCGCGGCGCGGGCGAACCTGCTGGAGGTGCTGACGCCCGAGGCGTACGAGCGCCTGGAGCGGCTCGGCGAGCGGATGGCCGCGCGCGTGAGGCCCACGGGCCGGCGATCGCGCTCGGCTCGAAGGGCTGCGTCCACCGCGGAGCGCCGCGACCCGGAGCGGTCGGAGCTGATCTGGACCTGGCTGGCGAACCGCGGCGTCTTCACGACGCCCGGCCGCGAGCAGGAGTGGAACGTGACGGTCGCCCACGACGAGGCGGCGGTGGACCGCTACGTGGAGGCGTTCAGCGCGCTGGCGGCCGAACTTCGGTAAGCCGCACCCACCTGTCGGGTGCGGATTGCGGTAGTTCAGCCAACGATGGTGCGGGACTGCTCGCGCATGAACTGCGGCAGGTAGTACGGGCCGAGCCCGCCCTTGCCGGTCGAGCCGCTCGACTTCCAGCCGCAGAAGCTCTGGGTCCCGGGCCAGGCGCCCGTGGTGGCGCCCGCGCGCCGGTTCACGTAGACCACGCCGGCCTCGATCTCGTCGAGGAAGCGCTCCTTCTCCGACTCGTCCTCGGAGAAGATCCCGGCCGTGAGCCCGTAGACCGGCGCGTTGGCCTCGGCCATCGCCTCCTCGAACGAGCCCACGCGCGAGACGGTCACGAACGGCAGGAAGAGCTCGTCGCGCTCGAGCGCGTGGCCCTTCGGCAGGCCCGACACGACGGTCGGCTCCACGAAGTTCCCGGGCCGGTCCGGGCGCCCGCCGCCGGCGTCGACGCTGCCGTCCCGGCGCGGCGCTCTCGACCGCCGCCTCGAAGCGCGCCACGCTCGCCGCGTTCACCACCGGGCCCACGAACATGTCGCGCTCCTCGGGGTCGCCGATCACGAGCCCGGCCGCGTGGGCGGCGAGGCGCTCCACGAACTCGTCGTGCACCGAGTCCACGACGATCGCGCGCGAGCAGGCGCTGCACTTCTGGCCGGAGAGGCCGTAGGCCGCGCGGGCCACTCCCTCGGCGGCCTTGTCCAGGTCCGCGGCCGCGGTCACGATCGCCGGGTTCTTGCCGCCCATCTCGGTGAGCGCGGGGCGGGCGAACGGGCCCTCCTGGAGCGTCCGCGCGATCCAGCGGCCCACCTCGGCCGAGCCGGTGAACGCCACGCCGTCCACGTGCCGCCTCCACGAGCGCGCGGCCCGTGTCGGGCCCGCCCTGGACCACGTTGAACACGCCCGGCGGAAGCCCGGCGTCGCGGGCGATCTCGCCGAGGATCGCGCCGGTCCAGGGCGTCTCCTCCGACGGCTTCAGCACCACCGTGTTGCCGGCGATCAGCGCCGCGCCGGACATGTTGATCGCGAGCGCCGCCGGGAAGTTGAACGGCGCGATCACGGCGAACACGCCGTAGGGCCGGAGCACGTCGGCGTTGCGCTCGTCCTCCACGAAGCTGGCCAGCGGCTTGACGTAGCCGTCGTTCTCCTCCATCAGGCCGGCGTAGGTGGTGATCAGGTCCACCGCCTCCTGCACCTCGAGGATCGACTCGGCGCGCGACTTGCCCGTCTCCATGCTGGCCACGGCGGCGAGCTCGATGTGACGCTCGCCGATCCCCGCGGCCACCGCTCGCATCAGCTCGCAGCGCTCCGCGTAGGGCGTGTTGCGCCAGGCCGCGGCCGCCGACCGCGCGGCGTCCACGGCCCGCGCCGCGACCGCCGCGCCGCCCTCGCGCGCGCGGCTCGCCACGCTCGCCGCGCGCGAGGGGTCGAGGCGCTCGAACGGCTCGCCCTCGTGCACGTCGTCGCCGGCGATCAGATGGGGCAGCGGCTCCGCCTCGGCGGCCCGGGCCGCTGCGAGTCGCGCCTCGAACTCCGCGTCGCGTCTCCGCCCCGAGCGCCCCGCTCGTGTAGGTCAGGCGGGTGCTCACCGCACCGCGTGGCAGGCCGGCAGCTCGAGCGGGATCCTCCGTCCGGCAGCGCTCCTCGATGCCCATCGTGGCCGCCTGCCCCGACTCCACGAGCGGGCAGCGCGGGTGGAAGCGGCAGCCCGAGGGGATGCGCGTGGGGTCGGGCGCCTCGCCGCTGAGGATCTGCTGGTCCATCTGCTCGATCTCGGGCACGACCGAGAGCAGCGCGCGCGTGTAGGGGTGGCTTCGGCTCGCTCAGGATCTCCTCGGTCGGCCCCTCCTCGACGATCCGGCCGAGGTACATCACGGCCACGCGGTCGGCCACGTTCCAGGCGAGCCCGAGGTCGTGGGTCACCACGAGGATCCCGACGTGGGTCTCGCGGACGAGCTTCAGCATCAGCGCGAGGATCTCGCCGCGGATCGAGGCGTCGAGGCTCGACACCGGCTCGTCGGCCACCAGCAGGCTCGGGTTCAGCACCATCGCCCCGGCGATGATCACGCGCTGGCGCTGGCCGCCCGAGATCTCGTACGGGTAGCGGGTGAAGAACTGCTCGGGCGGCCGCAGGCCCGCGCGCGAGAGCCCCTCCGCCACGAGCTCCTCCTCGCTGCCGGGCAGCTTCTGGATGCGCACGCCCTCGGCCACGGCCTCGTAGATCGTCTGCCGCGCGTTCAGCGCGCCCGTGGGGTCCTGGAAGATCATCTGCGCGGAGCGCCGGTGCTCGAGCAGCGAGCGGCGGTTGTAGCGGAGCGCCTCGCCGCGGACGCGGATCTCGCCGGCGAGCGGCCGCTGCAGGCCCATGATCGAGCGCGCGAGGGTGGTCTTGCCGCAGCCGGACTCGCCAACCAGGGCCACGATCTCGCCGCTCTTCATGGCGAAGTCCACGCCATCGACCGCGCGTGCCACGCCGTGGCGGCCCTTGAACTCGACCTTGAGGCCGCTGACCTCGAGCAGCGCGCCGTTCTCGCTCATGCCGGCACCGGGGCGCCGGGGGCGTGGATGCAGGCAGCCGCGCGGTCAGGCCCGGCGGGCCACAGCTCGACCGGAGTCGACGAGCACGCCTCGACCGCCGCCGGGCAGCGCGGGTGGAACGGGCAGCCGTCCGGCAGGTGGCGCGGGTCGGGCGGGTCGCCGGGGAGCCCGGCCGGCGCCATCCGGAACGCCTGGTCGCCGATCACGGGGAAGGCGCCCGCGAGCGCACGTGTGTACGGGTGGGTGGGCCCGGCGAACACCTCGCGGCTCGGCCCCTGTTCGACGACACGCCCCGCGTACATCACGGCCAGCCGCTTGCACACCGAGGCGAGCGTCGAGAGGTCGTGCGTGATGAAGATGGTCGCCAGCCCGAAGCGCTCCTGGAGGTCCTCGAGCAGCCGCAGCACCTGCGCCTGGACCATCACGTCGAGCGCGGTGGTGGGCTCGTCGGCGATCAGGAGCCGCGGCTCGCACGCGAGCGCGAGGCCGATCAGCACGCGCTGGCGCTGCCCGCCGGAGAGCTGGTGCGGGTAGTCGCGGGCGCGCCGCGCCGGCAGGCCCACCAGCTCGAGCAGCTCCCCGACCCGCTCGCTCACCTTGCCCTGGCCCGGGGTGCGATGGAGACGGATCGCCTCGCCGATCTGGTCGCCGACCCGCTGGACCGGGTTGAGCGTGTGCAGCGCGCCCTGGAAGACGATCGCCATGTCCGTCCAGCGCACCGCGCGCAGCCGGCCGGGCTTCATGCCCAGGACGTCCTCGCCGTCGAGCAGCACTTCCCCCGTCACCTCGGCGCCTTGCGGCAGCAGCCGCAGCAGCGCGCCGGCGAGCGACGACTTGCCGCAGCCCGACTCGCCCGCCAGCCCGAGCGTCTCGCCCACGTCGAGCTCCATGCTCACGCCCCGGACCGCGGGCACCGGCGTGCCGGCCGCCGCGTAGGTCACGTGGAGGTCGCGCACCGAGAGGAGCGGCACGTGCTCGCTCATCCGTGCTTGTCCCGGAGCCGCGGGTCGAGGATCTCCTCGAGCGCCTGCCCGACGAGCGTGAAGGCGAGCACCACCACCAGGATCCCGAGGCCGGGCGGCACGAAGTACCACCAGGCCTCGAGCGTGACCGCGCCGCTCTCGAATGCGTCGTCGAGCATCTTGCCCCAGGACGCGTTCGACGGGTCGCCGAGCCCGAGGAACGACAGGGTGGCCTCGGAGAGGATCACGATCGGCACGGTGAGCGTCGTGTTGGCGAGGATCAGCGGCGAGACGTTCGGCAGGATGTGGCGCGACATCAGGTGCCAGTTGGACGCGCCGAGGGCGCGGCTGCGGTCCACGTAGTCGCGCTCCCTGAGCGTGAGCACCTGCGCCTGGATCAACCTCGTCGTGGACGGCCACGAGGTGATCCCGATGACGAGGATGATGTTCTGGACCGACGGGCCCAGGATCGCCGCCAGCACGATCGCGAGCGGCAGGAACGGGATCACGAGGAACCACTCGGTCACGCGCATCAGCACGGCGCTCACGGCGCCGCCGAAGAAGCCGGCCGTGATGCCCACCACCGAGCCGATCACCATCGCGAGGATCGTGGCGGCGAGCCCCACGAGCAGGCTGATCCGCGACCCCCAGATGAACTGCGTCATCACGTCGCGGCCGAGCCCGTCCGTGCCCAGCGGGCCGAACTCGGAGGGGCTGGCCCAGGTCGGGTTGCCCGTCGAGTTGATCGCCTTGAGGCCCGCCTCGTCCGCGAGCAGCGGCGCCGACAGCGCCATCGCGACGACGAGCACCAGGAGCACGAGGCCGACCATCCCGGGCAGGTGGCCGCGGTAGTCGCGCCAGGCGCGCGCCACCGCTCGCCTCCGCCGCAGCCAGGCGATGCGCCGGGCCGAGGGGGCCGCGGCGATCGCGCTCACGACGTCCTCACCCGCGGGTCGAGCTACGCGTAGAGCAGGTCGGCGATCAGGTTGAAGAGGATCACCGAGGCGCTGAACACGAGGAACAGGCCCTGGAGCATCGGGAGGTCCGGGCCCTTGAGCGCCTCGTAGGTGGCGAGGCCGAGCCCGGGCCACGAGAAGATCGCCTCGATGGCGATCGCCCCCGACAGCACGAAGCCGAAGTTGATGGCCATCAGCGCGACCACCGGCAGCAGGGCGTTCGGGACAGCGTGGCGGTTGCGGACGAGCACGTCGCGCAGGCCCTTCGCGCGCGCGAGCACGAGGTAGTCCTCGCGCATCGTGTCGAGCAGCGACGAGCGCATGATGATCGTGTACTCGCCGAGGTAGGCGAGCGTCAGCGTCAGCGCCGGCAGGAACATGTGGTGCGCCTGGTCGGCGAGCTTCGCGAGCCCGGTGTCGTTCGAGTCAGGGTCGGTGATCCCGCCGACGGGGAACCAGCCGAGCTTCACCGAGAAGAAGGTGAGCAGCAGCATCCCCAGCCAGAACTCGGGCATGGAGTAGGCGCCCATCGTGAAGGCCGTGATGCCGTAGTCGGCCTTCGTGCGTCTTCGCCAGGCGGCGGCGATGCCGAGCATGATCCCGAACACCGCCGAGAGCACCGCGGCTATCCCGACCAGCGCGATCGTCGCGCCCGCCTTCCTCTTGATCTCGTCCCAGACCGGCTGGTTGGTGGAGTAGGAGCGCCCGAAGTTCAGCTGGGCGGTCTGCCCGAGGTACTTGACGAACTGCTCGCCCTGCGAGCCGTTCAGCCCGAACTGCTCCCTGCAGCTCGGCGCGCTGGCGTCTGCGACAGCTCCTTGCCCCGGAACAGGTTCGCCACCGGGTCGGCATCCACGACCCGGAACAGGAAGAAGTTGAAGCAGACGACGAAGATCAGGGTGACGAGCGCACCCAGGACCTTCTTCGAGATGAAGCCGGCGGTCACTCCCTCTCGTCCGCGCTCCTCCGCCTGGAGAGGAACGAAGGCTCCGCCGCCGAGGACGAGCACGGCGGCCGCGATGATCGCGATGATGCCGCCGCTTCCGCCGCCGTCGTCGTCACCGCTCGCGCTGGCGGACACCGGCTTCAGCTTCGCGTACGTCGGCGAGGTGTTCGAGAAGAGCACCGGCCCCGTCTTGGCCGGCTGCTGGGTCCAGCCCGGTGAACCGGTCCTTGCGGTAGGCGATCGTCTCCGGCTCCTCCCAGAGGACGTTGTAGGTGGCCGACTGCTGCCAGCGGGTCAGCATCTCGTGCACGATCTCCTCGCCGCTTCTCGGGATCGAGCTCGACCTTCTGCTGCTGGTAGAGCTTGTCGTACTCCGGGTCGCAGTAGTTCGCGTCGTTGTAGTAGTTGGTCGGGTCGTCCGGGTCGGCCGCGACCTGCTTGCAGGTCATGTAGTCGAGCATCGTGTCCGGGTCCACGTAGGGCGTCCAGCCCCACGCGAACATGTCGTAGTCGCCCTTGCCGATGATCGGGCGTGAGCTCGCTGTCGCTCGCGATCTTCTCGGTCGTGGCGATCCCGATCTCGTCCAGCCAGCCGCGGACGAACTCGGCGACCTTCGGGCCGGTCTCGCCGTCGGAGCGGGCGTAGTAGGTGAACTTGAGCGGCTCGCCGCCGTTCGGCATCTCGCGCACGCCGTCGCCGTTCGTGTCCTTGTAGCCGGCGTCCTCGAGGATCTGCTTCGCCTTGTCCAGGTCGAAGTCGTAGACCTGGTCCTCGCTCAGGTCGGGGACCCACTCCGGGTTGGCGGAGGGGCTGATCGTCTCGAGCGGCTTGCCGATGCCGTCCAGCACCCGCGCGACGAGCGTCTTCTTGTCGATCGCGTGCGCGATCGCCTTTCGGACCTCGATGTCCGCCAGCGCCGGATGCGGCTTCTTCAGGCCGTCGCCGCCGTTGATCGCGACCTCGGAGAAGGAGCCCTGGTAGCCCTCGTTCGTCACGAAGTCGTCGTCGTTCTTGAGCTGGTTGAAGGCGGCGCCGGGGATGTCCCAGGCGGCGTCGAGCTCACCGGTCTTGAGCGCGGCGACCATCGCGTCCGGGTTGTTGAACTTCCGGATCACGACCGTGTCGACCGCGGGCTTCCCGGCCCAGTAGTACTTGTTCGCCTTGAAGCGGGCGAACTGGCCCTTCTCGAACTTGTCGAGCACGAACGGGCCCGAGCCCACGCCGTCCTCGCCCGCGTACTTGTCGCGCTCGTCCGCGCTCATGCTTGCCCCAGATGTGCTTGGGCAGGATGTAGACGTCCATCGTCGGCAGCTTGGGATCCGGCACGGAGGTCTTGATCACGACCGTCTGCGGGTCGGGCGCCGTCGCGGTCAGGTTCGCGGTCACCGCGGAGTGGTTCAGCCACTCCTCCTTGCGGGAGGTGTTCACGTTCCAGGCGATGTCCTCGGACGTGAGCGGCTTGCCGTCCGACCACTTCAGGTTGGGGCGCAGCTTGTAGGTCCAGGTGAGCTTGTCGTCCGAGCCCTTCCAGGACTCGGCGAGGCCCGGGATGGTGTGGAAGTCGCTCGCCGCCTTGTCGGTGAGCGTGGCGTACTGGATGTTCCACGCCTCGAACGCGGGCACCACGACGCCGATCAGCGGGCTCATGCTGTCGATGCCCTGGGGCTCGCCCGACGTCGAACGTCACGGACCCGCCCTGACCCTGCGCGCTGACCGTCGTGAGACCGATGATCAGGGCGGCCACGAGCATGGCTACGGCCAGGATGCGGCGGTGAATGGGGCGCAAGCGAGTCCTCTCCCTATTTTGGACCAATTGAGACAAGGGACTATCTCACGGCGCTCACATCAGAGTCCAGTTAAGGAAACGTTCGAGTCGTGTGTAGAAGTCGAGTTGCGGCCCGGCGCGCAGCAGCCCGTGGCCCTCGGTCGGGTAGGTCACGTACTCGAACGTCTTGCCGAGCTGCCGGAGCCGGGCCGTGAGCTGCTCCGACTGCTTCGGGCTCACCCGGATGTCCTGCTCGCCGTGGGCCACCAGGAGCGGCGCCCGCACGTTCTCGAGCCGGTGGTAGGCCGACCCCGCGATGTACGCGTCGCGCGCGCCCGAGGGCGGGCCCATCATCCGGTCGAGGTCCTGCACCCCCTCGCGGTCGCCCTGGGCCCACGAGGTCGTGATGTCGCAGTCGCCGTACTTGCAGACGGCGCAGCGGAAGCGGTACTCGGGGTCGTCGGTCACGGCCAGCAGCGCCATGTAGGAGCCGTAGCTCGCGCCGAAGATGCCGAGCCGCTCGCCGTCGACCCAGTCGAGCGTGCGCAGGAAGTCCGCCGCGGCGAGGCAGTCCTTCGTGTCGCCCACGCCCCAGTCGTCGTGGTTGAGGCGCTCGAAGTCGCGGCCGTACCCGGTCGAGCCGCGGAAGTTCACGGCCAGCCAGGCGTAGCCCGCGGTCCACGAAGTACTGGGCGTGGCCGTCCCAGGCGTCCGTGTAGGCGTCGGTCGGGCCGCCGTGCGGGTAGACGACCGCCGGCACGGGGCTGCCCATCCCCGCGTCGCGCGGGCGCATGAGGAAGCCCGGGATCTCGCGCCCGTCGAAGGTGGGGAACACCACGTCCTCGAGCGCGGCGTGGGGCGCCGAGCGGATCGCGCGCGGCGCCGGGGCGTGGATCGTGCGCGCCTGCGCCGCCCGGCTCCGCCGTGCGCAGCTCCGGTGCGGTGGCGTGGTCCTCGTACGCCGCCACGATCCCGCCCGCGGCGGTCCAGTGCGGGTAGCTCCAGGTGCCTCCCTCGGCGACCACCTCGGCCGACCCGTCGGACGCGTTCACGACCACGAGGTCGAAGCGGTTGCGCCGGCCGCGGACCGCCACGAGCCGGTCGCCGTCCGGGTGCCACTCCGCCTGCGAGTGGTCGGCCTCGGCGCTCGTCAGCCGGCGCTCGCCGGACCCGTCGCTCCCGACCAGGTGCAGCTCGTGGAAGCCGCTGCTCTCGGAGCGGTAGGCGATCGTGCTCCCGTCCGGGGACCAGGCGGGCGAGTCGGCCATCATCCCGGGGACGGAGGCCACGCTGCGCACCGCGCCGCCGTCGATGGCGGCCACGCGGATCTCGCCGCGCTTCAGGTCCTCGCGCGGCCAGAACATGTAGGCCACCTCGGTGCCGTCGGGCGACACGGCGGCGTCGCCCTCGTCGCCGTATGCGTCGAGGTCGCCGTGAGAGGTCGCGAGCCGCCGCGGCCAGGCGTCGTCCGCGTCGACCACGGCGAGCCGGGACGTGTCGTCGCGCTCGACGCCGATCACGATCCGCCCGTCGGGCGTCCAGACCGGGCTCGAGCCCTCGACCAGCTTGCGCGGCGGGCCGCCGGCCACCGGCACGAGCCACACGTGGCCCTCGTCCGCGTAGGCCACCGTCTCGCCGTCGGGCGAGAGGCGCGGCTCCACGTCCTCCCAGTACGGCATCGGGTCGCGGCCGGTCGTGAGGCGCTCGGGCGCCCCGCCGGCTTCCAGGTCGAGCAGCCAGACGTCGGAGGTCTCGGCGTCCTCGATCATCACCGCGCTGCGGCGGTCGCCGGCGATCGTGAGCGAGCGCGGCCGCGGGGTCCGCGCCACCGCCTCGAGCCGCCAGTGCGGCGGCGGCTTCAGGTCCTTGCGCGGCTGCGCGAGCACGCCCTCGTGCTCGTCCGTGCCGACCCAGATCGATCCCTCACCCACGCGCGCCCTCCTCCATTCCGGCGAGCGTCTCGTGCACGAGCCGCCCGATCTCGTCCAGGTCATAGCCGCCCTCCTGCACCACCACGGTCGGGAGGCCGAGCGCGCCGAGCACGCGGCCCGCCTCGCGGTACCCGTCCGCCGTCACGTCGAGCGGGCTCTCGGGGTCGCCCCCGGCCGCGTCCACGCCGAGCGCCACCACGAGCGCCTCGGCCCCGTGGCCCGCCACCCAGTCCGCGAGCGTCCGGACGGCCGCCGTCCAGCCCTCGTCACCGGTCCCGGGGGCGAGCGTGACGTTGCGGTTCGCGCCCGCGCCGGTCTCCTCCTCGAAGCCGAGGAAGTGGGGGAACCAGCCGGCGCCCGGATCCACGTGGACCGACGCCGTGAGCACCTCGGGGTCCTCCCAGAAGATCGCCTGGGTGCCGTTGCCGTGGTGGGCGTCGATGTCGATCACCGCCACCGGGCTCAGCCCGCCGGCGCGCAGCCGCGCGGCGGCGGCCGCGGCGTTGTTGAGGTAGCAGGAGCCGCCGAAGCAGGAGCGCGTCACGTGGTGGCCGGGCGGGCGGCAGCAGGCGTATGCGGCGCGCTCGCCGCCGAGCACGAGGCCGGCGGCCGTGACCGCGCCGTCGAGCGCGGCGCGCGCCGCCTGCCACGTGGTGGGGCCGATCAGGGTCATCGTGTCGTAGGCGTACTGGCCGGCCCGCGCCGACATCGCGGTCGCCACGCGCGGCCGCTCGCCCGCCCCGAACAGCGCCGGGTGCGGGAACAGGTAGGGGACCACGCGATCCTGCCCGGGATCCCGCGTGAGCCCGGCGGCCTCCCAGTCGTCCCACGCGCGCGCGAGGTAGTCCACGAGCTCCGGAGTCGTGCACGCTCGTCACGGCGTCGTCCGGCTGCGGCTCGGCGTCCACGAAGCGCGCGCCGCCGCCCTCCAGGTGCTCGCGGATCCGCTCGGCGCGCTCCGGCACCTCGGTGCCGGGGATGCGCACGCCCACCCAGATCTCGCCGCCCGGGTCGTGCAGGCGGTGGCTGTCGCTCCAGACGACCGGCATCGCGAGTCCTCCCACGGCGCGAGCGTAACCGGAGGTAGGGTCCGCCCGTATGGACGCCCGCAGCCTGCGCGACCACGGCCTGCGGATCGGCGGGCTCGAGCCGGGACCGTCGTCGTCGATCGCCGACGTGCGCGGCGTGCGGGTCGGCCACGTGACCGTCGTCCGCGACGAGCCCGACCCGCCGGCCGGGCGCGGCACGGCGCGCAGCGGCGTGACCGCGATCCTGCCCGGCGACCCTGCCTCGCTCGTCGCCGAGCCGGTGCCCGCGGGCGTGGCCGTGCTGAACGGCGCGGGCGAGCTCACCGGCTCGCACGAGATCCGCGAGTGGGGCACGTTCGACACGCCGGTCTTCCTCACGGCCACGATGTCGGTCGGGCGCGTGTACGACGGCGCCGTGGCCGCGGCGATCGCCGCCGACCCGAAGGTCGGCGTGGACGAGGTGGTGATCCCGGTGGTCGGCGAGTGCGACGACAGCTGGCTGAACGACGCGCGCGTGGTCCAGGTCGAGGCGGCTGACGCGGCGCGCGCGCTGGCGAACGCCTCGGGCGAGGTCGCGACCGGAGCGGTGGGTGCCGGCACCGGGATGATGTGCTTCGAGTGGAAGGGCGGCATCGGCACGGGCAGCCGCGTGGCTCCCGACGGCTCGACGGTCGGCGTCCTCGTGCTCGCGAACTTCGGCGCCCGCTCCGACCTGCTCGTGGGCGGCGTGCCCGTGGGCCGGCTGATCGGCGGCAGCGGCTGGGGCCCGGAGCCCGCCGGCAGCTGCATCGTCGTGGTGGCCACCGACGCGCCGATGACCTCGGCTCAGCTCGAGCGCCTGGCGCGGCGCGCGGGCCTCGGCCTCGCGCGCACAGGCTCGGTCGCCCACGACGGCAGCGGCGAGATCTTCATGGCGTTCTCGGTGTCCTCGCGCGTGCCGCGCGGGGCGGCGCCGGCGCCGGGAGCGCCGCGCTCGAGCCTGGACGGGCTGTTCACCGCGGCCGTGGAGGCGACGGAGGAGGCCGTGCTCAGCGCGCTCTGGACGGCCGAGACGACCAGCGGGCGCGAGGGCCGGGTGGCCGAGGCGCTGCCGCACGATGTCGTGCTGGAGCTGCTGCGGTCACACGGACGGCTCGGCGGCTGAGCGCTCGAGCCACGCGAGCCAGAGGAGACCTCCCCCGGCGGCCGCGTCCACGTCGAGGCCGGTGATCGCGCGGATCCGCTTGATCCGGTTGCCCAGCGTGTTCCTGTGCACGGGCAGCGCCGCCGCCGCGGCGCCGCGGTCGAAGTCGTGCGCCACGAGGACGTCGAGCGTGCGCACGAGCTCGGGGTCGCTCGCGGCGAGCCGCCCGTAGACGCGCTCGCGCAGCCGCGCCGCGATCCCCGGGGCGCCCTGAGCAGCAGCTCGGCCAGGTGGTCGTCCACGTCCACCTCCCCAGTCCGGCCGCGCCGCGCCGCGAGCTCCGACGACGGCACGCAGCTCGTCGAGCGCCTCGGCCAGCTCGCCGCGCGGCACGGCGCCGCCTCGCGCGTAGGTGGCCTCGGGCGCGAGCGGCAGCTCCGTCCAGTCGGTGCGGGTGCCCGCGAGCCCGACGACACGGCGGCCCTCCGCCGTGGCCAGCACGCCGCGCACCCGCAGCGCCTCGGCGAGCTCGGCGTGCTCGCGCGCGGCAAGCGGGGCCGCCGCGAGCGCGAACGGCCGGTGCGCGCCGTTGAGATCGAAGCCGAGCCGGTCAGCGAGGCGGTGGTCCTCGGCCGCGAGCGGTTTCGCCGAGCAGAGCCGCTCGAGCAGGGTGCGCGCGGCGGTCTCCTCCTCGGACGCCGACAGTGGCGGCCCGGCCGTCTCGTAGGTGTCGGAGAACACCTGCGACACGCGATCGACGAACTCGAACAGCAGGTCGGCGCTGTCGAGCAGGGCGAGCCGCTCGTCGTCGCGCGCGGCCTCGAGCAGCGCGGCCCAGGCGCTGCGCGCGCCATGCCGGAAGTTGGCCGGGACCACGTCCGCGGGCATGCCCTCGGCGGCGAGGTCGCGGGCGCGGTCGCGAAAGCGCTCGAGGTCGGCCTCGCTCGGGCCGCCTGTCGTCCACGAGCCAGCGGACCACCAGGTCGATGTTCCAGCGCACCCAGGCACGGACGTCCTCGCGCGGCGGCCGGAAGCGCCGGTACTCGGGCCGGTCCCAGAAGCTGTCCAGGATCCGCTCGGTGAAGCGGTCGAGATCCGTTCGCTCGACGATCTGGCGGACGGCGTCGCGCGGGCGCGTGCTGTTGTGCATATGCACATCGAACACGGGAAAGTCTGGGCGGTTGCGGACTGGCGGCGCGTGTCCGCAGGCGCGATGATGCGCAGCTCAGCCGGTACCCACGGGAGGAGACCCATGCGCAGCAGGACCCTGATCGTCACCGCAGTCGCGCTCGTCTGCGTGGCGCTGCCCGCCTCGGCAGCCGCCAAGGTCCCCGTCTCCTTCAAGCGGATCGCGGGCTACAAGTCGCCCGGCACGCCGGCGAAGTACAACAAGGTCGGCATCCTCAAGGTCGGCTCGAAGAAGGCCCGCAACGTGCTCGTGCTGAACCCGGGCACGTCGGCCAGCGCCGCCTACTTCGTGCCGCTCGCGAAGGACGTGGTGAGCAGGGCGAAGGGCTGGCAGGTCTGGTCGGTCGAGCGGCGCGAGAACCTGCTCGAGGACCACTCGGTGTTCAACCGGGCGAAGGCGGGGAAGGCGACCGAGCAGGAGACCTTCGACTACTACCTCGGCTGGCTCACCAACCCGAGCATCACGAAGCACTTCCAGTTCATCTCCGAGGACGTGAGCTACGCGAAGCAGTGGGGCATGAACACCGAGATCCAGGACCTGCGGCGCGTCGTCAAGAGCGCCGAGAAGCGCGGCGGCAAGGTCGTGGTCGGCGGCCACTCGCTCGGCGGCTCCGATCACGACCGCGTACGCCACCTGGGACTTCAAGGGGACGCCGGGCGCGAAGGGCCTGTCCGGCCTCGTCTTCATCGACGGCGGCAGCAGTCCCGACGCCGATCACCGTCGAGGACGCCAACCAGCGCCTCACGGACCTCCAGGGCAGCTCGCCCTGGCTGACGTTCGGCGGCATCCCCGCCCCGTACACCGGGCTGTTCAACACGTCCGGCGCGCTCGCCGCGCTGCAGTACCCGAACGAGCCCGTCGCTCGGCTACGCGTGGCCGCTGCTGCCGGCGAACCTGAAGCCGCCGGTCGCGCCGACGAACCTCGGGCAGTACGGGTACGCCCTCGACACCGAGACCTCGCCGGACGGGCTGATCGCCGCGCAGGCGCACCTCGGCCGGCTCGCGTCGAGCGGCGACCCGCGCGGCTGGGAGCGGGCGGGCGAGCTGACGCCGATCCGCCGCTACGCCACGATGTTCTCGGGCTTCGGCCTCAAGAGCCTCGACGGCACCGCCTGGTACCACCCGCTGCGCCTGACGATCGACTCGGGCGCCGTGGCGGCCGGCAACGCGAACCCGGCGCAGGAGGTGCTGGACGTGCACGCGACGCACGGCGACGACCTGTCGCGGAAGCTCCGGATCTACGCCTTCGGCGCGGCGCTCGGCGGCCAGCGGGTGCTGGACGCGGCGCGGGCGCTGGCGAGCCAGTCCGGGATCCCGAAGCGGAACCTGAAGCTGATCGACAGGCACACCACCTACTCGCACAACGACCCGAACTCGGCGAGCCCGAAGAACGACTTCGTGAAGAACCTGATCCCGTTCCTGGGGAAGGTCGCCAGGCGCTAGCTGCCGGGCCCGCAGAGGAAGGCGCTGCCCGTGCGCTTCACGGTGCGGCCGTCGCTCAGCTGCAGCACCAGCCGGAGCGCCTGCTTGCCCTGAGCCGAGCGGGCGAAGCGGAAGCGCCCGCCCTTGCCGCCCGGGCCGAAGCGGGCAACGCGCTTGCCGTGCAGCAGCACGCGGCCGCTCACGATCTGCCGGCGGAGCTTCCTCGGGAGCACCACGGCGAACCTGCGTGCCGTGCTGCAGCGCCGGCCGCGGGCGCCGAGGCCGCTGCGGCTCGCCACCGGGAGCTCCACGCTGATGCGTGACGCCTGCAGCGTGCCCGTGGCGCGCTGGCCGGCCCAGATGGCCGAGCCGGCCACGAGCTGAAGCTGGTAGCGCGCCCCCGCCTTCGCGGTGGACGCGATCGGCACGAGCCGGCGGGAGATCGTGTGCCGCTTGCCGTCGAGCGTCACGGGGACGGGGAGGGACTGGTTGCCCACGACCACGCCGCGGTCCAGGTTCACGAGCTGCGCGAAGACGCGCGTCGTGCCGGGCGTGCCGGTGCCCGTGTAGGTGATCGTGACCTTCGGCGGGCCGAGCAGCTGGCCGGCCCTTCGGACCGTCACCGGGACGTCGATCGCGCCGGCGGCCGCCGCGGTCGCCGCGGTGGCGCCGCCGGAGGTCGCGCCCGGCGAGATCGCGAGCGTGCCCGAGCCGCGGCCCTTCACCGGCTTGCCGGGCAGCACCGGGTACTGCGGCGCCACGCGGTACTTGCCGTCGTCCGAGCGGAACTCGAACCCGGGGCCGGTGTCCACGCTCTCGTCGCCCTTCAGGTAGTGCGCGAGCCAGGCTGCGCTGGCGGCCTCGAGGCGCGGGTCGCCGCCGCCGCTGCCGAGGATCGAGCCCACGTCGAGGCCCGCGCCGGGCTCGCCGCCGTTGCCCTCGGCGCACTGGCCGTGGCCGCCGCAGAACCAGAACATCTTCACCGGCGTGCCGCGCGAGCTTGAGCAGCCTGTAGATCCGCGCGTCCTCGTCGAGCGGGAAGAGCGTGTCCACGGTGCCGCCGACGAGCAGCGTCGGGGCCCTGACCCTGCTGATGGTGGCGTTGCCGGGGCCGCGGTCGCGGAACCACTGCTCGTCCTCCGCGCTCAGCGTGCCCGTGGCCTGGGCGCTGTTGTAGGCCGATGTGATGTGCGGATCGAGGCCGCCGGTCTGGACGCCCGCCGGGCCGCCGCCGAGCCCGCCGTTCGTGGCGTTGGCGAACCCGATGCCGTAGAGCAGCGTGTTCCAGCCCTGCTTGAAGGTGCGGTCCTTGTAGAGGCTCGTCTCGAGCGAGTGCCACGCGACCACCGGCACGATCGCGTCGATGCGCCGGTCGATCCCGGCGGTGGAGAGCTGGATGCCGCCTCCGTAGCTGCCGCCGGTCATGCCCACGCGCGGGTCGCCCTTCTTGTCGAGGCGGACCTCCGGCTCGCTGCGCCATCCGGCTGATCAGCGCGCGCACGTCGCGGCCCTCCACCTGCGGGGCGTTGATCGTGGCCTCGCCCCCGGAGGCGCCGAAGCCGCGCGGGTCCCAGGTGAGGACGTTGTAGCCGAGGTCGTGCAGCCGCTTGATCGCGCCCTTCGACGGGTCGTTCTCGCCCGGCTGGCTCCAGCCCGGCCCGTTGAGCACCACCGGCGCGCGCTTGCCCGCCGCCAGCGACGGGTTGGGGAACCAGTGGGCCACGATCGGGGTGCCGTCGAAGGACTTCACGACGATGTCCTCGGCGTGCGCGCTGCCGGCCAGCCCCGCCCAGGCGAGCGCCGACGCGGCGATGCAGCTCCTCAGCCTCACCCCGCTCACCCTAGCTGGGACGGTTGCGGCCGAGCAGGTCGTGCGCGCGCACCCACTCCTCGGCCACGATCGCGGAGCCGAGCGACAGCTCGCCGCAGAGCACGGTCGCGGCCACGATCTCGGCCAGCTTGCGCACCTTGCCCGTCGCCGTAGCAGCCGAGCATCTCGAGGCACTCGCGCTGGGTGGCGAGCCCGGTGCCGCCGCCGTAGGTGGCCACGATCAGCGACGGGATCGTGACCGAGTAGTAGTAGTCGCCGTTCGGCTGCAGCTCCGAGTAGGCGAAGGCCGCCGACGACTCCGCCACGTTCGCCACGTCCTGGCCGGTGGCGATGAACAGCGCCGTGATGCCGTTCGCCGAGTGCGCGCCGTTGTTGTTCACGCCCGACATGAACCCGCCGAGGTTCGACACCTGGCGCGCGGCGAAGAGCTGCTCGCCCGTGGAGTGCATGTGCTTCGGGATCAGCTCGGCGGGAACGGTCGCCTCGGCCACCACCCGCTTGCCGCGCGTGCGCAGCATGTTCACCTGCGAGCTCTTCTTGTCGGTCGCGAAGTTCGACTCGAGGTAGAAGCGCGCGATGCCCTCGTAGTTCGACGTGATCCAGGCGCACGCCGCCGCGGTCGCCTTGCCCGTGAGGTTCTGGCCCGCGGCGTCGCCCGTCGTGTAGTTGAAGCGCGTGAAGAGGATGCGGCTGGCCGAGTACTGCTCGATGTCGCGCAGCTTCCCGGAGCGGGTCGTGGTCTCCGCGGCGGCCTTGATGTCGTCGAAGCTCTCGGTCAGCCACTCCCCGAAGGCGCGCGCCTCCCGGGCCGACTCGAACACGAACGCCGGTGCGCGCTGCATGGCGTCGTCCATCACGGTGGTGCGGACGCCGCCGGCCTCGTAGAGCGTCTTCATGCCGCGGTTGTAGCTCGCCACGAGCGTGCCCTCGGCCGTGGCGAGCGGCACGTAGAACTCGCCGCGGGCGTGCTCGCCGTCCACGAGCAGCGGCCCGGCCACGCCGATCGGCACCTGGGCGACCCCGGTGAAGTGCTCCACGTTCCCGGCCATGCTCGCCGGGTCCGCGGAGTAGTGCGACACGTGCTCGAGCGCCGCCCCGGTCTGCTCCTCCACGAAGGCGCGGCGCGCCTCGGCGGCCTCGCGCGTGTAGTCGTCCTCAGGGTCGCGCGGGATCCGCTGCCGGGGCGCGCGGTCGATAGTCGCCATCTGTTCCTCCCTCGGTTGCGGGAGGGAAGCTACCCGGCTACCGGTCCCGGCGAACCACCGCGAACAGGTTGCGGCGGCAGGGGTTCCCGTCCGCGTCGAACGCGGCGTGGGTGCCCAGATGGCGCACCTCGGCGCCGGCGCACGTGAAGGAGAGGTAGCTCTCGAGCCAGGTGCGCGCGTCGGGGGTCATCTCGGGCAGGCCGAAGCTCGGCGGCATCTCGTCCTCGCCCGTGTCGAAGAACATGACCTTCCCGGTCTTGGCCCAGATCCGCTCCGTGAGCGAGGTGGCCATCTCGAGCCCGTCGTCGCGCACGAGGTGGTGCCAGAGCGAGAGGAAGAGCGTGCAGTCGGCGGGCGGCACCAGCGCGACCGTCTCGTCGCGCACGGCGAACGAGAGCAGGCCCACGTTGTCGAGCCTGCTCCGCCGGATGGCGAGCATGGCGGTGCGCTGGTTGGGCGGGGCGGCCTCGAGCGCGACGGTGGTCACGCCCTGGGCGCCGAGCTGGATCGAGAAGAAGCCTTCGTTGGCCCCGATGTCCACGGCCGTCCGGACGCCGAGCTCGGAAGCCACCGGTGCGATCGCCTCCCAGCGCGTCAGCGATCCCTCGGCCCGCTTCGCCACCCGGCCCGGGAGCGCGGCGATCGGCTGGTAGCGCCCGCGCGGGAAGGTGTCGAGCCGCAGGCGGAGGAGGTCGATCCACTCGTCGAGCTTTCCGCGGCTGAGGAAGCGGCGGAGCAGGCGCGTTCGGCGCTCCGACTGGTGGCGGCGAACCGTGTCGCCGCTCGCCTGCGACTTGACCATGCCGGCCACGAGCGGTGCCGGAGCCGCTCGCGGCGACCAGCGCATGTGGAGATTGCAAGGTGAACGAACACAGGCCAAGCCTAGGCCGGTCGGCCCGCCGGCGTCTAAGAGGTCGCTAAGTGTTGGCCCGCGCGGCTCCGCGCAGCGAGACCCAGAGCGCGACGAGCACCAGCGCGAGCAGCAGCCAGCCCCCGGCGTCGCGCCACCATCCGTCCGGGCCGGCCAGCTCGCGTACGAGCGCGGCCAGCAGCACGGCCGCCGCCACCCCGAGCGGCAGCGAGCGCGTCTCCCCGAGCACCAGCAGGCGGAGCTGCCGGAGGACGGTCATGCCGGCACCGCGACCGGCGCCCGGCGCAGCCGGTTCGCCATCAGCTGGGACGCCCCGACGAGCACGGCGGCGATCAGGAGCAGCGCGGCGTCGCCGAGGGGCCACTCCACGTCGAGGCCCTCGGCGGCGAAGAACGTGCCGAAGCTCGACAGGAGGATGCCCACGGCGTACTTGAGCTCGGTCTCCGGGACGCGCCTGAGCGGCCGGTGGAGCACCACGCCCACGCCGATCGTGAGCACCACGGCGAGCCCCGCTCCGAGCAGGGCGGGTGTGCGCGAGTCGGCGGGCCCGGCCAGCGCGGTCACGATCAGGATCACCTCGAGGCCCTCGAGCAGGACGCCCTTGAACGCGACCGTGCGCGCGGCCCAGTCGGGCCCATCGGGCGGAGGGGCGGCCAGCGCCTCGCGCTCCTCCAGGTACTCGGCGTAGGCCGAGGAGCGCGACCGCCGGCCGGCCAGCCGCAGCACGCCCTTGCGCAGCCACTCGAGCCCGAACAGCAGCAGGGCCACTCCGATCACGAGCTTCAGCGGCTCGGAGGCGAGCCTGGCCACGAGCACCGGGCCGAGCAGGGCGCCGGCCAGCACGCACACGGCCACCGCCGCGGCCGCGCCGATCACGGCGTCGCGCGTGCGCCGGCTGACCGCGACCGCGAGCACGATGGCCAGGGCCTCGAGGAGCTCGAGCGCCACGGCCAGCATGGCCCCGAGCAGGGTGAGCACGAACGCCACGCCAGGAGGATGGCGGAGCCGGGCGCGGAAGAGGATGTGCCCATGCCCTACGTGAACTGCCTGCGCTGCGGTCTCGTGAACTTCACGGTGGCCTACTGGGCCAGCCTCGACCGCTGCACGGGATGCGGCGAGCCGCTCCCGCGGCCCGACTCGAAGTCGCCGTCTCCGGAGCCCAGACGGCTCTCCGAGGGCTCCCGCAGGATCAGGGCTTCCTGAACGGTCTCTCCCGGGAGGCTCAAGGCCCGGCGGTCAGGGCCCGATGCAGGTGGAAATGCCCTCGAGGCCCATGCAGGCGGAGCGCCACGATCGCTCCGGGGTGATCTGGTTCGTGCTGGTCGCGGGTATCGCCGCGTCCGTGCTCGGCGCGCTCGCCTGGCGCGATTCCGCGCGCGACGACAACGCCGAGCGGCTCGCACAGGGCTCCGGCGGAGCTGGCGCAGCGGCTCGCAGCGAACGTGCGCAGGCACGATCAGCTGCTGCTGGGCGCAGCCGGGCTGTTCGCGGCTTCGAACGAGGTCACGCGTGACGAGTTCTCGGCGTTCGCGAACGCGGTCGAGCTGAAGCGCCGGCTGCCGGAGGCCCGCAGCATCGCCTGGCTCCGCGGCCGCCCGGCCAACGCGCGCGTCGTGTTCGCCGAGCCGCCGAACGGCTGGGCGCGGCCGGGCCGGAGCGCCGCGACCGTCGGCGGGCTGCCGCCTGCGCTCCGGCGGGCGCGCGACGAGGATCGCGCGGTGCTCACCCGCACCTACGAGCGCAGGACCGGGGCGCCGGGCGACCTCGCCATGGTCCGGCCCGTCTACATGAGCGCGATCCCGCCCGTGAGCCGCCGCGCTCGCCGTCGCGCGCTCCACGGCTGGGTGGCGCTCAAGCTGAGGTCGCGTGCCTTCCTCGCCGAGGACATGCGCGCCTTCGCGCCGACCGGGCGCGCCGTGCTCTTCTCGCCGTCCGGGCAGGCGGTCTCGTGGAGCACCGCGCAGCCGGTGCCGCCGTTCGTCGACCGCGACGAGATCAAGCGCGAGGACCGCCTCGACCTGACCGGCGGGCCGTGGGTCCTGCGCACGTCGCTCGCCGAGTCGGCGCGCTCTCCGGGCGGACGGGTGGGCCCGGCCGTGACCCTCCTGCTCGGCGTGATCGTGAGCCTGGTCCTGTTCACGCTCCTGCGGCTCCGGAACCGCGCGCTGCTCGTGGCGCGGCGCAGGGCCCGCGCGCTGCGCGAGACCGACGAGCAGTTCCGCGCGCTCGCCACCTCCTCGCCCGTGGGGATCTGCCTGGTGAACGACGCCGAGGAGTGCGTCTACGTCAACGAGCGCTGGGCCGACATCCACGGGATCACGGCCGCCGAGGCGGTCGGGCACGAGCCGCTGCCCAACCTCGACCCGGCGGACCGCGCCGCCTGGCGAGCCGCCATCGAGCGCGGCCGCCAGGGCGACGAGACCACGCTCGAGTGCCGCGTGCCGCGGCCC
Organism: uncultured Thermoleophilaceae bacterium; assembly: GCA_963768465.1. Lineage (GTDB taxonomy): Bacteria > Actinomycetota > Thermoleophilia > Solirubrobacterales > Thermoleophilaceae > JACVRW01. The sequence goes on along the minus strand of CAVYIA010000007.1, from coordinate 144,119 downwards.
GAGGGCGGGCACCGCTGGATGAGCTACCGCGGCGCGCCGATGCGCGGCGAGGACGGCGAGATCAGCGGCTGGGTCGTGTCCGGCCGCGGACGCGACGGATCGCAAGACCTACGAGGCCGAGCTCAAGCGGCGCGCGCTCCACGACGAGCTCACGAGCCTCCCGAACAGGGCGCTGCTCATGGAGCAGCTCTCGCGGGCCCTGGCGGCGGGCACCCGCGAGGGGCGCTCGACGGCGGCCCTGTTCATCGACCTCGACCGGATGAAGCAGGTGAACGAGTCCTTCGGCCACGCCGCCGGCGACGAGGTGATCCGGACCGCGGCGCGCCGGCTCGACCAGTCGGTCCGCCCGGGAGACACCGTCGGGCGCTTCGCCAGCGACGAGTTCGTGGTCATCTGCGAGGACGTGGAGGACGAGACGGACGTGCTGCGCGTCGCGGAACGCCTGACCTCGGACCTGGGCCAGCCGACCTTCGTGGAGGGCGAGCCGCTCAGCGTGACCGCGAGCATCGGCGTCGCCTTCGGCCGCTCCGGCGACGACCCGTCGGAGGTGCTCCGCGACGCCGACGCGGCCCGCCACCAGGCGAAGCTCCTCGGGCCCGGCTCCGTGAAGCTCTTCGACTCGCGCCTGAACATCAGGGCGCACGAGCGCCTGGAGCTGGAGAGCGACCTCGAGAACGCGAGCGCGCGCGAAGAGCTGGAGCTGTACTACCAGCCGATCGTGGAGCTGCCCTCGCGCCGCACGATCGGCTTCGAGGCGCTGCTTCGCTGGCACCGCGACGGGGCCATCGTGCGCCCCGACGACTTCATCCCGCTGGCCGAGGAGACCGGGCTGATCGTCCCGATCGGGCGCTGGGTCCTGGGCGAGGCCTGCGAGCAGGCGGCGCGCTGGAACGCGGGGCTCGAGGGCAAGCCGCTGACCATCTCGGTGAACGTCTCGGCGCGCCAGATCGCCGAGCCGGGGCTGCCCGAGGCCGTGTCGGCGGCGCTGGCCGCCAGCGGGCTCGAGCCCGACTGCCTGTTGCTCGAGATCACCGAGAGCCTCCTGCTCGAGCCGGGCGGCGAGACCCTCGCCACGCTGGAGCGGATCCAGCGTCTCGGCGTGCGCCTGTCCATGGACGACTTCGGCACCGGCTGGTCGTCGCTCTCGTACCTCAAGCGCTTCCCGATCGAGGAGCTCAAGATCGATCGCTCCTTCGTGACCGACGTGGCGCGGAGCCCAGAGGACTGCGAGCTGGTCTCCGCGATCGTCGCGATGGCGCAGGCGCTCGGGTTCACGGTCCTCGCCGAGGGCGTGGAGACCGAGGAGCAGCTCCAGGCGCTGCTCGACCTGGAGGTCACGCAGGCCCAGGGCTACCTCTTCTCGGCGCCGGTGCCCGCGCCCGAGGCCGCGGCGTTCCTCGCCGGCTCGCGCGAGGCCCGTCCGGCCACGCGCTAGCGGCGCGCCGGCGCCCTTTCGGCGCCTGAATTCTCCGACCCGGCCCCTCAGTACCGTTGACGGTGGCCTCCACCGCTCATGATCCGCCCCGAACAGCTCGCCGAGGCGCTGCAGCGCCTCGAACCCAGGGACCGCGAGATCCTCTCGCTGTCCCTGCATCGCCGCGTGCCCGACGAGGCGCTCGCGCGGATGTACGACTACGAGCCGGCCGAGGTCTCGCGCCGGCGAGCGGCGGCGATCGAGCGGCTCGCCGACGACCTGCGCGTCCAGCGCGGGGAGGACCTCGGCTCGGTGCTGAAGGCGCTGCTCGAGCCCGGCACCTGGAGCGGGATCGAGCCCGCCGCGGGCCGTGAGTTCGCGGTGGCGGAGGCGGAGGCCGAGGGCCAGGAGCCGGGGCCCGAGCCGAGCCCAGCCCGCCGCCACGCCGATAGCGGCCGGTGCGGGCGAGCCGGTGCCGGCGCCCGTTCCGCTGCGGCCGGTCCCGCCGCCCCCGCCGGAGCCGGACCCGGAGCCGGAGCCCGCGCCGCCTCCGCTCACGGCGGTCAAGGACCCCGAGCCCCCGCCCGAGGAGCCCGTCCTCGGCATGCTCGCGGAGGGCCGCGGCGGCGAGGGCTCGGGACGGCGCGTGCGGACCGGGGCGCTCACGCTCGCCGCCCTGGGCGCGGCGGCGCTGGTGGGCGCCGCGGCGATCATGGCGGCCACGCAGCTGTCCGGCGGCGGCGACTCCGGCGGCTCCGGCCCGCAGCGGGCCGACGACGGCACGCGCAACTTCGTCCCCGCGAAGGGCGGTCCGCTCGAGGCCCCGTTCGCCTCGGACCCGCAGACCTCGAACTGCTACTCGACCGCCTACCTGCGCGAGTCGACCGTGCTCTTCAGCGAGCCCGGCGGCGAGCCGCGGCTGCGGATCACGCGGCAGACGGAGTGGGGCTCGCCGCGCGTGCTGGGAGTGGTGGGCCAGCGCGGCGACTGGCTCGGCGTGCAGGCCTCGGAGCTGAAGAACGGCGAGGTGGCCTGGATCCCGCGCGAGCGCGCGAGGGTGGACTGCGTGCGCTGGTCGCTGCACGCGGACCTGTCGAAGCGCGAGCTGTTCGTGCGCAAGGACGGCCACACCGTCCGCAAGTTCGAGATCGCGATCGGCTCGCCCGGCCACACCACGCCGCTGGGGCGCTTCTCGGTCACGGACAAGCTGAAGGTCACGGACGAGGACTCGCCCTACGGCTGCTGCGTGCTGGCGCTGACCGGGCACCAGACGCACCTGCCCGAGGACTGGCCGGGCGGCGACCGCCTGGCGGTGCACGCCACCGCCGACGTGAGCAGCATCGGCAAGGCCGTGAGCCTCGGCTGCATGCGGGTCCGCTCCGAGGAGGCACGGTGGCTGATCTCGAGGATGCCGCTCGGCGCGCCCGTGTTCATCCGCTCCTGAGATCTCACGGGAGACGGGCCCGGAGCGTCATATGGGCGTGAAGCTTCCGCCCTTCCAGGCCGTCTTCGAAGCCCAGCGGACCGACGTCTACCGCTTCCTCGTCGCCACGGCGGGACCGGTGGACGCCGACGACGCCTTCCAGGAGACCTGGATCTCCGCGCTGCGCGCGTACCCGCGGCTGCGGCGGGCGGACAACCTGCGCGGCTGGCTTCTGAAGATCGCCCAGAACAAGGCGATCGACGCGCACCGCGCGCGCGGCCGCCGGCCGCTGCCCGTGGCGGCCGTGCCCGAGCGCGTGGCGGCGCCCGCGGCGGTCGCCGAGGGGGACGACGAGCTCTGGGAGGCCGTCCGCGGCCTGCCCTCGAAGCAGCGCACCGCGGTCTACTGCCGGTCGGTGCTCGGCATGCCCTACGACGAGCTTGCCGAGCTGCTCGACTCGAGCGAGGACGCGGCGCGCAGGAACGTGCACGAAGGACTGAAGCGCCTAAGAGAGGAATGGGATCGATGACCACCGACCTGCAGAGGGCAATCCGCTCCGCCGCGGGCGAGCTGTCCGGCCCGTCCGGAGACCTGGCCTCGCGCCTGGCCGCCCGCGCCGCCGAGGAGGGCCTGCTCGACGTGGCCTACGCGTCGGTCGACTCGCCGCTCGGGGAGCTCACGGTGGCGATGACGCCGGCGGGCCTGGTCCGGGTGGCCTACTCGGACTACAGCGGCCAGGAGGCCGTGGTCGAGGACCTCGCGGAGCGCCTGTCGCCGCGGGTGCTCGAGTCGCCGGCCCGGCTCGACCCGGTGCGGCGCGAGCTCGACGAGTACTTCGAGGGCCGCCGGACCGAGTTCGACGTGCCGATCGACTGGTCGCTGACGCGCGGCTTCACGCGCGGCGTGCTCCAGGCCACCGCTCGGATCCCGTTCGGCGAGGTCGGCACCTACGCGTCGGTGGCCGGCGAGGCGGGCAGCCCGCGCGCCGTCCGGGCCGCCGGCAACGCGCTCGGCTCGAACCCGATGCCGGTGGTGGTGCCGTGCCATCGCATCCTGCGAACGGGCGGCGCGCTGGGCGGCTACACCGGCGGCATCGAGCGCAAGCAGTTCCTGCTGCGCCTCGAAGGCCGCCTGCCCTGACCTACAATCGGCCGCGCCTGGAGAGGTGGCCGAGTGGCTGAAGGCACTCGCCTGCTAAGCGAGTATGGGGGGAAACCTCCATCGAGGGTTCGAATCCCTCCCTCTCCGGCAGGAACTGATGCTGCGCGGCTCAACCCCGGAGCGGTCGTGGAAACCGATCTGGAAACGAGGGAGGGGCCAAATTGGAGATGGTCGGCTCGCGCGCGGGCGCGCGACAAGTGCTGACGCGTTTCCATCTCGTTTCCTCGCCAATGGATGCCGCTGAGCAGGCGGGACCGCAGCCCGCCGCCTACTACCTCAGTAGGCCAAGCGCCCTCTGGCATCTCGCGAGGTCCCCCGGCACCCCTTCGGACGAATGAGGACTCCATATCGCAACGATGGCTTTCCCACTGCCGTGGATGTGACTAGGCGACAGATGCGAAAGCCCGCGGGATGCGGCCGATTCGGGGCATTGATGGCCGCGACGGCCCGCTCGATGGCTTCCACGTTCTCCTGCGACATCGGGCCTACTCCGACAGCCCCGCGGCTTCGAGGGCCTCCTGCCGGTTGAGGAACGTCTGCAACCGCACGACCTTGCCATCGGCAAGCGTCCAGACGGCCAGGTGGGACGCCTCCACCCGCGCTCCGCTCGCGCGTCCAACCTCACGTTCGTGGATCACCGCCACCACTTGGTCGCCCGCGTCAATCAGCTCCTCGACCTCGAAATCGATTTCGCCGAAGCCATCGAGCGACTCGCGCCAGAACTGCCGCACACCTTCATGCCCGTGGTAGACCGGCTGGGTCAGCAGGGTTGCCCGAAACCCCATGTTCGACTGGTCCCAGACGATGTCCTCGGCGTAGACCTCGAAGGGCGCAACGTCGTCACGCCGGGCGACGGCATCGTAAATCCCCCGCACCAGCTCCACGTTCTCCTGCGACATCGCCCGCCGAGTATCCCCCGCCGCACACCCCGGCCGCTAGCGACCCCGCGCCGACCGGCGCCGTACAACCCGCAGAATCCTGCAGACGCGGTTTGGTACGCACTGCGCGAGACCGAACGCGTCTATCAATCTGTCGGCGAAGCCCCCGCTCGGCTGGTTCTGACGTTCCTCTTCCTCTCGCGCGGCATCTCCCTCCGAGGGACAGTCAGAGGTCAGCATGGAAAGCCGAGCAGGTCGCAAAGACCAACCGGCAGCTGTCGGCCTCATCCCAAGTTCTCGCAGGTCGTGCAGCTCTCGAACGAGATAGTGCGGATCTACAAGGAGATCTTCGGTCGGGGTCCGACGCGGGCTCGGGCGGATTGGGCTGGTCCCGACATGCTCCTGTGCACGCTCGAGGACACGCTCGACGCCGGCGGAGCGCAAGATGGCCGAGCTGGGCGAGCACCAGCGGCTGCGGGAGATGCGCACGTTCTTCCAGCACGTTTGCGAGGCGAACTTCCGCGAGTCGGTCAAGCCGATCACCGGCCGGGAGATAAGAGCGTTCGTGTCCGGCATCGACACGGCCGAGGATGTGTCGTCCGAGGTCCTCTACTTCGAGCGTCAGGCCTAGACCACTCGTCTCAGCGGTTCAGCGACCGTATCTGCGGGTAGCCGGGAATCTGCCGGGCGACGGCGGACCTGGGGACTTCCCGAGGATCTCTATAGAGCTTCCGGTACCGCAGGGATTCGAGAGGTTCTCCGCGTTATGGGGGACTCGGCTCCGTCTCGCCCGGCCGTAGGTTCTCGCCGCTCGAGCAGAAAGACCAAGGACGCTGTCGTCGGTGCTCTGGGTCGTGATCGCTCAGCATGGTGGCGACCGGCCTTTCGACCTTTGCTGGCTACCAGGGCGCAGAGCTCTTCGACGGTAGATGCCCCGGATCGTGCGGCGCAGCTGGTCTACGAGCTCGCTCTGGCCGTGATCGACCAACGTGCGCTCGACCGTCGTCTGGACGTTGCCGAGCAACACCAGGACGTGGTCGTCGTCGAGGTAGGTCTTGGTCTGCGTCGGGCCGCGGCCGGCGCGTTCCTTGAACCAGGCGACGATCGCGGTCGAGATCTGTTCCGCGACCTGGTTGTCGCTAGACCGTTCGGCTGGCATCAGGCGCGAGTGCCCCCGCTGCGGACCTCGGTACCCGGGCTTCTCGTCCTCGGGCGCAGCGCGAGGCGGAAGATCAACGGCGAAGAGGCTCCGCGGCCTCCCCCCGAGTTGTTCGCCGCAGCGCGGGCAGGCGTGTCCCCGGGCGGCGTCCGTGTTGCTTAGACGTACTGTGAGGCGACAGCCTGGGCACTCGAAGAACGGCACGAAGGGCTCCTCCACAGTGTAGCTCTGATGAGGGGTCCGCTCCGTCGCGATATACGCACGACTCGTCCGCCGTTCTCGGTCCAAATCGCTCCGTCGCCAGAGACTCCGCAAGCGATCCCTGGCGGGAATCTAAGCCACGCCGCACGACTGATCAACCGATCAGTGTCTAGCGGCTGCATCCGGCCGGGAAGCGGATTCGGCGCGATTAGAACAGGCGGATCAGGACGTTGACCACGACGGTCAGCCCCAGCGAGAGGAACAGGGACATCACCAGGCAGCCGGGCATGAAGCGGACACTGGGTCCGCTCGCCCGGCCGTTTGGTGAACAGGAACATGCCTATTTTCGCTGGGTGGTTTTCTTTCGCAGTGCGTGACGGCGCCGCTTACCCGGAAGCGGCGCATCCGAATCTGACGAGAGCCTGGCCTCAGGCGATTCGGACGATGTCCGCCTCGAGGGCCGAGTGGTCGCTCAGTCCCTCGTCACGCCAGGCGTGGTGGTAGATACAGGCGACCGGGCACAATTCGGCCGAGGTGAAGAGGTGGTCGAGGCGCCAGCCTCCGCCGTGCCCTGCGATGCGCTGCCAGGTCCAGCTCAGCTCGCGCGATCCGTAGCCGTGGAGACTGCGATAGGCGTCCCGGTAGCCGAGATCTCGCAACCCTGGTACGACCCCGAGCTCGGCCTTGTCCCATTCGGGCCCGCGCTCGGGCTTCAGCCGCCCGCGCGAGTCTCTCGCGAACGAGACGACCTCCCCGCTTTCGAGCTCGCGGCGCGGGGTGTTCAGATCGCCGCTCACCACGCGGGCCATCCTCGGCGCCCCTCAAGCCCGGCGCGAACCGCCTGAAGCGTGCGGGCCTTGACCCAGCCGTTGGCCGCGTTGGGGACGTGAAGGCAGTGGATCTCGACTGGGCCGATGGCGGTGTCGGAGATCGCCGACACCGTCGTCTCATCCCAGGGAACGGCTAGCGTCACGACTGGGTCCCGGAGCGCGGCTCTCGAAGCCACCAGCACACCGGTGCGCCGGCGCGACGCCGGCGTGCGTCGGGGGTCGGCGCTGTCCAGAGATGCTCTGACGTGTGGAAGGCCGATCCGTTCCAGCAGGGCCCTCCAGAGCGGAAGCGTCGCTTCAGTGACCTCCTGAAGCGCCACCACATCGAGCTCACGACTCGCCAAAGAGGCGGCCTGCTCGGCCAGCCGGGAAGAGCGGCGAGCAACGTTCCACGTGATCACCCTCAACAGCGCGAACCAGCCGTCGCTCAGCCCTGCCGCGCCTCGCGCGTCGCCGCGGTGAGCGTCTTGACGACGTACACCACCGAGAGCACGAAGAAGACAACCCCTAGCAGCGCACGCACCTGCTCCGAGTCCAGCGGTGCGCGTCGTGCCACCGGCTCCGCTATCCCATCCGCCACCTTCTCCCGCCACCCCTGCAGGCCCGTCTGTCCCAATCGTGTCGCCGTGGGCATGCTGGTCTCCTCTTCAGGTCTCGTCGCCGGTGTCAGGCCTTGGCCTTGCGGCGGCTTGGCGAGCTCTTGCCGCGGCTCGAGGAGCTCTTGCGCTTGGAGTCCGCCGCCGTCCGGTGAGATGCCTGTCCGTTGATTTCCGAGACCGGGATCTCGTCATGGGCGACGTCTACGGACAGCTGACGCAGCAGTTCGGCTAGGAATTGCTGCATCCGCTCCTCTTGGCGCAGGATGTCTCGGGCGAGCTTGGCGGTCTGCGTGTCGCCGACCGCGGTGGCGAGAGAGTCGATGACCGTGTACGTCGCGATCTCGTGTGCCTCCTCCTCGTACTCGGTGCGGGCGTTGCGGAGCATCTTGTCCTGCTCACCGGAGCCACGTACGGCGTGCAATGGGCCCTGGGCCGCCGCTTTCGCCTTCCCGACCACGTCCGAAACGCTCTCCGCGGCTTTGCTGAGGCCTTCGGGTCCTGGCAGCGAGACCGTCTCGGGGTTGCCCCCCAGCTGCTTGATGCGCCTGGATACCTGAGTTGCGTGGGACTTGGTCTCCTTCAGGTGATCCTTGAGTCGTTTCGCGTAATCGTCGCGCGTCGTCACCTGGACGTGGGCCTGCAGCGCGGTCTCGAGCTGCTTCTCCTTCGTGTATGCCTCGTTGAGGAGCTCGAACGAGTTTGGCGTCGCGGGTTGGTGTCTCAGACATGGCGGTCTCCTTTGATGCCGGGTGTTGTTGCGACTCGTGCTCTCATCGGCGGTCGCGGACCTCTTCGCGCAGCACTTGGTCGGTCTCCGGATCGCGGTCTCTCGTGACGTCCTCCCGGACCACTCCTGACCCCATCGGCTGAGTCGCGCGTGATCCTCGTGGGGAGATTCGCCGCGTCCAGGCGGGCGGCTACTTCGTCCTCGTCCTGGTCAGGGTCGGTCCGTGCCGCGTCCATGTGACGCTCTCGCGCCGCGTCGGCCTTGGCTTCGGCGTCGGCGGCACGTTCGCGAGCCTCTGCCTGCTCGCGCCGGGCTCGAGCTGCCTGCTCGTCCGCCTGGGCGCGAGCATGGTCGGCTTGAGCGGACGCTACGTGTGCCTCGCTCCGGATTTGCCTTGCCTGCTCACGGCGAGCGTCGAGCTGCCTCTGACGGCCCTTCCGCGACAAGAACAGCACGACCGCCAAGGCGATCAATGCGAGTACAACGATGGCGATTATCAGCCCCGTATCCATTCGCTCTCCCTCCGATTCTGGTTGCTAGCTGGGAGTACCCGCTAGCCGCCGAGCGAATCTGGATTCAGCCACGGCTTAGACCCGACGGGCGTTCCTTCGGCGGGCTTGCGCTCTTGCACGGTGGGTAGTGGAGGGGCATGGAGACACTGGTCACGATCGACCAGGTACGCACGTTCGAGACGAGCAAAGGCAACGTGCGGTAGGTGATCCGCGACTCAGACGGCAACGAGTACACGACGTTCAGGGAAGCGATCGGGGATCGCGCCCAGCAGCTCGAAGGCCAGCGGGCCCGAATCGAATACCACGAGACGCAACGGGGGCAATACACGAACGTCTATCTCGACAAGGTTGAGGCAGCCGCAGGACGAGCAATCAGCCTTGAGGGATACCGATCCCGAGGAAGCGGCTTGCCGGCGCACGGCCGTGGACGCTCTGCTCCGTGGCTGGTCGGCGAAAGCGAACCTCATGAGGAAGTGCCGCCCGATGAGCTCTACGAGAAGCTCAAGCCGTTCAAGGAGCGAGTAGCCGAAGACATCAAGGAACACGATTCCGCCGCAGGACAGCGGCTGAAGGCGAATCTTCGCCGGGGCCGGGGCTCGGCCCGTAGGCCGGCCCGACGCCCGACACGGCAAGGATGAGCCGCTGCGAGTCGAAGCCTGAGGACGCGGTAGTTCGCCCCGGCCTTGAGCCTATTGGTTGGGGTAGGGGTCCTGGGTGCTGTCGCCGCCGCTGACCGTTTGCCACTGGCCGTTGCCGCACTCCGGGCACGGCGGCATGTGCTTCGTCGACTCAACGTCGATCTCGTTTCCGCAAAAGGTGCACCGGTAGGTGCCTGCGGATACGTCGCTGCCTGCGGGGACGGGTTCTGCCATCGGAACCTCCAGGGGTTAGCGGGAACGCTTAGAGCGGTTCCCGCGCTTGGTGTTCTTGTTGTCGCCAGCCAGGCGGTTCTGGACCTGCTTGATCAGGCTGCGTCCCTGCTTCGAGCGGGACAGCTCGGTGATGCGCTGCAGAAGAGAGGGCATGTCCAAGCCGTCTACCCGTGCCGACCGGCCACAACCCGCTGCGGCCCTGACCGACATCTGGCGAACGAGTCCCGCTCAGGCGACCGAATTATTCGTCGCTCGCGCAACCAGGCTGTGACGACCTGGTACCGTGCGCCCGGTCGCCGGGGTGCCAGTCGAATGGAGACAGGTCGCGCGGGATCCTTGGACGCCGGAGGGTCGACCCGCTGGGATCTGCCCTCGGTCCTCTAGCGGTCCGGTGCGCTTCCCTGCGCCCTCCAAGAACCCCGCGCGTAACGCCCAAGGTAGACGCGGATGCTCAGGATGGCCACTTCGCCGGGGGCCGGGGCTCGGCCCGTAGGCCGGTCCCGACGCCCAAAAAAAAAAAAAAAAAAAAAAAAAAAAAAAAAAAAAAAAAAAAAAAAAAAAAAAAAAAAAAAAAAAAAAAAAAAAAAAAAAAAAAAAAAAAAAAAAAAAAAAAAAAAAAAAAAAAAAAAAAAAAAAACCCTGAGGTGGCATCCAGTCGTGCGACTCCTCGAGCCGTAGAAAGCGAGGGTCCGTTCCGCCGATCTCACGGCCGTTGACCCAAGCCCGTCCGCCAACTGGACCATCGTCGATCAGATCGAGCCAGGCCTCTCGCGCTGCGACTTCGTCGTTCGCTCCGCGAAGCCGTACGTAAGCCCCGAACTCGCTCGATGTGCCGAGCACAGCGTGGTAGCGCCCATCAAGACGCTCTTGCTCGAGTACCGCTGCGGCTAATAGTTCAATCGCTTGTTTGAGATTATCTCCGAGCGTAGCCATCTTGTCAAGCGGTTGCTTGAACTGTTTTGGACAACCTTAGGACGCGGTGCCGGCCGGCTGGCGATCAGGCCGAGCTCGTGCCGCGAAACGCACCGGCGACTATCGGGACCAACAGTCGCTCGGCTTGCTTCTCGGACTTGTCGCCGAGCTCGTCCCCGACCGGGGCGAGGGCGAGCCAGTTCAACATTCCGGCCGCGCAGCGCGTGCGGAAGATCAATTCCGGAGTCTCTGACGCCGGGCAAGTTCGCCTTCAGGACCGGAAGCACGTCCGCTCGGATCTGGTCGAACCTGGCGTCCAACCGAGCCCACCCTTCTGGTGGGTCAATCCCGCGCCCGCGCCACGATGCGGATCACGGCACGATCGCGACCGCCCTTGGTGAGGGCGCTGATCATCGGCCGGGCGAATGCCGCCGCCAATTCCTCGAGCGTCGACTCGGGGGGTAGCGCGCTCACCGCGGCCTGCTGAGCGTCCAGATAGCGCTCGAGCGCCTGTTCGATCGCCGCGTCGCACAGCGATTTCAGCGCGCCGAAGTGGTAGCTCACCGCCGCCACGTTGGCGTCAGCCGCATCGGTCAGCTCTCGGAGCGTCACGCCCTCCTCGCCACGTTCAGCGATCAGGTCCAATGCGGCCTCCATGAGGCGCGTCCGCGTCCGCTCACCCGCAGCGCGGCGCTGGTCGGCTCTTGCCGATTCCATGACCGGCTATTCAATCAGATGCTTGAACAGAACGATGCCGGTTTCCATGCAAGACCATGAGGAGGGCTGGCGAGCGAGGCCGCCCAGCTCGTGGGCGGCGAAGGGGTCGCGCTCATCGGCCCCGCGACCAAGGTGTACGACGCCACCGGGCAGCAGCTGACCGGCGCCGCGGCCACGACCGCGTTGGCGGGCGCCGACAGCCTCACCGTCAGGGTTCAGCTGAAGCGCCCCGCCCAGTGGCGGCAGGACGAGGACGGCGCGCCGGTGCCCACCTTCGACACCAAGCGAGCCGACATAACGGACTGACCTCTACCTGATCGGCGGCGGAACCCCCGCTGCCGTGGCTGCCAGCGCCGGGTCCCACTCGCAGACCCCGCAGGCGTGGCTGAACGCAGACCGGGCGAACTCCAGTGCGAGGGCATGGGGATCAGGGCTCTCGCGGATGTCCTCCCAATCGAGCACGTACTCCCCGAGCTTCCCGTCCCAACGAGCCGCGGCGGGGTCGATGCTCGCGCCCGCGAAGGCATCGGGCGTCGGGTAGGCGAAGGCGAAGAACGCCGCCCGCTCATGGCTGGGGTCCCCCGGCCACCACCCGATCGAGATCTGCTGGGCGTCGCCCCCGTTGCGCATGATGAAGTCGTCGGACGGCGGATCGGCCGGTCGCCCGGAGAAGAGGTTCACGGCGAGGTCGAAGGTCCCCCACCAGGCGTTGACCGGCGTCTTGCGGCCCCGGAACGGAGCTCGGAACTCCGCCAGGACGAGGGCCGCGCGGGTCGCGGCCTCGAAGTAGGTAGCCACCTGGTCGGGCTCATAGCTCGCGTGCTCGTGGTCTTCGTCGAGGGGGTCCTGCCACGGCACCTCTTGGGGAGTGGGGTTGATCTCGACGTCACCGGCCAGGCGCCCCGCCGCCGCGAGCAGCTCGCGGGTCACGTCCGCCACCGGGCGGTTTGGAGTCAGCGCGATTCGCGTCTCATGGCCGGCGCTGTGCTCGACCACGGCTTCGTGCGCGCTCAGATCGAGCGCCGCGACGATCGCGCCGGAGCCGTCGGGTGCCGGCAGCGCCGGCGTCTCCCAGCCGCGCGCGGTCAGCCGGAGGGCGGCGTGCTGGAGCTGCGGCTCGGGCGGCGCGAGCTCCACCGCGAGCTTCCCCAGCACCTGGGTGTGCGCGTGGAGCGTGTCGCAGGTTGCGCTCCACGATCCGTAGCTCAGAGCTGGCCACGGGGTGGGCATACCTGCACGCTACTCCCCGGTGCTCTCCGCTCGACGCCGTCCGACGTGGTGCGCGAGGATGGCCCTGGATTCGCTGGCTAACGAGGGAGTTGGGCTGTGCTGATAGCGGCTGATTATCCGTTTATGGATGTGCTCTGGTCGATGATCATCTTTTTCTTCTGGGTGATCTGGATCTGGATCGTGATCACGGTCTTGATCGATGTGTTCCGCCGTCACGACATCGGTGGTTTTTCGAAGGCGTTGTGGGTGATCTTCGTGGTGATCTTGCCGTGGCTTGGTGTGTTGATCTATTTGATCGCCGAGCACGACGGGATGCGCGAGCGGAGCGTCAAGCAGGCCCAGGCGCAGCAGCAGCAGTTCGACAGCTATGTGCGCGACACGGCCGGCGGCTCGGCAACCCAGATCGCCCAGGCCAAGGAGCTGCTCGACTCGGGTGCGATCACCCAGGCCGAGTTCGACGCGCTCAAGGCCAAGGCACTCGCGTAACGCAAGGAGGCGTGTATGTGTCGCTGGATGGCGTGGCTGGGTCAGCCGGTGCTGATCGAGGAGCTGCTCTTCAATAGCCCGCACGGGATCGTGGACCAGAGCCTGCACGCGCGCATGGGGGCGGAGCCGACCAACGGGGACGGCTTTGGGCTGGGCTGGTACGGGGGCGGGGTGGGGCCTGCGGTGTACCGCAGCGTCTCGCCCGCCTGGGCCGACCCGAACCTGCGTGAGCTGGCTGCTCATGTGGAGTCGCCGCTGTTCATGGCGCACGTGCGGGCCGCGATCGGGTCGCCGGTGCAGGAGACCAACTGCCATCCGTTCCGCCGCGGCGACTGGCTGTTCGTGCACAACGGCTTCCTCGCCGACTTCCAGCTGCTGCGGCGCGACCTGATGCTCGCGATCGACCCGGAGCTGTTCGCCGAGGTCCACGGTTCGACCGACACGGAGGTCGTCTTCCACCTGGCGCTGACGCATGGGCTGGAGGCGGACCCGGTCGCGGCGCTCGAGGCGACCGTCGGGGTGATCGAAGAGGCGGCGCGCAGGCGCGGGGTCGAGGGCGGAGTGCAGGCGACGTTCGGCGTGTCGGACGGCTCCCGGCTGTGGGCCGTGCGCTACGCGACCGAGGGTCCAGCGCGTTCTCTGTTCACCTCGGCGGACGCAGAGTCCATCCGGCACCTCTATCCGGACAGCCCGCGCTTCAGCCAGATGCGCGACGAGGACCGGCTGGTCGTCTCCGAGCCGTTCTCGGACCTGCCCGGCGTCTGGCGGGAGGTGCCCGAGGCCACGGCTGTGACCGTCAGCCCCGACGGCGAGCTCGAGGAGCGGCCGTTCAGCCCCTCCCGCCCGGCCTGATCGCCGAGGGGGCGAGTTCGGCGACTGTTCCTGACTTTGCCGCCAGTATGCGCTGTCAAGGCAGGACGGTCGAGCAACTGCTGGCGCGGATCGCCAGTTCGTCGCATGGTGTGGTCACCCGCCGCGCAGCTCTTCGGCGTCGGGATCACGAGGGACGAGCATCGAGCGCCGCGTCTGGCGAAAGGGGTGCTCCAGCCGCGTGCATCGCGGCGTCTACCGGGTCGGCCATCAGCGCGCCGAGCGTGGAGGCGCGCTACCTCGCTGCTGTCCTCGCGTGCGGCGAAGGGGCTCTTGCTGAGTGGCCGGGCGGCCGGGTATCTGCTCGGCCTGCTCAAGGGATCTGCGCCGGCGCACCGGAGGTCACTGCTCCGACCGAACGGCGCGTGCGCGGGCCTGAGGGCTCAGGCGATCGCGGCAGCTACGATCCATGCCACTCGACGTCTGGCGCGGCATCCCGGTCACCACGGTCCCGCGCACCCTCGTGGATCTCGCGGCCGTCTCTGGATGCGACCGACCTGGCACGCGCGTGCCACGAGGCCGGCGTCCTTCACCGCACCACGCCCGCGCAGGTGGAAGCTGTGCTCGCCGCGACGGCCGAGCAGCCGCGGCGTCGAGAAGCGCCGGCGGGTCATGCGCGGCGACACACCGCGTCACCCTCAGCCCGCTCGAGTCCAGGTTCCTGGAGCTGCTGCAAGAGGCGGGCCTGCCGCTGCCGCTGACGAACCGGCCCGCGGGCGGACGAAGCGTGTCGACTGCCGCTGGCCCGAGCACGAGGCTGACCGTCGAGCTCGACAGCTACCGGTTCCACAACTCGCGCCACTCGTGGGAGCAGGACCGGCGGCGAGAGCGCGAGGCCCGCGCCCGCGGCGACGAGATCCTCCGCTACACGTACGACGACGTCTTCGAGAGGTCGGCCGCGCTTCTCGTTGACCTCGGCGAGCGTCTTACAGCCGCTTCTCGAACCAGTGGTGCGCCACCGGCTCGTCGTTGAACGGCTCGACCTCCACGTAGCCGGCGGCGCGGTACATCGCGATGGCCTCGGTCAGTGACCGGTTGGTGTCGAGCCGCACCGCGCGGGCGCCGCGCTCGCGTGCCCGTCCCTCGAGCTCGGACAGCAGCCGCCGCCCCAGCCCGAGCCCGCGGACTCGCTCGTCCACCCAGAGGCGCTTGATGTCCGGGCGCTCCGGCTCGTAGAACCTGAGCGCCCCGCAGCCCACCGGGTCGCCGCGCAGCCGGGCCACCAGCACCAGCCCGTGGGGCGGCCGCAGCACCTCCGGCTCGGTGGGGATGCTCGTGGCGGGATCGAGCCCCTCCTCGAAGCGCCGGCCGAGCTCCGCGAAGTACTCGGCGATGCAGTGACGCGCGTCGGGATGGGCCGGGTCGGTGGGCGCGATCTCGACCATCCCGGCGGTGAGCAGGCGCTCGACCTCCTCCATCGCGACACGAGCCGGTCCTGCTGGCCGCCGTTCAGCGGGGCGAGCAGCGACGCGGCCAGCTCGTCGCTGCGGCTGTCGAGCAGCGCGCGCTCGGCCAGGCCCTGCTCGGTGAGCCGCGCGGTCCGGACGCGGCGGTCCGCCTCGCTCGGCTCCACGTCCACCAGCCGCGCCCGCTCGAGCGAGCGGAGCAGCCGGCTGAGGTAGCCCGAGTCCAGCTCGAGCTGGGACCGCAGCGAGCGCACGTCGCGTCCCTCCGGGCCGATCTCCCAGAGCAGCCGCGCCTCCCCGAGCGGCCGCTCGAGCGCCAGGAAGCGGTCATCCAGCGCGCCCACACGCTGGGTCACCGTGCGGTTGAACCGGCGGACCGCGGCCACCTTGTCCATTACCTGACTTTTATCAGAGAACTGTCAGGACCAGCTTCCCGCGCACGTGCCCCGACTCGCTGATCTCGTGAGCCCGGCGCACCTCCGAGAAGGGGATGACCTCGGCGATCTCCACCTTGACGGCGCCCTCGGCAACCAGGCCGGCAATCCGGGCGAGCTGCTCCGGGTCGGGGCTCATCACGAGCAGCTCGGCACGGACCCCGCGGGCCCGCGCGCTCTCCTCGGGCGGGGCGTTCGCGATCGTCACCAGCGCGCCGCCCTCGCGAACCGTGGGAACGAGCGACTCGGTGGTCTCGCCCCCGACCGTGTCGAGGGCCACGTCCACGCCGCTCACCGCCTCGGACACGTCCTGCTCGCGTGTAATCGACGTACTCGTCCGCGCCGAGGCCGAGCACGAAGTCGCGGTTGCGCGAGGAGCCCGTGCCGATGACGCGGGCGCCCGCGTGCTTGGCGAACTGCACCGCCAGGTGCCCGACGCCGCCGGCGGCACCCGCGATCAGCGCGGTCTGCCCGGCCTCGAGCCCGCCGCGGTCGAAGAGCGCCTGCCAGGCGGTCATGCCCGCCACCGGTAGCGCGGCGGCCTGCTCCCAGGTCAGGGCATCGGGCTTGCGCGCGGCCGAATGCGCCGTCGCCGCCGCGAACTCGGCATAGCCGCCACCGGGCACGTTGGCGAGCACCGCGTCGCCCTCGGCGAACGCGTCGGCCCGCGAGATCTCGACCGTCCCGGCCACATCGCGCCCGGGCGTGATCGGCAGCTCCGACGGCGCGTCGCCGCGCCGGTACTTCCAGTCGACCGGGTTCACCGACGCCGCCTTGACGCGCACGAGCAGCTCGCCGTCGCCAGGCTGCGGGCGTGTCGACCTCCTCGACGCTGCAGCACCTCGGGGCCACCTGTCTCGTGAATCCGCACAGCCTTCATCCGCGCTCCTGGATCGGGACTGCGGACTCTAGCTTACGTTTCGTAAGGAGCTACGCGGCTTCGGACTGCGCGGGCTCGGCCGGCAGCTGCTCGGCGTCGTGACCGGCCGCGCTCGCCGGGGCCTGATCGCGCGTGAGGCCGAACACGGCCACGATGAACGAGAGCACCACGAGCGCGGACCCGATCCAGAACGCCAGGTGGTATCCGCTCACGAGCGCGGAGGCCGTGGATACGCCGTCGGCCTCGAGGTTGTCGGTCCGCGTGGTGGAGAGGGTCGCGAGCACCGCGAGGCCGAGCGCGCCGCCCACCTGCGCCGAGGTGTTCACGAGCCCGGAGGCCAATCCGGCGTCCTCGGGGGCCGCTCCGGACATGGCGAGCGTCATCAGCGCCGGGAAGGACACGCCGATGCCGAGCGCCATCACGAGCATCGTCGGCAGGATGTGCTGCACGTAGTCGCCGTCGACGGGCGTGCGCGTGAAGAGCGCCAGGCCGATCGCGATCAGCACCAGCCCTGGAAGCAGCGTCATCCTTGCGCCGAAGCGCGTGATCAGCGGCTCCGCGTAGCGCAGCGACATCGTGCCCATCACGAGCGTGGCGGGAAGGAAGGCGAACCCGATCTGGAGGGGCTCGTAGCCGAGCACGCGCTCCATGTAGAGGGCGCCCATGAAGAACAGCCCGAACATCCCCGCCACGAGCAGCGGCTGGACGATGTTGGCCACCGAGAGGTTCCGCGAGCGGAACATCCGCAGCGGGATCAGCGGCGTGCGCGCGGTGGCCTCGCGGACGACGAACGCCACGAGCAGGGCCGTGGACAGCGCGCCGAGCAGCAGCGTGGTGGATCGCGCCCCAGCCGTCGTCGGCCGCCGGCTTGACGATCGTGTAGACGCCCAGCATCAGCGAGCTGGTCACGAGGATCGCGCCGGGCACGTCGGCGCCCTCGCCGAGGCCGATGCCCTTGTCGCGCTCGATCAGGCGCCAGGCCAGCACGCCCGTGGCCACGCCGATCGGGATGTTGATGAAGAAGATCCAGTGCCAGGAGATCGCCTGCGTGAGGACGCCTCCGGCGAGCAGGCCGAGCGTCCCGCCCGCCGAGGCCACGAAGCCGTAGACGCCGATCGCCTTCGCCTGCTCGCGCGGCTGCCGGGAACATCGTCACGATCATCCCGAGGACCACCGCCGAGGTCATCGCGCCGCCGATGCCCTGGACGAAGCGCGCCACCACCAGCATCTCCTGGCTCTGGGCGAACCCGCACAGCGCGGAGGCCGGCGACGAACAGGACGAGGCCCGCCATGAAGATGGTCTTGCGGCCGATCAGGTCGCCGAAGCGCCCGGACAGCAGCAGCAGCCCGCCGAAGCTGATCAGGTACGCGTTCACGACCCACGCCAGGCTCGCCTGCGAGAAGCCGAGGTCGTCCTGGATGGTGGGAAGCGCGACGTTCACGACGGTCACGTCGAGCACGATCATCAGCACGCCCGCGCAGAGCACGTAGAGCGCAATCCAGCGGTTGCGGTCCGTCTGCTCGTGCTCGCTCATGGTCGTCGTCTCCCGCTTCGAAGTCATTTCAATCTGTGAGACCGGAGCCGTGCCCGCGGACTCATCGGCCGTTTCGCTTCGGCTGCCAGAAGGCGATCTCGCCGCCCGCCGGCGTCGCCACCACGCTGCGCCACCCGGCCGGGCCTTCGCGCGGCTCCAGGAGGACCAGGGCTCCGAGCGCTCGGGCTCGGTCCGTGGCCTCGTGGATCTCGCCGACCTCAACGTAAGGCAGCCACACCGGACGGCGTGTCTGGCACTCGACGATACCGCCCCCGAAGCCGCTGCCCAGCTCGAGCGACAGATACGACCCCGAGGGCACGTGGATCTGCTCCGCGCGCCAGCCGCAGAGCTCCGTGTAGAGCGCCTGCGCCTCCGGCAGGTCGCCGGTGTGCAGCTCGAGGTGCACCAGGGGTTTCGTCGGTTCCCGCATCTTCCCGAGAACTGAGACCGCCGTCACGCGCCAAACTCATCGTTGGGTCTACCCTGCCCGTGGAATGCCCGCTCCCTCAACGCACGAGCCGGAGCTGCTCGAGGCGGCTCAGGGCGGCGACGAGAGCGCCTTCGGCCGGCTGATCGAGCCCTACCGCTCCGAGCTTCACGCGCACTGCTACCGGATGCTCGGCTCGGTCCACGATGCCGAGGACGCGCTCCAGGAGACGTTGCTGCGCGCCTGGAAGGCGCTGGGCCGCTTCGAGGGCCGCAGCTCGCTGCGCTCGTGGCTCTACACGATCGCCACGAACACCTCGCTCAACCTGATCTCGCGCCGCCCCAAGCGCGTGCTCCCGCTCGACTACGGCCCCCAGACCGACCCGCACGACGGCTTCGGCCTCGGCCTGCCGCCGATCGAGTCGGTGTGGGTCGAGCCCTACCCGGACGAGGCGCTCGGCCTCGAGGACGGGCTCGCCGGTCCCGAGGCCCGCTACGAGCTGCGCGAGAGCGTGGAGCTGGCGTTCGTGGCCGCGCTCCAGAACCTGCCGGCGAACCAGCGCGCCGTCCTGATCCTGCGCGAGGTGCTCGGCTTCTCCGCGAGCGAGGTCGCCGATTCGCTCGACACGAGCGTGGCGTCCGTGAACAGCGCGCTCCAGCGCGCGCGCAAGACGGTGGACGAGCGCCTGCCCGAGCGCAGCCAGCAGGAGACGCTCAGGGACCTGGGCGACGAGCAGCTCACGCGCGCTGGTCGAGGGCTACATGGACGCCATGCAGCGCGGCGACATCGACGCCGTCGTGAAGCTGCTCGCGGAGGACGCGTCCTGGTCGATGCCGCCGCTCGCGGCCTGGTTCCACGGGCCGGACCTCCCGGAGTTCATGCGCAACGGCCCGCTCTCGGGCGACTGGGACTGGCGTCAGATGCGCACGCAGGTCAGCGGCCAGCCGGCGGTGGCCTCGTACGCCTGGTACGAGCCCGACGGGTGCTACCGCCCTTTCTCGATGGACGTCCTCACGATCGAGGGCGACCGGATCAAGGAGATCACCTCCTTCATCGTCCGGTCGACGAAGAGCCGGGAGCTCGAGGCCTACCTGCGCTTCCCGGAGGAGCCCATCGACGGCTCGCCGAACGCGCAGGTGTTCGAGCAGCCCGGGCTGCCCGACCGCATCGGCTGACGCGGCGATGAGTTCCGGCCCGGCGGCCGGTCACATCTCACGAACCCGAAAGAGAGGAACGGCCATGTTCGCCAACACGAAGGCGTTCAGCGGCTTCGCCGTCGACGACCTCGACAAGGCCCGCGAGTTCTACGGCGAGACGCTCGGCATCGAGACGACCGTCGGAGGAGATGGGCATCCTGACCCTGCACCTCGCGGGGCGACCGGCCGACGATGGTCTACCCGAAGCCCGACTTCGCGCCGGCCACCTACACGATCCTCAACTTCCCGGTCGACGACATCGACGCAGGCCGTGGACGAGCTGGCCGGCCGCGGCGTGGAGTTCCTGCGCTACGACGGCTTCGGCCAGGACGAGCGCGGGATCTCCCGCGAGGCGGGTGGGCCCCCGATCGCCTGGTTCACGGACCCCGCGGGCAACATCCTGGCGGTGCTGGAGACCGGACTAGTCGAGGTCGCCGTTGAGTACTCGGCGACGTTGGTGTGGAGCGTCCGGTCGGCCGCCACCTCGATGAACAGCCGCCGGCCGGACGCGGACAGCATCACGAGGGCGGCGTGCAGGACGCCGTCGCTGTAGTAGCCGATCGTGCGAGCGGCGGTGTGTCCGACGGCTGCGCGAGCGCCACGATCCGCTCGCGCTGCCCGTCGGTCTCGCGCTCGAGCCAGCGACGAGCTGCGCGTAGGTCGGGTACGTGTTCTCCCCGCTGCCGCCGACCGCGCCGGCCACTCCGAGCAGGACGACCAGCCCCAACGCCATCTCCTGCTCGTCGAGGTAGACGGCGCCGCGCTGGGTGAGCGGGACCGACGCGATCAGCCGCCGGCCGACGCGGCGCTTGCCCGCTCTTGTGCGCCGAGCGCCAGATCCGGCAGTAGTCGGTGCCCCGGGTGCGTCGCCGGTGTCGATCGTGCGGCGGCGCTTCGGCACGCGGTAGCGCGAGCCGCCGCTGCCGGTCACCGACGAAGCCCAGGTCGTCCGGATCCGGCAGCTCGGTGCAGTAGATGCCCGACGCGCTTCCCGGCGAGCCGCTTGTGCAGCCGCTTCGTGAACGTCACGTGGATCGTCCCGCCGTGGCGCTCGACCCTCACGCCCGTCCGACTCGCCCACCGGCAGCGGCGTGGCCGCGGACGACAGCGCCGGTGTCATCAGCAGGGCCGCCAGGGCGATGAGCAGCGCGCGCGTCATTGCTCAGGGAGTCTCTTCCATCCGGCGGCCGGGTGCAAACGAGTTAGGGTCCGCGCGTGTTCACCGAACGCGCCGAGGTCGTGGTCGCCCGCCCGCCCGACGAGGTCTTCGGGTTCGTGGCCGACGCCCGCAACCGGCCGCTCTGGGACGACGGCGTGGAGAGCGAGGAGCTCACCTCCCCGGAGCCGATCGCCGTCGGCAGCACGCTGCGCACGCGGATGCGCTCGATGGGCCGCGAGCTCGAGTACCTCTGGAGGATCGTCGAGCACGACCCGCCGAGCCGCGTGCGGGTCGAGAGCACCGCGGGGCCGTTCCCCACGACGCTCGTGTGGGAGGTCGGCGAGCACCCGGAGGGCAGTCGCGCCGCGTTCGCGGTCACCGGCCGCCCCGGCGGCGCGATGCGCCTGCTGCAGCCGCTGATCGCCCGCAACACCGCGAAGAACCTCGAGCGCAGCTTCCCGCGCCTGAAGGAGGTGCTCGAGTCCCGGTGACCGGCGTGGCCGAGTGGTGGGAGGCCGGCGACCGCGAGCCGGTGGGGGAGCGCACGCTCTTCGTGCGCCGCATGGGCCACGGGCCCCACATGACCCTGCTCCACGGCTTCCCGAGCTCGTCGCACGACTGGCACAAGGTCGCGCCGGCGCTCGCCGAGCGCCACGCGCTGCTGATGCCCGACTTCCTCGGCTTCGGCGCCTCCGACAAGCCCGACGACCACGACTACTCGCTCCACGAGCAGGCCGACTTCGTCGAGGCGCTCTGGCGCGCGGACGGCGTGACCGAGACGATCCTGGTCGGCCACGACTACGCCGTGTCCGTGGTCCAGGAGCTGCTCGCGCGCCGGGCCGACGGCGCGCTCTCGGTGGACCTCCAGGCCGTGCACCTGCTGAACGGCGGCCTCTACCCCGACGTGCATCGCCCGCAGCCGATCCAGCTCGCGCTGCTCGACCCCGAGCAGGGGCCGGAGCTGAGCAAGCTCGCCAACGAGGAGCTGTTCGTGGCCGGGCTCGAGCCCACCTTCCCCGAGGGCTACGACGCCGCTGCCGACAGCGCGGCGATCTGGGCGGCCGTGAGCCGCGACGACGGCCATCTGATCTCGTACCGCCTGATCCGCTACCTGGTGGACCGCCAGGACAACGCGGAGCGCTGGACGGGAGCGCTCGAGAGCACCGACGTCCCGCTGTCGTTCGTGTGGGGGATGCTCGACCCGATCTCGGGGGCCCACATGGCCGCGAGGATCCGCGAGCGCCGCCCCGACGCGACGTTCCTCGCGCTGGACGACGTGGGGCACTGGCCGCAGCTCGAGGCGCCCGAGCGCGTCTCCGCGGCCCTGCTCGGCTGATCTGCTACGGGATGCCGAACTTGCTCAGCGGATAGCGCTTCAGGTGGCCGAAGCGCGAGCCGGGCGGCGGCTTCTCCCAGTTGGTCGCATAGCGCGCGTAGGTCAGCGCCCGCGGCACGAACCAGGCGATCGGGCGGCCCTGGCAGGACTGCGCGAAGCCGGGCCGGTTGATCCACAGGTAGGCGTCGACCTTCGGGTTGGACGTCTGCGTGGTCGGGGCGGGCCCGAGCCCGCGCAGGCCGGGGTTGCACCAGACGTTGATGCGCCGGCCGCCGCGGTTGTAGTGGACCGGGCCGCGGCCGTTCTCGGCCGTGTTGATGATGAAGTGCTTGCCGCCCACCCGCCTCGAGATGTCGAGGCCGTGCTGGATGTTCGCCCGCGTCCAGTCGTAGTGGGTGGCGTTGAGCATGAAGCCCTGCGCCTTCGCGATGCCGATCGCCCGCAGCTGCTTGGCGGTGCGCTTGGCCGCCTCCCAGTCGGAAGCGCCCGCCTCGAGGTAGACGATCGCGTTCGGGAGCTTCGACAGCGCCTCCACGCCGTAGCGCAGGAGGCGCAGGCGGTCGTCGCGGCGGCTCGGGGTGAGGCAGTCGATCGTGCCCAGGGAGTCGGGCTCGAACGCGATCACGACCTTGTCGCTCCCGATCGCGGAGGCGAGGTCGTCGTACCACGCGCGCGTGCGCCTGTCCTCGGCCGGGCCGCCGCCGGTGTACCCGGGCGCGCAGCCGGTGGCCTGCGCGCGCAGCACGGTGAAGATCGGCACGGAGCCCTCGGCGCGGGCGGGGTCGATCAGCCGGCGCACCTTGACCCTGAAGTTGGGCCGCGTGAAGCGCCCGAGCCAGAGCGCCTTGGGCTCGCGGGCGATCTTCCAGATCAGGTCGGCCTTGCCGGTCTTGCCGGCGCGCCGGTAGGCCTGCCACTGCTGCCAGGACGGCGACTCGTGGTCGACGTAGAAGCGGAGGCCGGCGAGCGGATTGGCGCTGGTCTGCGCGCGCGGCTCGGGGGCGGCGGCGGACGCCGCTCCGAGCCCCGCGGCGACTGCCCCGAGCGTGAGGAGGATGCTTTGAAGCCTTGACATAGAGCGCGAAAGGCTAGCCTGGAGCGCATGTGCCGAAACATCCGCACCCTCTACAACTTCGAGCCCCCCGCCACGCACGAGGAGGTGCACGCCGCCGCCGTGCAGTACGTGCGGAAGATCAGCGGCTTCACCAAGCCGTCGCAGGCGAACGCGGAGGCGTTCGAGCGCGCCGTCCAGGCCGTGACCGAGGTCTCCGAGCAGCTGCTCTCGGAGCTCGTGACGGCGGCGCCGCCCAAGGACCGCGAGGTCGAGGCGGCCAAGCGCCGCGCGCGTGCCGCCGAGCGGTACGCCACGGCTGGCGCCTAGCCGCTCAAGCAAGCGCCGCGCCGGGCCGATGGAAAGGCGTACCGAGCACGCTCGGGATCGTCCTCATGGCCGGCCATGCGTTCCACACCCCCGGGCTGCGCAGCGCGTTCCGCGCCGAGGTCAAGCGTTCCACCCAGGCCACCGCGGTCGCCGCGGGCCTGGTCGTGATCATCGGCATGCCGGCCTGGGCCGGCTTCGACCATCTCGTGGACCCGGAGCACGCGTCCACCTTCACGATGATCCGGTTCTCGCTCGAGATCCCGCTGATCGCTCTCTGGCTGGCGCTCTTCACGAGCTTCGGCAGGCGCCGGCCCGAGCTCATCATGCTGCTCATCCTCGTGCTGGTCGAGGCGTCGATCGCCTACATGCTCGCGCGCGTGGACGATGCGTACGCGCCCTACGCGCTCGGCATGTCGCTCGCGATCTACGGCAGCGCGTTCCTGCTGATCTGGCCGTGGCAGTACACCGCGGCCCTGATCGGGCTGACCTGGCTCTCAGTCGCGGCGGCGGTGGCGTTCGCCGCGGACCCGCTGCCCGCGTCGGCGGTCGCAACGATCGCCTACTACCTCGGCACGGCGTCGCTCGTGGGCTTCCTGGGCCAGTTCTTCAGGCAGGCCAACGCCTGGGCCGAGTTCCGCAACCGCATCGAGCTCGAGCGCGAGCACGAGCGCAACGAGGAGCTGCGCAGGCGGCTCGAGCGGCTCAGCCGCGAGGACCCGCTCACCGGGCTGGCCAACCGGCGCAGCTGGGACGAGTCGCTTGCCCGCGAGTTCGAGCGGGTCGGCCGCCAGAACGGCAGCCTCAGCGTGATCCTCTGCGACGTCGACCGCCTCAAGGAGATCAACGACCGCTTCGGCCACGCGGTCGGCGACCAGGTGCTGAGGACCACGGCCGACCTGCTCCGCGAGCGGGTGCGCGCGAGCGACCTGGCCGCGCGCATCGGCGGGGACGAGTTCGGGATCCTCTGCCCGGACACCGACCCTGAAAGCGCCCGCGTCGTGGCCGAGGAGCTGCGCGTGCGCCTGGCGGCGCTCACGGAGAGCGAGTCGCCGGTGCCGGGGCTGACGCTGTCGATCGGCGTGGCGGGACGCGAGCCGCAGGACGTCTCGCCGACCGAGCTGATGCTGCGCGCGGACGGCCGCCTCTACGGGGCGAAGGGCACCCGCAACGCCGTCTGGGCCGGCGAGCAGGTCGGCGCCACCTGACGCGCTAGCGCCAGGCGCCCGACTCGTAGCGCTCGAGCCCGCCGACCAGCTCGCCCGTCTGGAGCGTCTCCATCCCGCGCCGGTACTCGTTGGCGAGTGCCTCGTCCAGCGGCAGCGACCACTGCTCGTACGAGGACAGCCGGTCGCTGCGAAGCGCCGCCTGTGGCCGCTCGGCCAGCTCGCGCGCGAGCGCCACGGCGGCGTCCAGCGCCCCGCCCGGCTCGGTCAGCCGGTTGGCGAGGCCCATCCGCAGCGCCTCATCGCCGCTCACGCCGCGGCCGGTCAGGATCATGTCGAGCGCGTGCGAGTGACCCACGAGGCGGGCGAGCCGGATGGTGCCGCCGTCCATCAGCGGGATGCCCCAGCGGCGGCAGTAGACGCCGAACACCGCGTCCTCGGCAGCCACCCGGAGGTCGCACCACACCGCCAGCTCGAGGCCGCCCGCCACCGCGTGCCCCTCGACCGCGGCTATGACCGGCTTTCCGAGCAGCATGCGGGTCGGGCCGACCGGCCCGTCCCCGTCAGGCTCCACGCGCGTGACGCGCGAGGCGTCCGGCTGGCGCATCGCCTTCAGGTCGGCCCCCGCGCAGAACTTCCCGCCCGCCCCGGTCAGCACCGCCACCGCGGCCTCGGCGTCGGAGTCGAAGCGCCGGAAGGCGTCCGCCAGCGCGTCGGCGGTGGGCCTGTCGATCGCGTTCGCCACGTCCGGACGGTCGATGGTCACCACGGCGACCGGACCGTCGGCTTCGTAGCGGACGCTCACGGCTAGCCGGGGACGACCTTCAGGATGACGTCGGTGTTGCCGCCGTTGTCGGTCGTGACGTAGAGGTTCGCGTCGGGGCCCTGCACGACGCTGCGCAGCCTGCCGCGGTCGGTGAGCGCCACCCCCACGTCCTCGAGCGCGCCGTTCGCGGCGAGGTCCATGGCGCAGCAGCTTCTTCCCCTTCAGCACCGCGATCACGAGCGCATTGTTCCACTGCCCCCATTGCGTGCCGCTCAGGAAGACCGCGCCGGAGGGCGCGATCGTGGGCGAGCCGGAGCTCCAGAGCGCGCGCACGGCGGTCGGGAACTCCACGAGGTCGGTCATCGGGGTGCCCTCGTTGTAGGCGGTGCTCGGCGGCGTGACCGGGTTCCAGCCGAAGTTGCCGGGCACCAGCCGGTTGAGCTCGTCGTCCCTGCTCGTGCCGTGCTCGATCGTGACGCCGAGGCCGTCACTCGGGCGGATCGCGATGCCCTGCACGTTGCGGTGACCGTAGGAGAAGATCCGCGGGTCGAGCGCCCCGCCGGGGTTGCCGGCCGCGCGCGGAGCCGTCGCGGTTGACCCTGAGCACCTTGCCGCCGAGCGAGCGTCGGGTTCTGGGGACACGCTCGATGTGGCGGAGTCGCCGGTGCCGACCCAGATCCGTCCCTGGGCGTCGATGCGCGGCCGGCAGCCGGAGTGGCGGCCCGTCGTCGTGTTCAGCGGGATTCCGGTGACGATGTCCGTGCGGTTCGTGAGCGCGGTGAAGTCCTGGTTCACCGTCCAGCGGACGAGCCGGACGTCGTCGGGGGCCCCGCAGCGTGGACGCGAAGCACGTGTAGATGAAGCGGTTGGTGGCGAACTGCGGGTCCACCGTCAAGGCCCAGCATCCCGGCCTCCCCGCTGAGGAACACGTCGGCCGGCTGCGCCATGACACGGCGCACGCCGTTGACGATCGAGCTGATTCGGCCGGCGCGCTCGGTGAAGACCATCGTGTTGCCGGCGAAGGCCAGGTCCCAGGGATGGTCGAGGCCGCTCTGCGACCGTCGTGACGGTGAGCTTGGGCGGCGCGATGCAGCCGCCCACGGCGATGGCCATGGCGGATCCGGCGGCGAGCAGACAGGCAAGCCGCGCGATCCGGCGCGGCGGTGAGAGGCGGCGCATTCGTCTCCTTATTCCCCGCTGAGGGCGACCCTACCCGCCAAGATTCGCCCGCTGCGCCGCCCGAAGGCTGAGAAACGGTCAAATCGCCGGACGGCTACCCTCTGCTCGCGAGCGCCCGTAGCTCAGCTGGATAGAGCGTCGGTCTACGGAACCGAAGGTCACAGGTTCGAATCCTGTCGGGCGCGCTTCGAAGGGCCTGCAAACGCGGGCCTCGGTCCGTCTTGGCGCCGGCGGGCGGCGCCATCCGCCTGAGTTGTCCGAGGTCAGGCCACGCCCTGGAGCACCGAGCCCAGGACGTAGGCGAGCGCCGCGGCGGCGCCGCCGACCGCCAGCGTCTCAAGCGCCGACCGCCACGCGGGCTGGTCGACGACCCGCGCCTTCAAGGCGCCGACGCCGAGGAAGGCGAATGCCGGTCAGGACCGCGCTCCATGTGAACGGCGAGGCGACGTCGCCCGGCAGGGCGAAGTCGTAGACGAACGCGCCGAGCGGCAGGAACCCGACGACGATGAATGCGACGAGCGTCGAGCGGCGGCACGCAGCGGGTTCGTCGCGCCGCTTCCGTACCCGAGTTCCTCGCGCATCATCGTCTCGAGCCAGACGTCGCGGTCGGACGTGATGATGGCGACGGCCCGCTCGAGGTCGTCGGCCGTGGAAACCCTTGGCGGCGTAGAGCTGGCGGATCTCCTCGCGCTCGCCCTCGGGCACGAGCTCGATCTGGCGCTGCTCCTCGTGCCGCGCCTGCTCGCGCTGCTGGTCCTCGGCCCGCGTGCCGAGGTAGTTGCTCGCCGCCATGCTGAACCCGTCGGCGACGAGGTTCGCGATGCCGAGGATGATCACGATGTTCGCGCTCAGGTCCGCGCCCTCGACGCCGGCCACGACCGCGAAGGTCGTCACGGCTCCGTCGATCGCGCCGTAGACGAAGTCGCGCAGGTAGCTGGCCCGTGGCGGGGCGATCAGGCGCCTGCGCACCGCGGCGGGCGTGTGCTCAGTGGCCCGTGGCTGCTCGGAGGGCTGCGCCATCGGGCCGTCAAGTGTGCCCGAAGGCGCGCCGGTGGATCGCCTTGTCGACCTCGACGACGGCGAGGTATCCGATCGCGATCCCGGCGATCAGCAGCCAGTGCTCTGCGCCGAGCGGCTCGAGTCCGATCACGTCGCGCGCGATCGGCACGGCGACGAGCGCGACCTGGAGCACGATCGTGAGCGCGACGGCGCCGACGAGCGCCCGGTTGGTGAAGGGGCCGAGGCGTCGCAGCGAGACGCGTTCGGAGCGCATCGCGAAGCTGCCGGCGAGCTCGGCGAAGGCGATCGAGGTGAACAGCACCGTCTGCCAGGCGGCGTCGCCGGCGTCCCACAGCAGGTAGGCGGGGATGCCGACGAGGAGGGTGAGCGCGGCGCCGCGCATGACGATCCGCAGGCCGCGGTCGGAGCCGAGCAGGCTCTCGCCGAGTGGGGTCGGCGGGCGCTTCATGACGCCCGGCTCGGGCGGCTCGACGGCCATCGCCATCGCCGGCAAGCCGTCCGTCACGAGGTTGAGCCAGAGGATCTGCAGCGGCAGCAGCGGGATCGGCGTGCCCGCCAGCGGCCCGAGCACCATCACCGCCACCTCGGCGACGTTGCCGCTGAGGATGTTGCGGATGAACTTGCGGATGTTGTCGAAGACGACGCGGCCCTCGCGGACGGCGCCGACGATCGTGGCGAAGTTGTCGTCCTGCAGGACCATGTCGCCGGCGTCCTTGGTCACGTCGGTGCCGGTGATGCCCATCGCGACGCCGATGTCGGCCTGCTTGAGCGCCGGCGCGTCGTTGACCCCGTCGCCGGTCATCGCGACGACGTGGCCGTCACGCTGGAGCGCCTCGACGATCCGCAGCTTGTCCTCCGGCGACACGCGCGCGTAGACCGACGTGCGGCGCGCCGCCTCGGCGAGCTCGTCGTCGTCGAGCGCCGCGAGCTCGGCGCCGGTGATCGCCCGCGCGTCGCCGCCGGCCAAGCCGAGATCGCGCGCGATCGCCGCGGCGGTGAGCGGGTGATCGCCGGTGATCATCACCGCGCGGATGCCCGCCTCGCGGCACGTCGCGACGGCGTCCCGGACCTCCGGCCGCGCAGGGTCGATCATCCCCTCCAGGCCGAGCAACGTCAGCCCCGACTCCAGCCGGTCGTCGTGCGGGACCTGCGCCGGGTCGGGCCAGATGCGCATGCCGACGCCGAGCACGCGGACGCCCTCGGCCGCCAGTCGCTCACCCGCCGCCAGCACGCGGGCACGGTGCTCGCCGTCCAGCTCGACGGCCGTGCCGCCGACATCGACCGTCTCGCAGCGGGCGACCAGGCCATCGAGCGACCCCTTCGTGAACGCGACCCGGCCGCCGGGCGCGGCGATCCGGTCGACCTCGAATATCTCCCGTAGCGGCTCCGGCACCTCCGTCGGGTCGGCGGGCAGCGCGTGCACCGTCGTCATCCGCTTGCGCTCGGAGTCGAACGGCAGTTCGCCAACCCGCGGCGTGACCGCCTCGAGCTCATGCTTGTCGAGTCCGTACCGGCGCAACACCGCGACCAGCGCCGTCTCGGTCGGGTCACCGAGCAGCGATCCGTCATCGGCCCGCGCGGAGTCGTTGCACAGCGCGCCGCCCGCGAGCAGCAGGCGCAGCGTCGGCTTGCGCACGCAGGGTCTCCACGCCCAGGGGGTCGGCCGAGCCCTCGTCGGTGAGGTCCTGGCGGTCGCCCGCCATGTCGAGCGAGACGACGGTCATCCGGTTCTGCGTCAGCGTGCCGGTCTTGTCCGAGCAGATCGTCGTCACCGACCCGAGGGTCTCGACGGCGTAGAGGCGGCGGATCAGCGCGTTGCGGCGCAGCATCCGCTGGGCGCCGAGCGCCAGCGTGATCGTGACCACCGCGGGCAGGCTCTCCGGGATCGCCGCGACCGCGAGGCTCACCGCGGTCAGCAGCAGCGTGTCGAGCTCCTCGTCGCGGACGAGCCCCAGGGCGAACACCACGACCACGATCGCCCCCGCGGCCAGCGCAAGCCGCCGCACCAGCACATCCAGCCGCTGTTGCAGCGGCGTCTTGCCCGGCGTCGGCGCCCTGCAGCAGCCCGGCGACACGGCCGAGCTCGGCGCGCATCCCGGTCGCCGTCACCAGCATCGTCCCCCGCCCGGCGGCGACGCTCGTGCCCGAGAACGCCATCGACGCCCGCTCCGCCAGCGGCGCATCGCGAGACACCGGCTCGGTCCCCTTGTCGACCGGCACCGACTCGCCGGTGAGCGCCGACTCCTCCATCGCGCAGCGCGTGCGCCTCGAGGAGCCTGCCGTCGGCCGGCACCCGCGAGCCCGCCTCCAGCAGCACCAGGTCGCCGGGCACCAGCTCGCGCGCCGGGATCTCGCGGGGCGTGCCGTCGCGCACCACATGCACCATCGGCGTGGCCATCGCCTGCAGCGCCGCCATCGCCTTCTCGGCTCGGTACTCCTGCCGGAACCCGATCCACGCGTTCAGTACGACGACGACGAAGATCACGACCGCCTCCGTCACGTCGCCCAGCGCCGCCGACAACGCGCCCGCGGCCGCCAGCAGCAGGATCATCGGCGAGGTCAGCTGCGCGAGCAGGATGCGAGCAGGGCTCAGCTGCTCGCCACGGTCGAGCTCGTTCGCCCCGAATGCCGCCAGTCGCGAGGCCGCCTCGTCGGAAGCCAGGCCCGCCGCGGCGTCGGTCACCAGTCGCTCGGTGACCGTCGCAGCCGGGACGGCGTGCTCGTCAGCCGCCCCGGGGGGGCTCGTCATCGGGACCATCGAGCATGCCGGCCAGCGTAGGCGGGACCTGGGCTCAGCTCGAGGTGAGGCTCTCGTCGAGCGCGTCCCGTGTCGTGAGCACGGACACCTCGGGGGAGCGGTCGGTGGCGACCGCGACGCGGTTGGTCGCGAACGTGGCATCGACCACCACAGGTAGCTCGAGATAGGTCTGGCGGTTCATCTCGGCCGAGTAGGCGGACTGCGGCGCGCGGGGAGGTCGTTCGCCGGGTCAGTCGAGTGGGCGCTTGAGGAGAACGACAGGCCAGGCGACCAGGTCCCCCCGCTTGAGCGAGAGCCCCACTGCCTCCCAGCCCTGCGAGCCGAGCTCGTTGAGGCGTTGCGGGCTCAGGCCTTCCGAGTTCTTCTTGAGATCGCCGCCATCCTTAAATGGAACGGCCAGGTACTCCCACCGCCGGGCAGACTGGGACGCCATGGTCACGGCTCCTTTGATGCGCTTGCCCTCGCGCGTTGCGGTTGCGATGGGTCCAAAGCTATGCGAGGGCCGTTCTGGCGCCATCCGGGTCTGCCCGTTGACCGCATCCGTAGTCCCTGCTTCGCCCGCGCACGGGCTACGTGGCGTTCCTGCGCCCCTCCCCGCCTGGTGCGCCGGGGTCCTTGACGGCGTCGGCGGCGGACTTCGCCTTGTCCGCCGCGCTGCCCCTGGCCCTGCGGAACATCCTGTTCAGGTCCACCGTCTCTCCTCCTAGTCGAATCGTCGGTCTGACGTTCGCGGCGCGTCCGCGCCGCCGGTCTCGGCCGCGACGGTGTCGCCCTCGACTTTCTCGCCCGGCAGAGTGAAGAGGAAGACGAAGGCTGCCGTGGCGCCGCCGGCGAAGTTGGCGAGCAGGTAGATCCAGATGTCTCCCCACGAGAGCAGGCCCATCACCATCGCGCCGATGGCGACCGCAGGGTTGAAGGCTCCGCCCGACACGGCCCCTACGGCGTAGGCGCCTACCACCACCGTGAACCCGATCGCTAGTCCGTCGTCGGAGTTTCCCTCGGTTCCCCTCGTGGTGGCGACGTTGAGCACGACGTACGCCAACGCGAACGTGAACAGGAACTCGACGATCAGCATCTTGCCCGCGCCGGCCACGTCGGCCGCCTCGTCAGGGTCGAACTCGAGAATGATCACGACCAAAGCCGCGACCACGCCCGCCACGATCTGGGTGACGACATATCCCACGTACTCGTTCTGGGCCATCTTCCCGCGTACGAAGACCGCCGTGCTCACGGCGGGGTTGTAGTGGCCGCCCGAGATGTGGCCCCCGGCGAAGACCATCACCATCAGCGCCGAACCGATCGCCAACGGCGCCAGATCCCCAGCGTTCGCCACCGCCATACCGACCGTGAACACCAGGAAGAACGTCCCGATGAACTCGACGACCAGCTTCCGCTCAATGGGCATGTGGCTCCTTCGGTTCGATGAGAATTCCTATCGGCGCACGCCCGAGCAGACCGGGAACGCCCACCTCCGACCGAAGCATCCCAGTTCGCCACGGCGAGCGTGATCGGGAGCGGTCTCGCCTCCGAACGCACGGGCTGCAGCGGAAGCGACGGCTGGCGTTGCCCAAAGTGGCCTGAGAGGATCCAGTCGGAGCAGCCGTCGGGTCAGCGTCCAGGTGGACGGATGCCTGAAATCGCCGCCCGGCGTTCCTGCCGATTGCCTCGCGGGTCGATGTAAGGCCTCACACCCATCCCAGACGACTCGCCCCAGATAGGGACTACATATGTTGCGGAAGCTGAGTGAGCGAATCCACTCGGAGCGAGGGTTCACCCTCATCGAGCTCCTGGTGGTCATCCTGATCATCGGAATTCTCGCGGCCATCGCGCTGCCGGCATTCCTCGGGCAGCGGCAGAAGGGCCAGGACGCGAGCGCGAAGTCGAACGCCCGCAACATGGTCTCGGCCCTCGAGTCCTGCTACACCAACTCGCAGACCTACGTGGGCTGCGGTGCGAGCCAGGACATCACCGAGTCCGGCATCACGACCGGTACCGGCAACGGCCAGGTCAACCTGGCGACCCTGGCCGCGGGCAACTACGAGGTCGTGGCGAAGTCCGAGTCGGGCAACTCGTTCACGATCACGAAGCCGGCGTCGGGTGCGTTGACTCGTACCTGCACCACCACCGGCAGCGGTGCCTGCCCCAGCTCGGGCAACTGGTAGCCCGTCCGGGCCAAGACCGCGCCCTAAACCCGGAGGTCCCAGGTCGAATCCTGGCTGCCCCGCTCACGAGGCCCCCGCTAGTAGCGGGGGCCTCGCTGTTCCGGACCAATTGGGGTCCATCTCTCCCTTGGGCCCCCGTCACCACTACGACGCCACTACGTCCCGAACGCGCGCCTGACGGGTTCCAGTTACCTACGCGGCGGCGCGCCCCGCGATCCGGCGCGGGGTGTGCGATTGAGCGTCCTGCGTCATCGTCCGTCGCCGCCCGTCGTAACGGTCGGCGCGCTCTACGGAACCGAAGGTCACAGGTTCGAATCCTGTCGGGCGCGCTGACGTGGTGCCGGCCGCAGAGCGGAATGCGGCTCGGCACAGTGGAGCGTTCAGCTGAGCTGCTCGGCCAGTCCGATGATGATGCCCGCAGGGCCACGCATGAAGCAGAGCCGGTAGATGTCCTCGTACTGCGCGATCTCGCCGACGAGTTCGGCACCGTGGCTGCGCAGGCGGGCAACGGCGTCGTCGATGTCGTCGACAGCGAACATGATGCGGCGTATGCCCAGCGCGTTCGCCGGCGCGCTTTCCGGCTCGGCTCTGACCGCCGGCGGCGTGTGGAACTTCGTCAGCTCAACCCGGCCGTGGCCGTCCGGGGTCCGCATCATGGCGATGTCGGCACGGACGTCGTCGAGCCCGATGACGCGGCCCACCCAATCGCCCTCGACCTGCGTTTCGCCTTCCAGCTCCATGCCGAGTTCGGCGAAGAACGCTTTGGCAGCCTCGAGGTCGTCGACCACGATGAGAACGTTGTCCATCCGCTGAATCGTCATATCCCCGCCGTCGCGGCCTCGCGGTCGTCGAACACGATGCCCACGTGCTCCATGCGTTGGAGCGTCACGCGCCGGGACTCTTGCGCTGCTCCCCAGCCGGTGCGCCGGGGTCCTTCACGGCGTCGACGGCGGCTTTCGCCTTGTCCGTCACGCTGCCCTTGCCCTTGGCGACGGAAGCCAACTCCTGGGCGTCCTTCTTCAGCGCGTCCGTGCCGCCTCGGTCGTCGACGACCTTCTTGGCCCTGCGGAACATCCTGTTCAGGTCCATCGTGCTCCTTTCCAATCCAACGCGTCCGGTTGCGCAGCTAGCTTCGCGGATCTCGTGAGGAGTGGCCGCGCGCTCGTGCGCGTGCCCGCCCCGGTGTGCTCGTGGAGGAGGCCTGAAGGTGAAGCTCGTGATCGGAATCGTCCGTCCCGAGAAGGCGAACGACGTGCTCGAGGCGCTGTACCGCGCGGAGGTGCGGGGGGTCTCCATCAGCCGCGTGCAGGGACACGGTGGCGAGCTCGACCGTGTCGAGACCTACCGCGGCACCACCGTGAAGATGGGCCTGGCCGACAAGGTGCGGTTCGAGATCGCCGTATCCGAGCCTTTCGTCGAGCCGACGATCGCCGCGCTTTGTAACGGCGGGCAGACGGGTGAGGTCGGCGACGGCAAGATCTTCGTCGTCCCGCTGGAGCGTGTCGTCCGCATCCGGACCGGGGAGACCGACGACCTCGCCGTGACGCCGGTGGGCTCCTGATGGACACCCCGTCTGTTGGCGGCCGTGGACAGCGGTGACACGGCCTGGATGCTCATTGCGACCGCCCTGGTCCTGCTGATGACCCCGGCGCTCGGCCTCTTCTACGCGGGCCTCGTCCGCGCGAAGAACACGCTCAACACCTTCATGATGTGTCTCGCCGCGATCGCCGTCGGCACGGTCACGTGGGTGCTCGTCGGCTACTCGCTCGCCTTCGACGAGGGCAACGGGTTCATCGGCGGCCTGGGCCACGCTCTGCTGAACGACGTGACCCTCGAGCCCCGCGACGGGTCGACGATCCCGCATCTCCTGTTCATGGCCTTCCAGGGGACGTTTTGCATCATCACGGTCGCGCTGGTCTCGGGCGCCGTGGTCGAGCGGATGCGCTTCTCCGCCTTCCTGCTGTTCGCGGCGCTCTGGTCGGTGCTCGTCTACGCGGTGCTCGCGCACTGGGCCTTCGGCCCCGGCTGGCTCTTCGAGAACGGGACGCTCGACTTCGCCGGCGGCGTGCCGGTTGAGATGGGCTCGGGCTTCTCGGCGCTGGCGGCGGCCCTCGTCGTGGGCGCTCGCAAGGACTACGGCCGCCAGGCGCTCCTCCCGCACAACGCCGTCTATGTGCTGCTCGGGGCAGGCCTGCTGTGGTTCGGCTGGTTCGGCTTCAACGGCGGCAGCGGGTTCTCAACGGGCAACTCGAGCGTCCTGGCGTTCACGAACACGCTCCTCTGCCCCGCATGCACCCTCCTCGTCTGGTTCGTGCTGGACGCCGTGCGCGACCGGCAGGCCACCGCGATCGGCGCGGCCACGGCGATCATCGTCGGGTGCGTCCTGATCACCCCGGCAGGCGGCTTCATCAGCCCGGGGTGGGCGATGGCGCTGGGTGCCTTCGGTGCGGTGCCGAGCTACCTGGTGGTCGTCTGGCGACCGCGGACGCGGGTCGACGAGACGCTCGACGTGCTCGCCGCTCACGGAGTCGCGGGGATGACCGGAATCCTCTTCACGGGCTTCTTCGCCCAGCTCGCGTGGAACGGGGTCTCAGACGGCCTCTTCTACGGCGACGCCGGCCAGCTCGGGTGGCAGGTCCTGGCGGTCCTCGCCGCCCCGGCGTACGCGTTCACCGTCACGTTCGTGCTCCTGCGGGCCATTGCTCTCGTCATGCCCCTGCGCTCGACGGAGCGCGAGGAGGCGCTGGGGATGGACATCGTGCATCACGGCGAGGAGGCCTACGCGAGCGGCGAGGGCGCGATCCTCGTGGCACCGGACGCGGGCGCCGATGCCGAGCTCCCGTTCGCCAACAGGGCCTAGGCTCAGGCCGCCGCGGCCTCTGGCGCCGGCGGCGGGCGCGCCGGCTCGGCGCCGGGCTGGCGCGTCGGCATGGTGCCGGTGAAGAACAGCGCGGCGAGGGCGACCAGCGCGACCACGGCCAGCGCGGCGCGCAGCCCGTCGAGCCGCGCCGTGGAGTTCTCGTCCACGATCGCATCGGCGGTCTTGCCCGTGACGCCGGCGTCGGCCAGCGCGGCCTCGAGGTCCTTGTCGGAGAGGAACGGCACGCCGCTGGACAGCTCGGTGTTCGCCTGCTCGCTCACCCGCGTCGGGCACGGCCGGGTTCTCCTCGATGCCCGTCAGCAGGCTCGCGGTGAGGCTCGCGATCAGGATCGACCCGACCAGCGCCGTGCCCAGCGAGGCGCCGATGTTGGTGGCGGTGTTCTGCAGCCCGCCGACCTCGGGGCTCAGCTCGTCCGGGACGGCGGACACGGTGACCGCCCCGAGCTGGGAGGCCAGGGCCCCGATCCCCAGCCCGACCAGCAGCAACGGCAGCGTGACGATCTCGGCCGAGGCCTCCTCGTCGATGGCGGCGAGCAGCACGACGGTCCCGGCGAACATGGCGAGGAGCCCGAGGCGCACGACACGGCGCGGGTTGGCGTCCGGCCGGAAGCGCGGGATCCCGATCGCCGCGATCAGCAGGGTGATCGACAGCGGCAGGAGCCGCACGCCGGTGTCGATCGCCGACAGCCCCAGCGACACGGACAGGAACAGCGGGACGACGAAGAACAGCCCGGACTGCACGAAGAACTGGAAGAAGAACATCCGCAGGCCGCCCACCATCTGCGTGTGGCGGAAGATGGACGGCCGCACCAGCGGCTCGTCGCCGCGTTCCTCGAGCCGCGACTCCCAGGTGAAGAACAGCCAGAGCACGAAGGCGCCGCCGAGGATCAGCCACAAGGTCGCCGAGATCCCCCACAGCTCCGGCGCGTCCGGCTTGGGCGACACCCATCCCCACACGCTCGAGCGCAGAACCCCGAAGACCGCGAGACCCAGCCCGCCCGCCGACAGCACGACGCCGAGGAGGTCGATCCGGGGCCGCTCGCCGACGGGCTCGTCCTCCATCCGGCGCGCCAGCACGAGGATCGCGAGCACGATCAGGACCTCGCCCGCGAACACGTAGCGCCAGCTGGCATACGTCGTGAACAGCCCGCCGATGACCGGGCCGACGGCAACGGCCACCGCGCCGGCCGCCATCACGAGGCCATAGGCACGGGGACGGTCGCGCGGGCCGAAGTTCGCGGCCACCAGCGCGACGATCGCCGGCAGGATCAGCGCCGCGCCGATGCCCTCCAGGAACGACCAGCCCAGGATCAGGACCGGCAGCGACGGCGCGAGCGCGGTCGTCAGCGAGCCGGCGCCGTAGATCACGCAGCCGATCGCGAACGCGCGCTTGCGCCCCAGGAGCGCGCCGAGCTTGCCGCCCGTGATCATCAGCGCCGCCATCACCAGCGTGTACAGGGTGATCGCCGTCTGGATCCCGGTGACGTCGGTCCCCACGTCCTCGGCGACCGTCGCGATCGCCACGTTCATCACGGACGTGTCCAGCGTCATGAGGAACTGCCCCGCCGCGAGGGTGAGCAGCACGATCGGCATGGCGGGCAGCATGACCCGCCGACCGGCGGCCGCGCATCACCCGAAGCGGAGGATGTGGGTGCGAGCAGGCGGACGAAGGCGTAGCGTGGTGGCCGTGGAACGCGGTCGCGACGAGTTCCGCAAGCGCCTGCTGGCGGAGTCCCTGTCGGACCGCTTCGGCGTGGCTCTGCTGGCCGGCGACGCGGAGGCTGCCGAGGAGGTGGCGCGCGAGGCGCTCGAGCTGACGCTCGGGGAGTCGATGCTCTACGAGCTCGTGGTCGGGCCGGCCATGCACCGGATCGGCCGGCTCTGGGCGGCGGGCGAGATCGGCGTGGCCCACGAGCATCTCGCGACGCAGATCACGACCAGGGTGCTGGTGCTCGCGCACGAGACGGTCGGCCTCGCCGAACACCGCGCCGAGCACCGCGCGATGCTCGCGGCCGTGGAGGGCGAGCAGCACGTGCTCGCTCTCGACATGGCGGCCAAGCTGCTCGAGTCGGCCGGCTACGAGGTCCTGGCCCTGGGCGCGGACGTGCCCACGAGCGCGCTGCCCGGCATCGTCGCCGAGCACCAGCCGACGCTGTTCGCCCTCTCGGCGACGATGCCTGAGTTGAGCACGCACGTGCCCGCGGCGATGGACGCGGTCGCCGAGGCGAGCGACGACATCGGCTTCATCCTCGGCGGAGCCGGCGTACCGCCGGGCCTCGCGCTCGGCCCGCGGGTGGTGGTGGAGCGCAGCGTCGCCGGGATCGTGGACGCCGCCGACGGCCTCGTCCGCCGCGCCGACCTGAACTAGCCGGGCCAGTCCGCCGGGGTCTGCTCGCCGTCGCCGCCCTCCGGCTTCGGCCCGCCCACCGCGATCAGCTCCAACCCGTCGGCGCCTGCCTCGAACGCCCGCACGACCTCGGGGGCGACCCGCACCGTGTCCCATTGCCTCAGCTCGACCACCTCGCCGTCGAGCAGCATCCGTCCCGAGCCGGCCACCACCAGATAGACCTCCTCCTGCTCGCGGTGCCGGTGCCCAACGGGGCTGCGAAAGCCGGCGCCGTAGCGGAAATGGCTCAGGCCGATGTCGCGGGAGCCGAGCTTCGTGCGGCCGAAGCGGCCCTCGACCTCAGGTGCCCGGTCCCCGACCGAGTCCTCCAGCTCCAGCAGGTTCAGCTTGGTGTAGCCCGACATGCGGCCAACGGTACCGAGCGTTAGAGTCGCGCCGTGAACGCGATTTGACGCGGTTCCGCCGCGGCTGGCAGCTCACCAAGGAATCGTGGTCGGTGGTTCGGGCCGACCGCTCGCTGGCCGTCTTCCCGGTCATCTCGGGGCTGGCGGGCATCGTCAGCGCCGTCATCTTCTTCGGCGCGGGCGCGGGCGTGATCGCCGCGAGCGACACGGATTGGCTGGGCCTTCCGTTCCTCGTGGTCGGCGTCTACGTCGTCGTCTCGATCGGCATCTTCTTCGGAGTCGCGCTGAGCGCGTGCGCCGCGCGCTCGCTCGAGGGCCACGACACGACGCTCGGCGAGGGCATCGCGGCGGCGCGGGCGCGCTTGCCGCAGATCCTCGCCTGGGCCGGAGTGCAGCTCGTGGTCGGAGCCGTGATATCGCTCATCCAGGCGCTGCTGCGTGAGGCGGGGGCCGGGATCGTGAGCGCGATCTTCGGCGGGCTGGCGAACTTCGCCTGGACCGTCGCGACCTTCTTCGCGGTCCCGGTCATCGCGTTCGAGGGGCTCGGCCCGAAGGAGGCGGTCGTGCGCTCCGCCGGCATCATCCGCGAGCGCTGGGGCGAGGGCGTGAGCGGCTCGTTCGCGATCGGCGGCGTGGTGTTCCTGCTCGGGTTCCTTCCGGCGGGGGCGCTGATCGCGCTCGGCTTCCTCGCCGCCGACAGCTCGGCGGCGCTGGCCGTCGTGCTGATCGTGGCCGGCACCGTGATCATCGTCGTGGCGGGCATCCTCCAGGCCACGATCATGGCGGTGTTCAAGGTGGCGCTGTTCCGCTTTGCCACGGACGACCGCGTGCTCGGAGGCTTCGAGCGCGGAGAGCTCGAGGCGGCGTTCGTGACCAAGGGCCATCGCCGCTAGCCGAGGGGCCGCGACTAGTTCTCACCCCTTGTGGGAATGATCACTCACGCGTCGCGGCCCGGTCCGACTTCCGGGCGCTCGCATTGGTCCATGGGGGAGCGCACATTCGTGGGGACGGTGGGGAAGCCGGAGGGTTCCGGTGTCTCTCGGCGCCGGTTCATCGGCTACCTGATCGCCGGCCCGACCCTGATCGCCGGCGCGCAGTTCACGGCCGGCTCTGCGCAGGCCGCGATCCCGACGGTTCAGCCGGTCGACGTCTACGACCTCTCCGACCTGCTCACCGACGCCACCCGGCCGACGGCCAACCTGATCACGATCACCGTCAACGCCGACGGGACGGTCTCCTTCGCGCTCCCGCGGGCCGAGGTGGGGCAGGGGATCACCACCGCGGTCGCCATGACGATCGCCGAGGAGATGGACGTGCCGCTCGACAAGGTGCGCGTCACGCTCGCCGACGCGCGCCCGGAGCTGGTCTGGAACCAGATCACCGGCGGCTCCAACACGATGCACGCGATCTTCACGCCCGTGCGCACGGCGGCCGCCGTGGCGCGCGGCGCCCTGCTCGAGGCGGCCGCGAAGCAGCTGGGCGTCTCGGCGGCGCAGCTGACGATCAAGGATGGCGTGATCACCGGGCCGGGCGGGATCACGCTCGCCGATCGGCCCGCTCAGCCAGGCGGCGGCCGTGTCCACGACCGTGTCGGTGAACGCGCAGCTCAAGCCGCGCTCCCAGTTCACGGTCGTCGGCACGCCGCGGCGCCGGGTCGACGCGCTCGACATCGTGACCGGCCGCAAGAAGTTCGCCCTCGACGCCGAGGTTGCGAACGCGAAGCCGACGATGGTCTGCCGGCCGCCGACGATCAACGGCACGGCGCGCTCGGTGCGGAACCTCGCCCAGGTTCAAGGGATGCCGGGGATCACCGACGTGGCGATCATCCCGCACTCGAAGCACGTGCCGGGCGGGGTGGCGGTGCGCGGCGAGACCTTCGGGCAGTGCATCGACGCGATCCGCGCGCTGAGCGTGGACTGGGCGCCGGGCACGGCCGCGGGCAGGTCGGACGCCACCGTGCTCGCGGACCTGGCGAAGGCGGAGCTGCCGATGACGCCGCCGGTGAACCTGCTCGCGAAGACGATCGACAAGAAGTTCACGTTCCACTTCAGGCCGGGCGACCCGCTCGAGACGAACACCGCCGTGGCCGACGTGAGGCCCGACCGCGCCGAGGTCTGGTCGAGCCTGAAGACCCCCATCTGGGCCCAGGAGCAGCTGGCACTGGATCTGGGCCTGCCGGTCACCAGCGTGAAGGTGCACGTGACCGAGGGCGGCGGCTCGTTCGGGCGCCACCTCTTCGCCGACGCCGCCTTCGAGGCCGCCGCCATCTCGAAGAAGCTCGGCAAGCCGGTGAAGCTGCTCTGGCACCGCACCGACAGCTTCCGCCAGGGCCGCGTGCACCCGATGACCACCTCGCGCGTGCGCGCCACCTACCTCGGCGACAACGTCCTCGCCTTCGACCAGCGCAACACCGCGGTGGCCACCGACTGGGGCCACGGCTTCGGGGAGATCCTCTCCGCGCTCGGGGCCACCACGCCCGTCACGAACCTGGGCTACTCGCAGCTCGTCTTCGGCCTCACGGCGAACGTGCCGTACGACTTCGGGGTCGTCACGCAGCTGCTCAACGAGGTCTATGACCCGACCGTCTTCAACACGAGCTCGGTCCGGAACGTCTACAGCCCCGACGTCACGACCCCGCGCGAGCTGCTGATCGACCAGCTGGCCAAGGCGATGGGGAAGGACGCGTACCAGTTCAGGCGCAGCTTCCTCCGGGACGCGCGCATGCGCGCCGTCCTCGACAAGGTGGCCCAGGTCGGGAACTGGGGCCGCGCGATGCCGGCCGGCACGGCCCAGGGCATCGGCGTGCACCGTGAGTACAAGGGCTTCTGCGCCGTCCTGGTCGAGATCGACTGCAGGCCGGCGACCGTGAACCGCAAGATCCCGAACGCCTTCACGGGGCCGCGCGTGACGAAGGCCGTGTGCGCCGTGGACGTGGGCCTGCCCATCAACCCGCTCGGGCTCGAGGCCCAGATGATGGGCGGGATCATGGACGGGATCGGCCAGGCGCTGACCTACAGCCTGCACCTGCAAGGACGGGTACTTCCTCGAGCGCAGCTGGGACGCCGCCTTCTACACCCGCCAGTGGAACACGCCCGGCGACCTTCAGGTGATCGTCATGCCCCCGTGAGCGACGACCCGGGCGGCGCCGGCGAGTTCTCGGTCGCGCCGTCGATGGCGGCCACCGCCTGCGCCTACGCACGCGCCACCGGGACGCTGCCCACGACCTTCCCGATCAACCACAACCGCGCGGACCTGGGCTTCACGCCGGCCCCGACCGTGCCGTCCGTGCCCGCGTCACCCACCGACGGGCTGTCGAAGGCCTACTGAGGAGGCGCCGGTGCCCCAGTACTCGTTCATCCTCAACGGCAAGCAGCGTGACAGCGTCGACTGCCCGGGCGACCTCCGGCTGCTGTGGGTGCTCAACGACCTCCTCGGGGTCCGCGGGCCGAAGTACGGCTGCGGGGTCGGCGTCTGCCAGGCCTGCACCTGCCACATCAACGGCAAGGCGTTCAACGCCTGCGCCGTGCCCGTGTCCCAGATCAAGCCGACGGACAAGATCACGACGATCGAGGGCCTCGCCGCCAGCGTCGGCAAGCCGCTCCACCCGGTGCAGCAGGCGTGGCTCGACAACGACGTGGCGCAGTGCGGCTACTGCCAGCCCGGCCAGATCATGGCCGCGACGGCCAAGATCCGGCAGATCAAGGCGCAGGGCCGCAGCGTCACCGACGCGGACCTCGACGAGATCCGCAACGTGTGCCGCTGCGGCACCTACCCGCGGATTCGCAAGGCGATCAAGCAGGCCGCGTCGCAGATGTAGCCGGCTCGCGGCCAAACGCGGGCCGCCACATCACGCCGACGGCGACGATCAGCGAGAGCCCGAGGCAGACCGCCGAGCCGGTCAGCGCGGTGCCGAGCGCGTGGGCGAACTGCGCGGCAGAGCCATCGTCGCCGCCGGCGCCCGCGAAGACCGTCACGAGCACCGCCACGCCGATCGCGCCGCCGAGCTGGTGCGTCACGTTCACGAGCCCGGAGGCCGCGCCCGCGTCGCTGTCGCCGACGCCCGCGATGGCGGCGGTGGTGAGCGTCGTGAAGGCGGCGGCCATGCCGGCGCCCATGATCAGGAGCGGCACGCCGATGCCGGGGAAGAACGCCGTGTCGGGGTCGATCTGGCTGATCCACGCGGCGCCGCTCGCGGCGAAGAGCAGCCCGCCGGCCATCAGCGGCATCTCTCCGAGCCGGGCGGCCAGCCGCGGCACCACCCGCACCAGCGCGAACAGCACCAGCGTCATCGGGAGGAAGGCGACCCCGGCCTCGAGCGGCGAGTACCCGCGCACGCCCTGGAGGTACTGGGTGAGGAAGAAGAACAGCGAGAACATCCCGGCGACGGCGAGCATCCGCGCCACGTACGCGCCCGCGCGCGTCCGGCTCGCGAACAGGCGGAGCGGCGTGATCGGCTGCTCGGCGCGCCGCTCGATCAGGAGGAAGGCGGCGAGCAGGAGGACGCCGCCCGCGAACGCGAGCACGGTGCCGCTGTCGCCCCAGCCGTCGGTGGCGGCGCGGATGAAGCCGTAGACGATCGCGGTCATGCCGGAGACCGATGCCGCCGCGCCCGCGAGGTCGAAGTGCCCGTGCCGCGGCTCTGTGTCAGGCAGGAAGCGCGGCGCGAGGGCGATC
Source organism: uncultured Thermoleophilaceae bacterium (assembly GCA_963768465.1). Classification (GTDB taxonomy): domain Bacteria; phylum Actinomycetota; class Thermoleophilia; order Solirubrobacterales; family Thermoleophilaceae; genus JACVRW01. Next base: position 101,020 of record CAVYIA010000007.1, on the reverse strand, counting down.
ACGGTGAGGCCGATCGGCACGTTGATGAAGAGGCCGTAGCGCCACGAGACGAGGTCGGTCAGGACGCCGCCGAGCAGCAGTCCGATGCTCCCTCCGGCGGCTGAGGCGGAGGCGTAGAGGGCCACGGCGCGCGTACGCGCCTCGCCCTCGGCGAAGGTCGTGGTCAGCAGCGCGAGCGTCGACGGCGCGGCGATGGCGGCGCCCACGCCCTGCACGGCGCGCGCGGCGAGGAGCCAGGTCTCGGACTGGGCCAGGCCGCCCACGAGCGACGCGGCCGTGAACAGCCCGAGCCCGGCCATGAAGACCCGGCGCCGGCCGAGCAGGTCACCGGCGCGGGCGCCCAGCAGGAGGAGGCCGCCGAAGGTGAGCACGTACGCGTTCTGCACCCACGAGAGGCCCGTGGGGGAGAAGCCGAGGTCGTGCTCCACCGCCGGCAGCGCGGTGATCACGATCGACGCGTCGAGCACGATCATCAGCTGAACGGTGAGGATCAGTCCGAGGACGACGGTCGAAGGAGCGATACGAAGCGATGAGAGGCGAAGCGACATGCGGTCCTTTGAATCCGGGTGTGAAACGAGCTAGAATGGAGGCCGCCTCCGGTATATATGGAGGCCACCTCCGCTTCCAAGACGAATAATACGGAGGGTCCCTCCGGTTTGTCAACCCCAATTTCCGAATCCGGCATCGCCACCCTCCCGCAGCGGCCCAAGCGGGCCGACGCCGCGCGCAACTACGACAAGCTGATCGCCGCGGCGAGAGAGGCGTTCACCGAGGACGGCGCGTCCGCCTCGCTCGAGGACATCGCGCGGCGCGCGGGCGTGGGCATCGGGACGCTCTACCGGAACTTCGCGACCCGGCAGGAGCTGCTCGAGGCCGTCTACGTGGACGAGGTCGAGACGATCTGCCGGGCGGCCGAGGAGGTGGACGGCGCCGATCCGTGGGAAGCGCTCGCGACCTGGCTGCGCAGCTTCTCCGGCTACGCCGCCACGAAGAAGGCGCTCATGACCGAGCTGATGGGCTACATGGACGGCGACGCGCCGGTCTTCACGCACTGCCGCCGCGCCATCGGCGAGGCCGGCGAGCCCCTGCTCGAGGCGGCCAAGAGCGCGGGAGTCGTCCGCGACGACGTCCAGTTCATGGACGTGGTCCGGATGATCGGCGGGATCGCGACGATCCCGCACGCGGAGCCCGGGCAGGTCGACCGCATCCTCGCCGTGGCCCTCGACGGACTGCGCCGGCGCTGACCCGCTCTCGCCGCCACCCGCTGTCCGCCGCCGCGCTTACGCCGCCAAGTGACTCGACTGGCTGGACGAGAACCCCACGCGTCGCGGTCGAGCGTCCACGAGACCGGCTTGGTCTGGCCGGGCCTCAGCGTGACACGCTGGAACCCGCGCAGCCGGCGGACCGGCTGCGAGATGCTCGCCACCGGGTCGTTCACGTACAGCTGCGCGACCTCGTCACCGGCCCGGCGCCCGTGTTCGTGACCCTCGCGCTGACCTTGATGCGGCCGCGGCTTCGCGTCCATCGTCGTGCCGCTGATCCGCACGCCCGAGATCCTGAACGTCGTGTAGCTCAGCCCGTAGCCGAACTCGTAGAGCGGTGTGCAGCAGGCGATGTCCCGGTGGCGCGAGTTGTACCTCGAGCCGGGTCGCACGACCTGCCGGTCGGCTCGTGGTCGTATAAGATCCGCGCCTGGCCGTCGTTGCGCGGGAAGCGCACCGGGAGCTTGCCGCCGGGGTTGACCCTGCCGACGAGCGCGTGGCCACCGCGTTCCAGCCTCGACGCCCGGGAACCAGGCCTCGAGGATCTCGGGCGAGTCGGCCTCGACCTCGTCGAGCGTCAGCGGCCGGCCTTCGAGCCTACCGCGAGCGGCGTGCCGGTGGCCTTGATCGCCTTGATAGCGCCTCCTGCTCGCCCGGCAGGTCGAGCATCGAGCGCGACTCGGCCTCCCCGCTCATCTCGCGCGTCTCGCCCACGGCCAGCACCACCTGGTCCGCCGCCTTGGCGGCGGTCACGGCGGCCGCGAAGCCGGCCGTCGAGGCGCACTCGTTCTCCGGGTCGTAGAGCTCGTTGTTGCTCATCGTGCAGCCCGGCGTGAACGTGGCGTTCGGCTCTGGCGCGGATGCCGGTGATCAGCGACACCGCGTCGGCGTCGTCGCCCTTGCCCCACCACGGGCCGAGCATGTCGTGCCCGGCGTCGCCCAGCGGGCCGATCACGGCGGTCGCTTCGCCGGGTCGAGCGGCAGCACCGGGCCGTCGTTCTTCAGCAGCACCATCGAGCGCCCGGCCGCACGGCGCGCGGCGGCGCGGTTCTTCGGCAGGAGCCGCTTGCCGGCCGCCGCTGAGACGTCCACGTACGGGTTCTCGAACAGCCCGGCGCCGAACTTGATCCGCAGAGCCGCCGCACCGCGTCGTCGATGCGCCGCATCGACACCTGTCCGCTCGCCACGAGCTGGCGGCCGAAGTCGCGGAAGTTGGTCGAGACCATCTCCAGTCGGTGCCGGCGTTCAGCGCCAGCTTCGCGGCCTCCCTGCCGTTCTCGGCCACGCCGCGGCCGCATGGCGCCTCGGCCGGTCTCGGCCGGGCCGCGCGTAGCTCGGCGACGGCCGTGTAGGCGCTCCCGACGAAGCCGTCGAGCCCCGCGCTGCTTCAGGACGCGCGTCTCGAGGTAGCGGTTCGCGCAGCCCGGGCACGCCGACGATCGCGTTGAACGAGCACATCAGCGTGTCCGCGCCGGCGTCATCGCCGCCTTGAAGGGCGGCAGGTAGAAGTTCCAGAGCCGCTGAAGCGACATGTCGGTCGTGTTGTAGTCACGCCCGGCGTCCGGCTCGCCGTAGGCGGCGAAGTGCTTCACGCTCGTGACGACCTTGTCCGGCGCGGAGTAGTCGCCGCCCTGCGCGCCCTTCACGCGCGCGGCCGCCATCACGGAGTTCAGGTACGGGTCCTCGCCGGCGCCCTCCTCGATGCGTCCCCAGCGCGGCTCTGCGAGAGGTCGACCATCGGGCTGTAGATCTGCTTCAGGCCGACCGCGGCGGACTCGAAGGCGCCGATGCGGTGGTCGCTGCGCGCCACCTGCGGGTCGAAGCTGCTCGCCGCGCCGAGCGGGATCGCGAAGATCGTGCGGAACCCGTGGATCGTGTCGAAGGCGAACAGGATCGGGATGTGGAGCCGCGAGTTCTCGACCGCGTCGCGCTGGTAGCGGTTGATGAGCACGGGTCCGTCTCGCGAGGCGGGCGCCGTCGAGCGTGCCGAGGCCGGCTACACGCTCACGGCCGAGGGCCGGCGGCTGCTCGACGCCTTCGGGCCGCTCAACGAGTGGGCCGCGCGCTGGGAGCGCCGCGCCGGCTCAGGGCGCGGGCGTTCGTAGCCGCACGGCGCGGCCGCCGATCGTCCCCGCGACCGAGGCGAACGCGCGCGGCCTGACCGTGCGCCAGCCGATCCGCAGCCGCCCGCGGGCCGCGCCCGACAGGCGCAGGCGCGCCGTGACCGAGCCGGCCCTGCGATCCCACGTGACCCTGCCGCTCACCGCCACGCCGGACACGAAGCTGGCTCGCCGCATCCGCAGAGTGATCGGCCCGTAGGCGAGGTAGTCGCCGGCCGCGGTGAACGTCCCGCCGCGCAGCCCGTGGCCCTTCGAGCCGTACATGAGCCACCAGCGCGCGAGCGCGTCGCCCACCGCCCAGCTCGCCGCCCACGCTGCACGCCGCTCCTGCGGGCCCGAACGGTCGGCCGGGCCGGCCGGCTCGGCGGAGGGCGCCCCGGCCAGGCGGCGCGGGAACTCGGGGACCACGTGGATCTCGGGGGTGCGCTGCGCGCAGCTCACGTCGCCGGGCTGGAGCGTCGTCAGGAAGCGCCGCACGATCCCCGACGCGCAGCCGGCGTAGTCCGCGAGCGCGGTCACGTGGCCCACGTTGGGAACGGTCACGAGCGTCGAGTTCGGGAACAGCGCCGCGGCGGCGGCCGAGTCGCCGACCGGGGTGATCGCGTCCACGTCGCCCACGAGCACGAGCACGGGCACCGTCGGGTAGGCCGCGCCGTCCGGGACGGGTGGATCCGGGTAGCGGGGCGCCGGCCAGCGCAGGCAGCCGGTGACGAGCTGGTCGATGTAGAGCGAGCGCAGCCAGATGTCCTTCGGGAAGGGGGCGAAGTCGGCCGGGTCGATCAGCGCCCGCGCGGCCCTGTACTGGGCCCGCCGCGCGTCGAACGAGGCGGCCGGGTCCCAGATCGTGGGGTAGTCGTGGCACGCCACCGCGGCGTAGGTGCCCTCCGAGTAGCTCTTGACGGGGCCGCCGCCGGTGAACGGCAGGTCCTCCGCGGCCAGGCGCACGAGCGGGCCGCGGTCGCCGCGCCCGTAGGCGCGCAGGGCGGCCAGGAGGTCCCGGTAGATCGTGTAGTAGAACGAGCCGTCGCCGGCCATCTGGCCGAGGGCGGCGCCGTCGAGCTTGATCCGGTGGCGCGCGCCGTCGGCGTCGCGCCCGGTCGCCACGAGCGGCTTCGCGTCGAGCCTGAGCGCCCAGCGCCGCAGCTCCGCGAGTGCGTCGGCGCCGCCGCAGCCGGTCGAGCGCCGGCACGTCTCCGGCCACGCGAAGCGGAGCGCCACGGACTCCTGCCGCGCCCACGGGTCGAACCCCTCGACCGCGAACGCGGCGTCGAGCACCACGGCCCGCACCCGCCCGGGATGGCGGACGGCGAAGGCCTGCGCGAAGTAGGTGCCGTAGGAGTCGCCGTAGATGCTCACCACCGGCACGCCCAGCTTGTCGAGCACGGCGGCGAGGTCGTCCGTGGCCGCGCCGGTGCCGTAGGCGTTGGCGCGGCGCCCCAGCAGCCGCGCGCAGCGCCCGACCTCGCGCGAGTAGACGCCCTTCCCGGCCTGGAGGCGCTTGCAGTTGATCGCCCCGGAGCGCCCGGTGCCGCGGTTGTCCATGACGATCAGGTCGCGGCGGCGGTGGAGCCGGCCGAGCATGAACAGGTAGGAGTCGGCCGAGTCGACGGTCGGGTAGCCGGGCCCGCCCTCCGCGGCCACGACCGGCTCGAGCGCGGGGCGCGAGCGGTCGGTCCGCGGGAAGACCCGGAAGTGGACGCGCAGCCTCGCCCCGCCGCCGTCCGGCGCGCCGCGGTACAGCGGCACCCGCACCCAGCCGCAGCGGGCGCGCCCGTCGTCCTTGCAGCGCTTCGTGACCGGGGCCGCGACGCTCGCGGGCGCTGCCGCGGCCAGCAGCGCCGCGATCACAACCGGCACCGCCAGGCGCGCTCGCATCGCGGGGCAGCCTACCTGGCCGCGGAGGGACGGCGGCAGGGCACCGCTGCGCTACGGAGTAGCTCCTACAAGTGCTATTCTCTAGCACTCACAGGTACAGCTGACTTGAACCCCTTCGTCTACAGCCATCCGGTCCCGCCCGCCGACCTCGTGGACCGCGAGGAGGAGACCGCCACGCTCGTCGGCCTCGCCGAGGGCGGGCACGCCGCCCGGCTGTCGGCGCCGCGCCGCTACGGGAAGACCAGCCTGCTGCGGAAGGTCAAGGAGGACGCCGAGGCCGCCGGAATGGCATGCGTGTACGTGGACCTCACGCGGGTGGTCTCGCTGGCCGACGTGGCCGACGTGATCGAGGAGGCCTATCGCCGCAGCCTCCAGGGCCCGCTGCGGCGCGCGGCGGTGCTCGCGATCCGCTCGATCTCGAACGTGGCGATCAGGCCGGGCGGGGTGGGGGTGGAGGTGAGCGGGGGCGCCGTGAAGGATGCCGCCGCGCGCCGCCTTCGCCAGATCCTCGACCTCCCGCTGCGCGTGCACGACGCCACGGGCACCCGCACGCTCGTGATCTTCGACGAGTTCCAGGAGCTGCTGCGCGCCGGCGAGGACCTCGACGGGCTGCTGCGCAGCCGCATCCAGCATCACACCAGCGAGGCGAGCTACCTCTACGCCGGCTCGCACCCCGGCCTCATGCAGCAGCTCTTCGCGACCGAGGAGCGCCCGCTCTTCGGCCAGGCGCGCCCGGTGGCCCTGACGCCGCTCCGCGACGCCGACCTCGGGGGCTTCGTGGCGGCGAGGTTCGAGGCCACCGGCCGCGACGCGGGCGAGGCGCTCGACCCGCTGCTCGACGTGGCCGCCGGTCATCCTCAGCGGGCCATGATGCTCGCCCACCACGTCTGGGAGCGGACCGAGCCGGGCGCGTCGGCGGACGACCCGACCTTCGCGGCGGCGCTGGCCGTGGCCCAGGCCGAGGCGCGCGACGCGCTTCAGGCGCTCTGGGACCGGCTGCCGCACTCGGAGCGCGTCGTGCTCAGCACCGTGGCGGCGGGGCGGCCGCCGCTGAACGCACGCGCGCTCGAGCTGGCCGAGGTGGGCAAGACGACCGCGCGCGTGGCCCGCGACCGGCTGATCGCGGCGGGCGTGCTGGCCGAGCGCGACGGCGCGATCGCCTTCACCGACCCGCTGTTCCCCTACTTCGTCGGCGGCCTCGACGCCACGGACGAGTGATGCCCGCTCTCCCGGAGCTCGAGGGCGTCAGCCACCGCCACGTCGAGGTGGCGGGGATCCGCCTCCACGTGGCGGAGGCGGGAGCGGGCGACCCGGTGCTGCTCGTCCATGGCTGGCCGCAGCACTGGTGGTGCTGGCGGCACGTGATCCCGCCGCTTGCGGCCGAGCGCCGGGTGATCTGCCTCGACCTGCGCGGGTTCGGGTGGAGCGACGCGCCGCCCGGGCGCTACGACAAGGCCACCTTCGCGGCCGACATCGTCGGCGCCCTCGACGCGCTCGGGATCGAGCGGGCGGACCTCGTGGCGCACGACTGGGGCGCCTGGGCCGGTTTCCTCGCGTGCCTCGGCCATCCGGACCGCTTCAGGAGCTACCTGGCTCTCAACATGTACCCGCCCTGGCCGGAGCGGCGGCCATCGCTCGGTGCGCTGCTCGGGCTGTGGCGGCTCTGGTACCAGGTGGCGCTCGCCACGCCGGGACTCGGCCACGCCCTGGTCCGGCGCACGGACTTCCCCAGGCGCGTGATCACCACCGGCGCCGTGCACCCCGACGCCTGGACCGAGGCCGACCTCGAGTCGTTCGCGGCGGTCCTCCGCGAGCCGGCGCGGGCTCGCGCGTCGGTCCGGCTCTACCGCACCTTCCTGCTTCGTGAGCTCGCGCCCTATGCGGCGGGCACCCACCGCGGCCGCCGGCTGCGGGTCCCCACGCTGCTGCTCCACGGCACGCGCGACCTGGCCGTCGACCACCGCCGCCTCGGCGACTGGGAGGCCTGGGCCGACCGCATGTCCGTCGAGCTGCGCGACGACTCCGGCCACTTCATCGCCGAGGAGCTCCCCGGCGTCGTGGCGGAGCGCGCGCTCGCCCTGTCGCGGGGCGCGCCCTAGGCGGGCGCCGCGGCCTTGTCGCGCTCGGCCTTGGCCGCGGCGCGCAGCTGCTCGAAGTGGATGATCTGGCCGCCCGCGCCCCAGAAGCCCTCGGCGATCTCGTGCACCAGCACCCACACGCGGATCGCCTCCTCCTCCGCCAGGCCCGCGGCCTCGCGGATCAGCTTCGTGAACTCCTCGACGAGCCCGCCCTTGCGGCGCTCGCTGAGGCCGCCCTGGGGCACGCTCACGTCGACCACGAACTGGCTGAGCTCTGCCGGCCCGTCGGCGGTGAAGGCCGCGCCGGCCGGGAGCTCGTGAAGGTGGACCCAGGAGATCGCGCGGAAGAACTCGGTGTCGGGCGCGCCCTCCCAGCGCAGCATCGACTCGGCGAGCTGGCGCGGCAGCTCCTGCTTGGCGTCGTCGGACAGAGCTCCGGCGGTGTAGGTCAGCTCGACTCGCGGCACGTTTCGTCTCCTGGATGGGGGAAGAGGAGACTATCCCGCGCGGATCTCACACGACGCCGACATCCGGCGTTTCAAGGACATGATCAGAGCGGTCACCACCACCGGCATCTACTGCGTCGCGCGCTGCCCCGCGCGCCCCAAGCCCGAGAACGTCCGCCACTTCGCCACGCTCGCGGATGCCCGCGCCGCGGGCTTCCGCGCCTGCAAGCGCTGTAGGCCCGACGAGGCCGAGCTGGAGCTCGCGCTGCCCCACCGGGCCCCGCTCGACGCGGCCGGGCTGATCGCGTTCCTGGGCCGTCGCGCGGTGCCCGGAGTGGAGGAGGTCGTGGACGGCGCGTACCGGCGCAGCCTGCGCCTCGCGCACGCGCCCGGGATCGCGGAGCTGCGCGCTTCGGGCGGCGAGGTGCGCGCCCGCCTCTGGCTCGACGACCCGCGCGACCGCGACGAGGCGCTCGAGCGCTGCCGCGCGCTGCTCGACCTCGACACCGACCCCGCTCCCGTGGCGGAGGCGCTCGGCGCCGACCCGCTGCTCGGCGACCTCGTGCGTGCGGCGCCGGGCCGGCGGGTGCCGGGCCATGCCGATGCCCACGAGCTCGCCTTCCGGGCCGTGCTCGGCCAGCAGGTCACGCTCGCCGGCGCCGCAAGCGCCGCGGCGCGGCTCACCGCGGCCCACGGCGAGCCGCTCGCCGTTCCGATGGGCGCGATCACGCACCTGTTCCCGACGGCCGAGGCACTCGCCGGCGCCGACGGCGGCGACTGGCCGATGCCGCGCGCCCGGGCCGCGTCCCTGCGGGGCCTCGCCGCCGCGCTCGCCTCCGGAGCGCTCTCGCTCGACCCCGGCGGAGACCGCGAGGAGGCCGCCCGGCGGCTCCGGGAGCTCCCGGGCATCGGCCCGTGGACCGTGTCGTACGTGGCGATGCGCGCCCTGCGCGACCCGGACGCGTTCCTGCCCGGCGACGCCGGCGTCCGCCGCGCGCTCGAGGCGCTCGGGGCCGACGGCTCGCCGCGATCCGCGGAGGCGATCTCCGCGGCGTGGCGCCCGTACCGGGCCTATGCGGTCCAGCACCTGTGGGCGAGCCTCGCGACGACCGGCCCCTCGGCGAGGCTTGCGGCATGAGCGCGACCGTCTACACGCGCATGGACAGCCCCATCGGCGAGCTGCTGCTCGCGGGCGACGGCCTCGCGCTCTCCCTGCTCCACATGATGGAGGGCCGCCACCCGGTGCGGATCGGGTCCGAATGGCGCCGCGACGACGACGCCTTTGCCGGAGCCCGCGCCCAGCTCGGCGAGTACTTCGAGGGCCGGCGCACCAGCTTCGACGTCCCGCTGGCGCTGGACGGCACGCCGTTCCAGCTGCGCGTGTGGCGGGCGCTGCTCGAGATCCCCTACGGCGAGACCACGAGCTACGGCGAGCTGGCCCGCCGGATCGAGAGCCCGCGCGCCGTGCGCGCCGTGGGCCTCGCGAACGGCCGCAACCCGATCGCGGTCATCGTGCCCTGCCACCGCGTGATCGGCGCCGACGGCACGCTCACCGGGTACGGCGGCGGCCTCGAGCGCAAGCGATTGCTGCTCGAGCTCGAGTCGCGCCTGCTCGCGCCGGCGATGTTCTGAGGGGACCTGCAAAGCTCGGCGGCATGCTCGTAGCGATCGCCGGGGCACACGGACAGGTTGCGCGCCCGCTCGCGCGGATGCTCGTCGCGCGCGGCGACGAGGTGCGTGGGCTGATCCGCAACCCGGAGCACGAGACCGACCTGCGCGTCGACGGGAGCGAGCCGGTCGTGTGCGACCTCGAGTCGGCCGGAGTCGAGGAGGTGGCCGGCGCGATCGCCGGCGCCGACGCGGTCGTGTTCGCGGCCGGCGCCGGTCCCGGGAGCGGGACCGAGCGCAAGATGACCGATGGACCGCGACGGGGCCGTGAAGCTGCTCGAGGCGGCCGCCGCGGCGGGCGTCGGGCGCTACGTGATCGTGAGCTCGGTCGGGGCCGAGAGCCCGCCGGACGGCGACGACGTGTTCAGCGTCTACCTGCGCGCCAAGGCCGAGGCCGACCAGGCCGTGGCGGCGAGCGACCGCGCCTGGACGATCGTCCGGCCCGGCCCGCTCACCGACGACCCCGGCACGGGGCGCGTACGGGTCACGACGGAGCCGCACCGGGCCGAGGTCACGCGCGAGGACGTGGCCGGCGGTGCTCGCCGCGCTCCTGCACGACGACGGCGCCGCCGGCCTGACGGTGTACGTGAGCGGGGGCGAGCGACCCGGTGGACGCCGCGCTCGCCCGGTTGCGCTAGCCCGCCGGGGTGGACCGGCAGCGGGTCCGGCGCGGACGGCCGCCGCTCGAAGTCGAAGTCCTTGGCCAGGTCGCCCAGCTGCGGGGCGTTCTCGCGCACGTCCGGGCGCGGGTCGGGGCGCCCGTCGGTGGCCGGGTCGATGCGCCGGCCGTGGAGGAAGTCGTCCTCGATGAACTTGTTGAAGGCGTCGAACGAGAGCGTCTGGTGGTCGATGTGGCCCTGGCGCGCGAACGGGCTGATCACGATCCCCGGAACGCGGATCCCGTAGCCGTTGCGGTCCACCTGCGGGGGCGGCACGTGGTCGTAGAAGCCGCCCCAGTCGTCCCAGGTGAGGAAGATGGCGGTGCTCTTCCACTGCGGGCCGCGCATCACCGCGTCCACCATCCGCGTCACGTAGCTCTCGCCGTCCGCGGGAGTGGCGGGCGGGTGCTCCGAATGCGCCTCGTCGGGCACCACCCAGGACACCGCCGGCAGCTTGCCGTCGCGCGCCGCCTCGAGGAAGCGGTCGGTGTCCTGGACGTTGCCCACCTGGCCGTCCTGGCGCACCGTCGTGAACGACGGGAGCGGGTTCCAGATCTCCGGCGTGGAGGTGCGGTCGTGGCCGGGGCTGCAGTGGGCGCCCGGGTCGTCGCAGTCGGGCGCCAGCCCCTTGTGGATGTAGTAGCGCCAGCTCACGTGAGCGCGGTGGAGCAGCCAGGTGAGGTCGGTCCATGCGTAGTTCGCGTACTCGGTCACGCCGCCGCGCCACGCGCGCGGGCGCCAGCCCGCGGCAGCTCTGCAGGGCGTCGGGCGTCTGCGGGTCGCGCAGGTCGAGGCCCCATGCGCGGAGGGGGATCCCGTGCCGCTCGAGACAGCGCGCCAGCGGGCCGTCGCCGCGGCGCCCGGTGATGTCGCTCGTCTTGAAGCCGCCGAGGTCGTCGTCGTTCACGCAGCTCGTCGGGTCGTCACGGCGCGAGCAGCGGGCGGACCACTCGGAGACGAGGAACAGGTGCGCCGGGAGGCTCCACGAGGCGTTCGGCTCGAACATGTGGTCCTGGAGCGTGTAGTCGTGCGCCCAGCGCCAGTAGTTGGGGATCTCGCGGGCGTCGTGGTAGCCGAGCGCGTCCGGGGGCGCCGACGACTCGCACATCCGCGCCGCCCCGCCGCAGCCGCGTCCGCCCGGCTGCTCCTGGACGCGGACGAAGCCGTCCATCCGCCCGCCGTCGATGTCGGCCTGCGCGGAGTCGGCGTTGTGCTGCCCGCCGCCGTTCACCTGGTCGGGATCGTGGAACGGACGCGCGCAGGCGTGCGCGCGCGGGTCGGGCACGCAGGTGGTGAAGCGCCCGTGCTTCATCGGGAGGCCGTCGGCGCCCGGGAAGGTGCCGAAGTACGAGTCGAAGGAGCGGTTCTCCTGCATCAGGACGATCACGTGCCTGATGCGGTGGATCCCGTGGCGGCGGCCGACCCCTCTGAAGAGGCCCACGGCCGGCGACGCGGTGCTGCCGAGGCCGGCGCAGCCGCCGAGCGCTGCGACGAGGACGAGTGCGAGACCCGCCGTGCGGACGCGCATGACCCCGACTATCGGGTCTCTACATAAAGGCCGTCTGAGGCGTTCGGGCCATATACGGACCAGAAAATTCCGCTAATTGCAGGCTTGTGCCGGCGCCGGTCTTCACTGCACGGGATCCCGGTGCTAGCTTGCGCATCTGACGGAACCCTCCGGGCTCGCAGCACTAGGAGCCGCGCTGGGGGCTTGGACCCCCGTTAGTCGTGGCGACAGGTAGAAAGCTCTTTCCCGGCCCCGTCATTTTCGCGAAAGATCTAGATCTCGGCGAGGCCCCGCACTATAGGCGGGGCCTCGCTCGTTTCTGGGGTCGGTTTCACCCCAGGCCCGCGCTAGGTCCACCGAGTACGCCGCCTCGTCGAAGCGCCGCGTGCGCCGCCGGAAGGGCCAGGTGAACGTCGGCCAGATGACGGAGTTGCGGCCGTTGCGGTCGATGTAGTAGCTCGAGCAGCCGCCGGTCACCCAGACCGTGCCCTTCGTCAGCCGCTCGAGCTCGGCGTTGTAGCTCTGCTGCACCTCGGGCCGCACGTCGACCGAGGCGGCGCCGCGCCGGCGCATGGTGCGCACCGCGTCGGCGATGTAGTTCATCTGCGACTCGATGGTGAAGATGATCGAGGTGTGCCCCTGCGCGGTGTTGGGGCCCACCATCAGGAACAGGTTCGGGAAGCCGGAGACCGTGGTGCCGAGGTAGGCCCGCGGGCTGCCCTTCCACTCCTCGGCGAGCGAGCGGCCGCCGCGGCCGCGGATCTTGTCCGCGATCGGGAGGTCGGTGACGTGGAAGCCGGTGCCGTAGACGATCGTGTCGACCTCGCGCTCCTCGCCGTCGCTGGTCACGATCGAGTGCGGCCGCACCTCGCGGATCGCGTCGGTCACCACGTCCACGTTCGGCTTCGTGAGCGCGGGGTACCACTCGTTGCTCGGGAGGATCCGCTTGCACCCGATCGTGAACTCCGGCGTGAGCTTGCGGCGCAGCTCGGGGTCCTTCACCTGCGAGCGCATGTGCCTGAGCGCCAGGCGCTCGACGCGCTTGCCGAGCCGCGGGTGGCGGAACATCATCACGAGCGTCTCGCGCGCCCAGTAGATCGCCGCGCGCATCGCGAGCTGCGCCTGCGGCAGCCGCCGGTAGATCCTGCGCTCGGTGGGGGTGAGCGAGCGGCGGCCGTGGGGCATCACCCACGGCGCCGTGCGCTGGAACACGTGCAGCCTTCCCACGCGCGGCTGGATCTCGGGCACGAACTGGATCGCCGAGGCGCCGGTGCCGATCACCGCGACGCGCTCGCCGGTCAGGTCGTGCTCGTGGTTCCAGCGCGCGGAGTGGAAGGTCGTTCCCTCGAAGCTGTCGATGCCGGGGATGCTCGGTACCGCCGGCTCGCTCAGGCCGCCCTGCCCCGAGACCAGCACGTCGGCCGTGAGCTCGCCCTGCGAGGTGTCGATGCGCCAGACGCGCTCGGCCTCGTCCCAGGTCGCGCTGTTGACCTCGGTGTTGAGGCGCACGTGCGGGCGGAGGCCGTAGCGGTCGGTGATGCCGAGCAGGTAGTCCAGGATCTCCGGCTGCGGCGAGAAGGTGTCGCTCCAGTTCGGGTTGGGGGCGAACGAGAACGAGTAGAGGTGCGAGGGCACGTCGCAGCGGCAGCCGGGATAGGTGTTCGCGTACCAGGTGCCGCCCACCTCGCCGTCGCGCTCGAGGAGGACGAAGTCGTTCTCGCCGTCGCGCTTGAGCCTGATCGCCATGCCGAGCCCCGAGAAGCCGGCGCCGATGATCGCGATGCGGTGGTGCGTCATGTGTACTCTCCCTAGACCTGGTGCGAGTAGCGAGACGAGCCAGTCGGCCAGCGTCTCGAGCGGGACCTCCGGATGCTCCGCCGCCCAGTGCCCGAGCGCCTCGTAGGCGCCGTTGATGGCATGGGCGAAGGCGTCGAGCTGCTGCGCGTCCACGCCCGGCGCGGCGCCCTCCGCGAGCAGCTCGCGAAGGAGCGTGGCCTGGCGCCGCCTGATCAGCTCGGCCTCGCCGGCGAAGCGCGACTCGCCGGTGGCGAAGAGCACCTCCCAGGCCACGCGGTGGTCGGCGGCGAAGCGCAGGAAGGCGAGCCCGCCGGCGCGCAGCTTCGCCTCGGCGTCGGGCGCCGCGCGGACCGCGTCGGTGATGACCTCCGCCAGCGCCGCGGCGGAGCCCTCGACGCAGGCGTGGAACAGCCCGTCCTTGCTGCCGAACAGCTCGTAGACCACGGGCTTGGTCACGCCGGCGCGGCGGCAGAGCTCGTCCATCGACGCGCCCGCGTATCCGCGCTCGGCGAACAGCTGCTCGGCCAGCTCCACGAGCTGTCGCTCGCGCACGGCCCGCGGCACGCGCCCGTGCGGGTAATCGGTGACCTGGAGCGCCGCCTCAGCCATGGTTACCGGCGGTAAGTTACCAGGAGTAGGTCTGGCGCGTCAGGCGCCCGCGCTCGACCGGACCTCGGAGACGGCCTCCGAGTGCTCCACCCCCGCGGCGCGCATCAGGTCCACGGCCGTGGAGCGCACCTGGCCGACGATGTGGAGCGCGGACATGTTCCCCGTCTCGCCGAGCACGGCGTTCGCCTCCTCGGCCGCCCGCCCGGCCGCCCGGCGCGCCGTGTCCGCGTCCTCGTGCTCGAGCGCCCGCGCCGCCTCGGCGAGCAGCCGGAGCGCCAGCGCGAGCCGCTCCGGGGTCGCGTCTCCCAGCGCCAGCGCGCGCCCGACCCCGCGCGCCACCACGCGCACGTTGTTCACCGCCAGCTCGAGCGCGGCCACGATCTCCGCGTAGCGGTCCACGCGCTCGCGGTTGCGGCGCTGCCTGAGCGTGAGCCGGGTGGCGTCGCGCCCGGCCGCCAGCGCCTCGCGCGGCACGCGTCAGCGAGATCTCGCGGGCGATCGCGATCGCGGTCACCGCCGTCTCCTCGTCGCGCCGCTCGAGCGCCTCCGCCACGGTGTCGAGCGCGAGCGCCAGGCGCTCGAGCACCGGCTCGACCGCGCGCCGGACCACGTGCGCCGGGTCCACCGGCAGGACGAGCGTGGCCACCGCCAGCGCGATCGCCCCGCCCACGAGCGCGTCGAGGAAGCGAGCCAGCGAGATCCCGTCCTCCGGCACCTGGATCGTCGTCACGAGCACCGCCGAGGTGGCCGCCTGGGACACCAGCAGGGGACCGCCGCCGAGCAGGAGCGCGGCGCCCATCGCCAGGGCGGTCACCACCCCGATCTGCCAGGTGCCGGTGCCGATCAGGAACACCAGCATGTCCGCCACCAGGATCCCCAGGGCCACGCCGAACGCCATCTCCACGGCGCGCCGGCGGCGCTGGCCGAGGGTCAGCCCGAGCGTGATCACGGCGGCCACGGGGGCGAAGAACGGGCGCGGATGTCCCAGGAGCTCCGTTGCCGCGAGCCAGGCCAGCGCGGCCGCCACCGACGTGTGCAGGATCGGGCGCGCGCTCACGAGGAACGACTCGCGCCGGCGCTCGATCCCCGCGCGCGAGCGCGCCGCCGCCTCCGCGCGCAGCTCCTCGCCGCTCATGCGCTGGCCCCGCAGCCACTCGGACATCAGCGCAGCCGGAAGGGCTTGCCGTTCACGTTGCCGAAGCGGTCGCGCGCGGCCCCGGCCGGGATCCGCACCGAGGCGCCGCCCGGCCTGACGAGCAGCGTGCCGCCCTCGCCGAGCGTGCGCACGCTGCGGCGCCCGCCCACGATCAGCGTGACGGTGCCCGCGCGCGCACGGCCCGGGCGGATCGTGAGGTCGCGCTCCGGCACGGGCGCCGGGTAGCGGAGCGCCAGCGCGAGCAGGCCGGGGCGGGCGGGGAGCCTCGCGATCCGGAGCGAGCGGGCGGGCCGGAGGGCGAAGCTCCGGGAGACGAGCCGGTAGCGGCGGGCGCTGACCACGAACCGGTAGCGGCCGGCGGGGGCGTTCCTGGGCGGCTCCCAGGCGGCGCGGTAGGTGCCGCGCCGGCGCGCGTCGAGCACCGGGATGCCGAGCTCCTGCGGCTTGTCGTCGGCGATCCGCCAGAGGATGCGCAGGCCGCGGTCGTCGTCCACGCCGCGCCAGCCGCGCGGGGTGTCGCGCTGGACCGAGACGAAGGCCCGGTCGAGCGGCCGGTCGAGGCCGTCGGCGGCGCCGCGCCAGGACACCGACGGGCGTTCGAGGCGCCGGGCCGCGCGCGGCTGGCGGACGATCCGTCCCGACGGCGCGCCGCTCGGATAGGCCGGGCCGTCGGGCAGCATGCCGCGCGTGGGGTCGAACGGCGCCGGCTCCGGGGCGGCCGCGCCGCGCGCGAGCGAGCCCGCCAGGTCGCCGAGGGCCGAGGCGATGAACGCGCCGCTGGCCGGCCCGTACACGGTCGTGCCGCCCTCGTAGTGCTGCGCCTCGTACTCCTCCGGGGTGGTCAGGTAGGACACGTACTCGTTGGCGTACCCGGCGATCACCACCCTGCGCAGCCCGGAGCCCGCCATCGCGGCCGTGGCCGCGGCGCGCGTCCGCCGCCCCAGCTCGACCGTCATCTCGCCCGGCACGGAGACGATCACGCGGTCGCCCAGGCGCGCCGCGGTGAGCGGCACCGCGGTCGGCTCGAGCGTGTGCCCCGGGTCGGTGAGGGTCGGCGTCTTCGATCCCTGGGGCTCGACCGGGGAGTCGAGGCGGCTGCCCTCGAGCGCCCGCTTGGTGGCGTCGTACAGCGGCCCGCGGCCTTCCTCCGAGCCGGTCAGGTACGAGAGCCCGAAGACGGCGGTGTCGGCGAGCCTGCCGAACGGCGTCTGCTGGCCGCAGAAGCAGACCCGCGTCCAGCGCGAGTCGATCGGGATGGCGCGGCTGAGCCCGCGCCCGGCCGCGCGCCAGGCGGACAGCATCGCGGCGGCCTCGCGGCGCCCGACCCACTCGGCGGCCGCCGGCCCGGAGCGGTCGAGCCCGGCGGACACGTCGCCGGCCGCGCCGTTCCCGTAGACGAGCACCACGTCCTGGCCGCCGGGCACGCGCCCGCTGCGGCGGACCGCCGCCTCGAAGACCCGGTGCGCCGCGGCGGAGTGGTCGCCGTTGTAGTAGTCGAAGGTCGCCTTGTTGACGGTCCCGTGGTCGGCGAACACGCCCCAGGCGCCCACCGGCACGCGCCGCCCGCCGCGCACCTGATCCACGCGCAGCACGTTCACGCTCGCGTCGATCGGGTGGAAGGGGCCGCGCGGGTCCTCCGCTGCCCGTCCCTCGCCGAACGCCGCGGCTCACCCCGTGGTCGGCCAGGTGGGCCTCGATCGAGCGGTTGCGGGTCACGCGCAGCAGCCGCGTGCTGCCCCAGCCGGCAAGGGCCGGCCGCAGGTCGGCCGCGGCGCGGCGCATCGCCACGGTCAGCCGCCGGACCATGAACGTGTAGAGACGCGGGTCGGGCACGAGCGCCTCGGCCCTGGGGGCCTGCGGCGTCGCGAAGGCGCGGTCCTTGAAGAGGAAGTTCGAGAAGCCGGTGGGCCCGGCGTGCGTGTGCGTGGCCTGGACGATCACCTCGCGCTCGTCGAAGCCCGCGGCTCGCGCGGCCTGCTGGACCATGCCCGCCGGCCACCATGTTCAGGTCCTCGGACACGAGCACGAGCCGCCGCGGCCCGCGCCGCAGCACCATCGCCTTCGCGTAGAGGCGCGTGTGCTGCCCCTGCGCACGCGCGTCGCCGCGGGCCCAGCCGAGCATGATGTACCCGGTGGGGGGTGTGATGTCGGCCCTGCCCACGCCCGCCTCGAGCCGGGCCTCGCCGGCCGCGGCGCCCGGAGCCGCGAGGGCGAGCGCGGCGCCCGCACAGGTGAGCGCCCAGGCTGAGCGGATGCCGCGCGACACCGGCGCAGCGTACCCCCGCGTAGGCTGTGGCCGTGGCCACCACCGGAGCCGAACTGCCGCTGGCCGCCGAGCGCGAGCAGGTGGCCGAAGCAGCCAGGAGGCTCGCGGCCGAGGGGCTCGTGCTGGGCACCTCGGGCAACCTGAGCGCCCGCCGGGAGGACCTGGTGGCGGTGAGCCCGACGGGCGCGGTGCTCGCCGAGCTGCGGCCCGAGCAGGTGAGCGTCGTGGACCTCCAGGGGCGGCTCGTGCACGGCGAGCTCGAGCCGACCTCCGAGCTCGGCCTGCACCTCGGCGTGTACGGGCGCTTCGACACCGGCGCGGTGGTGCACACGCACGCGCCGGTGGCCACCGCGCTGTCCTGCGTCCTCGACGAGCTGCCCGCCGTGCACTACGCGATGCTCGCCCTCGGCGGCACGGTGCGCGTGGCGCCCTACTTCACCTTCGGCACGCCCGAGCTCGCGAGCGCCGTGCTCGACGCGCTCGACGGCAAGACGGCCGCGCTCATGGCCAACCACGGCGCGCTCGTGCACGGGGCCGACATGCCCGCGGCCGTGGACCTCGCCCTTCTGCTCGAGTGGGCATGCACGGTGTACTGGCGGGCCGCGGCGATCGGGACCCCCCGCACGCTCGGCGACGAGGAGCTGGGCGCGGTGCTCGGCGCCGTCCTCGAGCGCGGCTACGGGAGCGTTCGCGCAGCCGCCCCGGAGGGATCGGGCGGATGAGGGTCGTGGCGATGGGCGTGCACGTGCTCGACGTGCTCGCGCGCCCGGTGGACGAGATCCCCGAGGGCCAGGGCGGCGCGCTCGTGGACGAGATCCGCGTGACGGCCGCCGGCTCGGCCGGCGGCACGGCGCTCGTGCTCGCGAAGCTCGGCGCGGAGGTGCGCAGCGCGGGCGCCGTGGGCGCCGACGTGCTCGGCGAGATGCTCGTGTTCCTCCTGCGAAGGGCCGGCGTGGACCCGTCGCTGCTCGTCCAGCGCGACGACGTGCAGACCTCGGCGAGCGTGCTGCCGATCCGCCCGAACGGCGACCGCCCGGCCTTCCACGTGATCGGCGCCAACGGCACCTACGGCGCCGCCGACGCGCCGCTCGACGCGATCGCCGAGGCCACCAACCTGCACCTCGGCGGGCCCGAGTTCATGGGCGGCGAGGACGCGGCCAAGGTGCTCGCGCACGCGCGCGCGCACGGGGTGACCACCTCGGCCGACATCCTCGCGCCCGGCGACCCCGGGCTGCTCGAGTGGATCGCGCCCGCCCTGCCCGAGCTCGACTACCTGCTTCCGAACGAGGAGCAGGTGCTCGGCTTCACCGGCGCAGCCGACCTCGAGGCGGGCTGCCGCGCGCTCGTGGAGCGCGGCGTGGGCTGCGTGGCCGCCACCCGCGGCGCACAGGGCGCGCTGGTGGTCGACGCCGACGGCGCGGTGGCCGTGCCCGCGTTCCCGGTCGACGTGGTGGACACCACCGGCTGCGGCGACGCCTTCTCGGCCGGCTTCCTGCGCGGCCTGTCGCTGGGCACGGACCGCGGCGAGGCGGCCCGGATGGGATGCGCGACCGCCGGTCTCGTGGCGCAGGGGCTGGGCACGGACCACGGGGCCTTCGCGCTCGCCGACGTCCAGCGGATGTGCGCGGCACCGTGATCCCCTAGTCTCGTCCCCCATGAAGAAGCCCAGCGTCACCCGTCGGCAGGTCCTAGGCGCCGGAGCGGTGGGGGCCGCTGCGGCGGCCGTGCCGGCGGCGGAGGCGAAGCGCGCCCGGCGAGGGCCGCGCAGGCGCAGGGCCGACGTGGCGATCGTGGGCGCCGGGCTGGCGGGCCTCACCGCGGCGCGCGCGCTCAAGCGCGCCGGGCGCTCGGTGATCGTGCTCGAGGCGCGCGAGCGCGTGGGCGGCCGCACCTGGAACCACGCGATCGGCGGCGGCGACGTGGTGGACCTCGGCGCCGCGTTCATCGGCCCGACCCAGGACCGCATCGCGGCGCTCGCCAAGGCCATGGGCGTGAAGACGTTCCCGACCTACAACAAGGGCTCGAACGTCCAGTTCATCAACGGGCGTGCGGACCCTCTACCCGGCCGAGGGCCTCCCGCCGGACCCGGGCGTGACCACCGACCTGCCCGCGCTGCTCGGGCTCAACGGCCCGGCCCGCGAGGTCGGCGTGGACGCGCCCTGGAACGCCGCGCGCGCGGCCGAGTACGACTCGCAGACGCTCGAGAGCTGGGCTCAGGCGAACCTGCAGACGGAGGCGGGCAAGACGATCCTCACGACGGCGGTGCAGCCGAACTGGGGCGCCGAGCCGCGCGACCTGTCGCTGCTCTACGTGCTCTTCTACATCGCGGCCGCCGGGAACGAGAAGAACCCCGGCAACCTCCTGCGGCTGATCACCACCGGCGGCGGCGCGCAGGAGAGCCGGCTCGACGGCGGCACCCAGCTGATCTCCATCCGGATGGCCAAGGCGCTCGGGAACCGCGTGGAGCTGGGCGTGCCGGTGCGCGGCATCACCCAGCGCAAGGGCGGCGTGCAGGTGCACGCCGACGGCCTCGAGGTCCACGCCAAGCGCGTGATCGTGGCCATCCCGCCCACCCTCACCGGGCAGATCGAGTACCACCCGGCGCTGCCCTCGAAGCGCGCACAGCTCGTGCAGCGGATGCCGCAGGGCACGCTCATCAAGTGCGAGGCGATCTACCCGACCCCCTTCTGGCGCGACGACGACCTCTCGGGCCAGGCGGTCTCGGACGTCGGGCCCGGCCCGCACCACGTTCGACTCGAGCCCGCGCGACGGCAAGCCCGGCGTGATGCTCGGCTTCGTCGGTGGCCACGACGCCCGCGAGTGGGCCGACCGCTCCAAGGCGGCGCGCCGCAGCGCGGTGCTGAAGAACTTCGCCGACTACTACGGCCCGAAGGCGCTCAAGCCCAAGAGCTACTTCGAGCAGGACTGGAGCAAGGAGGTCTGGACGCGCGGCTGCCCGGTGGGCTTCACGGCGCCCGGCGTCCTCTACGAGTACGGCCCCGCGCTCCGCCGGCCGGTCGGCAAGATCCACTGGGCCGGCACCGAGACGTCCACGTTCTGGATGGGGTACATGGACGGCGCCGTGCGCTCGGGCGAGCGCGCCGCGCGCGAAGTGCTCCGCGGCTAGGGGCGTGCCGAGCCGGCTGCTGAGCCTTGCCGGCGCGCTGCTGGCCGTCTTCGGCGGCGTGATCCTCTACACCCAGGCCGCGGTGGTGGACCGCGACTCGTTCGCGGATCGCGCGGTGGATGCGCTGCATGACAAGGAGGTACGGCGCGTCGTCTCGCGCGAGGTGGCCGCGCAGCTGGTGGGCAGCGTGGGCCTCGACATCGGCGCCACGCCGCCGGAGGTCCAGGCGACCGTGGACCGCGCGATCCGGACGCCCACCTTCGAGCGCGCGTTCCGGCGGGCGGCGGACGAGACGCACAGGGCGCTCTTCGACAGCGATCAGGGCAGCGTCTTCTTCGACCTCCCGAACGCGGGGCAGGCGCTCGCCGAGGCGCTCGAGGGCATCGCTCCGGGCCTCGCCGACCAGATCCCCCCCGGTGTGGAGACGCGGCTGCTCGAGGTGGAGCGCCAGAACGCCGGCGTGCGGGCGCTGGCGCTCGCGGACGACCTCGGCCCGCTCGGCTGCGGTGCTGCTCCTGGCCGGCCTCGGCCTGCTCGCCGCGACCTGGCTGGCCGCCGCCGACCGGCGTGCCGCGCTCACCCGGATCGCGCTCTCGCTCGCCCTCGCCGGGGGGCTGCTCGTGGTCACCCTGCTCGCGCTCCGGGCCCTGATGGCGGCCGGCGCGCAGGGCGGGTACGCGCTCGCCCAGGACGACGTGAGCCCGGCCGTCAGGGGCGTGTGGAACGCCTACGCCGGCGACCTCCTGACGTGGGCGCTCGTGTTGACGGGAGTCGCGCTTGCGATCGCTCTAGTCTCCGGGCGGTGGAGCCCGACGCGGTTGAGATCCGGGTACTCGGCTGCCTCGTCGAGAAGCAGCGCACGACCCCGGACGCCTACCCGCTGACGCTCAACTCGCTGCGGCTCGCCTGCAACCAGAGCACCAACCGGGACCCGGTGCTCGACCTCTCCGAGAGCGAGATCCGCGGCGCGCTCGAGCGGCTGGGACGGCGCAAGTGGACCCGGCTGGCCAGCTGGTCGAGCGGACGCTCGATGAAGTACCGCCACATGCTCGACGAGACGCTCGGCCTCGACGGGCCGCAGATCAGCCTGCTCGCCGTGCTCATGCTGCGCGGCCCCCAGACGCCGGGCGAGCTGCGCCAGCGCACGGAGCGGCTCCACCACTTCGGCGAGGCGGAGCTCGAGGAGACGATCGCCGCGCTCGAGGGCCGCGAGCTGGTGCGCCAGCTCCCGCGCCGGCCCGGCCAGCGCGAGCAGCGCTACGAGCAGCTGCTCGGCGAGGGCGCCGAGCCCGCGGCCGCCGAGCCCGCGCCCGCCCGGAGGAGCCCGCCGGCCCGCCCTCGGACGGCCTGCCCGAGCGCGTGGCTCGCCTCGAGGAGGAGCTCGCCGCCCTGCGCGACGGAGCTGCGCTCCCTGCGCGAGGAGCTCGGGGCGTGAGCCTGCGGACGCCGGGCATCCTCGCCCGCGGCCCGTGGGCGCCCGAGCAGGTGAGCGTGACCTGGCTCGACGATGAGTACGAGCCGCCGGCGGCGGTGGACCGGCTGGCGGACGTGGCGGTGGACGCGCTGCGCGAGCGCGGCTCGCCCTGCCACGACGGGCTGTCCACGCGGCTCGCCTCCTACGCGGAGGTGGACGGCGGGCTCGCGCTCGAGCTGCAGCCGTCGCGCTGGGCGCTGCGGCTGGTGGAGGACGACGCGTCGGCCAGCCTCACCGCGCTCTGCGTGGTGCGGACCGAGGACGGGCGCTGGCTCGCCGGGCGCAGGGCCGCCTGGGTGTCCACCTGGGCGAGCCGCTGGGCGCTCGGCGCCGGCGGGGCGGTGGACCTCGGCGAGAGCCCGGCCCAGACACTGCCGCGGGAGCTCCACGAGGAGTGGAAGCTCGAGCCGCGGAACCTCAGCGTCGAGGCCCTCGTGGGCCTGCCGAACGGGATGGCGATGGTGGTCGGGCTGGCCACGGTGGCCGACTCCTCCGAGCCGGTCCCGGACGCCGAGCACGACGAGTGGGAGTGGTGGGACCCGGACCCGGACCGCTGGCCGGAGCACGCGGACGACCGCGTGCGGCTGATGGGCCGGCTGCTCGCCGCTGCCTGAGCGGCCGTCTGGTGCGAGCACCCGGCTCGGCCGGGTGCGCAGCGATGCCTTTAGACGCCCGCGACGCCGACCGGGCAGGAAACGCCGGTCCCGCCGATGCCGCAGTAGCCGTTCGGGTTCTTCGCGAGGTACTGCTGGTGGTAGTCCTCGGCGTAGTAGAACGGCCCCTCGGGCTCGATCTCCGTCGTGATCTCGCCGTAGCCCGCCGACGCGAGGCGGGCGGCGTACATGTCGCGCGACGCGCGCGCGGCCTCGGCCTGCGCGTCCGACGAGGTGTAGATGCCGGAGCGGTACTGGGTGCCCACGTCGTTGCCCTGGCGCATTCCCTGGGTCGGGTCGTGGCCCTCCCAGAACAGCCGCAGGATCTCCTCGTAGGGGATCTCCGCCGGCTTGAAGACCACCAGCACGACCTCGTTGTGGCCCGTGCGCCCGGAGCAGACCTCCTCGTAGGTGGGGTTCGGAGTGAACCCCCCGGCGTAGCCCACGGCCGTGGTGTACACGCCGGGCGCCTGCCAGAAGATGCGCTCGGCCCCCCAGAAGCAGCCCATCCCGAAGACCGCGCGCTCGGTGTCCTCCGGGAACGGAGGCTCGAGCGGAGTGCCGAGCACGAAGTGGCGCTCGGGCACGGGGATCGGGGTGTCGCGGCCCGGGAGGGCATCCTCGGGTGACGGCATGTTCGTCTTGTGTCGCGTGAGGAAGCTCATGGTCCTTGGTCGAGATTAGCGCTCCGGCGTTACGGTTCACCGATGCCCGCGCTCGCCGACCTCGAGCTTCCGCAGTTCGACTTCATGGACACGACGCTCAGGGGCGAGCGCTTCCACGCGACGATGGCCGAGCTGGCCTCGCAGGGCTGGCTCGCCAAGGCCGAGCTCGGCTACTTCGTGCTCGACCGCGAGTCCGCCAGCTTCTTCCTGCGCACGAAGAGCGCGATCTTCCCCGGCATGAAGATCGCCGAGCTGTTCGGCGTGGAGGACGGCCCGCTCTACGAGGAGATGCGCCGCAACATCCTCCACGTCAACGGCGACGACCACCGGCGCCTGCGCAACCTCGTGAACCCCGCCTTCACGCCGCGCGCCGCCGACCGCTGGCGCCCGGCGATGCGGGGCTTCCTCGAGCAGCTCTGGGACGACGTGGCGGACGCCGGCCGCTGCGAGTTCGTGGCCGACTTCGCGAAGCCGTACCCGTCGCTGACGATCGCCACCGTGATGGGGGCTCCGCTCGAGGACGCGCCGCGCCTGCACGACTGGTCGAACTGGATCCAGCGCCAGTTCGACGCGCCGAGCCTCATCAACGACCGCGCGCGGATCGAGCAGGCGGTGAGCGAGTTCTACGAGTGGTGCGAGGGGATGCTCGCCGCCCGCCGCGGGCGACCCGCGCGACGACCTCGTCTCGACGCTGCTCGCCGCCGAGCAGGAGGGCGACCGCCTCTCCGAGGTCGAGTGCATGCACCTCGTGCTGAACGTGCTCGTCGGCGGCGTGGACACCACGCAGTCGCAGCTGGCGCACGCGCTGCGGCTGTTCGCCGCGAGCCCCGACCAGTGGCGCCTGCTCGCCGAGCGCCCGGAGCTGGCGCCGCAGGCGGTGGACGAGGTGCTCCGCTACGAGCCGATCACGCCGTTCACCGCGCGGATCATGGTCGAGGACGTGGAGTACCGCGACGTCACGTTCCCGGAGGGCACGGTGGTGATGGTCTGCGCCTTCACCGGCAATCGCGACGGCGCGGGCAACCTCGGCGAGTTCGACATCACCGCCGACCGCTCCGACGGGAAGCCGCTGACGTTCGGCGCGGGGGTGCACTTCTGCCTCGGCTCGAACATCGCGCGCGCGGAGCTCCAGGAGGCGCTCGCGTTCCTGCCCGCCCGGATGCCGGGACTCGAGCTCGACGGCGAGCCCGAGCTCGGCACGATCAACGGCATCTACGGGCTCGACCGCCTGCCCATCCGCTGGAGCGCCTGATGCAGCTCGGGCTCTGCACCTTCGTCACCGAGTACTCGATGGACCCGGTCACGCTCGGCCGGGAGGCGGAGGAGCGCGGCTTCGAGTCGCTCTTCTTCCCCGAGCACACCCACATCCCCGCCAGCCGCGAGACGCCCTATCCCGCCGGCGGCGAGCTCCCGCGCGAGTACAGCCACATGCTCGACCCGTTCGTGGCGCTCGGGGCGGTGGCGGCCGTGACCGAGCGCATCCAGCTGGGCACCGGGATCGTCCTCGTGATCGAGCGCGACCCGATCGTGACCGCCAAGGAGGTGGCCACGCTCGACGTGGTCTCGGGCGGGCGCGTGCTGTTCGGCGTGGGGGCGGGCTGGAACCTCGAGGAGATGCGCAACCACGGCACCGACCCGGAGCGGCGCTTCGGGATCATGCGCGAGCGCGTGGAGGCGATGAAGGCGATCTGGACGGAGGACGAGGCCGAGTACCACGGCAAGCATGTGGACTTCGACCCGATCTGGGCGTGGCCGAAGCCCGTGCAGAAGCCGCACCCGCCGGTGCTCGTCGGCGGGATGGGCGACCAGGCGCTCGACCGCGTGGTCGCGCTCGGCGACGAGTGGATGCCGAACCACGTGATCTCGCCCGAGGTGCTCGGCGGGCGCATCGACGACCTTCAGCGCCGCGCCGAGGCCGCCGGGCGTGAGCGCATCCCGGTGCGGCTGTTCGCGGCGAAGCCCGAGCCGCGCGCGGTCGAGCGGCTGCGCGGCGTGGGCGTGGACTCGGCCCTCTTCTACCTGCCGACCGAGGACGCGGGCGAGACCGAGCGCCGGCTCGACCACCTGACCGCGGTGGCCGCCGAGGTTCGCGGCGGCTGACGACCAGTGGGCCGTCTCGACGAGCTCGACCTGTCGTCGTCGCTCTCGAAGGACGAGGCGCCGCGAGCGCCTGGAGGCGGGCCAGGAGCGGCTGCTCGAGCTGCGCCTCGCGCTGGGCGGCAAGCTGCCCGGCTTCGAGCAGATCGGGCCGCCCGTGTCGGTCGTCTTCGAGGGCTGGGACGCCTCCGGCAAGGGCGGCGCGCTGAAGCGGCTGGTCGAGCGGCTCGACCCCCGGCACGTGCGCGTGGCGCAGTTCGCCGCGCCGACCGACGACGAGAAGCGCCACCACTTCCTCTGGCGATTCTGGCCGGTGCTCCCCGGCTGGGGCGGCATGACCGTGTTCGACCGCTCCTGGTACGGGCGCGTGCTGGTGGAGCGCGTGGAGGGCTTCGCCACGAACGATGAGTGGTCGCGCGCCTACGCCGAGATCGTGGACTTCGAGCGCTCGCTGTGGGGCGAGGGGATGATCATGGTCAAGTTCTGGCTCCACGTGTCGGACGAGGAGCAGCTCAAGCGCTTCAAGGAGCGCGAGGAGAACCCGCTGAAGCGCTGGAAGCTGACCCCGGACGACTGGCGCAACCGCGAGAAGCGCCCGCAGTACACGGAGGCCGTGGAGGACATGCTGGCCCGTACCGACCACGGGGCCGCGCGCTGGCAGCTCGTCGAGGCGGACTCGAAGCGGTTCGCACGCGTGAAGGTCGTGGAGACGGTGATCGCGGAGATCGAGCGCGGCTGCCGCGAGCGCGGCTTCGCGCTGCCCTAGCTACTCGACGTCGCGGCGTATCAGCAGGGCGGCGCCGATCGCGAACAGGCCCCCGATCCAGGCCAGCAGCGCCAGGAAGGCCAGGCCGGCCGGGATCAGGTCCACGTCGGGGATGCCGGCGTCGTCCGCCGGGATGCCGGCGACCGCCGTCGGGAGGGCGCTCAGGGGGCTGAAGCGCCCGACGCTGGGAGCGAGCGCCGTCACCGCCGAGTCGACCACGAAGATCAGCATGAGCACGCCCACCACGGCCACGGCCTGGTTGCGCACGAGTGCGCCGAGCGCGACTCCCAGGCCACCCCACAGCGCCGCGACCAGGGCGTTCCGGAGCACCTGGCCGATCCACTCGTCCAGCCCGGGGGTCGGCAGGTCGCGGATCGTGAGGATCGCGAATCCGGCGATGGCGATCGGCCAGCGCGATCAGCAGCGAGAGCACGATCCCGGCCGCCGCGAAGGCGATCGTCTTCGCCGCCAGGAAGCGCAGGCGGTCGGGCGCGGCCAGCAGCGAGCTGGTGATCGTGCGGTGGCGCCACTCGCCGGTGATCCCGACCACGGCCAGGAGCAGGATGAAGAGGCCGCTCGCGTCCGAGGCGAACACGTCGGTGAGCACGTCGTCCTGGGACGGCTCGGTGAGGATCGAGACGAGCACGGTGATGAGAAGCGAGATCCCGATCGCCACCCCCGCGAGCGCCGCGAACGTGCGCGTGGTGCGCAGCTTGATCAGCTCGGCCTCGAGCAGCCGCGTCACTCCTTGTCCTCCGTGAGCTCGAAGAAGACGTCCTCGAGCGAGCGCGACACCGCGACCAGCTCGACCAGCGCCAGGCCATGCTCGGCGGCCACCTGGCCCACCACCTCGGGCGCCGTTCCGAGCGCCACCAGGGCGCCGGACGGCTCTTCGTCGACGCTGATGCCCCGCTCGCGGAGCGCCGCGGCCATTCGCTCGTTGTCCGCCGCGCGCACGCGCGTGACCGCGCCCTCCGCCGCGCCGAGCACCTGCTGGAGGGGGCCGCTCGCGCGCAGCTCCCCGTGCGAGATCACCACGAGCTCGTCCACGCTCTGGGCCACCTCGGCCAGCAGGTGGCTCGACACGAGCACCGCCCGGCCCGCGGCCCGCCTGCGCGCGCAGGAGCTCGCGCATCCAGCGGATCCCGGGCGGGTCGAGGCCGTTGGTGGGCTCGTCGAGGATCAGCACCTCGGGGTCGCCGAGCAGCGCGGCCGCGATGGCCAGGCGCTGGCGCATGCCCATCGAGTACCCCTTCACGCGCCTGTCGGGGGCGTCGCCGGTGAGGTTCACCTGCTCGAGCACCTCGTCCACCCGCCCCTCCGGATGGCCGCCCGCGGCGGCGAGCACGCGCAGGTGGTTGCGGCCGCTGCGGCCCGGGTGGAAGCTCGCCTCCTCGAGCACCGCGCCCACCTGCGCGCTCGGGTGCTCGAGGTCCTCGTAGCGGCGGCCGTCGAAGCTGGCCGACCCGCCGTCCGAGTGGACGAGGCCGAGCAGCATCCTCAGCGTGGTGCTCTTGCCGGCGCCGTTCGGCCCGAGGAAGCCGGTCACACGGCCCTCCTGAACCTCGAACGACAGGTCGGTCACCGCCCGCACGGAGCCGAAGCGCTTGCTCAGGCCCTCTATCTCGATGGCGGCCATGCGCCTAGGCGGCGAACAGCGTCAGGTCCGGCTCGCGGTCGCCGCGCAGCTGCGCGAGGTCGACCGTCACGCAGGCGATGCCGCGCGCCTCCGCCAGGGCACGCGCCTGCGGCTTGATCGTCTGCGCCGCGAGGATCCCGCGGCAGCGCTCGAGGCCGGGCTCCGTGCAGATGCGCTCGAGGTAGCGGGTGAGCTGCTCGACGGCGTCGATGGTGCCCACCCGCTTGATCTCCACGGCCACGAACTCGTCCTCGCCGTCGCGGCACATGAGGTCGACAGGGCCGATGTCGGTGGGCCACTCGCGGCGCACGAGCCGGAGGCCCTCGCCGCAGCTCTCCGGCCGGTCGGCGAGCAGCTCCTGGAGCTCGCGCTCCATGCCCTGCTTCTCGAGCGCCGCGGCCTCGCCCATGTCGTGGGACACGTCGGAGAGCACCTCGGCGATGCGGATCTCGAGCCTGTCCTCGCTGGCCCCCGCGCGCTTGCGCACGACCATGAGCCCCGGCTCCTCCTCGATCACGGTCGGCGGCGTCATCCAGTTCTGCGGCTTGTAGCCCCCGGAGTCGGCGTGCACCATCACGGAGCCGTCGTCCTTGACCATGAGCAGCCGCAGCGCCTCGGGGAGGCACGGCGCTCAGGCGGCCGGAGTAGACGACCTCGCAGCGGGCGACGATCAGGCGCATGCGGGCAAGCTAGCCCGCGGCGCGGATGCCCCCGGACCGCTCAGGATTCTCCTGCCAAGGATCCAGTTTCCCAACCTGGGCAATGGCGCTGAGCCGTGGGGACGCGGCTATCGCCTCGGGAACACTCCGCGTGTCGTGATCCTCATCTCCGACAACGCGGGCACCGTGCGCTACGAGTGCAACGCCTGCGGCGCGCAGCAGACGATGCGGCGCTTCATCAGCAGGCCGCTCACGGGACGCGCGCGCGACGAGCCCGAGCAGGGCCAGTGGCTCCAGTGCCGGATCTGCGGCGACTGGAGCCCGCTCGAGGTCCGTCCGCCCGTGACGGCGTAGCCGGCCGCCCGCGGCGGGCGGTAGGTTCGCGCCGTGAGCCGGCTGGCCAGTCGGGCGTTGGTCGTGCTCGCCTCGTGCCTGCTGCTCCTGGCGCTCGTGGCGGGCTACGTCAGGCGCGCCGTCCTCGACTCCGATCAGTTCGCGAACCGCGCCACCGCCGCCCTGCGCGACGACAGCGTCCGCGGCCTGATCGCCGACGCGCATCACCGACGACGTGATCCTCGCGAAGGAGGAGGACCTGCTCCCGGCGCGGCCGATCATCGAGTCCGTGACCGCGGACCTGGTCGGGCTCGAGCGCGTTCACGGGCCTCTTCCGCTCCGCCGTCCGGGACGTGCACCGGACGCTCTTCGAGCGCGACCGGGCCACGTTCACGCTGACCGTCGAGGACGTGGGCACCGTCCTGGCCGCGGCGCTCGAGCAGGTGCGCCCGGGGCTCGCGCGGCAGGTGGAGGCCACCGAGCGCGTGGCCCTCGTCAGGAGGGACCTGGGCAGCGCGGGCGCGGACCTGGCCCGGGTCGCGGACCGGGTCAGGCTGCTGGCCGTGCTGTCGCTGGTGCTCGCGCTGGTGGCCGTGGCCGGCGCGCTCGCGCTCTCGCCCGACCGCCGCCGGACCGCCGTGGAGCTGGGGGTCGGCGCCGCGGCGGCAGGCGTGCTCCTGGTGGTGGCGCTCGGGGTGCTGCGCCCGATCGCCATCGACTCGGTCGACGGCCCCGAGGCGAGGGACGCCGCCGGGGCCGTCTGGGACGCGTTCCTCGGCGACCTGCGCACGGCCGGCTGGATCATGGCCGGCTGCGGCGCCGTGGTGGCCGCGGCCGCCTCGTCGTACCTGAAGCCCGCGCCGCTCGGCGCTCCGCTGGGCCGGGCCTGGGCTTGGCTCGCCGCCGAGCCCGAGCGGCCCTGGCCGCGGGTCCTGCGCGGGGCCGGCTTCGTGGCCGCCGGCGTGATCGTGCTGGTGGGGCGGGACGCGGTCGTCCAGCTGTTCCTGACGCTGCTCGGCGCGTACCTCGTCTACGAGGGCGTCGCGGCGATCCTGCGGGTGATCCACCGCGAGCCGGCGCCGGAGGCGGAGCGGCCGGCGCGCGACCGCCGCCGCCTCGTGCCGGCCGCTGGTCGCGGGCGTGGTGATCGCGATCGCGATCGCGGCCTTCACCGGCGGCGGGGGCATCACGACCGCCGCTCCCGCCCGCCCGGGCTGCAACGGCCACCGGGAGCTGTGCGACAAGCCGATCGACGAGCTGGTTCTGCCGGCCACCCACAACTCCATGGCGGTCCCGCTGCCCGGCTGGTTCGCGGCCGAGCAGGACGCCCCGATCGCCGACCAGCTGCGCGACGGCGTCCGTGGGCTCCTGATCGACACGCACTACGGCGACAAGCTTCCCGACGGCAGGGTCCGCACCGAGATCGGGAGCGAGTCGAAGCTGCGCCAGCTCCAGGAGGGCGAGGACGGCGTCAGCCCCCAGGCGGTGGACGCCGCGCTGCGGATCCGCGACCGCCTCGTGGGCTCGGGGCGAGGGCGAGCGCGGGATGTACCTGTGCCACACGTTCTGCGAGATCGGCGCCACGCCGCTGGCGCCCGTGCTCGACGACCTCCGCGACTTCCTCGTGGCCAATCCCGACGAGTTCGTGTGGTGATCAACGAGGACTACGTGAAGCCGGCGGACTTCACGAAGGCGGTCGAGGACGCCGGCCTCGGCGACCTCGTCTACCGCGGGCCCGTGAGCGGCGAGTGGCCGACGCTGCGCGAGGCGATCGACCGCGGCTGGCGGGTGCTGTTCCTGGCGGAGAACGAGGCGGGCGCGCAGCCCTGGTACCACCCCGCGTTCAAGAGCATCGTCGAGGACACGCCCTACACGTTCCGCAGCGCCAGGCAGCTCACGGATCCGAAGGGCCTCGCCAAGACCTGCGAGCCCAACCGCGGCCCGGAGGGCGCCCCGCTGTTCCTCGTGAACCACTGGGTGAGCACCGACCCGACCCCGCGCCCCTCCGACGCCACGAAGGTCAACGCGCGCGAGCCGCTGCTGCGCCGGATGCGCGAGTGCGAGCGCGTCCGCGACCACCTGCCGAACCTCGTGGCGGTGAACTTCTACCGGCGCGGGGACGTGTTCGGCGTGGTGGACGAGCTCAACGGCGTGCGCTAGGGCCGGCGGGTCACTCTTGCGCGCATCCGCATGCGCGAGTCGATCCTGTAGGTGACCCGGCCCGCGTCCGCGCGCGAGCCGGACGACGTAGGGCTGGTCCAGGTCCCAGCCGCCGTCGTAGCCGCCGAACACGTCGTTGGCGCCGGCCGCGTAGCCGGCGCGGAATGCGGCCCGGCGGCCGCCTCGGAGCGGAACCTGCAGCGCTCGCCCCTCGGCGAGTCCCGCTGCCCTCCCGGCGCGCTCGCCGGCGGCGCGCCCGCCTCAGTCCCTCGTCGTGGGCCGCCCGGTGTCCACCGAGGCGCGACCGAGCGCCACGAGGCCCGACAGCCGCGATCACTCCGATCAACGCGAGGACGAGCCGCGTGTCAGCGCCTCCAGGGAAGCTTCGACTTCTTCTTGCGCCGCAGCGTGACCCCGCGCTGCTTCGCGAGCACGCCGCCGCCGATGCCGAGCGCGGCCAGCGACGCCGCGATCACCGTCGGGCGCGAGCGCAGGCGGCGGAACTCGCCCTCCACCTCGGGCCAGACCATGCCCTCCACGACCTCGGCGGCGCCCTCGGGCGTCACGGCCAGCTCGCCGACCTCGATCGGCGGCGCGAAGGCCACCTGCACGCGGCGCGGCTTCGGGAACGGGCCCAGGAACAGCGCCTCCGACCCGGTGATCGCGGCCGGAACGATCGGGGCGCCCTCCTCGAGCGCCAGCCGCCCGGCGCCGCGCTTGGGGTGGCCAAGCTCGTCGGGATCGCGGATGCGGGTGCCCTCGGGGAAGAGCGCCAGGAGGCCGCCCTGGCGCAGCACGGTGCGGGCGGTCTCGAGCGCGTCCTCGTCGGACGAGCCGCGGCGCACGGGGAAGGCGCCGAGCCGCACCAGCAGGCGGCCGTAGCGCGCCTCGATCAGCTCCGTCTTCGCCATGAAGCGCAGGTGGCGGCGCGTGCAGACGCCGATGAAGAACGAGTCCCAGAAGCTCTTGTGGTTGGGGGCCACGATCGCCGCGCCCTCCGCCGGCACGTGCTCCGCGCCCGAGACGTGCATCCGGAAGTACGTGCGGAACAGCGGCGAGACGATTCCCCGCACGACGGCGTACAACGGCCGCGACACACCCTTCTCGCGCGCGAGAAGGTGCGCCTGCTCGTTGGTCATGGCGCCAAGCTACAGGCGTTTCCGGCGGCCCCGGGGTGGGTAGCGGTTGTGGGACCCGACGAAGGAGCGAGTTCCACAGTGAGCATCCTGGACAAGATCACCGGCCGTGCCAAGAAGGCGGCCGGCGACCTGACCGGCGATTCGTCGCTGCGATCCGAGGGTCGCAGGGAGGAGCGCAAGGGCGAGGAGAAGGAGAAGCTGGCCGAGGCTCAGGACCGGGTCGAGGAGAAGGCCCGCGACGTGGCCGACCTCGAGCGCCGCACCTGAGCACGATCGGACTGCGCGAGTTGCGGGCGGGCGCCACGGGCGCCCGTTCTGCTTTTCGGGGCCGCGGTGCCGGGTAGATTTGGGTCGCGCCGATGAACGGCGAAGCGACCACTCCGCACGTCGCCTACCGCGCGGTACTGCTCGCGGCGGGACTGCTCCTCTTCGGCCTGCTGTTCCGGCAGCTGGCCACGCTGATGCTGGCCGTGCTGGTCACGATCGTGATCGCGATCCCGCTCTCGGCGGCCGCGACGCGGCTCGAGCGCTTCCACGTGCCGAGGGCGGTGGGGGCGCTGCTCGCGCTGCTGAGCGGGCTGGCCGCCCTCGCGCTCGTGATCTACCTGCTGATCCCGCCGTTCGTGGACCAGACGGACCAGTTCGTGGACGACGTTCCCGGGATCGTGAAGAACCTCGAGGGCCAGGTGGGCGACGTGATCGGGAGCGAGCCGAGCGAGGTCGGCGACCGCGTCCAGGACTGGTTCCAGAAGTACACCGACGAGCCGGAGAAGCTGATCGGGCCGATCACCTCGATCGGCCTGAACGTGGCCGGCGTGATCGGCGCCGCTCGTCCTGATCCTGATCACCGCGTACTACATGGCGGTGCGCCCGGCCCCGCTCGTGGACGGGCTCGTCAGCCTTGCGCCGCCCGCGCGCCGCGCGCACGTGCGCCACGTTCTCGATCGCATCCGCGCCTCCTGGATCGGCTGGATGGAGGGCGTGGTGATCGACATGTTCGTCACCTTCGTGCTCACCTACATCGGCGCTCACGATCGTGGGGCTCGACTTCGCGATCTTCTTCGCCGTCCTCTCGGCGCTGCTCGTGGTCGTGCCGTACTTCGGCGCCATCGCCGGCGCGATCCCGCCGGTGCTGTTCGCGCTCACCGACTCGCCCGGCAAGGCGCTGCTCGTGCTGATCGCCTACGTGTCGTCCAGCAGCTGGAGAGCAACGTGACGATCCCGGTGGTCATGGCGCAGCGGGTGCGCATGCACCCGGCGATGATCGCCATCGGCGTGGTCGTCGTCGGCCGGCTGTTCGGCTTCGTGGGGCTGTTCGTGGCCGTGCCGATCCTGTCGCTGATCACGATCTGCGTCCAGGAGTTCTGGGTCAAGCAGATCGACGAGATCGACCGCGAACGCTCGAAACCCGAGATCGAGCTGCGTCGACGGGCGCGAGGAGCCGCTCAGACCAGCTTCGTGATCGCGATCAGGGCGCCGATCGTCACGAACACGACGATCAGGACCTGAACGACGATCCAGAAGCGCGGGAGCTCGCTCACTCGATGAGCGCTTGGCGCAGCGCGATCGCCACCGCGTGCACGCGCGTGTCGGCCTCGAGCTTCTGGATCGCGCGCTTGGTGTCCGACTTCACCGTCTCCGCGCTCAGCCCGATGCGGGTGGCCACCTGCTGCGTGTGGAGCCCGCCCGCCAGCAGCTGGAGGATCTCGCGCTCGCGCTCGGACAGCGGGGCGTCGGGGCCCACCTGGGACATCAGGAGCGCCGGCGAGAGCGACGGGTCCACGAACGGCTTGCCCGCCGAGACCGTGCGCACCGCCCGCAGGAGGTCCTCGGGCGGGGAGCCCTTGAGCACGTAGCCGTCGGCGCCCGCGGAGAGCGCATCCGAGAGGAGGCGCTTGTCCCCGTAGGCCGAGAACACGACCGTCTTCACCTCGGGCGCGGCCTGCGAGATCTGCTTCACGACCGAGATCCCGTCCACCCCCGGCAGCCGCACGTCCACGATCACGACCTCCGGGCGCAGGCGCTCCACCGCCTCCACGACCTCCTCGCCCGTCTCCACGCTTCCGATCAGCTCGAGATCGTCGGCCTGGCCGAACATGAGGCCCAGGCCCTTGCGCACCGTGGGATGGTCATCGACCGCCAGGCACTTCGTGGGCGCGCTCATGGGCGGCACAGCCTAGTGAGCGGATGCAACCGCTACGCCGCAACGGGCATATGATGCGCCCGGACCGCGGAAGGAGAGGACTTGTTCGGATCTTTGGTCGTAGGCACCGACGGCTCGGAAACCGCCAACGAGGCGGTCAAGCAGGCGACGGAGTTGGCGCAGAAGCTGGGGGCCAAGGTCCATCTGGTGAGCGCCTATGAGCCCGTCCCGGAAGGGCGGCTCAGGGAGGAGCGCCAGTCGATCCCCGAGGACCTCCAGTGGATGGTCAACCCGCGCGAGGACGTGGACGCGACGCTCGAGGAGGCCGCGAAGGGCCTTCGGGAGACCGGCGTCGACGTTCAGACGCACGCGCGCGAGGGCGACCCCGCCGACGCGATCCTCGACGTGGCGGAGGAGCAGGGCGCCGACCTGATCGTGGTCGGGAACAAGGGCATGACCGGCGCCAAGCGCTTCCTGCTCGGCAGCGTGCCGAACAAGGTGTCGCATCACGCTCCCTGCAGCGTGATGATCATCCGGACTACGTAGCGAGCGCTACCTCAGCGCGTTCGCGGCGTTCACGAGCCCCCAGCCGTAGCGGTCGTCGAACCCGGGCGGGCCGAGGTCCGAGGCCGTCTGCTCGAGGTGCGCCTCCACGAGTTCCGGGTCCGGGTGGCGCCCGAGCCGCTTCGTCGCGATCAGCAGCGCGATGATGCCGGTCACGTGCGGGCTCGCCATCGAGGTGCCCTCGTAGCCGCCCGGCAGGCCGAAATGCGTGACCCCGCGCGTGAAGGTCTGCTGGAAGATCGAGCGGCCGGCCTCGTCGGGCCGGCAGTGCGCGGCGTCCCACGGGTTGTCGTCGTTGGGGGCGTCGATGCCGCCGCCGGGGGCCACCACGTCGAGGTCGTCGCCCGCGTTCGAGTACTCGGCCTCGCAGCCGTTCGCGGTGGTGGCGCCCACCGCGATCACCGAGCTGGCGCGGGCGGGGTAGGCCACCGCGCCGTCGGCCTGGTTGCCGGCCGCCGCCACCACGGTCACTCCGCGCTGGCGGGCGAAGCGGAGCGCCCCGAGCACGTCCGGGATCTCCGAGGCGCGCACCTCGCTGGGGAACTCGAGGCTGAGGTTGATCACGTCCGCGCCGCGCCGGGCCGCGTAGCGGATGGCGCGTGAGATGGCCACCGAGTCCCCGGAGCCCTTCCAGTCGAGCACGCGCAGGGGCATGATCCGCGCCCGGTAGGCGATCCCGGCCGTGCCCACGTCGTTGTTGGTGGTCTGGGCGATCGTGCCCGCCACGTGGGTGCCGTGGCCGAAGACGTCGTTCGGGTGGCGGTCGTGGCCGACGAAGTCGTAGCCCTTCACGAAGGTCGAGCGGCGGAGGTCGGGAGCGCGCCGGTAGCGCCCGCGGCGCTCATAGGCCACGCCGCTGTCGAGCAGGGCCACGAGCGCGCCGCGCCCGCCGGGGGCGCCGCGCTGGATGGCCAGCGACCAGGCCTCCTCCATGCCGATCCCGAACTCGTCGAGGAAGTTCCACTGCCTGCGCAGGCCCGGGTCGTTGGGCACCTCGGCGGCGTGCGCCCTGTAGTTCGGGACCGCGTAGGCCACGTTCGGGTCCTCGCGGAGCTCGGGCCACCGTCGAGCGCACGCTCTCGCCGTCCTCGATCGCGAGCTGCTCGGAGCCGCCGGCGAGCGTGCGGCTCGTGCTCGTGCCCGACAGGTCCTCCAGGCGCTCGCGGTCGGGCGCGCCGGTGCCGGAGCGGTACTTCACGATCACCTGGCCCGGTACGTAGCTCGCGGCCTCGGCGGCAGCCGGGGCGAGGAGCAGCGTCAGGGCCGTGGCGGCTGCTGGGAGGAGGCGTCTGGGCATGGGCTACGGTGCCGAATCAGTGTACGAGGGGATAAACAGGCGAAAAGCGGCGAAGTTGTGAGCGTTTGCATCACAGGCGCCACCGGATTCATCGGCTCGCACCTGGCAGAACTTGCATCGAAGTCGGTCGGGCCCGTACGCGTGACCTACCGGGACGAGTCGCGCCTCGACCGCCTGGGCTCGACCGAGGTCGAGCCGGTGCGGGCCGACGTGCTCGACCGATCGGCGCTTCGACGTGCCTTCCGCGGCTGCGAGACCGTGTTCCACGCGGCAGGGTACGTGGCGTCGCGGCCGACCGCCCGCGTGTGGGAGGTGAACGCGCTGTCGCCGCGCATCGTGGTCGAGGCCGCGGCCGCCGAGGACGTGCGCCGGGTGGTGGTCACCTCGAGCGTGGCCGGCATCGGCCCGGCCCCACGCGACCGCGCCGGCACCGAGGAGGACTTCTACCTCGGCGGCGGGCTCGGGCTCGCCTACCCGGACGCGAAGCACGAGGGCGAGTCCGAGGCCCTGGCCGCGGGCGCGCGGATGGGGGTGGAGGTGGTCATCGTCAACCCGTCCTACGTCTTCGGCCCGGCCGTGGATCGCAGCCACCCGGGCGAGACCTCGAACCGGCTGATCGGCAACTACCTGCTCGGACGGCTGCCGGCGGTGGTGGACTCCGAGACGGACGCCGTGGACGTGCGCGACGTGGCCGCCGGCCACCTGCTCGCCGCCGAGCGCGGCGCTCCCGGCGAGCGCTACGTGCTGGGCGGGCACGACCTGCGCTGGGTCGAGCTGATCGAGCGCGTGGCGCGGCTGTCGGGCGTCCGCCACCCGCTCGTGGTGCTGCCGCCCGAGGCCGGCGAGCTGGCTCGCCGCGCCGAGGAGCTGGGGCTGGCGTCGCCGGTGGCGGGGGAGGGGGTGCTGCTGATGGCCCAGAGCTGGCGCTACTCCTCGGCCAAGGCGCGGCGCGAGCTGGGCTACAGGTCGCGCCCGCTCGACCGCACGCTGCGCGACACGATCGCCTGGTACCAGGAGCTGATCGAGAGCGGCGCCCTCGCGGGCGGCCGCCGCTCGCCGATGTCGCTCGCGGCGACCGGCGTCCAGCTGGCCGGCAGGGTGGGCCTGCTGAGCCCGCTGCGCCTCGCCGAGCGCTACACGGGCCGGCGACTCGTGGTCGGCGCATGAGCTCCGCGTTCTTCCCGCGCGACGAGTACTTCATGAGGCTGGCGCTGCGCGAGGCCGAGCGCGCGCTCGAGCACGACGACGTGCCGATCGGCGCGGTGATCGTCCACGAGGGCGAGGTGCTGGCGGCGGCCGCCGAACGAGCGCGAGCTGCGCGGCGACCCCACCGCCCACGCGGAGATGCTGGTGCTGCGCGCCGCCTCCGAGAAGCTCGGCGGCTGGCGGCTGCTCGACACCGTGCTCTACGTGACGCTCGAGCCGTGCGCGATGTGCGCCGGCGCGATCGTGCTCGCGCGCGTGCCGCGCGTGGTGTTCGGGACCACGGACCCGAAGGCCGGCGCGGTGGGCAGCGTGTTCGACATCCTCCGCGAGCCGCGCCTGAACCACCGCCCCGACGTGGCCGGCGGCCTGCTGGCCGAGGACGCCGGCGACCTGCTGCGCGCCTTCTTCGCGGCCCGTCGCTGAGGCGTCACCAGACGCGTGTAGAGCGGTAACACGGGCGCCGGCACCATGGCGCGCATGAGCGAACTTCCGCAATCCGCACCCACCCCCCGGGTGCCGATTGCGGCAGTTCGCGCGATCGCGGTGGCGGAGCGGCAGTGGGGCGTGCTGTCCCGCGCCCAGCTCGCGGAGTGCGGGCTCAGCGGCGGCGCGATCTCGCGCTGGATCGAGCGCGGGCGCCTGCAGCGCCTCCTCCCGGGCGTCTACGCGCTGGGCCACCGAGCGCTGCCGATCGAGGGCCGGCTGGCCGCCGCGCTGCTCTACGCGGGCCCGGGCGCCGCGCTCAGCCACGCGACCGCCGTCTGGTGGTGGGGGCTCGTCGGCGTCGCGACCGCAGGCGACGCACGTCGTGAGCCCCTGCCGGCGACGGTCGCTGGCCGTCGTGCGCGTGCACCACCGCGAGGCTGTCCAGCGCGTCCAGCATCGAGGGCTCCCCGTGGTCCCGATCGAGCACGCGCTGCTTCACCTTGCCCGCACCGCGTCCACCCGCCGGACTGCTCAAGGCGCTCGCCGACGCCGAGTACCGCGGGCTCCTCGACCCTTCCTCGCTGCAGGCCGTTCTCGGGCGCGGCCGTCGCGGCTCCGCCGCCCTGCGCGCGGCCCTGGACGAGCACCTGCCGGAGCTCGCCGGCCACGCGCAGCGAGCTCGAGGAGCGGTTCCTGCTCCTCTGCCGCGAGCACGGGATCCCCGCGCCGGAGGTCAACGTCATGGTGGGTCGCTTCCTCGTCGACGCGCTCTGGCGCGACCGTGGGTGATCGCCGAGTTGGACGGCCACGCCGCGCACGCCGTCGCGGCCGCGATCGAGCGCGACCGGCGGCGCGACCTCGAGTTGCGAGCCGCCGGCTACGTGGTGCTCCGCTACACCTGGCGGCAGGTCACGCGGGAGCCCGAGCGCGTGGCGGGCGACCTGCGTCTACCCTTGCGAGCCGGATTTGCCCTGGAGGGGTGCCGGAGTGGTTGAACGGGGCGGTCTCGAAAACCGTTAACGGCCGTAAGGTCGTTCGAGGGTTCGAATCCCTCCCCCTCCGCTACGCGAAGGAGACACATGCCGCTTCGCATGATCCATCACATCGACCTCGCGGTCAGCGACGTCGAGCGCTCGCTCGCCTTCTATCTGGCGGTGCTCGGGCCGCTCGGCCTCCACGAAGAAATGCGCTATCCGACCTACCGCGGCACTGAGGAGGTCGTCTACCTCCGCGTCGGCGACGGGTACCTGGGCTTCCGGAAGGCGGACGGCGGCGCTCACGAGTACTACAACGTCGGCATCGAGCACTTCGCCTTCTACGTCGACACTCGCGAGGAGGTGGACGCCGCCTATCAGCGCTGCCTCGACATCGGCGCGCGAATCCACTTCCCGCCCGAGGAGGATCGCGACATCGAGGGCTTCTACGAGCTCTTCGTCTTCGACCCGGACGGGCTTCGCGTCGAGGTCGCGTGCGCGCCGCCCGGGTGGTTCGACCAGGAGCGGGCTCCCACGCTGGGCCGAGCCAGCCGGGGCGGCTCGACCGGGAGCCCGAGCGTGACCCAGTCGTGCAGGCCGCCGCGGTAGTACAGGAGGCGCTCCGGCGGGTGGCCCGCCGCGAGCAGCTGCTCCACGCGTCCGGCGTTGCGGCGCACTGCGGGCCGTTGCAGAAGACGACCGTGTCCACGTCCGTCCGGAACTCGTCGAGCCGCTCGGTGGTCTCGGTGTGGGGGATGCTCACCGCCGTCGGGATCGTGCCCTCGGCGAGGTACTCGCGACGACGGCTGTCCACGAGCGGCAGCCCGCGCCGGATGTGCTCGATGACCTCGAGCTCGCCGACCGTGCGCACCCCGGGGGCCAGCTCCATCGGGAAGATCGTGCCCCAGGTGGCGTCGACGACGAACCGGCCGGCCGCGCCCTCCACGGGCCGCGGAACCATGAAGGCGTCGGGGCGGCGGGGAGTGCGCTGTGGTGGCATCATCCTCACCACTGTACCAATACACAACTAAACAATTGTGTTAGGATGTGGCCATGAACTCGAGCGACACCGTCCCGCACCCGCTCCCGGAGCCGCTGGTCGACCTCATCGCCCAGCGCTTTCGCGTGCTCGGCGAGCCGATGCGCATCAAGCTCCTCGACCGGCTCCGCGACGGCGACGCCACGGTGAGCGAGCTCCAGGAGGAGCTCGGCGCCTCGCAGCAGAACGTCTCCAAGCACCTCGCCGTGCTGCTCGGCGCCGGCATGGTCTCGCGCACGAAGGAAGGCACTTGCGTGCGCTACGCCATCGCCGACCCCGGCGTCTTCACACTCTGCGAGCACGTCTGCGGCGGCCTGCGCCGCCAGCTCAGCGACCTGGACGCGGTCCTCCACGTGGGAGGCGCGGCGTGACCGGCGCGCGAGGCGCGGGCTGGCCGCTCGAGCGGGCGCTGTTCGCGCTCGCGGGCACGATGACGCTCGTCAGCGCCGCGCTCGCCGCGCTCGTGTCGCCGTGGTTCCTCCTCCTGACCGCCTTCGTCGGCGTCAACCAATGGCTGTACGTGGCGGTCGGAGCGTGCCCGGCTTCGCTGGTGCTGACGCGGCTGCTTCGCCTGCGCTCCGTGGTCTACCCGGGCGGGCGGGCCCAGTGACCCGCCTCGGGCCCATCGGCCGCCTGGGCGACTGGACCGCGACCCACTTCCGCGCCGTGGTCGTGGCCTGGGTCGTGGTGGCGGTGGGCTTCGGCGTGCTCGCGCCGCGCGCCGAGCACGCCCTCTCGGGCGCCGGCTGGGAGGCCACCGGCTCCGAGTCCGTCGCGGCCCGGAAGCTGGTCGACCAGGGCTTCCAGGGGCTCGGCGGCTACGGGCTCATGGTCGTGGTCCACTCGCAGGCGAAGACCGTGAACGACCCGGCCTTCGCACGCACGATCGCCGCCGTCGAGCGGAAGCTCAGGGCGAACGAGGCGGTGACCACGGTCGTCGCGCCCACGCGCCGGCGCCTCGATCTCACGCGACGGTCACACGGCGGTCGTCCAGGCGGGCGCGGCCAGGGACCCGAACCAGATGGTCCGCGCCGCCGACGACCTCAAGGAAGAGCTGGGGAGCCTCGGCACGCGCGGCGTCGAGGTCGACCTGACGGGCGCCCCCGGGATGTGGTCCGACTTCAACGAGGCGAACAAGACGGCGATGCTCAAGTCCGAGGTCATCTCGTGGCCGGTCACGCTCGGGATCCTCGTCCTGGCCTTCGGCTCGCTGGTGGCCGCGGGCCTGCCGCTGATGCTGACCATCCTCGGCCTCGTGGCCGCCGCCGGCACCCTGTACCTCGGCACGCAGGTCCTCGACATCTCGATCTGGGCGATGAACTTCGCGCTGATGTTCGCGCTGGCGCTCGGCATCGACTACGCGCTCTTCGTGGTGATGCGCTTCCGGGGCGCGTACTTCGGCTCGAGCCTGAGCGCTCGCGAGGCCACGGCCCTGACGATGGACACGGCCGGCAAGGCGGTCGTCTTCAGCGGCCTGACGGTCCTGATCTCCCTGTCCGCCGTCATGTTCGTCCCGAGCCCGGCGTTCCGCTCGATGATCATCGGGATCCTGCTCGCCGTCTCGTTCGTCCTCCTCGCCACGCTCACCCTTCTGCCCGCCGTGCTGGCCAGGCTGGGCCCGAGGATCGACAACCTCTCGCTCAAGTGGGTGCACTCCGGAGAGCACCGCTCGCCGCGCTTCGCGGCCTGGGGCGAGCGCCTTTGGCGGCGCCCGCTTGCCGTACGCGGTCGTCGCCCTGGTCGTGTTGGTCGCGCTCGCGCTTCCGGTCCTGTCGCTCGACACCGGCATGCCGTCCATCAAGGTCGTGCCCCCGGGCGACCACTCACGGCAGGGCTACGAGCAGGTCCAGAAGGCGTTCGGCGCCGGCGCGACGGGCCCGCTCCAGCTGGTCACCTCCCAGGGCGACGCCGCGACGGTGGCCGCCATCGCCGGGCGCGACCCCGCCGTCGCGCAGGTGATGCCGGCGCAGCCCGGGGCGAACGGCACGGCGCTCGTCCAGGCCGTGACCCGC
Source organism: uncultured Thermoleophilaceae bacterium (assembly GCA_963768465.1). Lineage (GTDB taxonomy): Bacteria > Actinomycetota > Thermoleophilia > Solirubrobacterales > Thermoleophilaceae > JACVRW01. Next base: position 59,204 of record CAVYIA010000007.1, on the reverse strand, counting down.
CACGACCCGTCGTCGGCCGACATGGGCCGGGCCATCGACCGGCTGCGCTCGTCGCTGCCGGCCGGCACCCTCGTGGGCGGCGCCGCGGCCGAGAACTACGACCTCGAGGCCGCGCTGGCGGCCAAGACGCCGCTCGTGATCGGGGTGGTGCTCGCCCTCGGCTTCCTGCTGCTGCTCGTGGCGCTCCAGGCGCCGGTGATCGCGGCCGTCGGGTGCTCACCAACCTGCTGGCGACCGGCGCCGCGTTCGGGGTCAGCAAGCTGATCTTCCAGGACGGGCACCTGTCCGGCCTGCTGGGCTTCGAGCCGCAGGGCTTCCTGGACGCCTGGGGGCCGGTGTTCTTCTTCGCGATGATCTTCGCGATCTCGATGGACTACACGGTGTTCCTGCTGAGCTCGGCCAAGGAGCACTGGGACCGCTCGCACGACCCGCGCGAGGCGATGGTCGGCGGCATCGCCCACAGCGGCCGGGTCATCTTCGCGGCGGGCGCGGTGATGGTGGCCGTCTTCTTCACCTTCGCCCTGTCGGGCCCGCTGCCGCCGAAGGAGATGGGCGTGATCCTCGGGATCGCCGTCCTCCTGGACGCGGCGCTGATACGCCTGCTCCTGGTGCCGGTGATGCTGCGGCTCCTCGGGCGCTGGGCCTGGTACCTGCCCAAGCCGCTCGACCGCGTGCTGCCGGACGTCCGCTTCGGTCACGCCTGAGCCTCCGTGGCGACGACGCCCCGCACCGCCGCCAGGAGCGCCTGAGTCGACGGGCGCGCCTCGTCCGACGCTCGCGTCACGGCGAACAGCCGCCGCTCGACGGGCGCGCCGAGCACCCGGCGAAGCGTGACGCCGGGGTGGCGCTCGGGCAGCGCCAGCTCCGGCAGCAGGGTCACCGCGAGGCCGCGAGACACGAGGGCGAGGCTCACCGTGGCGTCGCTCGTGCGGTGGCGGATGTCGGGCTCGAAGCCCCCGAGCTCGCGGCAGGTGCGCTGGGTCATCTCCTCCCACGCCATGCCCGGATGCGCCGTGGTCCAGGCGGCATCCGACAGCTCCGCGAGCGGCACGGTGTCCCGGTGCCTGCGCGCGAGGGCGTGACGCGCGGGCAGCACGAGGTGCACCGCGTCGCGCATCAGCTCGTGGCGCACCAGCCCGGCGGGCACGCGCAGCGGCTGGTGCGGCCACTCGTCCACCAGCGCGAGGTCGATGTCGCCGCGCGCGAGCGCGGGCAGCGCCTGCTCGGGCTCGGCCTCCACCAGCTCGCAGCGGAGCCGCGGCGCCTCGCGCGCGAGCTGCTCCATCGCGGGTGACGCGATCCGCAGCGACACGGACTGGAAGCCGGCGATGCGCCCGCGGCCGGTCACGTCGCCGGCAGCCGCGGCCAGGTCCGTCTCGGCCAGCTCGGCGCGCGCGAGCAGCGCCTCGGCATGCTCGACCAGCACGAGCGCCGGATCGGTGAGGCGCACTCCACGGCCCGCGCGCTCCAGCAGCGCCACCCCGGTCTCGCGCTCGAGCATCGCCAGCTGCTGGGAGACGGCCGACGGCGTGAACTGGAGCGCGTCCGCCACCGCCGCGATGGTGCCGCGCTCGTTCAGCTCGCGCAGGAGGCGCAGGCGGCGCAGATCGAGCATCATTAGGAACGCTACCGAATCAACGCCAGAAATCGGAATGGATACTGAAGCGGTCTCCATGGCAGGATGGCGCCGTGCGCTCCTCCGGAACCGCCATGTGCATCGCCTCGGCCGCCTGCTTCGGCGCCATGGCGATCTTCGGCAAGCTCGCGTACGACGAGGGCGCCACGGTCGGGACGCTGCTCTCCGTCCGCTTCGTGCTCGCCGCCGCGATCTTCTGGGTCATCGTCGCCGCCACGGGCGCGCTGCACGAGGTGGCGACGCTCGGACCGCGTGACCTGCGCATCGGCCTGGGCCTCGGCGCCTTCGGCTACGCCGCGCAGGCCGGCTTCTTCTTCTCGGCGCTGGAGCGCATCGACGCCTCGCTCCTGTCGCTCGTGCTCTACACCTTCCCGGCGATCGTGGCCGCGGCGGCCGTGGCCCTCGGCCGCGAGCGCATGACCTCCCGGCGGCTGCTGGCGCTCGTGCTCGCGTCCGGCGGCCTCGCCCTGGTGGTGGGCGGTGCGGGGGCGGGATCGCTCGACGCGCTCGGGGTGGCGCTGGGCCTGGGCGCGGCGCTCGTCTACAGCACCTACATCCTCGTGAGCCAGGGCATCTCGGGACGCCTGCGCCCGACCGTGCTGTCGGCGCTCGTCTGCACCGGCGCAGCGGTGTCGCTGACGCTCGGCGCGGCGCTGCTCGGCGAGCTGCGCCCGGGTGAGCTCACGGCAGCCGGCTGGGCCTCGCTCGCCGGCATCGCCGTGGTCTCCACGGTCGGCGCGGTGAGCCTCTTCTTCGCCGGGCTGTCGCGGGTCGGCCCCACGGCGGCGTCGATCCTCTCCACCGTCGAGCCGCTGGTCACGGTGATCCTCGCCTTCATCGTCTTCGGCGAGACGCTCGGCGTCGTGCAGATCGCGGGCGGGGCGCTCGTGCTCGCCGCGGTCCTGGTGCTCAACACACGCACCGGGCCGCCGGCAACCGCCCCGGTCGAGCACGCCGCCGCGGTGAGGGCGACCGCGTGAGCGCGCCGCTGGAAGGGAAGGTCGCGCTGGTGGCCGGCGCAACCCGCGGCGCCGGCCGCGGGATCGCCGTGGCCCTGGGCGAGGCGGGGGCCACCGTCTACGCGACGGGGAGGAGCACCCGCGAGGCGCGCTCCGAGGTCGACCGCCCGGAGACGATCGAGGAGACCGCCGAGCTCGTGACCGCGGCCGGGGGCGAGGGCATCGCCGCCGCGGTCGACCATCTCGAGGCCGCGCAGGTGGCCGCCCTGGTCGAGCGCATCGATTCCGAGCGCGGCCGGCTCGACGTCCTCGTGAACGACATCTGGGGCTCCGAGCACCTCTTCGAGTTCGACAAGCCCGTCTGGGAGCACGACCTCGACAACGGGCGGCGGCTGCTCCGGCTGGCGATCGAGACCCACCTCGTGACGAGCCACCACGCGCTGCCGCTGCTCCTCCGGCGGCCGGGCGGGCTCGTCGTGGAGATGACGGACGGCACGGCCGACTACAACGCCACGCACTACCGCAACTCGATCTTCTACGACCTCGCGAAGACGTCGGTCACGCGGATGGCGTGGGGCCTCGCGAAGGAGGTCGGCGAGCACGGCGGCACGGCCGTGGCGCTCACGCCGGGCTGGCTGCGCTCCGAGGGGATGCTCGACATCTACGGCGTCGAGGAGGCGAACTGGCGCGACGCAACCGAGCGCGTCCCGCACTTCTGCATCTCGGAGTCGCCGCGCTTCGCCGGCCGCGCCGTGGCGGCGCTCGCCGGCCGACCCCGAGCGCTCGCGCTGGAACGGGCAGTCGCTGTCCAGCGGCGGGCTGGCTCAGGTCTACGGCTTCACCGACCTCGACGGCACGCGCCCGGACTGCTGGCGCTACATGGCCGAGGTGATCGACCGCGGCGCACCCGCGGGAGACGCCGGCTACCGCTGACCGCCGTGAGAGACTCGCCCGCGTGTTCGCGGTCATCGTCACGGGCGCCCCGGGCTCCGGCAAGACCGTGTCAGCCACGGCCCTGAGCGACGCGCTGATCGTCGCGGAGGTCGAGCACGCGAGCGGCGACGTGGACGAGCTCGCCTGGTCGTTCCCGTTTCCCGACCTCGCCGGGCGCTGCGAGCACCTGCGCGTCTGGGCGGCCGCCCACCGTGCCGCCGGCCGCGATCTCCTGCTGGTGGCCGAGGTGATCGAGTCGCAGGAGCACCTGGGAGACGTGCTGTCCGCGGTCGGGGCCGACGACCACCTGCTGGTCCGACTCGACGCGCCGGTCGCGACGATGAGGGAGCGGATCGTCGAGCGCGAGCCGCCGGGCTGGTTCGGCCTCGAGCACCTGCTCGGGGAGGTGGAGCCGCTCGACCGCTCGCTCGACGGGCTCGACGGGGTGCACCTCACGCTCGACACGGAGAGGCTCTCGCTCGCCGAGGTCGTGGAGCGCATCCGCCAGGCGCGGCCGGACCGGCTCCTTGCCTACTCGCTGAGGCGCCAGCGCAGCCGGGCGGGAAGGCCGGCCGCGAGCGATCCCATCCGCAGCCCGGCCACGGTGCGCCCGCGGCGGAGCATGAAGCCGACGCTCACCACACGCGGCCCGCGGCGGTTGCCGGGCTCGACCGAGCGCACGGGCAGCCGGAACGTCTCGCGCACGCGCGCGCCCCCGGAGTCCAGCGCCTCGAAGCTCGCGAGGCGGAGGTCGAAGCGGTCACGCCCGCGGTCGTCGAGCCGCAGGTCCACCTGAACCATCCGCCGGCCGCGCGGCACGACGGCGTAGTCGTTCCGGCGCTTTCGCGTGATCAGAGTCGGCGTGACGGCCAGCCGCACCCGGCGCTCGCGCCCGTCGAGCGAGTAGGTGCCGGCGAGCCGCTCCGGCGGCGCCAGGCCCTGCGGGGCGGGAGGCCGGTCGGGCGCGTCACCGCCATCGTCGCCACCCGAGCCGCAGCCGGCGGCCAGACAGGCGAGGGCGAGTGCGCACGCACACAGCCGCTGTGACGCCGAGATCGGGCATGAGGCGACCGCGGCATGTTACGTTCGCGCCGCCCGTGAGCGTTGAGTTCCGGATCCTCGGGCCGCTCGAGGCAGGGGTGGACGGCGGCGCCGTCCAACTGGGAGGGCCCCGCCAGCGAGCGGTCCTCGCCATCCTCCTGGCCCAGGCCAACGAGGTCGTGCCCGTGGAGCGCCTGATCGACGGCGTCTGGGACGAGGACCCCCCGGAGACGGCGGCGAACATCCTCCAGGGCTACGTCTCGCAGCTGCGCAAGCTGCTCGGGCGGGACGCGATCGTCACGCGCGGGCGCGGCTACGTGGCGGTGGTGCCGGACGGCGCGCTCGACCTCCACCGCTTCGAGCGCCACGCGGCCGCGGGCATGACCGAGCGAGCCGAGGGCCGCCCGAACGAGGGCGCCGCCGAGATCGCGCCGGGCGCTCGCGCTGTGGCGCGGGCCCGCGCTGTCGGACCTGGCGGAGCTGCCGGCGATCCGCCCGATCGCCGCGCGGCTCGACGAGCTGCGGCTGACGGCGCTCGAGCGCCGGATCGAGCTGGACCTCGACTGCGGGCGCCAGTCCGAGGCGGCCGCCGAGCTCGAGCTCCTGGTGGCCGAGCACCCGCTGCGCGAGCGGCTGCGCGCGCTGCGGATGCTCGCCCTGTACCGCTGCGGCCGGCAGGCCGAGGCGCTCGAGGCGTTCCGCGACGCCCGCGCGAGGCTCGTGGACGAGCTGGGCATCGAGCCCGGCGCCGAGCTCCAGGAGCTCGAGCGGGCGATCCTCCGCCACGATCCCGAGCTCGCCCCGGCAGGCGCGTGGAGCCGCGGCGGCCGCCGGAGGTGGCGATGCGCCGCACGGTCGTCGTGACCGCGCTGGCGCCGGCCGCGATCCCGCTGCTCGCGGCCATCGGCGAACCGCTCTGCCGGGAGCCCGGGCGCGAGCTGGTGCTGGCGTCCACCGCGGCGGGCGCGGACGAGCTCGCCGGCGCTCAGCGAGAGCCTGCGCGAGATCAGGGCGGAGCTCCTGGAGCGCGGCGTGGCGGCGCGGGCCGCCTCCTTCACCTCGATGACCCCCGGGGCGGACCTCGCGCGGCTCGCCTCCGAGCAGGACGCCGACCTGCTCGTCGTGGACGCTCCGCGCGGCCTGCTGGAGGACGCCCGCCTGCTCTCCCTGCTCGACGAGGCGCCGTGCGACGTGGCGGTGCTGGCCGCCGACGCAGCGCCCCGCGAGGGCCCGCTGCTCGTGCCGTTCTCCGGAGCCGAGCACGACTGGGCGGCCGTGGAGCTGGGGGCCTGGCTGGCGCGGGCCACGTCCCGCACCATGCAGCTTGCGGGTGCGAGCACCGGCCCCGGCGGCCGTGACGCCAGCAGGCTGCTGGCGAGCGCGTCGCTCGCGATCCAGCGCGCGCTCGGCGTCCACGCGGACCCCGTCCTCGTGGACCCGTCCGCCGACGCGCTGGTCGCCGTGGCCCGCGGCGCCGGCCTGGTGGTCGTGGGGATGACCGACCGCTGGCGCCGCGAGGGGCTCGGCCGCACCCGCACCGCGCTCGCCACCGAGTCCGGCGCGCCCACGCTCCTAGTCCGGCGCGGCCTCCGTCCCGGCGGCCTTGCTCCGCGCGCCGAGGACACCCGCTTCACCTGGAGCATCGCCGTCACGGCCTGACCGGCACGCCACCGGGCGGCTGTCCGGGGAGAGCGAGGCCGGCAGCAGGCCGCCGAGCGACTGGTCCACCGCCGGCAGCTCGCCGATCTGCTCGACGCCGGCCCTCGCCGGTGAGCCGTACGAGCGTGGGCGCCGCCACGGCCTGGCCGTTCTCGTCGAGGCGAACGCGCCCGGCGAGGAGCTCCGGCCGCAGGCGCGCCAGCTCGGCGCGCAGCCGCCCGCGGTCCCCGCCGGCGCGCTCGAGCGCGCGCACGATCGCCTCCACGGCGTCGCGGTACCCGGCCACCAGCTCGCCGCTCGCCACGTCGCGCGACGTCCCGGGGAATGCCTCCGCGTAGCGGCGCAGGTAGGCGCGCATCAGCGCGGGCCGGTCGTACGTGCTGCCGGTCGCGCCGTGCAGCGGCGCGCCGACGGTCCGGAGCAGGGCCGGGTCGCCCATGAGGCCGGGCCCGAGGACGATCCTGCGCGCCGGATCGCCCACGCGGCCGGGGAGCCGCTTGAGGAACTCCTCCGGGCCGAAGAAGCGTGCGGCGAAGACGGCCACGCCGTCCACGTCGGCAGGCACCTTGTCCACGTCGCCCCCGGTGGGGTCGAAGAGCTCGACTCCCACCTGGCTCGTGACCCGGCCGCCGAGCGCGCAGAACTCCGCGGCGAACGCGTCGCGCGCGTCCCAGCCCGCGTCCCAGTGCGGCGAACACGATCGCCGCCCGGCGCCAGCCGAGCGTCCTGTAGGCGTAGGCGGCCAGGCCCGCCACGCCCTGGCTCTCGTCCGCCGCGAAGCGGAAGAGATTGGGCGCCCGCTGCCGAGGGTTGCCTCGCGCGGGCCGTGGACCGCCCCGAGGAACGCCGTGCGCGGGTAGAGCTTGGCCACCTCGCGGAGCACGATCTGATCGGCGCCGCCCCCACCGGCCACCACGGCGTCGGCGTGCTCGAGCTCGGCCATGCGCCGGACCTCCGTGGTGAGCGTGCTGAACTCGCCGACCTCGGAGCAGCCCGGCACGAGCTCCACCTTCCGGCCGGCGATCTCCACCGGGTCGAGGCCGTCGGCCGCGCGCCGCCCCCGCTGGCGCGCCCCGCGCTCGATCAGCGGCAGCTGGGCCCCCGAGAGCTCGGCGTCGCGCAGCGAGCGGTTGATGCCCACGCAGTCCACCACCACGCCGATCCGCAGCGGCGGCTCGGAGTCCCCGCAGCCGCTCGTGAGCGCCACGGCGACCGCGGCCAGGGCGGCGAGGGCGCGCCTAGTACGCATGCTCGGTCACCCACACCGAGTCGCGTCCCACGGCCACCGCGCGCGGCCCGGCTCCCACGTCCACCGTCGCCACCACGCGCCGCGCGCGCGGGTCCACGCGCGAGAGCGTGCCGTCCAGCGTGTTCACGACCCACACCGCCGCCGTGCCCGGCCGCCACGCCGCTCGCCCCGTGGCCCACCGGGATCGGCGCGAGCAGCCGCTCCCCGTCGGCTTCGACCGGGACCACCCGGTCGTGCAGCCCGTCGGTGATCCAGAGCTTCCCGTCGGAGTAGGCCGCCGAGGTGGGCGGGAACCCGAGCTCGACCGTGGCCTGGATCTCGCCGCTGCGGGCGTCGAGCCGCCAGAGCCGCCGGTCGAGCGCGTCCCCGAGGACCCAGACCGAGCCGGCGCCGATCGCGAGCTCGCGGAACTGGACGCGCGCGTTCTCGACATTGGTCGGGGTCGGGGTACGGCAGGTAGATCTCATGCAGCTTCCGCAGCCGGCCGCCGTCCGTGCTCAGTCGCTGCACGAACGGGCAGCCCGCCGCCCACACGACTCCCTGCCCGCCGGCCATCGCGCAGGCCAGCAGGTCGATCCCGTCCTCGCGCACGCCCGTCACGGCGTCGTAGCGCGACGACGACGCCCGAGAGGTAGCGGCCGTCGGCGCCCACGTACACCTTGTCCCCGACCGCGGCGAGGTCGCGCGGCTCGCCGTTCGAGGTGATGCGCTCGACCCGGCCGGCGCCCGGCTCGTAGCGCCACAGGACGCCGCCGCGGAAGTCGGCCATCCAGAGGCCGCCGGGCGTGACCACGAGCTGCCCCGGATGGCCGCGGATCGGGGTCCGCCCGGCGACCTCGTTGGTGGCGGGGTCCACGCGCACGATCGCGCCGGCAGCGGGTGGCCGTGCGGCGCTGTCGCCCCCGGCCAGGAGAAGCGCGGCCGCGAGCCCGGCGAGCGCGAGCACCGCCGCCGCGAGGAGCGGCACCAGCCGCGGGCGCCGTGCCGGCTGCGCGCCCCACGGCGAGCGCCTCCGACGCCGCGGTCACGAGCGCGCCGCAGCTCTCGAAGCGCTCCTCCGGGTCCTTGGCCATGCCGCGGGCCAGGACGGAGTCGATCGCGCGGGGCAGGTCCGCCCGGCGCTCGCTCGCGCTGGGCGGCGGCTCCTCGAGGTGGGCGAAGATGGCCGCGAGGTCCGAGCGCTGCCCGAACGGGACGGTGCCCGGTGAGGCATTCGAAGAGCAGGCAGGCGAGGCCGTACTGGTCGGCGCGGCCGTCCACGGGGTCGCCGCGCACCTGCTCGGGCGCGACGTAGTCCACGCTGCCCATGAACTGGCCGTCCGCCGCCGTGGCCCCGGACGTGCTCTGGGTGAGCCCGAAGTCGGCGAGGTAGCAGTGCTCGCGATCGTCCTGGCGGTCGAGCAGCACGTTGCTCGGCTTCACGTCGCGGTGCACGAGGCCGCCGCGGTGAGCGGCGTCGAGCGCGCCGGCGAGCTGGCCGGCGATCGCGACCGCGCGCGCCGGCTCCAGCGCCTTCTCGCGGCGCAGCACCGCCTTCAGGTCGTTGCCCGGCACGTAGCGCATGGCGATGAACAGGCGCCCCTCCTGCTCGCCCGCCTCGTAGATCGGGATGACGTTCGGGTGGTCGAGGCTGGCCGCGAGCCGCGACTCGCCCAGCAGCCGCTCGCGGAAGCGCTCGTCGCCGGCCACTCCGGCGGCCAGCACCTTCAGCGCCACCGGCCGCCCGAGCCGACGTCGAGGGCGAGGTAGACCTCGCCCATGCCGCCCCTGCCGATCAGCTCGTCCACGCGGTAGCCCGTGAGCTCCGGCGCGGAGAGCGGTTCTCGCTCGTTCATCTGGTGACCTCGGGAGCAGCCTGCCTGAGCGGGGGCCCGGCATCAACCCGGGCGGGCCGGGGGCGTGAGGGCGCCCCCGGCCCGGATCCCGGTCGCTTCAGCCGGCCACGCAGCCCGCGCGGCTGGTGGACGCGGCGGGCGCTCGCACGCCGTGCGCTCTTGCCCTTGCCCTTGAGGGTCAGGTTCCCGATGTAGTCCGTGCGGACGCCGCCCTTCGTCGGCGTGTCCACCATCACGAGCACGCCCCGCGCGCCGGCGAAGTCGCCCGTCCCGCCCGTGACCGGGTGCCAGCAGGAGCCCCAGACGAGGTCCTCGCCGTCGAACAGGGCCCAGTAGTCGAACGTGAAGGAGAGCGAGCCGGACGGGTCGCCCTTGCACGAGTGGTCGCGGCGCCGGTCGAGACAGCCGCGGAAGCGCTCCGTGCCCCTGCCCTGGTAGTACGGCTCCGTGGCCACCTCCTCGAACGAGGTGGTGGTCCAGCGGCCGACGAGGCTGCCGCGCATCTTGTAGATGCCCTTCTCCTCGTCGACCACGCTCTGCTTGCCGGACACCGCGTAGGTCGCGGCGCCGGCGGGGGCGGCCACCAGCAGCGCCGCCGCGCACGTGGCCAGCACCAACAGCCGTGTCTTCCTCATGTCTGCCTCCTTGGTGGGGTGAGGAGACCCTCGCCCGGAGCGCTGGAGATCCGCTTGAGGCCTGCTGGAGCCCCATCGCAACCTGCTCGCTACGGTGAATCGGGTGGGAGTTCGCCGCCCCCTCCCCGCGGTCGCGGCATGCGTGGTCGTAGCCGTCATGCTGGTCTCCGCCGCCCTGAGCGCCGGAGAGGAGCCGCGCGCGGGCTCGGCCAGGCTGCCCCAGGCGCGCCTCTACTCGCCCGACAGCCCGTTCAACACCCGGATCCCGCGTGCGCCCGCGTTCAGCTCGGGCACGAGCGCGATGATCGCGGGGCTCGCGCAGACCGCGGCCGACGAGGGGGCGCGCATCGCGCTCCGCTCCTACACCGTGCCGCTCTACATGGCCGGCGCGCACACGCCGCGCCGGCGCGTGCGCATGACGGCCTCGTGGCGCCCGCGCCGTGCGCTGCGGAGCGTGCCGATTCCGGCGGGCGCCGCGCCCGACCCGGCGAGCGACGGCCACCTCGCCGTGATCGACCGCAGCAACGGCTGCGAGTACGACTTCTGGAAGCTGCGCCGCAAGGGCCGCCGCTGGGAGGCGGCCTGGGGGAACGCGCTCCCGGTGCGCGGCACCGGCATCTACCCGCGCGGGTACTCGGCGCGCGGCTCGGGCTTCGCGCTGCTCGCCGGCGTCGTGATGCCCGCCGAGCTCGGCGCGGGCGGATCGACCACGCGCTGCTCATGTCGTACCCGTACACGCGCGCGGGCGGCCCGGTCCGGCCGGCGACCGAGAGCGACGGCCCGACACGCGGCCGCCGCGCGATCCCCGAGGGCGCGCGGCTCCAGCTCGACCCGAGCCTCGATCTCGACGCGCTCGGGCTGAGCGGCTACGAGCGCACGATCGCGCGGGCGCTGCAGCGGTACGGCGCGTACATGGGAGACACCGGCGGCAACGGCATCTCGCTCTACGCCCTCCATCCGCAGAGCACCCGTTCGAACCCGTACGGAGGCGCCCTGCCCGACGAGACCTATCCGTCGCTCGACGGGATCCCGTTCGACCGGATGCGGGTGCTCAGGCTCAGGCACCGGAACGGCAGGCCGAGCCTGGTGCCGAACCGCTGCGCTCGCTACGCGAGGTAGGCGCTCGGCGAGGAAGCTCTGGGCCGTCGACGTTCGCCTCGTCGAAAGCGATCCGCCGACGGCCGAACACCACTATGCGTTCGATTTTCCGGGCGTGCGCCGGTTGGCGAGTACCAGTTCTGGACGACACACGTAGAGGGCCGAGCTCGCGGCCTGGACGCGCACGAGCGGGCCGGGCTCGATGGGCCCGGGGAGCTTCTCGACGTAGGCGGCGAGCGCCTCGACCTGAGAGCCCAGCTCGCGCCCGCGCTCGGCGGCGTCGCGCAGCGCGGGGAACGGCCCGGCCCCGGTCAGGAGCACGTTCGCGACCACCGAGTAGGTGGCCGCCGGGTCCACGGCCTCGCGGCTCACGCCCGCGGTGAACAAGCCCTCGCCGGCCTCCGTGCCGAGCAGCGCGCGGAGCTCGGCGCCGCGAACCTGCATGCGCACGAGCGGGTGGTCGTAGGCCTGCGTCTCGAACAGCTCGGCGTAGGTGATCGGGCCCGCGTCGATGCGCGCGCGGAAGCTCCCCGCGTCCACGAGCGCCACGTCCGCCTTCGCGAACGCGCGCTGGGCCTCCGCGGCGATCCGGCCGAGGCCGTCGGCCGCGGAGAGCGGCCCGGCGGCGCGCCCGACCACGCGCTCGGCCAGCGGCCGCAGGCGCTCCCGGTATCCGGCCAGCAGGCGCTCCACGGCGGGGTCGGGCCTGAGCCCGGCGTGGTAGGTGCGCGGGATGCGCGCCCGCTTCGAGACCACGTCGCCGGTGGCGCGGTCGACGCTGAGGTCCACCTGGTCGAAGGCCGTCCCGTAGGAGAGCGACTCGACCACCAGCTTGTGCCCGCCGCCGGCCTGGTTGGGGATCCGCAGGTCGATCTCCGTGTGGCTGTGGCCGGCCACCACCACGTCCACCGCGTCGCTCATCTGGCGCACCTCGTCGACCACCTGGCCGCTCGCGTTCGCCCCGTCGCCCTGCTGCGAGGGAGCGCCCGAGTGGGCGAGCACCACGATCGCCTCGACGCCGCGCCGGCGCAGCTCGGGCACCTGGCGGTTCACCGCGTCCGACATGTCGCCGAAGCGGAACCCGCCGGCGTAGCGCGGCAGCAGGTAGCGCGGCGCCGTCGGGGTTGTCACGCCGATGAAGCCGATCCGCACGCCCGCGCGCTCCACGATCTCGTACGGGGGCAGCAGCAGCTGCCCGTCGGCGTCGGTCACGTTGGCCGACGTGTACGGGAAGCGCGCGCCCGGGAAGCCCGGCGTGGACGTGTTCACGAGCCGGCCCGCGGCGTCGCGCTCGAAGGCGCCCGCGTCGGTCCGCTGCCCGCCGTCGAGCAGGCGCCGGAGCTCGTCCACGCCCTCGTCGAACTCGTGGTTGCCGAGCGTGGCCACGTCGAAGCCGATCCTGTTCGCCACCTCGATCGAGGGCTCGTCGTGGAAGTAGGCGGACGCGAGCGGGGAGGCGCCCACGAGGTCCCCGGCATGGACCTTGATCGTGTGCCCGGGGATCGTGGCCCGCTCGAGGTCGGCCGCGAGCCAGGCGGCGCCGCCGAGGCCCGGAGCGGGCGGCTCGACGTGCCCGTGCAGGTCGTTGATGCCGAGCAGCCGCAGCTTCACGAGCCCGGTGGCCGGCGGCTGCGGCGGCGGGCTGTCGGCGCGGGCATACAGGCCCAGAAGCGCCACCAGCGTCGCGGCCACGAAGGCAGCCACCCCGGGTGCAAGGTGTCGACGATCCCTGAGTCGCATGGGCACCTCCGGTCTTCCAAGCTACGGGCGCTCGGGCCCGCCCCTGTTAAGCCCTCTGAGCCGAGGCGTGAACAGCGCGTGAACTCTTCCGGCCCCTAAAAGGCCCGGAAATCTCATAAATCGCGCCAGGACCGATGCCGCCGTTCTTCCCGCCCGCGCGCTGCGAGGAGAAGTACATCCGGCTGCCGGAGGGGTCGAACGTGACCCCCGTGAGCTCCGAGTTCTCGTGCTTCGGACCGGTGGCCGAGAGGAACACCGAGACCCTCCCGGAGCGGTCGATCACGCCGATGTCGATCTCCCGCGTGGAGATGTCCTCGCAGACGAAGACCTCGCCCGCGCGGTTGGCGGTGAGCTGGTCGACACGCAGCAGCGGCGCCGAGCGCGACGCGAAGCCGTCGTAGATCACGCGCATGCGCTCGCGCGCGATGTCGTAGGCGTGGACGCGGTCGTCGGCGGTCGTGGCCACGTAGACGGTGCGGCCGTCGCGCCAGATCCCCTCGCCGCGCTTGAGCGCCGTGGTCCCCGGGAGCTGCCGGCGGATCGGCTTGGCGCGCGCGGCCGGGTCGGGAACCTCCGTCCAGGCGACCGCGCCGCCGGCGCCGACCGTCGCGACCTCGAGCAGCCCCGCGCTCAGGTCGGGCCAGCGCTCGGGCGTGTAGCGGTAGAAGCGCCCGTCCACCAGGTCCTCGGTGAGGTAGACGCGCCGCCCGCGCGGGTCGACCGCAGCGGCCTCGTGCTTGAAGACGCCCATCGCCGGATGGCTCACCGGCTTGCGGCGGCCGGTCGGGTCGCATTCCCAGACGAGCCCGTCCTCGACCTCCTCGCAGGACAGCCACGTTCCCCACGGCGTGCCGCCGCCCGAGCAGTTCTGCGTCGTCCCGTCGAGGATCCGGTACGCGTCGGCCACCTCGCCGCGGCGGTCGAAGCGGATCGCGGAGGCGCCTCCCGCGAGCGTCTCGGAGTTCGAGACGAGGATCCAGCCGCCGTCGTCGGTCGGGAAGGTCGCCGCGCCGTCGGAGGCCTCGTGCCAGCGGTAGCCGCTGCCCGGCACCGCCTCGCCGCCGTGCGCCACGAGCCTCGACCGGAAGCCCTCAGGCAGGCGCAGCCCGAGCTCGTTCGCCGGCCTGCGGGGCCCGTAGCCGGTGCCGGGGCGAAGCTGCGCGGAGGACGCGGAGCCGAAGAGGTCGTCCCAGAACGCGGATCCCAGGGCCACCGCGGCCACGCCGCCCGCGGCAACCCCGATCACCTCCCGGCGGGTCCGCTGCATCCCGGCCAGGGTGCCCGCGCAGGCGCGCGGTCACGTGAACGACCGGAAACGATCGTGTGAACGGATGTGAAGCGGCTAGGCCTTCGCCAGGCCCTCGACCTGCGGGGCCATGCGCTCGCCGACGGCCATGATGGCCGAGAGCGGGCGGAGCATCACCGTGAACTCGTCGATCAGCCCGTCCGCGTTGTGGCGGAGGTAGTCGATCCCCTGCACGGACTTGTCGCCCACGCGCGCGCGGAAGATCAGGGCCGTCGTGTCACCGGACTCGAGCTCGTCCGTGTACTCGAAGTCCTCGAACACCGAGGTGATCGCCGTCAGCACCCCGATGGTGGACTCGCGGCCGTCGAACGGGCGAAACGCCACCGGGCTGTGGAACTGCACGTCGGGCGCGAGCGTGGCCGCCATCGCCTCCAGGTCGCGCGCCTCGACCGCCTTGCGGAATGAGTGGGCCATGCGCACACCCTAAACGCCGCCCGGTTTGCCGGGGGCGCCGTCGTGGGTAGTCGGATCGCATGGAGCACGAGGAGAAGGCGGACCGGCTGGAGCGGGAGCTCGACGACCTCGAGGAGCGCTCCGAGCGCGTCGAGGAGCACATCGAGGAGGCGCGCGAGGACTGGGAGAGCAAGGAGGAGGACCCCTCCATCCCCGGCGCCCAGCCCGACGAAGGCGAGGAGGACGGATCGTGACCGAGACGCCGCGCAGGGAGTCGGACCAGCTTCCGGAGGAGCAGCCCGCCGAGGCCGTGCCGGACGACACCGGCGACGGACCCGCTCGCGACGAGGCCGAGGACAGCCCCGGCGTGCCCGGCGAGGAGGGCACCGCCACCGGCAACCCGGACGCCGCGGGCTCGGACGAGGACTAGCCCGGGCGCCTGCCGGGCGCCCGCGTAACCTCAGGGGGCATGAAGGACGCCTTCCGAGGGCCCGTGAAGGCCGCGCGTCATCGCGCTGTTCGCGGTGGGGATGCTGCTGTTCCTGCTCAACCCGCCGTCGCTGTCGGGGGCGGAGGGCCTGATGGTGCTCATCGGCGGCGGGGTCGCGCTGATGCTGCTCACCGCCTGGGCGACCGTGGCGCTCACCGGTGAGCGAGGGGATGAGCGACCACGAGTTCGAGCGGCTCGTGCGCCGCAGCGAGGAGCTCGCCCGCCAGCCGTCGCTGCGCTCCGAGACCGAGGAGTTCGACCTGCTGGTGGCCGAGGCGATCGACGCGCTCCCGGAGGACTTCCAGCGGCTGCTCGACGAGACGCCCGTGGTGGTCGTCCAGCCGCGGCGCCGAGCACCGCGCCTACGGCCACTACTTCGGCGACACCGTCGCCCGCGACGACTACCCGGACCGGATCGTCGTCTACCAGGACACGCTCGAGCGGGACTTCGGCCACGACCCCGACGTGCTGCGCGCCCAGGTCGAGCGGACCCTGCGGCACGAGCTGGCGCACCACCTCGGGTGGGGCGAGCGCGGGGTCAGGGAGCTCGGACTCTGAAGCTAGGCTAGGGCCGCCTGGAGAGGTGACCGAGCGGCTTAAGGTGCACGACTGGAAATCGTGTGGGCGGGTCAAACTGCCTCGTGGGTTCGAATCCCACCCTCTCCCGTCTATTTCAAGCTCGCACCAGGCAGATTACCGGTCCCCCGCGGTTGAGCCCCGCTCTGCAAACGGTCTTGGAAACGAAAGACACCTTCCGCCTCGGGGCACGCGTTCTCCGAGCGAGCTCGTGAATGCGCTGCCGTCCTGCACCCCCTCGTCTCGCGCCACTCGTCGCCCGCAGACCGCGACGTGGGGGTGGTCGCGGTTAGGGAAGGCAGCGCCAAGGCGGGGTCCCGCTCGCTTGTCTCCCTGGTGGGCCTCGAGGCCTCTGGTCGCCTAAGTCGGCGACACCGGGAGGAGGAAAGCGAAGGTTGTTCGTCAGCACACCGCGGCCTCGCTCCTTCGACATCCTGTCTCGCCGTCCTCCAGGCAGTTTGCGCCTGTTCAATGCTCAAGTCTTGCGCGAGACTCGCACCTCCGAGCGTGCCCCCAGTGCGCGGCGCCGCGAGGGCCCGCGCGGAGGGAACTGGCTCGAGCGACATACCCACGCCGAGGCGACGACTTGCGCGTACAGCCGTTGCCGTCGCCGGAGTTGTCGCCCGAACTCTTGGCTCTTAGCGCCTGGGACGCCAGCCTCGGGGTCCCACTCTGGTCAGGGGAAGGACTCAGCTCTTCTGACCGAAATGCTTATCAAGGGCGCGCTCGACCACGGCTGGGTGTTGACGAACCCTGGACCTTGGTGTTCCCCAAGGGCCTCGAGCTCTACGACTTCCCAGATCCCGCCTTTGCGGTGGTGCCTTTCCTCGCGATCAAGGCGATCGGCCCTCTGACCGGCGGGGACGCTGCGGCGACGATCAACCTCTATTTCGTACTCACCTTCGGGAGCCGGCCGCGGTGGCCTCGTTCTGTGTGTTGCGCTGGCTCCGCGTCTCACGACTGGTAGCGGGCGCCTGCGCCGTCCTCTACGCGACCGGCTCCCCTATCACTTACTCCCCGGAGAACCAAAGCCACCTGCTGGCCTCCTCGTATTACCTCGGTTCCGGTGAGCGTGTACCTCGCCCTTGCCATGCCAGCCGGGCCGAGCCCTTGCTTCGAGACATTGCGTCGACGAGGCAAGAACCCGCCTTGAGATGGGCCTCTTCGCCCGACCCTCGGGACGCTCTCGCA
Source organism: uncultured Thermoleophilaceae bacterium (assembly GCA_963768465.1). Lineage (GTDB taxonomy): Bacteria > Actinomycetota > Thermoleophilia > Solirubrobacterales > Thermoleophilaceae > JACVRW01. Next base: position 42,463 of record CAVYIA010000007.1, on the reverse strand, counting down.
TTAGTCGCATATCTCGCTCGGTCTGGTCCTATAACTGACTACATCGTCTTCACGCTCTCGGCGCTGGTGCTCGGCGCGACCGCAGGTCGTGGGTAGCCCTTGCGCGACGCGCATGGCTCGCGCTGGTACCCGGCCTGATCGTGGCCTGCACCATCGCTGCCGCGACCCTTCCTGGCCATCTCACCCCGTGGTCATCTACCGCCTGAGCCACGGCCCCAACGAGGAGGTACTGCAGCGCGATCCGGCGACATCGGAAGCCTTCAGCACGAACATCACCCAGACTTGCGATGCCGATCTACTTGGCCATCGGATGCGGAGGCCTCGACGCCCTGCAGGACCAATTTTACCGACACCAGAGCAGGCAGTCGGCAAGGAGTGGACACCCCTCGGACTGGCGGCCACCATCGGATTCGCTTGGCTGATGCTGGTAGCGCTCGTGGCGCTCGTCCGCGCGACCCGCGGTCCACCGACCGAGGCAGCGTCAAACTTCGACGACGCCCGACAGCGCCACCTCTCGATGCTTGCGCTGACAGCCATGGCGTTGCGCGACCACCGGCGGGATCTCGTCCATCATCGCCTGGACCATTTCCCCGGTAGTCCGCAGGTCGGGGGCGGATCGACGCCCTTCATCGCGGTGCTCTCCCTGGCTCGGCCTCGGCCTCCTCCTCGACCGTGCTGGCGCGGCGCTCCGTCAACGGTGGCGCGTCCCCTCACTTGCACTGGCGGCTGCCCTCGGCGTCTTCGTCGTCTTGTGCTCCCTCGATCAGACAAGCGGCAGGCTGGTTCCCGACTACGCCCACTTCAAGACGCGAGTGGCGGCTCGATCAGCGCCTCGTCGACCAGATCGAGCGGCAACTCCCACGCACATGCGCGTCCGTTGGGTCCAGTACCCCTACGTGTCCATTTCCCGAGGGCTACGCGAGCTACTTGGCGCCCTTCGTGGGCTATCTCCACTCACACGACCTGCGCTGGTCCTACGCCTCGATGCCTGGGAGACCCGCCGACTGGCAGGCTCGACATATCCACGCGGCCGCTCTCGTAGAGCTCGTTCTGGCCATCTCGGCAGTCGGATTCGAGGGGTTCTGGCTCGATCCGGGTCATCACCCCGAAGGACGGAGCAAAGCTGCAGGCCGACCTCAACCGGATCCTCGGCTATGGCCCCACGGCGGAACGGGACGACGGCTACCGCACGTCTTCTGGGGGACCTGCGCCCGTATAACCAACGCTTCCGGGCGGCTCAGCTAGGAGCGAGGAGGGGGTGCAGCGCAGCTCGCGGCGCTCACCCTGGGCGACGCGCGCGCGGAGCTCGACACGCGGAGACGGTAAGAGTGTGCCATAGCCCTTTCCCCTGGGGAGGACATCCCCGTCGTCTCCGACGCGGCACGCGGATTATTGGAGAGCGTACCGGTGTCCTGATGGTGAGCTCGTGGTCGCGGGATGGGGCGACCGGCGCCGGCGGGCGACATAGCCACAGACCGGCTGATCGCGATTTCCGACGGGCACCTGCTCGCCACCGGGCGGCCCACCGAGGAGCGTCCGGATGTGGGCAAAGGCATACGGCAAGGGAGCGCTGCTCTCCGGGTACCCGTTGACCGCCCGCGCGGACGATCCAAAGCGGCTGGCGGACCTGTCCCGGCTGCGCGTCTTCGCAGTCGTGGATGGTCGAGCGTCCAAGCTCAAGCCCTCGCCGGCTCTGTCGGGGATGTGCTTGACCGCTCCCGTGCGCGCGTTGTTCGGATTCTCCCCGTCCCCGCCGTTGATCGTAGTTTCGCGCGGCCCCTGGATTCGGCGTTTTCGCTGTCCAATCACTAGCCGCCTGAATAGGCGCTACAGAACCCCCGGGGCCGAGACGCGATCACCGGGCAACACGGCGCGTGTGATGAACACGTGGCGCGCTGTCTCAATCATGCGAAAGGGAAAGCGTGACGCGCATCGTCATCGCTCTCGCCTCTCGTCCGGAGCGAGCGCCACGCTTCGCCGCGCTTGTCCCCCCCACCTGACCGCGAGACCACCGAACTGAGAGGCCCCCATGAGCCAGCCACGACCCACCGATCCGATCGGATCCATTGGATGGGCCGAGCGCCCCGGGGGAGTGCTGACCGCTCGGGAATGCCTGACACTTGCCCGGCCCCTGCTGCGGGGGGAGCTCAGCATTCTTGCCGGCCGTCTCGCGATGGTGCTCCGAATGCACTCGGGACGCCGGAATTCCATCGATCCGGCGAGCTTGGTGCCTCCCGACTCCGCTCTCGCAAGGGATGCCGAGGTCGCGGCGCAGGATCTCTTGACACCGGTACTCCTGCGAACCATTCCAGTCGTGCCTACACGTGGGGCGCGGCCATCGCCGCACTTCACGGGATCACGTTCGACCGTGAGCTCCTGTACCTGGCTGCGATGTTCCACGACACCGGGATCCCGAGCCGGGTGCCCGACGTGGACTTCACGGTTCGCAGCGCCGCGTTGGCACGGCGAGTTCACCGACAGCCGCCGCGTGCCTGCCGATGTCCGTGAGCTCGTTGCCAACGCGATCGCCATGCACTACACCCCCGGCGTAGGCCTCGAACGCCGGTGCCGAGGCCTACCTCCTGTCTGCCGGCGCAGCCGTTGATGTGTTCGGCCTGCGCAGCAACGAGATACCCGATGCGGTCCGCCAGAGCGTCATCCAGGAGCACCCGCGGTTGGGCTTCAAGCGGGAGTTCGCCGGGCTTCTCCGAGCCGAGGCCAAGCAAGTCCCTCGTGGCCGCGCCTGGTACCTGCACCGCTTCGCCCTGAGCGACCTGAGCATCCGGCTCGCGCCCTTCCGTGGTTCATGCGCCCTCTTCGGTATTCCATCAACGTCACATTGGACGGATGCTGCGATCACCGTGCAATGGCCCCGGACGAAGAGACACATCGTCACGCGACGAAGACTCTCGACGAGGCCGACGCTCTCCTCTTCGGCCGGGTGACTTACGAGATGATGGAGTCAGTTTGGCGGCCGCCGGGGCAGACCGAAGCGATGCCCGATTGGATGGCGCCTTTCGGCCGGACGATCGACGCGGCAAAGAAGTACGTCGTGTCGAGCACCCTGGACCGGGTCGATTGGAACGCGGAGCTCGTGCGCGGGGATCTCGGAAAGGCCGTTCAGGAGCTGAAGCGGGAGCCGGGTAAGGGACTGCTCGTGGGAGGCGTGAAGCTTCCGCTGGCGTTGGCGGAGCTGGGGTTGATCGATGAGTACGAGTTCGTGGTGCACCCCAGGCTGGCGGGCCACGGGCCGACGTTGTTCGCCGGGCTATCGAAGCGTGTCGACTTGAAGCTCGTGAGCCGGCTGGAGTTCGGGGCGGGGGCGGTGGCGATGCGGTATGAGCCTACGGCCGGGTCCGCGTCGGTACAGATACTCAGTGGCCCGGCGTCGTGCTTCTCGCCCGACCGGCTCCATGAGGCCCTCGACTAGAGACTCAGAGTTCGAGTTGAGAGTTCGCACGTTGTCCGGATCTCCCCGCTCCCGGCAAGCCTTTGCAAAGCAGGGCAAATCCCTGCAAAGACGCCCCTTCAGGGACTTCGGGTCCTTTGGGACGCAGTGCTCATGTCTCGCGCCGTTGTTCCCACTCGCGCTCGGCCTCGCTCTCCATGTGTGCCAGGCGCTCGTAGTAGTCCGGGAACTCCTTCATGTGCGCAAGCGCAATCTTGCCCGTGGTGATCGGGTCATCGCCCGTCACATTGGTCTGGGGGTCGTGCGAGCCGTGCTCGAACTCGACATCCATGCCGGCGCGAAACTGCTCCACGTCGAAGCGGTCCCAGTCGACGCCGATCTCGTCTCCAACTCGGCGCGCCTCCTCGGTCGTGGTTCGCTTGGGCTCACTCATCACCCATACCTCCTCGATTCGTGGCCGTCCCGGTCGTATCGTCGTCGACGCGCGCGTGCCGCGCTCGCCAGTGGCAGGTTCGGTCACCCCCCTGCCGCACTGCTCGCGCCACCAAAGGTTGCCTCCAGGCCGCGGATCAGGTCTTGCTTCTCTTGGTCGGACAGCCTTGCCCCGGTATGGGCCGGCTTGTATTGCCACGGCGGCATCGATCCCTCGCGGATGGCGTCGATCATCTCCTCGAGCTCCGGATCATCGGTAGAGAGATTCAGCCTCCTGCGTCCTTCGTCGACGTCGTTTTGCACCAGCCACGAGATCGGTGCGACGTTCGAGTACCACGGCCACTTCGTCAGGTTGCTGTGGCAGTCCATGCAGGCGTCCGTCATCAGCTGTTCGGTGCGAGCGCTGTCCCATGCGATCGGACGGCCATCGGTGGGGTCCGTGTGGGCGCGACCGTAGGGGACGAATTGGATCACGACCAGCAGCACGACCAGCCCCAGCCCGGCCCACTTCAGGATCGTGGGAATGGGACGCACGCTTCGACCCTACCCAGCTCGAGCGTCAGTCGTCGTCATCGCCGCCCTCGTCGTCGGATGGGACGGAGGGTGCGGTCGGGGGCTGGGCCGTCGTCTGCGTGGGTGGAGGCGGCTGCGGCTTGGGATGCGGGGAGATGCGCGTCGGACGGCTGGGCTTCGGTGCCAGCTCAGTCACCCCCGGGACCGGCTCCGAGGTCAGGCCGATCTGCGGCTTTGAGAGCTGGCTGGCGGCGTAGGACACGCTGACGGCAACCACGAGCCCGGCAAGCGCCAGCGCGAGCCAGACGAGCGTCGAACGCGAGATGCGTTTCATCGCCGCGCTCCCGGCTCCGCGGAGTCGAACGCGATCACCGCGCGCGCTCCGCTCTCCGTTCGATTCTCGAGCCATACCCGTGCGTCCCAGCGACGCATCAGCTCGCGTGCGATGGGTAGCCCGAGCCCGGTACCCGCCGGTCCGCCGCGCCCGGCGCGGCCGCGGTGGAAGCGTTCGAACACCTGCTCGTCCTCGCCGGGCGCGAGCCCGGGGCCCCCGTCGAGTACCTGCACGCGTCCGGGGCGGACCTCGATCTCCACGGCGCTACCGGGTGGTGAATACCGGAGCGCGTTCTCGACCAGGGCGTCGAGTGCCCGATCGAGATCCACGCGCGCCGCGGTGACTCGTTGTCGCGGCACCGTTTGCGTGGGTGAGCGCGATACCGCGGTCCGCCGCGGTCGCCCGCCAGCGCGCCGCCGCAGCCCGAGCGCTCGCGTTGAGCTCGACCTCCTCCGCGGGCGCGTCGCGCCCCCCGGCGGAGGACAACAGCAGCAGCTCGTCGACCATCTGCGAGAGCCGGTCGACCTCGCCCAGCGCCGCATCCAGCTCCGCGCGGACGGGCGCGCCCCGTTCGTGGACGCCTCCGCCTCCTCCAGCTGAAGCCTGAGTCCGGTGAGCGGCGTGCGGAGCTGGTGTGACGCGTCGGCCACGAATTCCTGCTGCGCGCGCAGGGCACGCGACAGTCGATCCGTCATGGCGTTGAACGAGCGCGCGAGCGAGCGCTGCTCGCGTGTTCCGTCCACGGGCGCGCGCCGGTCCAGGTCGCCGTGCGCGATCTCGCCGGCGGTCGCTTCGAGCCGACGTAGCGGCAGCGCGAGCCGGCGCGCGATCAGCCAGCCGGCCGTCATCCCGAGCATGAGCACCACAGCGGCAACCAGCACGAGACCGGCGATCGAGCGGCGCACCGCCCGGTGCACTGCGGCCACGCTCTGCGTGACCCGCACGGCCCCCGTCACCCGTTTCCCGCGCAGCACCGGCGTCGGCCGTCGCCAGCAGGTCCTCGCCGAGGGTGGCGCTGTGGCGACTGCCTTGGTAGCGCCTGCCTCGCAGCGCCGCCGCGATCTCGGGGCGCCCCGCGTAGCTTGCAGCCACCTGGCCCCGTCCCGCGCTGTCCGCGACCACCTTGCCGGACGCGTCGAGGATGAGCACGCGTCCCGCGCACCGACCGCGATGCCGTACGGGCGAGCGCTGTTCAGCCGCGCTCGATTGCGGGGCGCGAGCAGCGGTGCGGCCGTGGCCGCAACCACGTCGGCCTGACCGCGCGACTGGAGGCGGACCTCCTCGTCCTGGCGGTCGCGCAGCGATACGGCGAGCGGCACGGCAAACGCGATGAGCGCCAGCAGCAGCACGTAGGCGAGCGCCAGGAGCAGACTCCCGCGCAGGCTTACGGGTCCATCTCCTCGGGCGAGCTGAACCGGAACCCGACCCCCCGAACGGTTTGCAGGTACCGCGGCGCGCCGGGCTCGTCGCCCAGCTTTCGGCGCAGCAGGCCGACGTGCGTGTCGAGGGTCTTCGTCGATCCGAACCAGTTCTCGTCCCAGACGCGGTCCATCAGATCCTCGCGCGAGACGACCAGTCCGGCGTTGCGGACGAGCTCGGCCAGCAGGTCGAACTCCTTGCGTGACAGCTGGAGCTCCGACCCGTCGAGCGTCGCCCGCCGGGCACCGAAGTCGACGCTGAGCGCCCCGATCTCCACGGGCTCGCCAGCCGCTGTCGGAGCCGAGCGATTGGCGCGACGAAGCACCGCGCGGATGCGCGCGATGACCTCCGGGCCGCTGAACGGCTTGACGACGTAGTCGTCGGCTCCGAGCTCGAGCCCGACGATGCGATCCATCTCGGTGCCGCGGGCGGTGAGCATCAGGATCGGCGTGTCGCTGTTGCGGCGCAGCTCGCGCGCCACGTCCCGCCCGTCCGTATCGGGGAGGTTGAGGTCGAGCAGGACGAGATCGGGATCGAGCCGTCGCGCCAGGGCGAGCGCCTCGCGTCCGGTGCGCGCCGTCACGGTGTCGAAGCCGGCCCGCGACAGAGCCTTCGCGAACGGATCCGAGATCGACGGCTCGTCCTCGACAAACAGGATGCGCGGTTGCATCGTTTTGGACTGTAAGGCCGAGTGTGCCGCTCGCACTACGGGTAGATCTGCTCACCCGTATCCGCATCAACTACGTAAATCGCAGCGGCCGGGCACGACTCGGCTGCCTCGATCAGCACCTCCACCGGCCCGTCGCCGATCACTCGCGCGACCTCGTCGACCTCGAAGACGGACGGCGCCAACAGCGCGCAATCTCCGTGGGCGATGCAAGCGGGTTCATCGATCTGAGCAATGGGCTTCATGATTGCTTCTCCTCTTGTGGATTCAGGGAATCGAGACCCGCCTGCACGCGGCGGCGGGCATCCGCAAGCGCCCGTGGCCGGCCGACGAGCAGCGCGGCCACGGGCACACCGGACGTGGTGAACAGGGCTTCGAAGTCACGGCTGGCCGGACCGCCATCGATCGCGATCCGATCGGCTTCGCCGGCTCTCCCGACGAACTGGATGCGGACGCCGTGCTGATCGCTCCAGAAGCTGGGCATCGGAGTGCGGACCGGCTCCAGGTCGAGCATCGCCCGTGCGGCCGCTGCGCCCTGGCGCGCGGCCGCCTCCCAGTGCTCGCTGCGCAGATGGCGGTTGAGCGCCGGGTCCCACGCGAGCGCGGCATCGCCGGCCGCGTACACGCCGTCCGCGCTCGTGCGGCCCTCGAGGTCCACGTGAACGCCTTCCTCCCCCAGCCCGGACCCCCTGAGCCAGCGCGTGTCCGGCTCCACCCCGACTCCCACGAGCACGTGATCGCATTCCACACAGCCGCCGCCGGCAAGCTCGAGTGAGCGGGCCCGTCTGCCACCCCGAACCTTCGCCACACGCGCGTCGAGCACCACGTTCGCGCCCTCGGCCCGGTGCAGCTCGGCGAACCAGTGGCCGAGAGCCGACCCCAGCACGCCGGCCAGCGGCGCGTCGAGGGCTTCGACAATCGTCACCTCGGCGCCGACGGCCAGTGCGGACGACGCCGCCTCCAGACCGATGAAGCCCGCGCCGACGACGGCCAGCCGAGCCCCAGGTCGCAGTGCGGCGCGCAGCGCGAGGGCGTCGTCGAGCGTGCGGAGAACGCTGACGTTGTCGTAGCCCTCGAATCCCGGAAGCATGCGCGCGCGGCTCCCCGTGGCGATCAGCAGCGCGTCGAAGCACAGCGCGCGTCCCGACGAGAGCGCGAGCTCGCGCCGTGCCGGGTCCAGGCGCGTGGCGCGCGTCCCGATCAGCAGGTCGACGCCGCGCTTCTCGTACCAGTCCGGCTGCCGCAGCGCCACGGCGCTCGGGGGCATCCCGCCGGTCAGCAGCTCCTTCGACAGGGGCGGCCGGTCGTATGGAGGACGCGGCTCTCCGCACACGATCCGTATCGGCGTGTCGCACCCGTGTGCTCGCAGGGTCTCGGCGCAGCGCTGCGCGGCGAGCCCGCCGCCGGCGATCACGATCCCGTCGCTCATCCGCGAGCCTCTTGGAGGGCGGGGCGGCGACGGGTTCGGTTCGGGCTGCGCAGCACCCGGACCGCGAACAGGACGACGATCGGGACCCCGGTCGCGAGCATCAGCGTGCGCAACCAGAGCGAGCCTGCGTCGGTGCCCGCTCCGACGGCGTGGGCGACGCCGAGCGCCCAGACCAGCACGGTCGCGCGGTGGAGCTTGCGCCACAGCTTGGCGCCGATGCGTCGCCGGGCGTAGAAGCTCAGGCCGAGTAGGGCTGCGAGGTAGCCGGCGACGATGCCGAGCCCCGTGTACAGCGGCCGGTAGCCCATGGCGAACGGGACGAGCACCCCCGACACGCCGGGGTGCAGCCAGGGGTCGGCGAGCACGGTCGCGCCATGCAGGCAGATCGTGATCAGACCAGCCAGCGCGGTCTGCTCATGGAGGCGGGCGAGCGCCGGCGCGACCCCGCGCTTGCGTACGAGCTTGGACGCCATCGTCAATCCGATCGCGACGGAGGCGGTCACCAGGAGCAGCGCGACCACGCCGGACGCGCGACTTGCGAGCCACCAGAGGTAATCGGCGGGATTCGGGTGGCTCACGCCGCCAGCTTCGGTATCGAGACACGCAACCGCGGACGGCGCAGCGGGCCGATCAACTCCACGTCGCCGTCGTCGCGGACGACGATCCCGCCATGTTCCGCGAGCGCGGCACGCGCACCCTCGGGACCCGACAGCAGAGCGACCTTCGACAACGTCTCCGCCTCCAGGGCGGTCGGCCCGAGCGCGGTCGCGCCGATCAGCCCGGTCCACGCAGGCTGGGCCGTGGACGGATCGAGCAGATGGTGCGCATAGCCGCCATCCGGTCGGCGCCAGAGGCGGACGTTCAAGCCGGAGGTCGCCACCCCGCCGCCGTTCAGCTCAAGCGTGTGCGCGCATTCGCCCGTCACGGGGTGCTCGACCTCGACCTGCCATTCGCCGCGCAAGGCGATGTCGCCACCACAGTCGACAACAACCCGGGGGTAGCCGTCGAGCCGGTACAGCACGGCGTCGGCAGCCAGCCCCTTGCCGACACCACCCGTGTCGAATCGCACGCCGGGCGGCCGGCGCACCACGCCGGCACGGTCGTCCACCTCAATCGACCGCCACCTGGCCGCGGGAGCGGGTGCCGCCGCCCGTCTCCGCGGCGCGTGCGCGAGCGCCTCCGCCAGCGCCGCCGGAGGCATGCCCGCGCGGGACTCGCGATACCCGGCCCCTTCGAGCGCGCCCAGGAGCGTCGGATCGACGAGCCCCTCGCTGAGCTCGGCGGCCCACAGGCCGGCCGAAACTGCGGCTCGCAGGAGCCGGGAGGCGGGCACCGCGGACCGGCGGTCGGCGTTTAGCCGGGACAGCTCGCTCGCGGGATCGAAGCGCGTCAGGCGCGCCGCGAACCGCTCGAGGAACTCGCGCTCCCGCTGAATCGCCTCGCCCACTGGAGGCAGCCCGGCCCCTTCCGGGGCCTCGACCAGGACCCGCACGTCGCTCCCCATCGACTTGAACGTGACGTCGCCTCGCTCGGCCATCACGAGCTCCTAGTCACCGGCGGAGCGGGCGCAGGCGCGGCGGCTGCTCGTGACCACTGGGGCGCCCGCCGCGGGCGCGGACGGGCTCGCCGGTGTCGCGGCCGTCGACTGCGCGGGAACCACGCGAACGACCACGCGCCGCTCGATGATGCGTCTAAGCAGCATTCGCCGCGGCGCCACGCCCGCCGGGGCGGCGGCTTGACCGGCGCCGACGGCTGGATCGTGCCCGTGCCCCAGCTGGGTCGCGAGGCCCCCGAACACCGCCAGGAAGGCTGCGCTAGCAGCCACCGCCACCCGTCTGGCGGTCGCCCGCCTAGTCATCGCCGTCCTCGCGCTCCGCGGCGTGCTCGTGCTCGCTCGCGCTCGCCACGACCCGCCGACCCGCCGCCGCTCGTGCGCGTGCGCACCGGCGTCGAGTGACTCGGCTGCGGGGCGGCCGGCACCGTGCGCGGGACCGCCGCCACCTGCGTCACGCGGGCGGTGCCGGCGGGGCCGCCGCCGCGGTCTGTTGTGTGGGCGCCGGTCGCGGCTTCTCGTGCTTGACGACTCGAATCGTGCGCCGAATCGTTTGAGTCCGCACCTCCACCGGCTGGCGCTTGGCGGCTGTTGCGTGTGCCGGCTGATCACCGCCGGCGCCCACTGCATAACCGGCGAGTGAGCCGAGCGCGACGAGCGAGAAACCCGCCGCGACCTTCGTCTGAACGCCTCTCATCGAACCTCTCCTTCGGGTACGCGATCGATGATCGGCAGCCGCCCTCCACAGGCCCGCCAACGCCTGTCAAAGAGTTGGCAAAATCGAGCGGGCTAGGCGCTCGCCTGCAACCAGTTGCCGCGCGGCACTCCGCCGAAGCTGTGCGTCTGAACGGCGGGCGCTGAACGCACCAGGGCTCGCCAATGGTCGGGTCGGGGGACGCCGCGCCGGGCGGCGGCCGCGGAGACGCGCGCCACATCAGTGCCACACGGTGGGGAAGGAGTCGGCTTGCTGCAGCGGTCCCCTCCCTCTCCGTCCCCGCCGTTGCTCGTATTTCGTCGCGGCCCCTGGATCACCAGGCTGACGTCCTGTCGCGTCAGCGTCGGTATAGATACTCAGTGGCCCGGCGTCGGGCTTCTCGCGCGACCCGCTCGATGGGTCCGCCCTGGGGCCGCCCGATCACGCAGACCGCGGGGACCGGGCGCAGGTCCTCGACCAGCACCCTGTCGACGGAGAACCCGCCCTCGCGTAGCCGGTCGGCCAGCTCGTTTCCGAGGTCCCGGGCTCGCTCCGGCGCGGAGTGGCGCGCGTCCCAGAAGATGTAGACGGCCCCATCCCGGGCGAGGTGCTCGCGGACGGCACCGAGCGCCGCCTCCGGCTGCTGCCAGAAGGGAGCGACGTTGAAGGCGAAGACCTTGTCGAAGCGGCGATCGCCGAGGTCCGCGTCCTCCAGCGCGATGGCCTCGAGCACAGCCCTGCCCGCGTCGACGTGCTGGCGGTTCCTCCGCGTGGCCATCTCGATCATCTTGGGCGAGCGGTCGATCGCGGTGATCGTTCCCGTCGTCAGCCTCTCGCAGACCAGGGAGACCGCGACGCCGTGGCCGCAGCCGACCTCGAGCAGGCGGTCGGCCGGGCGGACCTCCAGAGTGTCGACCGCCCAGACGAACCGCTCCGATGCCTTGCCCGCCATGCCCCAGCAATAGCATCACGCCTCGCGAAGCCCATCTATATCTACTCATTTCGTTTCCACCTCCGCCGCTGGGCGATGAATTCAAGCGAGGGGGTAGGTCTCTACCGACATGAGCGATAGAAAAGTAGTTCTCAAGATGGTCATGTCCCTCGACGGTTTTGTCACCAGCCCCGACGGGACCCATGAATGGATGTTCGAGTGGTTCGGCGACGACTCGGGTGGGTGGAACCTCCGCGCGCTCGAGGAGGCCGGCGTCCACGCGATGGGGCGCCGCAGCTACGAGATCATGGGGCCGCACTGGGCCGCGTCCGAGGGGCCGATTGCAACCGCGATGAACGAGAAGCCGAAGGCTGTCTTCTCCCACACTCTGGAGAAGGCGGAATGGGGACCGGCCGAGATCTTCGGCGGGGACCTGCGCGCGGAGATCGCGGATCTGAAGGCTCGGGACGACGAAGGGACGGTCCTAGTCCACGGCGGCCCCGACTTCGCCAAGTCGGTGACCCGCCTGGGCCTCGTCGACGAATACCAGCTGACGACGGTCCCGATTGCGATCGGCGCGGGGCACAGCCCATTCGCCGAGCTGGAAGAGCACCTGAAGCTGGACGTCGTCGAAGAGGAGCGCTTCCAGAGCGGAGCCCTCGGGCAGATCCTGGTGCCGAAGCGATGAGCGACCGCCCAAACTGAGCCAGCCACGACCCACCGATCCGATCGGATCCACTGGATGGACCGAACACACGGGGGAGTGCTTACCGCTCGGGAATGCCTAACACTTGCCCGGCCCCTGCTGCGGGGGGAGCTCAGCATTCTTGCCGGCCGTCTCGCGATGGTGCTCCGAATGCACCGGGACGCCGGAGTTCCATCGATCCGGCGAGCCTGGTGCCTCCCGACTCCGCTCTCGCAAGAGATGCCGGGGTCGCGGCGCAGGATCTCTTGACACCGGTGCTCCTGAACCATTCCAGTCGTGCCTACACGTGGGGCGCGCCATCGCCGCACTTCACGGATCACGTTCGACCCTAGCTCCTGTACCTGGCTGCGATGTTCCACGACACCGGGATCCCGAGCCCGGTGCCCGACGTCGACTTCACGGTTCGCAGCGCCGCGTTGGCACGCGAGTTCACCGACAGCCGCCGCGTGCCTGCCGATGTCCGCGAGCTCGTTGCCATCGCGATCGCCATGCACTACACCCCCGGCGTTGGCCTCGACTCCGGAGCCGAGGCCTACCTCCTGTCTGCCGGCGCGGCCGTCGAGTGTTCGGCCTACGCAGCAACGAGATACCCGATGCAGTCCGCCAGAGCGTCATCCAGGAGTACCCGCGGTTGGGCTTCAAGCGGGAGTTCGCCGGGCTTCTCCGAGCCGAGGCCAAGCAGGTCCCTCGTGGCCGCGCCTGGTACCTGCACCGCTTCGCCCTGAGCGACCTAAGCATCCGGTTCGCGCCCTTCCGTGGTTGATGCGCCCCCTTCGGTATTCCATCAACGTCACATCGGACGGATGCTGCGATCACCGTGCAATCTCCGCGGACGAAGAGACACATCGTCCCGCGGTTGTTCGCAGGGCTATCGAAGCGTGTCGACTTGAACCTCGTTACACGGCTGGAGTTCGGCTCGGGGGCGGTGGAGTTTTCTCCCGGCGGCTCCGCTGGTGCTTGTTGGCCCGAGCGCCCCTACCGCGCGCCCGCGCGACTGATAGGAGGAGGCGGGCGTCATCGCCTACATGTTCTTGATGACGACCTCCATCGTGCTGGTTCAGCTCCTCGGTCGGGCTGAACTCGACGACCTCGGTGCCGGCGTAGAGCACCGGCGTGTGCCCGGGCGGACGTAGTAGGCGTCGCCGGCCTCGTAGTCTCGTCGCCGTCCGCCGAGCGGAATGCGATCTTGCCCTTGATGACGTAGCCCATGTGCTCGCACTGGCACTGGTCGTTGGGCAGCCCCTTGAAGAACGGGGCCATGTCGGCGTCCGCGGTGTAGGTCTCGAAGCCGACGGTCCAGCCGCCGTCGAAGTGCTCGAAGTGGCCCTCGTAGCCCTCGACCGTCTCGTGCTCGGAAGCGGTCTTCTTTGATGCCTTTGGCATCTTTCCTCCTCTGAGGGGTTGATGTCGCTGTCTCCGGTCGGCCGCGGTTCTGCAAGCGTTGGCCTACTGCTTCGGGTCCCCGCCAAGGACGTCTCGATTCGCGGTCGTTCCGTGCGTGCTCTATCTCGAGGATCGAGATGGCGACGACCTTGCGGCCGCCGCGGGGAACGCGCACGTGATCGTGGCGGCGGCGCGTCTCGAGTCGGCGACCAGGTGTTCTCACCGTCGCCGTGACACCCGCCGCGGCGCAGTGGTCGAACATTCCCTTGAAGACCTCCTTACCGTGCCGCACGCGCGGCGAGCTCGGGGGGTTGTCCCGGTCGATCTGGGTCAGCTCCACGTCAGCTGGTAGAGCTCCAACAGGCCCTCGATGTCCCACTCCTCGTATCCGCGTTTCAGCGCCTCGAGGTCGAATGCGTGCGTGTCTTGACGGTCATCTTTACCCCCTCGGTTGTGTGGCTCGACCGTGTCGCGGGCTACGATCGCGCCTTGAACTGCGGTTCAAGTCAAGGGCCTGATCCGAGATCGGACGGACTGCGGGAGTTGACGATCGGCGAGGTCGCTCGGCGGGCCGGGGTCGCGACATCCTCGATCCGCTACTACGAGCGATCGGACTGCTCCCCCAGCCCGAGCGCTCGCACGGGCAGCGGCGCTACGACACCGACGTGCTCGGAAAGCTCGGCTTCATCGGGGTCGCCCAAAGTGCCGGCTTCAAATTGCGCGAGATCAAGGAGCTGATCGACGGGGTCGACGGCGCCAACGGCATGGGCGAGCAGATGCGTTCGCTCTCAAGCCGGAAGCTCGACGAGGTCGAGGCGCTGCTCGAGCGCACCAAGGCGATGAAGGGCTGGCTCGAGACGGCGAAGGAATGCGGCTGCGCCACCCCCGCAGAGTGCGCGCTTTTCCCCGCTCCTGGCGAGCAGCCTCCGAACGCGGAGTGGCTCCCGCGAGTGGTCCAGGTGGACGGCAACAACTGTCGTCGCCCTCCCGCGGGCTGAGGTGACTCACGCCGTTGACGGCCGGCAGCACGGCGGTCGCCGCGAGCTCGATCTGCCGAGGCTCGTCGCCGAGCGGCCAGAGGTAGACGCGCTCACAGCCTGCTTGCGCGTAGCGTGAGAGCAGTTCCGCGCAGTGCTCCGCTGGTCCGATGCACAGCTGGTCGCGCAGGGCATCCGGATCGCGCTTCAGCATCGGGGCCAGGACCTCTCGCAGCACGCGGTCCGCGTCGCGGGCGTCTTCGGTGACCCAGGTCCACATCGTCGCGAGCGCGTTGGGGAACCGATCGGGATCCCTTCCCTGGGCGTGAAGCTGCTCGGACAGCGACTGCTTCGCGGCCTTGAAGCCGTCCGGCGTCGTGTTGTACGCGGATGCGAGCCACCCGTCGCCGAGGCGCGCGACGCGCCGAAGACCGGCCTTCGAGCCCCAGCTCCCGATCCAGAGCGGGATTCCGCCCGGGCCGGCGTGGAGCCGGCGCCAGCTGCGAGCCAGGTAGGGTAGTGGCGGCGGGTCTCCGGGGCGGGTCGCCTCGCAGGAGCGAGCGCAGGATGGCGGTGGCTTCGTCGAATCGCTCCCAGCGCTCCTCGTAGGGCACGCCGACCGCGTCGTAGTCACGCTCCGATGAGCCGGGACCGACTCCGGCGATCACCCGCCCATCGGACAGGACATCCAACGCGGCGAGCGTCTTTGCGAGGGGCACGGGACCGCGCAGCGCGACCAGCGCGACCGTTGTCGCGAGCTCCATGGCGCCGGATCGTTCGATCACGGCGGCCAGCGCCGTCAGGCCGTCGAGCCACGGCGCCTGAAACAGGAAGTGGTCGTTGGCGGAAACCGCGGCGAAGCCGCAGTCCCGCGCGGCGTCGACCGCGCGTGTGAGACGCGCGAGCGACTGCCCCTCGTCGCCGAATTCCATCAGCGGCGAGTGCACGGCGAGTTCCAAACCGGGCCGATCCTCTCATCCCACGACCCGGTCGTCGAGAAACGCGACGATCTCGCGCGCGCACCGGGCGGGCTCGTCGTCGTAGAGGAAGTGGCTGGCGTCCTCCAGGATCACCACCTTTGAATCGGAGATCTCCCGGTTGAACCGGTGTGCCGCGGCGACCGGGACGACGGGGTCGTTCGCGCCCCAGAGGATCAGCGCCGGGACACCCATCGCCTCCAGCTGACCCTCGTAGGGCTTCAGCTTCTCGAAGTCGCCGGAGCGGTAGAGCTCGAGCATGCCCTGGCGTCCCGCCGGGGAGGTGAAGGCCTTCCAGTACTCGTCCATCGCGTCATCGGGGATGCGCCCGCCCTGGTCCCTCATCATGGTGGCGAAGGCCTGCTTCGTGAGGTTGTCGAGGAGCTGTTCGCCCTGGCCCGGCGTGCGCAACGCCTGCGCCAACACGTGCCACTCCGTGTCGGCGAAGAACCCGGTGTTGCTCAGGATCAGCGTCGAGACCGCGTCCGGGTGGTCGCAGGCCCAGCGCAGGCCGATCAGGCCTCCCCAGTCATGGAGTCCGAGCACCACACGTTTCAGCCCCAGGGCTTGGCGGAACGTCTCGAGAGCGCTCACATGGTGCTCCCATGTCCCTGGCGGGTCGGGCGGGGAGTCGCCGTAGCCGCTCAGGTCCGGGGCGATCGCTCTGCGACCGCTCGCGGCAAGCGCCGCGACGACCGGCGCCCACATGTAGGAGCTCTGGGGGAAGCCGTGGACGAGGAGAATTGGATCCCCGTTCTCGGAGGTCTGGGGGATGGCCTCGCGGTAGGCGATCCCCCCTTCGCGCTTGAGTTCGACCTCGGCCACGAGCGCGAGCGTATTCAAGGCATGCGTCAGCCGAGGGCGCGCCCGAGCGGCGCCAGCGCGCGGACCATCGCCTTCTGCACGCGCACGGGCGGTCTCTCCAGGTAGAGGAAGCCGGGATTGTCAGCGAGCAGGACCGCGAGGCGAAGCGGCGTCGGCACTCCCGCGCGGTTGGTCTTCCCCGCCTCGGCGAGCGCGAAGAAGTCCTCGAAGAAGCGCTCGGCGTTGAGCGCCGGCTCGATCCTCGCGGTGAGGTGCAGCTCCTCGTCGCCGATCGCGGTCCACGTGTGGGGCGTTCCGGGCGCGATGACGACCGTCTCGCCGGCGCCGTGGTCGCTCTCCCCGCGGCCGAGGCGTACGCGGACTCGGCCGGAGTGGATGGTGAAGCGCTCGACTTGTTCCGGATGGATGTGCGCGGCCGCCGGCTTCGTTCCGGGCGCGGCGAACATCTCCAGCTCGCAGAAGCGCCCACCCGTCTCGTCTGCGGTGCGGCTGAACGTCACCCGCTCACCTGTCTTGGGATGGCTCATGACCTGACCCTGGTACGCCATCGTGACCCTCCGCTTCGATTCGATGATCGAACTAGTTAGTTCGATCATCTCACCATCACTACCCTCTGTCTAGTGCCCGATCGCCGACTTCGACCCGTGGGGACGCCCAACCTCGGGAACCTGTTGCGCGATCCGGCGTTCTTCATGAACGAGCGGTTGCTCGAGCGCGTCGCGGCCGCCGGCTTCTCGGACATACGCATCGCCCATACGGCGGTGTTCCAGCACGTGCTCGACGCCGGATCGCGCATCACCGAGCTGGCCGAGCGCGCGCAGTTGACCAAGCCGACGGTGGTCTACCTCGTCAACGATCTGGAGGCGATGGGCTATGCCGAGCGGGTCCCCGACCCGGGCGACGGACGCGCAAAGCTCGTGCGGCTCACCAAGCGCGGTCTGGCCGCTCGCGAGGCTGGACGCGCGGCGGTCGTCGAGATCGAGACCGAGTGGGGCGCGGCGCTTGGCGAGGAGCGGCTCGCGGAGTTGCGTGAGTTGCTGCTCGAGCTGCGCGCGTTCCTCTGGCCGCCGGAGGCCTGAAGCTCTAAGAGCGCCTTGCCTGGAGCGCCCCATCGGACGTAGGCTCGCCCGTGCGATGACTGACGCAGCGGTCGAGGTCATCCAGGCGGACGACCGGCAGCGGGGCGTGGCGACGCTGACGTTGGCGTTCGTCACCGACCCGGTCGCTCGGTGGGCCTGGCCTGACCCGCATCGGTACGCCACGTACTGGCCGCGGTTCGTCGAAGCCTTCGGCGGGCGCGCGTTCGATCACGAAACGGCGCACGGACTGGAGGACTGCCTGGCCGTCGCGCTCTGGCTGCCGCCCGGTGTCGAGCCGGACGCCGAGACTGTCATGGAGGTGTCGCGCGACAGCTTGAGCGACCAGACCTTCGCGGACGTCAACGGCCTGTTCGAGCAGATGGACGAGCTCCACCCGAGCGAGGATCACTGGTACCTCCCTCTGACCGGCGTCGATCCCCCGGCCCAGGGACGGCGCCTGGGCTCGAGGCTTCTGGAGCACGCGCTGGCGATCTGCGACGCCGATGGCCTCCCGGCCTACCTCGAAGCGACGAGCCCCCGCAGCCGCAACCTCTACGCGCGCCACGGATTCAGCGATGTCGGGGTCATCCAGGCCGGATCATCACCGCCGATGTGGGCCATGCTCCGAGAGCCCGCTTCCTGAGCTCAACCGAGCTCGGCCAGCACGGACTCGCCGAACAGGCGGACCTGATCGCGCAGGCTCGGCAGGCCGTCGACCTCGACGCCCGCCCAGGCTCGAAGTGTGAACGGATCGGCGAACGAGACCAGAGCATGCTCCATGCCGGATGCGGCGTAGGTCTCGGTTAGCCACCGCAGCCAGTCGTCCGGTGTCCCGGCGACCACGAGTCGGTCCGCGAGCGAATCGGGGGTCGCGGCCAGCGCTCGCTCGACGTCGCCATGCGCGAAAGCTTCGACTATCGGGGCGACCTCATCGGGCGCGATCCCGTGGCGTTCCAGCAACGCCGGCGGCATCGACGGGATGTAGAAGGCGGCGAGCAGTCTGCCCGCGCGCTTTGCGACCTCGCCGTCCGGCGCGATCGCACCGAGCAGCGAATCTCCAAGATCGAGCCCCTCGCCGCTGCGCCCACCGCGCTCGACTCCGGTCGCGAAGCAGCGGACCACGTACTCCAGCGACTCGGGGGAGTAGGCGCAGGCCGTATGCAGCCCATCGGCGATCTCCCCCGCAAGCTCCATCGACTTGGGCCCACCCATCGCGCCGATCTTGAGCGGCAGATGCTCCTGCACCGGGCGGGCCATCGTGCTGACCCCCGAGTACTCGTAGAAGTCGCCGGCGAAGTCGATCGATCCCTCGTCGAGGACGGTCCGCATCACGTGGTGAGCCTCGCGAAGCCGAGCGATCGGCCGCGTGCCGCGCCACTCGACCCCGTACTGCCCGAGCATCGCGATGTTCCCGATGCCGTAGACGACCTCCGCTCGGCCACCGCTGAGCTCGTCCAGGGTCGCGGCGAGCTGGGCGACGTAGGTCGGGTCGCGCATGAAGATCGGCGTCACGCACGGTCCCAGCCGGACGCGCTCGGTCCTCGAGGCCGCGGCGCCGAGGATCAACCACGCATCCTTGTGGTAGATCTCGTCGGCGCTGTAGCAGGCGTGGAAGCCGAGCTCGTCCGCGCATTGGATCGCGTCCAGGAGCTCATCGGCCGGCTGCTCGGGAAGCATCTGAAAGCTCGCCCGCACGAGCCGACCGTACACCTCGCCCGTCATCCGGCAAGCTGTGCGACATGGATGAGGCAACGGTCAGGGCGATGCTCGAGCAGCACTTCACGAGCGGCGATCCCCAGCGCAGCCACGAGATGTACCGCGAGGACGCCGTTCTCGAGTTCCCGCAGTCCGGCGAGCGCTTCGCCGGAGTCGAGAACCTGCGCGAGTGGCGGAGCAACTATCCGGCCTCGACCGCGGTCGAGTTCCGGGAGATCCGCGGGAGGGACGACCTCTGGGTCGTGGAGCTCTCGATCAGCTACGACGGCGGTCCGGCGAGCTTCGGGGTCAGCATCCTCGAGTTCCAGGGGGACAAGATCGCGCGCGAGACGATCTACGTGGCCGAGGGCTGGGACGCGCCCGAGTGGCGCGCCCAATGGAGGTCCGCGCCCTAGGCCCGCGCGCCCTCGTCCTTCAGGAACTGATGGATGAAGGCGATCGCCATGCTGCCCTCGCCGACGGCCGCCGCCACCCGCTTGACCGGGCTGAAGCGCACGTCGCCGCAGGCGAAGATCCCGGGCACGCTCGTCTCCAGCAGGTAGGGGTCGCGGTCGTGCGTCCAGTGGTCGGCCACGCGCATGTCGGACCCCGTGAGCACGAAGCCGTTGCGGTCGCGCGCGATCTCCGGCGGCAGCCAGCCCGTCTGCGCGTCCGCGCCGATGAAGATGAAGAGCCCGCCCGAGTCGAGGCGCTCGGTCGCGCCGGTCTCGCGGTCGCGGACGTCGATGGCCTCGAGCGAGGTCTCGCCGTGCGCGGCCGCCACCTCGACGCCGAAGCGCCAGCCGATGTTCCGCCTGGAGGCGATCTGGTCCACGAGGTAGCGGGACATGCTCTTCTCGAGCGACTCGCCGCGGCACAGGATCGTCACGCTCTTCGCGTGCGTGGAGAAGAACATGGCCGCCTGCCCGGCCGAGTTGCCCGCGCCGACGATGTGCACGTCCAGCCCGTGCACGTTCGACGCCTCGCTGCGCGCCGCGCCGTAGGAGATGCCCTTACCGGCCAGCCGGTCGAACCCCTCGATGTCGAGGCGCCGCCACGCGACCCCGCAGGCGAGGACGATCGTCCGCGCGCGCAGGACGTCGCCGTCGTCGAGATGCACCTGGCGGGTGGATGCGTCGATCCGCGCGATCGAGCGCGTGACGAGGATCTCGGCGCCGAGCCGCCGCGCCTGCTGGAGCGCGCGGCTGGCGAGCTCGTCTCCGGAGACCCCCGAGGGGAAGCCGAGGTAGTTCTCGATCAGTGAGGAGGTGCCGGCCTGGCCGCCGGGCGCCTCCCGCTCCACCACGATGGTGTCCAGGCCCTCGGAGGCGCCGTAAACGGCCGCGGCCAGGCCCGCCGGGCCGGCGCCCACCACCACCGTGTCGTACTCCGCCGTGGCGGGCTCGGTGCCGAGGCCGAGCAGCTCGGCCACGCGCCGCGCGCGCGGACGGATCACGGTCTTGCCGTCCACGACCCGGATGGCCGGGAGGTCGTCCTCCGCGGGCAGCACCCCGCCCCACTCGCTCGCGGCCTCCGGCGAGTCGGGCGTGATCCAGCTGAAGGTGATCTGGTTGCGCTCGAGGAAGCGCCGCAGCTCGGTGCAGGAGGAGTCCCAGCGGTGCCCGACGATGAGCGCGCGGGGCGGGGGAGGCTCGGCCGCGAGGCCCTGGAGGCCGCGCGTCCCGCCCATCCGGTGGCGCGCCAGGCGGCTGACCTCCGTCGCCACGTCGGGCGCCACCGCGGCCACGGCGTGGTAGTCGTGGGCGTCCACCCGCATGACGCGCGAGCTCTCGGCCGCGCGGAAGCCGACGGGGAAGACCGTCCCGAGGACGATCGGCACCTCCCCGAACAGGTCTCCCGGCTGGCGCTCGCCGACCACGCGCTCGACCCCGTCCTCGAGCTTGACCGCCTCGATGCGGCCCTCGAGCACCGCGAACAGCGCGCGCTCGCCGCCCTCGTCGGCCGCGTACTCGCCGGGCCGCAGGCTGATGTCCGCCGCCAGCCGCGACAGGCGCTCGCGGTCGTCCGCTCCCAGCGCGGCGAAGACGGCTACCTCAGCAATCTCCTCGGCGGTGACCACGTGGCGACACTACCTACGCCTGGTCCACGCGCGCGAGTGCCGCCAGGCGGGCGTCGCGCGAGACGGCGGACACCTCGTCCTCCAGCTCGGACAGCTTCACGCCGCGGACGAAGCGCTCGCGTGAGCCCAGCGGCGCGAAGAAGTCGTCGTAGTGGGTGGGCACGATCACGCGCGGGTCGAGCCGCGGCAGGATCCGCTCCCAGTAGCGCGGCGTGACGCCGCGGCCGGCCACGCCCGCGAGGAACACGTCCACCGGGCCGTCCCGAAGCTCGTCGTCGTCGAGGTCGGCGCTGCCCTGGTGGTACATGCGCAGCCCCGCGACGTCGATGCGGATGCCGAACACCGCCCCGCACTTGTAGGCGCCCGGCGAGAGGCCGTCGAGGTGGTCGCAGGTGAGCTCGCCGGCCATCGGGACCTTGCGCCCGAACAGGAGCTTCGAGTGGCGGCTGGGGGTGAAGCGGACGGTGAACGGCCCCAGCTCGTACGGCTGGTGCGGCACCACCTCGACCGCCAGGTGCCCGAGCCCGTGCAGGCGCATGAGGTGGCCGAGCGACGCCGAGCCGTATGCCTTTGCCCCGTGGCGCCGCGCCACCGCCGGCGCGTCCACCGCATGGTCGAAGTGCGTGTGTCCGACGAGCACGCCCGCCACCGGCCCGGGCGCCGCGAGGTAGCGGTCCACGAGCGCCTCGTCCGGCATCGCCGGCCGCCGCAGCAGCAGAGCGCGGAGCGGCACCCGCGACACGTAGGGGTCCACGAACAGCGAGATCCCCTCGTACGTGAGCCGGTAGCCCGAGACCCCGAGCCACTCGAGCTCGAGGCCATCGGGCAGGTCCAGCTCCGCACGCTCCCAGGCGCGGAGCGCCTGGGCGTCGGCGGTCGGCGTGGCGCTCACGCCCAAAGCCTCTCACCTGGGAGGGGCGAGTCCGAAGCAGTCCCGCCTTCTGGTTGCAGTGCAACCACTGGACAGGACTGTCGAACGAGAACTCGCACAGGTCGCGGGGCTACTACGACAGACCCACGGCTTCGAGGGCTTCACTGGGAGTCCGAGCAGATAGCGAGCGTAAGAAGCGACCAGTCCCTGCCTCACGGCTCAGGCGTATACCGAATCGGGTAGAGAAGCCCGACGCTGCTCGCCCGTCCCAGCCTCTGAAAGTGAGCGAGCGCCACTACCTGCTCTCCGGCGTCGCGGATCCGTCTACCTCGAAACGGACGGCGACCGCCAAACCTCGTCAAGCTCTGCCATGAACCTCCGAAGCCCTTCGTGGCCTCGATACGAACGACCCTCCAGCTGAGAGCGCAAGGGGTAGAACTCGGCGGCCTCGTCCCGACATGGCGAGCCGACGCGTCGCGGTCGTCCCCCCTCCCAGGCCTTAGCAAGCTCGCTTGCACCGCCGTCCGAACGTTACGTGCGCTGCGCATCTGCCCGGCATCCTCACGTATACGCCAAGCCCACGCGAGCGTCCTCGAGCGGCGCTTCCTCGCAGGAACATGGCCGCGCAGGGCTCGGCCGCTCCTCACGGCCGAACCCCGGCACGGCGATCCGGCGAGTCGTGCGCCTAGTGCTTCGGCCCCCCGAAGCAGGCGATGTCGTACTGCGAGACCGCGTGGCTGTTGCCGTTCGCGGCCGAGGGCGTTCCCTCGCTCCCGGCATAGCGGGATTCGGCGTTTGCGAAACCACCGCTGCTGAAGCCGGGCGGTGGGTTCGCCCCGGCCGACTCGCACGAAGCGTTCGGCTGTCCGGCGACCGCCGGGGCGGCGACGCTCAGACACGCCGCCACGACTGGGACTACGAGAAACCTGCGCATGGGACCTCCTACCAGGGTCTGTCCTTCCCGAGGGGAGGTACGCGGAGCGCCTGACACCGGTTCAAGCCGCCGGACGAAACAGACGGCTACAGCACCAGGACTGCTCCCGGGGTGAACGCTCAGGCCGACTACTGGCGCGCCAGCAGCTCGTCCAGCCGCTCGAACGTCTCGTTCAT
The DNA here is from genome assembly GCA_963768465.1 of uncultured Thermoleophilaceae bacterium. Lineage (GTDB taxonomy): Bacteria > Actinomycetota > Thermoleophilia > Solirubrobacterales > Thermoleophilaceae > JACVRW01. The sequence continues at coordinate 19,380 of CAVYIA010000007.1, read as the reverse complement.
CCCGCCTTCCATGCCCGAGCCGAGCATTCCGTCGCGCTCCTCGGTCGTGTGGAAGATCGAGTGCGAGACGACCTTGGTCTGGTCGCCCAGGTCCTCGAAGGTGGCGGTGTCCACCGACACGTGGCCGGGCATGCCCTCCCACTCGAAGGTCTGCACGATCCGCTCGGGCGGGGTCACCTCGCGGTAGGTCCCGCGGAAGCCGGTCTCGCTGCCGTCGGAGTTCCGGATCACGAACCGCCACGCGCCGCCGGCCTCCACCTCCATCTTGTCCACGCGGGTGGTGGTGCCGTGCGGGCCCCACCACTCGGGGATCAGCTCGGGGTCGGTGTATGCGGCCCACACCTGGTCGCGCGGGGCGTCGAACACCCGCTCCGCCACGATCTCGCGCTCACCCGGCGTCGTCACGATCGCCTTGCGTGCCTGCTGTTGGTCACTGGTCATCCTGGGACTCCTTTCGTCGTTCGAGCAGCTCCCCGAACCGGTCGAGGCGCTCGTCCAGCATCCGCCGGTAGGTGTCCACCCAGCGCTCGAGCGCGTCGAGGCGCTCAGGGCCGAGGCTGCACACGCGTGTGCGCCCGACCTTCTCGGTGGTCACGAGCTCGGCCTCCTCGAGCACCCGCACGTGCTTCTTCATGCCGGTGAGCGAGATCCCGAACGGCTCTGCGAGCTCGCTGATCGTCGCGCTGCCGCGGCCGAGGCGCTCGAGGACGCTCCGGCGCGTGGGGTCCGCGAGGGCCCCGAGAGTGCGGTCGATCTGGGAATACTGAACCATTCAGTTCAGTGTAGCACCAGGGTCGGGTTCAGGGTCCGCCCCTGATGAAGCCTTAATGCAGCCCGTCCAAGATGAGCGCATGACCACGCACGAGCTCAAGAACGAGATCCACCGCCTCCAGGCGGAGCGGGCCCTCGCGTCGATTGAGGGGCTCTCCGGCATCGCCCTCTACATGGACGACCTCGAGTCAGAGCTCGAGGCCGCGCGCCATGCCTACATCGGCGCTGCCGTGACGGAGATCGCGTCGCTGCGGGCCCGGCTGTCCGGGCCCCTGTTCGGCTGAGCCGGCCCGCGCCTCAGCGCGGCTGAGGAACGATCCGGATGTACGGGCGCGGCGACTCCCAACCGTCGGGGTACTTCTCGCGCGCCTCGTCGTCCGACACGGAGCCGGCGATGATCACGTCGTCGCCGTCCTTCCACTGGGCGGGGGTCGCGACCTTGTGCTTCGCCGTCAGCTGGAGCGAGTCGATCACCCGCAGCACCTCGTCGAAGTTGCGGCCGGTCGTCATCGGATAGACGAGGATCAGCTTGATCTTCTTGTCCGGGCCGATCACGAACACGTTGCGGACGGTCTGGTTGTCCGCCGGGGTGCGGTCGGCGGGGTCGCCCTCGACGCTCGACGGCAGCATCCCGTAGGCCTTCGAGATCTCGAAGTCCGCGTCGCTGATGATCGGGTAATTCGGCGCGGTGCCCTGGGTGTCGGCGATGTCCTGGGCCCAGGTCTCGTGCTTGTCGAGCGGGTCCACCGACAGGCCGGCGATCTTCACGCCGCGCTTGTCGAAGGCGGGCTTGACGCTCGCCATGTAGCCGAGCTCCGTGGTGCACACGGGCGTGAAGTCCTTCGGGTGTGAGAACAGCACGGCCCACGAGTCACCGATCCAGTCGTGGAAGCTGATCGGGCCCTCCGTGGTGTTTGCTTCGAAGTCCGGTGCCGTGTCGCCTAGGTGCAAGCTCATCGAGTCCTCCTGAGTGGAAATTCGCGAATGGGCGGTCGCGTTTCACTGGATTCTAGAAAGATGAGCCAATGAGCCGTGCTGTCGAGGAGTCCAACCGCCGCATGCTGCGCGCCCGCGACGCCATGGACCTGCGCTTCGCGGAGCCGCTCGACATCCCCGCGCTCGCGCGGATCGCCCACGTGTCGGAGGCGCACTTCATCCGGACCTTCCGCGCCACCTTCGGAGAGACGCCGCACCGCTACCTCCAGCGCCGGCGGGTCGAGCGCTCGATGTTCATGCTGCGCGAGACCGACCGGAGCGTTACGGAGATCTGCCTCGACGTGGGCTTCTCGAGCCTCGGGACCTTCAGCCGCACGTTCCACGAGATCGTCGGCGTGTCGCCGACCGCCTACCGCAGCGGCGCCCGGCCCAGTGCGGTCCCCGACTGCTTCACGCGCGTGTGGACGCGACCGAGCAGTTTCGGAGAAGCCGGGCGGGCGCGCGTGAACTAGCGTCGCGCCCATGATCGAAATCAACATCTCCGCCGTCTACGTCCTCGACCAGGACGAGGCGCTCGAGTTCTACGTCGGGAAGCTCGGCTTCGAGGTGAGCATGGACGTGGACATGGGCTTCATGCGCTGGCTCACGGTCCACCCTCCCGGCCAGCCCGACCGCGAGGTGCTGCTCGAGCTGCCCGGCCCGCCGGCGCACGACGACGCAACCGCCGAGCAGGTCCGCGAGCTCGTGACCAAGGGCGCGATGGGCTTCGCGCTCGGCCTGCGCACCGACGACGTCCACAAGGCCTACGAGGAGCTCAAGGCCAAGGGCGTCGAGTTCACCGACGAGCCGACCGAGCGCTTCTACGGGACCGACTGCGGCTTCCGCGACACGTTCGGCAACCACCTGCGCCTCGTGCAGCCGGCCGAGGGGCCCATCACCGTGCCCGAGACGTTCGAGGGCTAGTCGTCCCGCTGGGGCGGGCCGGAGCGGAGGATGATCGTGGTCTCCGTGTCGGCCGCCCCGTGCCGGAGCCGGAGCGCGCGGAGCAGCACGTCGAGCTCCGCCGTGTCGCGGCACGCCACGCGCAGCTGGTAGTCGGGCGCGCCGGCGAGGTGGAGCACCTCCTGCACGGGCTCGAGCGCGGAAGCCGCGACCGCGAACTCGTCCGAGTCCATGCCGGGCGCCACGGTCACGCCGACCAGCGCCTCGAGCCGCCGGCCGCCCGACGCCGGGTCCACCTGGGCGGCGAAGCCGGTGATCACGCCCGCCCGGCGCAGGCGCCTGACACGGTCCGCCGCAGCGTTCGCGCTGAGGCCGACCGCGGCGCCGAGGTCGCGCCAGGAGAGCCTGCCGTCATCACGGAGCAGTCTGAGGATCTCGCTGTCTACGGGGTCCATTGCCGCGATTATCGCTGAATTATCGGCGAACAGGTTGAGTTATCGCGGTCACGGGTCTATCCAGGCCCCATGACGACCGCACTCCTCTCAGGCGCAGGCGCCGGCCTGGCCGTGGCCGTGCAGGTCGGCGCGGTGAGCCTGCTCGTCGTGGAGACCGCGATGAGAGGCGGGTCGCGCGCCGGCGTGGCCGCCGGGATGGGCGTGGCCACGGCGGACCTCGGCTTCGCGACCGTGGCCGCCGCCGCGGGCGGCGCCGCGACCGCCGTCCTCGCGGGGCACGAGAACGAGATCCGGCTGTGCGCCGCGGCCTTCCTCGCGGCGGTCGCGGTGCATGGCCTCGCACGGCTCCGGTCCGCGCCTGCAACGGATGGCGCGAGCATCCCGCCGGCGGCCTCGGTCTACCGGCGGTTCCTGGCCATCACCGCCGTGAACCCGCTGACGATCGCGTCGTTCGCGGCCATCGCGGCCTCGCTGTCGCTGGAGGGCGCCGCCGCGGCGGCGGCCTTCGCCCTGGGAGCCGGGCTCGCCTCCGCCGCCTGGCACCTCCTGCTCCCGCTCGCGGCCGCGCGCGCGGGCGCGTGGATCACGCCACGCCGGCAACGGGGCCTCGCCGTGGCGGGCCGGCTCGCCGTGCTGGCCATCGCCGCCAACCTGGCGCTTTCTGCAGCGGGCTGATCACCCGATCCGTTACGGTGCGTACCTCGTTGGCCCGGTCGCCCCTCCTGCTAGTCGTCGTTGTCCTGATCGCCCTCGGGGTCGCAGCCGAGCCTGCCGCGGCAGCGCTCAAGGCGCGCGGGAGCATCAACCAGGCGTACGTCCTCGGGGCGAAGGCGAACCAGAAGGTCAAGCTCGTCCGTCACGGGCGCGTGCTCGACAGGGGCAGCGCCGATCGCTTCGGCAGCTTCATCTTCCGTGAGCTGAAGCCGGGCGGCGGCTACCGCGTCCGCGCGGGGAGGAAGCACACGCGGGCGTTCAAGGTGCTGCGCCCCGGCGCCAATCCAAAGCCGGCCTTCTTCAAGCGCAAGAAGCTCGTCCAGGGCCTCAACTACGTGAAGATGCGCGACGGCGTCGAGCTCGCGATGACCGTGCGGCTCCCCGCCGGCAAGAAGCTCAGCGACGGCCCGTTCCCGACCTTCATCGAGCTGTCGGGCTACCAGACCGCGGCGCCGAACGACCTGTTCGCGTCCGTGGCGGGGCAGCTCGCCGGGAAGCCGGCCGACCCGCTGGCTCCCGCGTCGTCCACGGCCGTCGGCTCGCTGATCGGCCCGCTGCTCGGCTTCGCGGTGGTGAGCGTCCAGATGCGCGGCTCCGGGTGCTCCGGCGGCGCGTTCGACCTCTTCGACTACCCGACCACCTACGACGGCTACGACGCGATCGAGGCGGTCGCCGCTCAGGACTGGGTCAAGGGCGGCAAGGTCGGCATGGGCGGCATCTCGTTCTCCGGGATCACCCAGCTGTTCACCGCCGGCACGCAGCCGCCGCACCTGGCCGCGATCTCGCCGATGTCGGTCACCGACGACACCTACACCGGCACCGGCTACCCGGGCGGGATCTTCAACTCCGGCTTCGCCAAGACCTGGATCCAGGAGCGCATGGACGACGCCGAGCCGGCGCCCGAGGGCGGACAGGGCTGGGCGCGCGAGCTGACCAAGATGGGCGACAAGCACTGCATCGCCAACCAGAAGCTCCGGCTCCAGACGCAGGACGCGCTGAAGATCCAGGACGAGAACCCGTTCCGGACTCCGTCCGTGTTCGCGCAGCGCGCGCCGGGCCCGTGGCTCAAGCACGCGAAGGTGCCCGTCTTCCTCATCGGCCAGTTCCAGGACGAGCAGACCGGCGGCCACTTCGCCGAGGCGATCCCGTACCTGAACCACAACAAGAACGTCTGGGTCTCGCTCCAGAACGGCGTCCACGCCGACTCGCTCGGGCCGAGCACCATCACGCGCTGGGCCGAGTTCATGAAGCTCTTCGTGGCGAACGAGGTGCCGCAGATCCCCGACTCGGTCATCAGCCTGAGCGGTCTGCTCTACCAGTACCTCGCGGACGCCGGCGCGGCGCCGGTGGAGCAGTCGCGCTTCGCCGGGATGTCGAGTGTCGCCGCGGCCAAGGCCGCCTTCAAGCGCGACCCGCGAATCCGCCTGCTGATGGACAACGGCAACGGCCCCCAGGGCGCGGGCTCGATCGGCGCGACCTGGGAGCTGGGCTACAGCGCCTGGCCGCCGAAGCAGGCGCGGCCGACGCGCTACTTCCTGGGCGCCAATGGCGCGCTCGGCAAGCAAGCCGTCCAAGTCGAGCCTCGGCCGCGCTACACGGCCGATCCCGGCGCCCGCCCGAAGCAGACGCTGCCCGGCAACGGCGCCGAGGACGCATGGAAGGCGCAGCCGCCCTACCAGTGGGCGCCGCTCGCGGCCGGCAAGGGCCTCGGGTTCGTGACGGGGGCGCTCGCGAAGGACGTGGTGATCGCCGGCCCGTCGAGCTTCGACGTCTACCTCAAGTCCTCGGCCCGCGACACCGACCTCCAGGTCACGCTCAGCGAGGTGCGCCCCGACGGCAACGAGACCTACGTGCAGAACGGCTGGCTGCGCGCCTCGCACCGCAAGCTCGACCGCAAGCGCTCCACGGTGCTCGACCCGTTCCCGACGCACCTCGAGCAGGACGCCGCCCCGCTGCCCAAGGGCCGCTGGACGCTCGTGCGGGTGCCGGTCTACCCCGTGGCCCACGCCTTCCGCGCCGGGTCGAGGATCCGCGTGACGATCCAGGCGGTCGGCGGCGACCGGCCGCGCTGGGACTTCGACACGGTCGACAAGGGCAGCACTCGCAACACGATCGCCCTCGGCGGCGCCCGCGCCTCGTCGCTGGTGCTGCCGGTCCTCTCGGGCGCAACCGCCAAGGGCACCCCGCTGCCCGGCGCCACGTCGCTGCGCGGCGAGCCCAACCGGGCCTACAAGGCGGCCTCGAACGGCGGCTGAGCGCCGCGGCTCGGGCCACTGCTCTTCGCGTCACTAGTCCACGTTCCGGCCCATCTCGGCTACGTCGCGCTCGCGCTGCTCGTCGGAGTGGAGGCGAGCGGGGTCCCGCTGCCCGGCGAGACCGCGCTCGTCACGTCGGCCGTGCTCGCCTCGCGGGGTGACCTGGCGATCGAGGCGGTGATCCCGATCGCGGCGGTGGCGGCGATCGTCGGCGACAACGTGGGCTACGTGCTCGGCTCGCATCTCGGCCGCGGCTTCCTCGAGCGCCCGGGCCGGACGCAGGAGACCCGGATGGCGCTGCTCGAGCGCGGCGACCGGCTGTTCGAGCGCCACGGCCCCCGGGCCGTCTTCTTCGGCCGCTGGATCGCGGGCCTGAGGATCTGGGCCTCCTGGCTCGCCGGCATGACGACCATGCCGTGGCGGAGCTTCCTGCTCTGGAACGCTCTCGGCGGGATCGCCTGGGCGGTCTGCTTCGGGCTGCTCGGCTACTTCGGCGGCGAGGCGGCCGCGCGCGTCGTGGAGAGGCTGGGAGTGGGCGCCGCGGTGGCCGCCGGCGTCATCCTCGTCGTCGTGTGGATCGTGCTCAGGCGGCGCGCCGAGCGCTAGGCGATGAGCTCCGTGCGCAGCTCGTGGCTCTCGTCCGGAAGCCGAGCCTCGTAGTAGATGCGCACGCCCCCTCCGGGCAGCGGGAGCACGTCGAGGTAGCGCACGTCGGCCGACGGCTCCTCGTTGTCGTGGGCGATCTTTCCGGGAGTCCCGGCGAGCCGCGCCAGGCCGGTCTGCTCGAACCAGTTCTCCTCGGCGGTGGCACGGCCGTCGTAGGCGGCGCGGCCGTCCGGCAGCACGGTCGTCAGCCGTGCGCCGCGGGCGTCCCACATGCCCGGCCGTCCGGCCAGCGCGACGCCGGCCATCTCCCAGTCGAGCCCGTCGGCGCTCGTGGCGTAGGCGGTGAGCATCCGATCCTCCTCACCCTTCTCCTCGAGCAGGTGGCAGCAGATCCAGGCGCGCCAGCCCCCGTCGGCGCGCTGGACCACCGGGTCCTTCACCCCGAAGTGCTCGTCGCCGGGGAACGCCGTCCGCGGCTCGGCGCTCCCGAGTCCCTCCGGCTCGTCGGACTCGAGCACGTCGATCCACCAGTGCGCGCTGTCCGGCGTCGCGCTGCAGACGTATAGGCGCCAGCCGCCGGAGTCCGTGCGGGCGAGCGCCGGGCGCTCCATCCCCATCGCGCCGAAGTCCTTCTCGTCGAGGGTCGCGACCGGGGTGAAGGTCTCGCCGTCGTCCGAGCGCGCGACCACCGTCTGGTCGTTCCCGTCGTGGCCGTTGCGAACGCGGTAGCCGAGCACGAAGCCGCCCGCGTCGTCGAGCGCGGCGCATGGCGCACCCGCCCACCATCCCGGCCCCTCGCCGGGCGCCGGCACGGCCACGACCGCCTCGCCCATGCCCGGAAGCGGGAAGTCGTCCATGGCGCGCAGCCTTACCCGCTAGAAGCGGCTTTCCGATCCTGAACCGGACCTGCTTCCCGTGCGAGCGGTTGCCGACGGCGTCGTAGGCCACGAGCCTGATCCGGTAGGGGCCGGGGTCGAAGCCGCGCACGTAGATGCGATGGCGGTCGCGTCCCTTCGCGGCGTCGAAGTCGAGGGTCCGCGTGAGCTTCCAGCGCCCGCGGACGGCGCGCTCGATGCGGGCGACGACCGTCGAACGCTCGCTCATGCGCACGTACAGGTACGCGCGTGTGACGCGGCAGCCCGGCGCGGACTCGGCGCACACCCGCCCGGGGCGAACGCGTGCCCCTCTGATCACCGGGCGTACGGAGTCGCGCGGCGCGAGTGCCACCACGGTGACCTTCCCGGTCATGGCCGCGTGCACGCGGCAGCGGTAGGTGAAGACGCCGGCCTTGGTGAAGCGGTGCGTGAACGTGAAGCCCGCCGGATGAGCGATCCCCGTGGTCTTGCCAGGGTCGGAGTCGAAGCTCTCGGCCTGACCGGCGTCGGCGCTGACCGAGTGGTCGCCGGCCGGGCCGAGCCACTTCCAGATGACCGTGTCCCCGGTGGCGATGCGCAGGTCGTTCGAGCGAAAGAAGTCGTCGCCGACCTGGACCTCGCTCGGGCCGTGGCCGGGGTGCCCGAGCGTCGGGGCCGGGACGGCGACCAGCGCGGCGAGGAGCGCGGCGGTTCCTGCCAGGCGTCGCAAGCGACTCAGAGCCGGGTGGCCCAGAAGGCCTTCGAGGCTTTGCTGCAGTAGATGCGGATGCTCCCCGGCGGGTCCACGCAGGACCAGCCACGCGGCTTGGCGCGGCGCTTCAGGTAGCGCTTCACCCAGGTCTTCGCCGAGCTGCAGGCGATCACGCGCGCGTCCACGCGGTAGTCGGCGGAGCCCTTCGACACGATCCCGCAGGACTTGCCGTGGTTGGCGCTCGCCGGCCCGGGGCCCGCGGCGGCGAGGGCCAGGGACAGCAACAGCGCGGCGGCGAGGCGCGACTTCACGCGGGCGAGGTTAACTGAGCGCTCCCCGCTCCAGGTAGGGTCCGCCCATGGCCCAGACTAATCGCAGGTTCCTGCTGCGCGAGCGCCCCGAGGAGCGCTGCGTGGACAAGACGTTCGAGCTCGTTGAGGAGGACGTCCCCGACATCGGCGACGGCGAGGCGCTCGTCCGGACCGAGTGGATCTCGCTCGATCCCACGAACCGCGCCTGGATCGGCGAGACGCCGACCTACCTGCCGCCGGTCGGCATCGGCGAGGTGATGCGCGCGGCCGGGCTCGGCCGGGTGGTCGCCTCGAAGAACGAGCACTACCCGGAGGGCTCGCTGGTCCAGGGCCTGACCGGGTGGCAGGAGTACGTGGTCGCCTCCCAATCGGCGCCTCTGCTGCCGGTGATGGAGGTGGAGGGCGTGGAGCCGAGCGCCTATCTCGGCGTGCTCGGCATGACCGGGCTCACCGCGTTCATCGGGATCGACGAGATCTGCAAGCCGCAGGAGGGGGAGACCTTCGTGGTCTCCGCCGCCGCGGGCGCCGTCGGGCTCCGTGGCCGGGCAGCTGGCCAAGGCGCGCGGCGCTCGCGTGGTCGGCATCGCCGGCGGGCCCGAGAAGACGGCCCTTCTCAGCGAGCGGCTCGGGTTCGACGCGACCGTGGACTACAAGGCGGACGACTGGCACGACCAGCTGAAGGCGGCCACGCCGAACGGCATCGACATGGACTTCGAGAACGTGGGCGGAGAGATCATGGACGCCGTCTTCGCCCGGCTCAACCTCCGCGCGCCGCGTGGCTCTCTGCGGCCTCATCTCCGGCTACAACGAGAACGACCCGCCCGCCGGGCCGCGCGCCTTCGGGCGGCTCCTGGTCAACCGCGTGCTCCTGAAGGGCTTCATCGTGCTCGACCACTTCGGCCGCGCGCCCGAGGCCGCCGCCGAGATCGGCGGGCTCATGGCCGCCGGCAGGCTCGAGCCGCTCGAGACGGTGGTGGAGGGCTTCGAGCAGCTGCCCACGGCCATCAACATGCTGTTCGACGGCGCGAACGTGGGCAAGCTCGTCGTCAAGATCGCGGATTAGTCGGGGCAGCGGGTCGGGCGGCCGCCCGACCCGGCCACGAAGCACGAGTCCACGCGCGCGGGTGCGCGCCCGCGCCGGATCCGGAAGCGCGTGTACTTGCCGACCGTGCCGGGCGACCCGGCGAAGATCTCGATCACGGTGCCGGCTCGCAGCCGCCGCTGGAGGCGGCCGGAAGCGCACGGAGCCGTCCTCCGAGAGCACGGAGCGCCGCCGCCACGGGCACCCGCGGCCGCGGCAGTGCACGATCACGCGGACACCCGGTGTGGCACGCACGCCCAGCAGCCGCACGCGCGCGCCCGCGTGCGTGATGACCACGTTGAGGCGCACCACCGGGAATGGGCGCAGGAGCTCCGGCGCGATCAGGATCGGGCGGTACACCGACGCCACGGCGCCGTCGCGGTCCACCACGCGCAGGCCGACGCGGTGGAGGCCCGTGCCGAGCGCGATCGTGGCCGCGATGCCGGAGCCGTCGTCGAACGCCCCGTCGTCGTCCAGGTCCCAGGCGTACGCGACGATCGGCCCGTCGAGGTCCAGGGATGTGGAGGACACCGTCGTGGGGTCCTCGCCGGAGTACGTGAAGTACGCCCGCGGCGGGCGGTTGCGGACGCTGACGAACTGCCTCTGGGTGGCCGCGTCCCCGTTCACGCAGAGGCCGACGGCAGTACGTCCCCGCGGTCGCGAACGAGCGTGCCGCGACCGGCCCGCCGCGTCGTCGCAGGCACCGTCGCCGTCGAGGTCCCAGGCGAGGCTCGTGATCGACCCGGTCGACGTGGAGCGTGAAGTTCACCAGCTGCGCGCTGAGCGGCGCGCTGGGCGAGTAGGTGAACGACGCAACGGGCGCCTGAGCCCAGGCCGGCGATGCCGGCAGCGCGAGTACCAACGGGATCAGCATCCTGCCGATCACCTCGCCGGCGAAGCTACTCCCTCCGGAGCCTCCGCGCTAGTCGATCCAGTCCACCAGCTCGGCCACCGACTCGACGATGTGCGCCGGCCGGAACGGGAAGCGCTCGGCCTCGGGCCGGGTGGTCACCCCGGTGAGCACCAGGATCGTCTCGAGCCCCGCCTCGATTCCCGCCACCACGTCGGTGTCCATGCGGTCCCCGATCATCGCCGTGGTCTCCGAGTGTGCGTCGATGGCGTTCAGCGCCGAGCGCATCATCAGCGGGTTCGGCTTGCCCACGAAGTACGGCTCCACGCCGGTGGCGCGGCTGATGAGGGCCGCCACCGACCCCGTGGCCGGGAGCGGGCCCTGGTTCGACGGCCCGGTGGGATCGGGGTTGGTCGCGATGAAGCGGGCGCCGCCGGCCACCAGCCGGATCGCGTGCGTGATCCGCTCGAAGCTGTAGGTGCGCGTCTCGCCGAGGATCACGTAGTCGGGGTCGCGCTCGGTCTGGGTGTAGCCCTCCTGATGGAGCGCGGTGGTCAGGCCCGCCTCGCCGATCACGAACGCCGAGCCGCCGGGCCGCTGGTCGGCGAGGAACTGGGCGGTGGCGAGAGCGGAGGTCCAGATCGACTCCTCGGGCACCTCCAGCCCGCTGGCGCGCAGCCGGGCGGCGAGGTCGCGCCGCGTGTAGATCGAGTTGTTGGTGAGAACGAGGAACGGCAGCTCGCGCTCGCGCAGGCGCGCGAGGAAGCGGTCGGCGCCCTCGATGGCGTGCTCCTCGGAGACGAGCACGCCGTCCATGTCCATCAGCCAGCTGCAGATCTTGCGGCGCGTCACGCGCGGGATGGTACGTCCGCGACCACGCGTGCCGGGGCCGCGCTGCCGCCCACCAGCCGCAGCGGGAAGCACGAGACCGTGAACCCGTGCGGGGGCAGCGAGCCGAGGTTCACGAGCCGCTCGATCTGCGAGTACGCGAGCCCGCACTGGTGCGCCTCCCAGAAGATGCCGGGGCTGCCCTCGGCGTTGGCGCGCTCGGCCTGGAGGTGGAGCGGCGCGTCCCAGCCCCAGGCGTCGATGCCCATCACGCGGACGCCGCGGTCGTAGAGCCAGCGCGTGCCCTCGGCCGTCACGCCCGGGCCGCGGGCGATGTAGTCCGGCTGGCCGTAGAACTCGTCGCGGCCGGTGTGCACGAGCACGATGTCGAGCTCGTTCAGCTCGCGCGGCACGCGCTCCTCGAGGTCGGCGGCGGTGAGCGCCTCGCCGTCCTCGCGGTCGGTCGCGTCGATCACCACGCCCGGGGCCATGAACCATTCGAGCGGGAGCTCGTCGATGGTCTCCGCACGGCGGCCGTCGATGGTCGAGTTGTAGTGCCAGGGCGCGTCCACGTGCGTGCTGTTGTGGGTGCCGAGGCGCGTGAAGGTCTCGGTGGCCCAGCCCTCGCCGTCGCGAAGCAGCTCCGGACCGACGCCGAACAGCGCCTGGATCGCGGCGGCGCCGGCGGCGTGATCGTCGAACGACACGTCGGTGCGCAGCACGTCGGGAAGCTCCGGCGGGTCCGGGTGGATGGGAGCGGTCAGGTCGATGAGCGGCACTGCACCCGCAGGTATATCGTCCCGGCGTGGGCGAACGGGTGCTGCTGCGCGGGGGCTACGTCCTGTCGATGGACGACGAGATCGGCGAGCTGCCGGCCGCGGACGTGCTCGTCGAGGACGGCGACGATCGCCGCCGTGGCGCCCGGGATCGAGGCCGGCGGCGCCGACGAGGTCGACGTGTCCGGGCACGTGGTCATGCCGGGCTTCGTGGACACGCACCGGCACACCTGGCAGTCGCCGTTCCGAGGCGTGTGCGCCGACTGGACGCTCGAGGACTACTTCCGCGGGATCCGGACCACGATCTCGCCCAACTGCTCGGCCGACGACGTCTACGCCGGCAACCACCTCGGCGCGCTCGAGGCGCTCGACGCGGGCGTCACGACGATCCTCGACTTCTCGCACTGCAACAACACGCCGGAGCACGCCGACGCCGCGCTTCAGGGGCTGCGTGACGCGGGGATCCGCGCGCTCTTCGCGTACGGGTACTACCCGGCGCCGTCGCCCGAGCCCGGCTTCGCCGATCACGACGAGCGGCTGGCCGACGCTCGCCGGATCCGCGAGCGCGAGCTGCCCGCGGACGACGGGCTCGTGACGATGGGCCTCGCGCTCACCGAGGTAGGGCTGCTGCCGTTCGAGCAGACGATCGCCGAGGTGCGCTCGGCCGGCGAGCTGGGCGTGCCCACCGTGCTGCACACGGGCTGCAGCTGGGGCTCGGCGATCACCGAGGGGATACCCGAGCTCGACCACCACGGGCTGCTCGGCGCCGAGCAGGTGCACGTCCACTGCAACACCCTCGACGACCGCGACTTCCGCCGGCTGGCGGACAACGGCTGCAAGGTCTCGTCGAGCCCGGAGACCGAGATCCAGATGGGCATGGGCCACCCGGTGATCCGGCGCGCCCTCGAGCACGGCATGCGGCCGAGCCTCTCGTGCGACGTGATGTCCTCGAACTCGGGCGACATGTTCAGCCAGATGCGGATCGGGCTCCAGTTCGAGCGCTGCATGCGCAACGACACCTTCAACGCGCGCAACCTGATGCCCGACACGCTCGACCTCACCGTGCGCGACGCCCTCCGCTGGGGCACCGCCAACGGCGCGCACGCGGCCGGGCTCGAGGACAGGGTCGGCTCGCTCACGCCCGGCAAGCAGGCGGACGTGATCGTGATCGGCGGCAGCCGGCTGAACCTCGTGCCGATGGCGGACCCGGTCGGCTGCCTCGTGGCCCAGGCCAACCCGTCGAACGTCCGCCACGTGCTGGTGGCGGGGCGCTTCGCGAAGCGCGACGGCGAGCTGGTGGGCGTGGACGTGCATCGTGCCGTGCAGCTGGCCCGGGAGGCCTCGGAGCGCGTGCTCGGGACGGTCGCCGCGGGCGGCGAGCTCCTGCCGCCGGCCCCGGAGGGCTTCGCCGACATGCTGAACACGTTCGCCGCGCGCAACCTGGCGCGGGCCTGGGCCATCGAGCCCGCCTGACGGCTCAGGAGCCGCTCGCGGCCTGCCGATAGCGGTCACGTGGCCCTCCAGGCCGCGACAGACACGAGCGAGGCCCTCCGGCGCCTGCTCCCGCACGGGGGGACGCTGCCCGAGGATGCCTGGCGGCGCCGCCACGGCGCCCTGCTGACCCTGCTCTGGATCCACGTGGTCGGCCTGATCGCGTTCGCGCTCGCCCGCGGGTACCCGCTGCTCCACAGCCTGCTCGAGGGGTCGGCCGTCGCAGCATTCGCGGTGCTGGCGATGGTCTTCCACGGGAACCGCCGCGCGGCGTCCGCGATGGTCTCGCTCGGGCTGATCACCTCGTCGGCGGTGCTCGTGCACGTCTGGGGCGGCGTGATCGAGGCGCACTTCCACTTCTTCGTGGTCCTCATCCTGCTCACGCTCTACGAGGACTGGCTGCCGTTCATCCTCGCGGCCCTGTACGTGCTCGTGCACCACGGCGTCATGGGCGCGCTCGACCCGAGCGCCGTGTACAACCACCAGGACGCGATCGACCACCCATGGCGCTGGGCGGCGATCCACACCGCCTTCATCGTCGCGGCCGGTGCCGGCGCGGTGATCGCGTGGCGCCTCAACGAGGACGTGCGTGCCGAGACGCGCGTGAGCGAGGAGCGCTTCAGGGGCGCCTTCGACAACGCTCCGATCGGCATGGCGCTGGTGAGCCTCGAGCCGGCGGCGTTCGGGCGCTTCATACAGGTGAACCGGTCGATCTGCGAGATGCTCGGAAGCGGCGAGGACGAGCTGCTCGCGCGGTCGATCCAGGACGCGGTCCATCCTGACGACGCGGCGAGCGCCGTCGCGCTGCTCCGCGACGAGCCCACCGGCCAGCAGGTCGAGGGCCGCTGGCTGCGGACCGACGGCGCCGAGCTGTGCTGCGTCGCGAGCTTCTCCGTGGTCCACGACGCCGCCGGCCGCGCGATCCACGCGATCGCGCAGGTCGAGGACGTGACCGAGCGCAAGCGCGCGAGCGAGCTTCTCGAGTTCCAGGCGTACCACGACGCCCTCACCGAGCTGCCCAACCGGCGAATGCTCATGGAGGACCTGGAGGGCCGGCTCGCGGGCGCGACGCCGGACGATCCCGTGCTCCTCACCCTCTTCGACCTGGACGGCTTCAAGGCCTACAACGACACCTTCGGACACCCGGCCGGGGACGCGCTGCTGGCCCGGCTCGGACGCTCGCTGCGCGATGCGGTCGAGGACCGCGGCACCGCCTACCGCATGGGCGGCGACGAGTTCTGCGTCCTCGGCCGCCTCGTCCTCGACGCGGAGCCGCTCGCGGCCGCGGCGGCGGCGGCGCTCTCGGCCCACGGCGAGGGCTTCAGCATCTCCGCCTCGTACGGCGCCGTCGTGCTGCCGCTGGACGGCGCCGACCCATCCGAGGCGCTGCGCAAGGCAGACCAGCGCCTCTACGCGAGCAAGGGCAGCGGCCGGGCCTCGGCCGGGCGCCAGGCCACCGACGCGCTGCTCAAGGCGCTGTCCGAGCGAAACCCCGACCTGGGCGTCCACCTCTGCGACGTGACGGACCTCTGCGAGGCGGTGGCCGAGCGAATCGACCTGCCCCCGGAGCAGCGGACCGCGCTGCTTCAGGCCGCCGCCCTCCACGACGTGGGCAAGGTCGGCATCCCCGAGGCGATCCTGGACAAGCCCGACCGGCTCGACGACCAGGAGTGGGAGTTCATCCGCACCCACACGCTGATCGGCGAGCGCATCCTCAGCGCGGCTCCGGCGCTCTCGCAGGCGGCCAAGCTCGTGCGCTCGACGCACGAGCGCTTCGACGGCGGCGGCTACCCCGACGGGCTCGCGGGCGAGGAGATCCCGCTGGCCGCGCGCGTGATCGCGGTGTGCGACGCCTACGACGCCATGACCACCAACCGGCCCTATCGGCCGGCGCGCTCGCCGGCGCAGGCCCTGGCCGAGCTCCAGGCGCACGCCGGCACGCAGTTCGACCCGGCCGTGGTCGCCGCCTTCGTCCAGGTGCTCGCAGCCCGCACGAGCATCGGCACGATCGCCTAGGGGAACGCGGGCACGCCCGGGGCGACCCCCGCGGGAGCCGGCGCCGGAGCCGCCTCCGGCTCGCGCCACGGCGGCGCTTTGGGGCGCTCCTTCCCGCCGGGGAAGGCGAGGCGCAGGATGGTGCGCTGCACCGTGCCCCACTGCTTGCGGAACGGGCCGGTGTTGTAGGGGAGGCCGTAGCGCTCGCAGATGGCCCGGACCCGTGGAGCGATCTCCTGGTAGCGCGAGCTGGGCATGTCCGGGAACAGGTGGTGCTCCACCTGGTAGCTCAGGTTCCCGCTCATCACGTGGAAGGCCGGGCTGCCCTCGATGTTCGCCGCGCCGAGCAGCTGCCTGACATACCAGCGCGCCGCGCGTCTCGTCCTCCATGTCCGCCTCGTTGAACGTGTACGCCTGGTCCGGGAAGTGGCCGCAGAAGATGATCGCGTGGGACCACAGGTTGCGGACGAAGTTCGCCGTGAGATTCGCGTAGGCCGTCTTCTTCCACTCCCGGCCGCTGAGGAGCGGGAAGGCGATGTAGTCCTTCACGATCTGGCGGCGCGCCTTCAGGCCGATCGCGCGCAGCTCGTCGCGCAGCTGCTCCTTCGGCTTCTTCCCCTTGCGGATGGCCTCGAAGTCGAGGTCGTGCACCGCAACGCCCCACTCGAACAGGCCCATCAGCAGCAGGTTGTAGATCGGCTGCAGCAGGTAGATCGGGTGCCAGGGCTGCCTGGGGTCGATGCGCATGATGTCGTAGCCCAGGTCGCGGTCCTTGCCGATCACGTTGGTGTACGTGTGGTGCAGGTAGTTGTGGGAGTGCTTCCAGGCCGACGCGGGCGAGGCGGTGTCCCAGTCCCAGGTGGACGAGTGGATGTTCGGGTCGTTCATCCAGTCCCACTGGCCGTGCAGGACGTTGTGGCCGATCTCCATGTTCTCGAGGATCTTCGCCACCGACAGTCCGGCGGTGCCGAGCAGCCACGCGGGCCGGTAGCGCGAGGCCATCAGCACGATCCGTGACATGACGGCGAGCCGCCGGTGGAACTCGATCATGCTCCGGATGTAGACGGCGTCGCGCTCTCCCAGGTCCGCCATCGACCTCGTCGTGGATCGCCTGGAACTCGTTCCCGAGCTCCTCGATCGCCTCCGGCGAGAGCCGGTGCAGCGGGTTGGTCGTCGTCACCGTCACCGGCAGCTCCTCATAGGTCGATCTCGACATGTCCCTCGGGGCAGTTCACGCACGTGCGGATCATCTGGCCCTTCTCGCCGTGCACCTCGCCCGTGCGCAGGTCGCGCACGCGACCCTCCTGGAGACGCCCGACGCACGTGTGGCAGATGCCCATCCGGCAGCCGAACGGGAGCAGCCCGCCCGCCTGTTCGCCGCCCACGAGGATCGGCGTGGTGCCGTCGCAGTCGGCGTCGAAGTCGGTCACGCGGAAGCGCACCGTCCCACCCGCGCCGGGCTCCACCTCGTCGCCCCCGATGATCGGCTGGAAGCGCTCCATGTCCAGACGGTCGGGATCGCCGGCCTGCTGCCAGTGGGCCTTCATCGAGTCGAGCAGCCCGCGAGGACCGGAGAGGAACGCGTCGCGCTCGCGCCAGTCCGGGCACAGGCTCTCGAGCTCCGCGGGCGTCAGCCGTCCTTCGCGCGAGCTCTCTCGCACGTGCAGGCGGTAGCCCGGACGGCGCCGCTCGAGCTCGCGCAGCAGCGACTCGAAGATGAAGTCGCCCGAATCGCGCATGCAGTAGAGGTGCACCGCGTCGCCGAGCCCGTCCACCCGGTCGAGGCTGCGCAGCAGGCTGAAGATCGGGGTGATCCCGCTTCCCGCGCTCACGAACAGCGATCGCTCCGGGGCGCGCCGGCCGTTGCCGAACGTGCCCTCCACCTCGCCGAGGAACACGATCTGGCCCGGCTCGGCGGTCCTGACGAAGTAGGGCGACAGCTTGCCCTCGTCCACGCACTTCACGGTGATCGAGACCAGGCCCTCGGGGTGCTCGGGATCGGAGGTGATCGTGTAGGCACGCCAGTGCCTGACGCCGTTGATCTCCACGCCCAGGCGCAGGTACTGCCCGGGCCGGTGTCCCGGCCAGGGGAACGACGGCCGGATGACCACGGTCGCCGTGTCGTGGGTCTCGTGCCGGATCGCCTCGATGCGGCCGCGCAGCTCGCGCGTGGACCACATCGGGTTGATCAGCTCGAGGTAGTCGTCCGGGAGGAGCGGGGTGGTGAGCGTGCGCGCCGAACGCAGGAGCCTGCGCGTCGCGCTCGAGATCTGGGGCTGCGCGGCGCGCTCGGGCATCGGGGCCATGCGTTTATACCCGCTGCGGAGATCGGGGGTTCGGCTAGGGTGCGCGCATCTCGATCGACCTGAGCGATCCCAAGAGCGTCAACCTCAGCTCGCTCACCTTCTGGGAGCTTCCCGAGGAGGAGCAGGAGCAGGGCTTCGCGCTGCTCCGCCGCGAATCGCCGATCGCCGAGATGCCGCCGATCGAGGACGACCTGGCGGCGATCCCGCAGGTCAACCCGACCGGCTACCGGGCGATCACCCGCTACGACGACATCAAGCGGATCTCGCGTGACCCGCACTGCTTCTCGTCCGCCGACGGCGTGGTCCTCGGGGACGTGGCGCCCGAGCTGCTCGAGGCCACGCTCTCGTTCATCGCGATGGACGCGCCGCGGCACACGAAGCTGCGCGGGCTCGTGTCGTCCGCGTTCACGCCGCGGCAGGTCGCCCGGATCGAGGAGGGCATCCGCCAGGCCGCGAAGGAGATCGTGGCCGAGGCCGCGCCGACCGGCGGCGGCGACTTCGTCGCGCTGATCGCCAAGCGGCTGCCGCTCCAGACGATCTCGGACATGATCGGCGTGCCCGACGCCGACCGCGAGCGCATCGTCGCCGCGGCCGACACGATCGTCTCGGTGGGCGACGAGGAGTTCCTCGGCGGACGGGAGCCGATGGCGGCGCTGGGCGAGGCGATCTTCACGCTCTCGCAGTTCGCCTCCGAGATGGCGGCCCACCGCGAGGAGCACCCGAGCGACGACCTGATGACCGCGCTCGTCCAGGCGGAGATCGACGGGGAGCGGCTCACGCACGCCGAGATCTCGGCCTGGTTCGTGCTGCTGTCCGTCGCCGGCAACGACACCACCCGGCACACCACCTCACACGCGATGCGCGCGCTGACGCTGCATCCCGACCAGCGGGCGTACATCGAGCGAGGACCTCGAGACGCGGCTGCCGGTCGCCGTCGAGGAGTTCGTGCGCTGGGCCACGCCCGTGATGCACTTCCGGCGGACCGTCAGGGAGCCGGTGGAGCTTCACGGCGAGACGCTCCAGCCGGGCGAGAAGGTCGTGATGTTCTACCTCTCGGGCAACCGCGACGAGAGCGCGATCGAGGACCCCTACAGCTTCGACGTCACGCGCGACCCGAACTACCACCTCGGGTTCGGCGGCGGCGGCCCGCACTACTGCCTGGGCGCCTCGCTGGCGCGCACGCAGCTGCGCTCGATCTTCGGGGAGATCCTCACCCAGATCCCCGACATCGAGGCCGGCGAGCCCGACCCGCTGCTCGGCTCGTTCATCCGCGGGGTGAAGCGGATGGACTGCAGCTTCACGCCGCGCGGCGCGTAGCCTCCGCCGGCGGCGCGGCAGCTGGACGAGCGTGGCCGTGACGGGCGCGGCCTCGCTGACCGAGAGCACCTGGAGCGTGCAGCCGCAGCCGTCGCAGACGAGCAGCTCGACCTCGGCGAGCTCGCCCCAGGCCTCCACCTCGACGGCGCAGTCCTCGTCCGAGCAGATGAGAGAGACGTG